>NZ_JBVAPC010000001.1:0-940325 GCF_055330205.1 Shinella sp. R2-11 | reverse complement strand
TGCCATCCAGCACCTTGCCGGGATGAAGGACTCGAAGGTCATCGTCGCCATCAACAAGGACGAGGAGGCGCCGATCTTCCAGGTCGCCGACTACGGCCTTGTCGGCGATCTCTTCGAAATCCTCCCGGAGCTTGAGAAGGCGCTTTAATCAGAATGACGGCGATGGCGGAAGACACCTTCCGCCATCAAACACTCTGGCGCAGCCGAATCCTGCCCGACGAGATGACGATCGGATGTCGTTCAGCGAAATAGTAGAAGTTTAGACGCATGTGCGGAAACTGCCGAGCCACGTCTGTCCCGCATTCCTCTCATTTCACCATTGCTCAGCGGTGATCCAGTCACAAAAGGCGGAGATGATCTTGACCCTCTTATGGGCTCTCGGAACGATGAGATAGAAGCCGGGAACATCCTTCCTGTCCATCGTATCGAGGATATCGAGGCCGAGCGGCGCCACCAGGGTGCCTGCCTTGATATCGGCAAGCGCATCAAGCTTCGAAACAAGCCCGACGCCGATGCCGGAGATGCTGCCCTTGCGCATCGTCGCTGCATCCTGAAACTCGATCTCGCCGGCCATTTCGAGCGAAGGCAAGCCGAGATGCGCCAACACCTTGCGCCAGAGATCGCGTGCCATGACGGGGTGAAGAAGCGTCATGCGGCCGAGATCGGCGGGCGAAGAGATCTGCCTGGCCAGTTCCGGCGAACAGCAAATGATCTTCGGATCGTGCATCAAGAGCTTGACGTCATATTCCTTCCAGTTGCCGAAGCCCCACTGGATGGAAACGTCCACCTCGTCGGCAGCGAAATCGCGGACGTTCACCATCGTCGTCAGGCGGATATCCGCGCCGGGCATGCGCTGGCGAAAACGCTCCAGCCGCTCCATCAGATAGCGCGTGGCGAAATACGGGCTGACATTGATGTTGATACGGTTGCGATAGGTCGAGTTGGTGACGCGGCGGATGCCTTCGGTGAATTCGTCGAAACCCGCCTGGACGAAATGCGAGAGGATGATCGCATGCTCCGTCGGCTCGATGACCCGCGCCTTCCGCTCGAACAGCGGCACATGCAGGGTATCTTCCAGCAGCTTGATCTGCTGGCTGATGGCCTGCGGCGTGACAAGCAGCTCGTCGGCCGCGCTGCGGAACGTCCCCTGCCGCATGACCGCCCAGAACGCGCGCAGCGCATTAAGAGGGGGAAGCCGCGTATGCTGTCCAGCCAAATCACCCTCCGGCAGGCAATATCAAATGACGACCGGCCCCACACATCGTTGGAGCCGGTGGCCGTTATATCACGGCTTTTTCGAGGAACGGACGATTCTCCACAATCCGCTCGTAGCCGACCTCGGTCAGGTCCAGTGTGCGATACTCGCCGTAGGTGATCAACTCGGACACGCCCCGTCCCGTCGCGGGTCCTTGCTGCAGGCCATGGCCGGAAAAGCCGTTCGCAAAAACGAAATTGCGCACCACCGGATGACGGCCGACGATCAGATTGTGATCGAGCGTGTTGAAGTCGTAATGTCCCGCCCACTGGTTCACCACCTTGATCGCCTCGAACTGGGGCGACCGTTCGGCCAGCGCCGGCCAGATGATCTCCTCGAACTCCTCGTAGCGCGGCTCGAAATCGTCCCAATCCGTGGCCGGATCCTCCACCGGCGGGCAGCCCGTCAGGAAGAAGCGGCCCTCGGGCCGGCAGAACACGCCGGACGGATCAATCATCAGCGGAAGCCGCCTCTGGTTGACGGTGGCGGTTCCCTCCGGCGTACGGGCGCAATCGAAGACGAACAGGGTGCGCTTGCGCGGCTCGACCGGAATATCGAGGCCGGCCATGCGGGCCGTCAGCGCGGCGCGCGGACCGGAGGCGTTGACGATCGTGCCGGCCTTGACGACCGCGCCCGATTTCAACGTCACCGACGTCACGGCATCGCCATCCCGGCCGATGGCCACGGCTTCATCCGTGACATAGTCGACGCCCAGCGAGCGGGCCTTGTTCTTGAACCCGTACATCAGGCCCGTATTGTTGAACCAGCCTTCGCCGGAACGGCCGTAGGAGGCGAGTTCGATATCCGCCACGTTGAGATGCGGGAAGGCGTTTGCCAGCTCGTCGCGGTTCCAGAGCACGACATCGGCGCCACAGGAGATCTGCGCCTGATGGTTCTCCCTGAGAACCTGCACCTGCTCCGGCGTGTTGGCGAGGAACAGGTAGCCGCCCGAATGGAAGGCGAGATCCGGCTTGTCGTCGCTGACCTGCATCATCTCGCCGAAATTGCGGATGACCTCGGAGCCGTACTGGCTGATCTTCACGTTGATCGGATTGGAGAACTGCGTGCGGATCGAGGACGACGACAGCGAGGTCGCCGCCTTCAGATAGGTCGGGTCGCGCTCGACGACGAGCACGGACCCGCCGAAATCGGGATTGGCCGCGAGATAATAGGCGACGGCGGAACCGATCACCGCGCCGCCGACGATGACGACGTCATACTGGTCTTTCATTTCGATGCCTCATCATCGGGATGGCCGATATCGACAAACCATCCGCCAAGGTGAACAGTGGAGGGCGCCTTCGGATCGACCGGCGGCTTTTCCGCCTCGACCCCGGCGCGGAAACGCTCCGTGTTATCCTGCGGCACATAACCGATATGGCCGGCCCTGGCATTGTCGACCGGCTTGACGGCATTGTCGGAAAGGCCGAAGCTGATCGTGTGGCCGACGCGCGGCGCCGTCAGGCTGGCGGCGACGAGGCGGATGCAATCCTCGAAGGACAGCCAGGACCAGAGCATGCGCCGGTCGGCCGGCTCCGGGAAGGAGGAGAAGATGCGCAGGCACACGCTCTCCAGTCCGAACTTGTCCCAGTAGAAGCGGCTCAGCGCCTCGACGAAGCATTTGGAAACGCCGTAGAGGCTGTCCGGCCGCACCGGGGCGTCCGTATCGATATGGGCTTCCAGCGTGTGATAGCCGATCGCATGCACGGAGGAGGCATAGACCACGCGCTTGACGCCGCTTTTCCGGGCGGCCTCGTAGATGTGGTAGCTGCCGCGGATATTGGCGTCGAGAATATCCTGCCAGGGCCGTTCCAGCGGAACGCCGCCGAAATGCACGATGGCGTCGACACCCTCGACCGCCTTCGTCACGGCGGCCTCGTCCGCGAGGTCGAAGACCATCGCCTCCTCGTTCGGCTTGAGATCCGTGACCTCGACGATATCGGCAAGCCGCAGCGTGTCGGCGAGGGGCGCAAGGCCCCGGCGCAGTTCCGTGCCGAGCCGGCCCGCCGCACCCGTGATCAGAATGGTCTTGTAGGGTTTGGACATTCTTCGTTCCAATCAGAATTCGAGTTTGGCGACGGCGGCGGCGATGCGCTTCACCGCCTCCGTCAGCACCGCCTCGGAGGTTGCCGTGGAAATGCGGAAGAAGGGCGACAGACCGTAGGCCGTGCCCGGAACCGCCGCCACATGCCCCTCGTCGAGAAGGTATTTCGCGACGGCGACATCGTCTTCCAGGGTCTGCCCGGCGGGGGTTCTGGCGCCGATCAGCGCGGCGCAGCCGATATAGGCATAGAAGGCGCCCTCCGGCGGATCGAGGCTCAGCGCATTGATCTTCGCGATGCCCTCGACCACGAGGTCGCGGCGGCGTTCGAAGGCCGTGCGGAATTCGGCGACGCAATCCTGCGGCCCCTCCAGCGCGGCTCTCGCCGCGATCTGCGCCGGAGCCGAGACGGAAGTGCAGGACTGGCTCTGGATCGTCGCCATCGCCTTGATCAGGTCTTTCGGCCCGGCGGCGTAGCCGACGCGCCAGCCGGTCATGGCATAGGCCTTGGACATGCCATTGACGATCAGCGAGCGGTCGCGCAGTTCCGGGCAGGCCGCGCCGAACGAGACGAAGGCCCGCCCGTCGAAGATGATATGCTCGTAAATCTCGTCCGAGAGGATCATCACCTTCGGATATTTCGTGAGCACCGCGCCGAGCGCCTTGAGCTGCGCCTCGGTATAGACCGCGCCGGAGGGATTGCCCGGCATGTTGAGGAACAGCCAGCGGGTCTTTTCCGTCAGCGCCGCTTCCAGCACCTCGGGCGTCAGGCGAAAGCCGTTCTCCGCCGGGCAGGCCGGGGTGACCGGCACGCCGCCGAAGAGCTTCACCATTTCCGGATAGGAGACGAAGTACGGCGCGGGCAGGATCGCCTCGTCGCCCTCCTCCAGCGTCGCCATCAGCGCATTGAAGATGATCTGCTTGGCGCCGTTGGCGACCGCGATCTCGTCTATGGTGTAGTCGAGGCCATTTTCGTTGCGGAACTTGGCGGCGATGGCTTTGCGCAGGTCCACCGTGCCGAGCGAAGCGGTGTAGAGCATGCGCTCCCGGCGCGCCGCCTCGAAGGCGGCCTCGGTGATGTGGGCGGGCGCCGGGAAATCCGGCTCGCCGAGACCGAGGTCGATCACGTCGATGCCCGTCGCCGCCAGATCCTTGGCGGCCTGCGAGACGGCCATGGAGGCGGAGGGTTTGACGGCGGAAAGCCGGCTGGCGATATGGCTCATCGTTTCTTCTCCGTCACATAACCCTTGGACAGGTCTTCGGCCTTGGCTTCGGCCGGGCGCTCGGCCGGGTTTCCGAAACCGCCGCCACCCGGCAGTTCCAGCACCAGCCGGCGGCCCGCCGGCACATGCTGCCAGCCCTTCGGCCGCAGCTTCGTGCCGTCATCGAGCCTCGCCGAGCCGGGTGCCCCGTCTTCGCCGCCGTCGCGCCCGCGGGCCGGCGTCGCGATGCGGTCGAACATCGCCGAGAAGTCGAATTCATGGTCTTCGGCAGGCGCGATCTCGATGATCTGGCCGAGACCGCCGCGATGCTTGCCGGCACCGCCGGAATCGGGGCGCAGCTCCTTGCGCCAGACGACAATGGGGCCGGTATGCTCGGTCGCCTCAATCGGCATGGTGTGGACGCCCGAGGGAAAGGCCGTCGCGGAAAGGCCGTCGAGGCCGGGGCGCGCGCCCATACCGCCGGAGTTGAACATCAGCACCTCCGCACGCCGGCCGGATGCGCCGGCAACCGGGCGGGCCGAAATATGGATGTTCCACAGGGCCGCCGCCCCTTCGGCAAGGATTTGGCCTGGCAACGCCTTGGCGAGCGCGCCGAGAACGAGGTCCGGCACCATATGGCCGATGACATGGCGCACCGAAACCGGGGCCGGGCGCGGAGCATTGAGAATGTTCGTGGGTGAAGAGACGTTGAAGACGGCGAGAGAGGCCGAATTGTTCGGAATGTCGGGCGCCACCACGCATTTCAGGGCATAGCAAGCATAGGCCTTGGTATAGATCAGCGGCACGTTGATGCCCCAGCGGCTCACGCCGTCCGTGCCGGAGAAATCAACATTGACGCCCGTGTCGGTGATCGAGACCTCGGCCGCGAGGCGGATCGGCACGTCGTAGCCGTCCGTCAGCATGTCGTTCGTCCAGGAACCCTTCGGCAGGCCGGCGATACGCTCCATCGTCGCCGTGTGCGTGCGCGACAGGATGAAATCGCCGAGCGTATCGAGATTGTCGTAGCCGACCTCGTCCAGCATCTCGATCAGCCGCTTGTGGCCGACGTCGTTGCAGGCGGCGAGCGAGTAGAAATCGCCGATCACCTGATTCGGCTCGCGCACATTGAGACGCAAGATCTTCAGGAGGTCCTTGTTCACCGTGCCGCGCTCGGCGAACTTCATGATCGGGATCTGGATGCCTTCCTCATAGACCGACTTGCCATCCGCCCCGAAGCCGCGCCCGCCGACATCGACCACATGGGCCGTGCAGGCGAAGAAGCCGATCAGCTCCTCGCCCTTGAACGAGGGCGAGACCATGGTGATGTCGTGCAGGTGGCCGGTGCCCTTCCACGGATCGTTGGTGACGTAGGTATCGCCCGGATACATCTCCTCGCGCGGGATTTCGGCGATGAAGTGCAGGACCGCCTCGGCCATGGTGTTGACATGGCCGGGCGTGCCGGTGACGGCCTGGGCCAGCATCTCGCCCTTGGCGTTGTAGACGCCGGCCGAAAGATCGCCCGCCTCGCGGACGGAGGTGGAAAACGCCGTGCGCAGTAGCGTCAGCGCCTGCTCCTCGACTACCGAGATCAGGCGGTTCCACATGACCTGCATGCGAATTTCATTGATATCGCTCATGATCAGTGACCCTTGCGCACGAGAAGAATGGTGCCGTCGATCTGGATGACGGCATCGAACGGCGACGTGACGATGGTGGAGGTTTCCCGCTCGACGATGACGGCCGGGCCTGTCACCCGCGTACCGGGCGAAAGCGTATCGCGCGGCACGATCGCCGTTTCCAGCGTCTTGCCGGAGGCGGGATCGAACACGGCCCTCGTCACGGGCGCGGCGGTTGCGGCACCATCGGTTTCAAGCGCGAAGCGTTCGCCTTCCGGGCGGACGTCCTGGGCCTTGACCGACCAGGTGACGAACTCGATTTCCAGGCCTTCGACGGCGCGGCCGAAGAACTGGGCGTAGCGCTCCTTGAAAGCCGCTTCGATCATGACGGTATCCGCCGCGGTGAAGGCGCGGTCGGGCAGAGCCACGGGAATTTCCCAGCCCTGCCCCGCATAGCGCATGAAGGCGGTGATCTCGCGCACGATCGCCCCGTCCGTTCCGGCACGCACGAACCCCTCGGCGGACGCCTTCAGGTCGTCGAGCATGGCGTTGATCGCGCCGGCATCGAACTTCGACAGGCGCATGATCTTCGAGGCCAGGGCCTCATAGCCGAACGGCGCCTTGAGGAAGCCGATGGCCGAGCCGACACCCGCGCCTTGCGGAATGAGGCATTGGTCCACGCCGAGCTTTTCGCAAAGGCGGGCGGCATGCAGGGGTGCTGCGCCGCCGAAGGCGATCATGATGTTCTCGGAAATGTTCTTGCCGTTCTCGACCGCATGGACGCGCGCCGCATTGGCCATGTTCTCGTCCACGACCTCGACGATGCCGAAGGCGGCGGCCTCGGTCGCGAGCTTCAGCTTTCCGCCGACATCGCGTGCGATTGCCGCGCTGGCATTGTCGACCGAAAGCCTGATCTTTCCACCGGCGAAATTATCGGGATCGAGCTTGCCGAGCACCAGATCCGCGTCGGTGATCGCCGGCCGTTCGCCACCGCGCTGGTAGCAGGCGGGGCCGGGCTCGGAGGCCGCCGATTCCGGGCCGGCCTGAATGCGGCCCATGGCATCGACCCAGGCGATGGAGCCGCCGCCCGCACCGATCTCGATCATCTCGATGACAGGGATCGAGATCGGCATGCCCGAGCCCTTGCAGAACCGGTAGGTACGGGCGACCTCGAAGGTGCGCGCCGTATGGGGCTGGTAGTCCTCGATCAGGCAGATCTTCGCCGTCGTGCCGCCCATGTCGTAGGAGACGACACGGTCGAGGCTGAAACGGCGGGCAATGTCGGCGGCGAAGATCGCCCCGCCGGCCGGACCGGATTCGACGAGGCGAACCGGGAATTCGGAAGCCGTCTCCACCGAGATGAGCCCGCCGCCCGAATGGATCATGAAGACCGGGCACTGTGCCCCCATCCCCTTCAGCCGCACCTGCAGGCGCGACAGGTAATCGGCCATCTGCGGACGCACATAGGCATTGGCCGAGACCGTGTTGAACCGTTCGAACTCGCGCATCTGCGGCGAGACTTCCGCCGAGATCGAGATCGGGATCGAGAGTTTCCTCGACAGGATCTCGCGGGCGCGCTCCTCATGCGCCGAGTTCATGTAGGAATGGATGAAGCCGATGGCGACGGCCCCGAAGCCGCGCTCCGCGATGACACCAGCCAAGGCTTCCAGCGCCGCCTCGTCGAGCGGCTGAAGCTCCCGGCCCTGTGCATCGATGCGGCCCTTGACCGGGAAACGATCCTCGCGCGGGATTAGCGGTTTCGGCAGCACGAGGCTGAGATCGTATTGCTCGAAGCGGTTTTCGGTGCGCATCTCGATGACATCGCGAAAACCTTCTGTCGTGACGAGCGCCGTTCGTGCGCCGCGGCGCTCGATGAGCGCGTTGGTGGCGAGCGTCGTGCCGTGGATGACGATGTCGATATCGCCGGGCGAAATGCCCGCATCCCGGACGACGATCTCGATACCGTCGAGAATCGCCTGCTCCGGCGCCGAATAATTGGTCAGCACCTTCGTCGAGAAGAGCTTGCCGCGCACATCGAGCGCGATGTCGGTAAAGGTGCCGCCGATATCGGCGCCGAGGCGGATGTCGTGACGCTGTGTCATGCGGTTTCCTTTGCAGAAAGAGCGGCCTTGCGCATCTGGCTCAGCGTTTGGCGCGGGGTCAACGCCTCGGGAGAAATATCAAGGTCGAGAAGGGCGCCGGTCTTCGATGCGCGCGCGCGCTCGAAGGCGGCCGCGAAGTCCGCCGTCGTTTCCACACGCTCCGCATGGAAGCCGTAAGACTTCGCCAGCGCCACGAAATCCGGATTGACCATCGTCGTGGCGGAAACGCGTTCCGGGTAGTGCCGCTCCTGATGGGCGCGGATCGTGCCGTAGATGCCGTTGTTGATGAGCAGGATGATCGGCTGCGCCTCATGCTGGAGGGCGGTCGCCAGCTCCTGGCAGTTCATCTGGAAGTCGCCGTCGCCGGCAAAGCAGACGACGGTGCGCTCGGGATGGGCGACCTTGGCGGCCACGGCCGCCGGAACGCCATAGCCCATCGCGCCGGATTGCGGGGCGAGAAGCCGGGCCTTCGGCCCGAATTTGAAGAACTTGTTGGGCCAGACCGTGAAATTGCCCGCACCATTGGTCAGGATCACATCGTCAGGCAACACATCGTTTAGAAGCGCCGTGATCTTACCCATGTCGACAGGCGACGGCAGGTCCGGGAGATCGAAGCCCTTTTCGTAGGCCGCGCGCCCCTTGGCCCGCCACTGCCCCCACTCTCCCTTGATCGGTTCGAGCGCGCCCAGCGCCTGCGCAAACGCATTCGGGCCGGCATGGATGCCGAGCGCCGGCCGGTAGACCTTGCCGATCTCCAGATCCGAACCATGGACATGGATGATCTGCTGGCGGGGCTGCGGCACGTCGAACAGCGTGTAACCGTCCGTGGAATTCTCCCCAAAGCGATTGTTGATCGCGAGGATAACGTCAGCGTCGCGCAACAATTCTTTGACGGAGGCGACCATGCCGACGCCGGCCTCGCCACAAAAGGTCGGCGACGCGTTGTCATACTGGTCCTGGTAGCGGAAGACGGAAACGACCGGAATGTCGGACGCTTCGGCGAAATGCCGGACGGCGTCCATCGAACCCTCGGCCCAGTTGCAGCCGCCATAGAGGATGACCGGACGTCTAGCGCCTTCCAGCATCCCGCGCAGGCGCTGCATGGCCGCAGCCGACGGCGCGGGCTCGGCGATCTCGACAGGGCCGGAAAGCGGCGCAGCCTTGGTGAGCGAGGTCAGCATGTCCTCGGGCAGCGCGATCACGATCGGGCCGGGACGGCCCGAAACCGCGAGCGTCCAGGCGCGCGAGAGGATTTCCGGGATGCGCTCGACCTGATCGATCTCGACGGCCCATTTGGCCATGGTGCCGAAGACGGCCTTGTAGTCGACTTCCTGGAACGCTTCGCGGCCCTTCATGTCGGTTCCCACCTGGCCGACGAAGAGGATCATCGGCGCGGAATCCTGCATGGCGGTGTGCACGCCGATCGAGGCATTGGTGGCGCCGGGGCCGCGGGTCACGAAACAGATGCCCGGCTGGCGGGTCAGCTTGCCGTAGGCCGCCGCCATGAACGCGGCACCGCCTTCATTGCGGCACAGGACATAATCGAGGCGTCCGCCGGTATCGTGCAGCGCGTCGAGCACCGCGAGATAGCTTTCCCCCGGCACCCCGAAGCTCTTCGTCGCTCCCAGCGCCAGAAGGCACTCGACGAGCAATTGCCCCCCATTACGTTCCATTTCCATGTTCCTGCCGTTCGATGATGTGGGGTTGAAAACCGGATGCCGACAGCAGCGAAAGGAGCTGCGATCCCATTTGCCGGAAAGGCGGCTTGCCTAAAGCGAGGCGATGGACGAAAACTCCGCTGCCCTGGACTTCGTCGGCGAGCGCGCGCGCAAAGCCGTCGATCGCCCACGCGGCGGCGCGCTCGATCGCATTTTTCATGTCACTGTCTTCACGGCAGATCATGACGAGCGCCCCGCGGCCTCGTTCGATCATAGAGGGAAGGACGGCCCGCGTGACATGCAGCGTTGCGGACAGGTTGACCTCGAGCGCCATATCAATGTCGGCTTCGGCAAGACCGAGAAAACGGGTCTGCTCGGGCCAGCGAAGCGCCGCATGGACAAGGACATCCGGCTCCAGACCTTCCGCGACGAGGCGAACATACTCGCGATCCGTCAGGTCCATCGCCAACGGCAGGATGCCATGCTCACCGCGCATCTCGTCAAGTGCGATACGATCGCGGCCGAGCGCATGCACTTCCCAGCCCTCTCTTGCGAGCGTGGTCGCGATCACGCGTCCGGGAACACGCGTCGCCCCCGTGACAAGTGCTTTCGTCATTACACGATCTCCATGAGGCAAGTTGCACGATGCCTCCGCACGGCGTTGCTTAAAACGAAGAAATTGGCTTCCTTAGACAAGTTCTTCTTGTTTGCGATGAGCCGATCAAGCGCCCGCGTTTGGCGCAGCGCGGTCGGGCAGTCGCGGATTCTGTAACACCGGTCCCCCGGCGGCCATTATCTTTGCCTTGGTACGGAAAGCATCCGCGATGTCGCGCGCGGTGAGCCCGAACTTTTTCCTGAGATAGGACGTCGAGCCGCCCTCCGCAAAAGTATCCCTGACCCCAACCCGCGCGAAAGCGGCGGCGACGCCGACATCCATCAGCAGTTCGGCGACGGCCGACCCCAAACCGCCGATGATCGAATGGTTCTCGGCCGTAACGACGACGCGACTGCGCCTGGCGAGTTCGATTATCGCCGTATCGAGGGGCTTTATCGTCGATACGTTGACCACGCACGGTGCAAAACCGTCGCACGCTAACATTTCCGCAGCTTCCAGCGCGGCATTGACCATGTTGCCAGTTGCCAGCAGGAGACCATCTGTTCCCTCGCGCAGGATATCAATCCTGCCGCGGACGAGCGGCCGGGGTGCGAAGGCGTCTGGCAGAGGAGCAATGTGCCGGGTCATGCGCAGATATACCGGGCCCTCATATGTCAGAGCGGCATCGACGGCGGCGGCCACCTGTTCGGGCCCGCCCGGTTCGATGACCGTCATGTTCGGAAGCGCGCGCATCAGCGCCATATCGTCGATCGCCTGGTGACTGACACCGAGGATTGTCGTAAGGCCCGGGAGGAAACCGACGACCTTTACGTTCAGGTTCGGATAGGCGATCTGCATTGCCACCTGGTCGTAGCAGCGGCGGCTGGCGAAGACGGAAAAGGAATGTAGGAACGGGATGTCGCCGCTTCTTGCCATGCCGCCGGCGACGCCGACCATATTGGCCTCGGCGATGCCAAGGTTGAAGAAGCGTTCCGGCAGCCGATCGCGGAACGGGTCGATCTCGGTCGCCGACGTCAGATCCGCGCCGAGGCACACGATCCTCTCGTTGGCGAGTGCGGCGTCAAGAAGCGCTTGGCCGTAGAGCTTTGGGATCGGCCCATTGACGCCCCGGACGGTGAAGTCGGTGACGGCGAGGTTTTCCGTGGAGGCGTTCATCGGGCTCTCTCCAGTTCCGCAAGCGCCCGCGCGGCGACGTCCGCTGGCAGTTTCATGTTGTGGCCAAAAATACCTTCGAGACTTGGTGCACCCTTGCCGACGAGAGTGCGCGCGAGGATGCAGGTGGGCTTTCCGCTCTCCTGCCGTGCCGTGTCGAGGGCGTCGAGGATAGCGCGCATGTCGTTGCCGTCGATCTCTTCCACCCGCCAGCCGAAGGCCTTCCATTTGTCGGCGGCGGACCCCATCGGCATGACGGTTTCGATATCGCCGTCCGCCTGCATGCGGTTGTCGTCGACGATCAGGCAAAGGTTGGAGAGCCTCCATCCGGCGACCGCCATCGCCGCCTCCCAGACCTGGCCCTCCTGCATCTCGCCGTCGCCGAGCATCACGTAGATGCGGCGGTCCGAGCCGCGACGCCGGGCGGCAGCAGCCATGCCCGCGGCGACCGACAGGCCCTGCCCGAGCGAGCCGCAGGTGGCTTCCACGACCGTGCCGAGCCGCTCGGAGGCGTTGATCTCGAGGGGTGAGCCATCCCTGCAGTAATCAGTGAGCATAGCAGGATGGATCAGGCCGCGCGCGGCGAGCGTCGCGTAAAAGATCGCAGTGTTGTGCGCGGTGGAGAGGACGAAGCGGTCGCGCTCGTCCCAGTCCGGGTTTTCCGGGTCGAGCCGCATCTCGACGAAATAGAGGGCTGCGAAGAGATCCGCAGCACCGAGGCCCTGCTGCACATAGCCTTGGCCTGTGGATGCGACGAGGCGCACGACCTGGCGCCGCAGCTCACGTGCGATCGTCTCCAAAGTATCGATATCGCAGGCCGTTCCCCGAGCTGCAGGAACTGCGTCCATTCCGATCATGCCTAGTCCTCCTCTCTCATCCTGCGATGTAGTAGCCGCCGTTCACGTGCAGCACCTCCCCAGTGATAAAGGCGGAGGCGTCGCTGCAAAGGAAGGCGACAGCGTTCGCGATATCCGTTGGCACTCCGAGACGTCGAAGCGGCGTAGCGTTCAGGATGCGGTCACGTTCCCCGGCGATCTGCTTCATGGCCATGGGCGTCTCAATCACGCCGGGAGAGATTGCATTAACGCGCACGCGCGGAGCCAACTCGAGCGCCAGTGTCTTTGAGAAGCCGAGGACACCTGCCTTCGCCGCCGCATAATGCGCATGATCCCTGTCACCGCGGTGACCAGAGAGGGAGGCGATGTTGACGACCGCGCCGCCGTCTGCAAGCACGCTCACGGCCGCGCGACAGGCGAAGAATACACTGTCCAGATTGACATCGATGGCCCGACGCCACTCTGAGTCGCACATCGAGGCCACCGCTGCGCCCGTATAGAGCCCCGCGCTGTTAACAAGATAGTCGATCTTGCCGAATGCGGCGATGGCCGCTTGTGTCGCCGCCGCCACTTCTTCAGCACGGGTGACGTCGGCCGCCATCCAGCAGACCCGTGCGGCATTGCCTATCTCATTGGCGAGTTGCGTGAGCGGCGTCTCCTCGCGATCTACGAGGAAGACGCTCGCCCCGCAGTTGGCGAATAACTGCGCTATCGCGCAGCCGATGCCACCGCTTGCCCCGTGAAGCAGCAGAGATTTGGATGAGAAGTTAAACATTATGACCCTTTTTCCATACGTGGATGAGTTTCAGCGCCGATCGGTCGAGAGGCGTTTTTCGAGATAGGCGCCGTAGCGCGACAGGCCGAAGACGAAGACGAAGTAGATCGCCGCGACGAAGACGTAGACCTCCGCATAGGCAAAGCTCCATTCGCCGCTGCCGAAGGCGGTGTTGGCGGAGGCGAGGAGCTCGAAGAAGCCGACGATCACCACGATGGAGGTCTCCATGAACGTGATGACGACCTGGTTGATCGTTGCCGGCAAAGCGCTCCGGAAAACCTGCGGCAGCAGGATCAGGGACACGCGATGGCGGTACTTGAGGCCCAGAGACTTCCCGGCTTCGTCCTGCCCCTTCGAGACACCCTGCATCCCGCCCCGGATGATCTCGGCCTGATAGGCGGCAAAGAAGAATGCCGAGCCGAAGATGACGCGGTAGAGCTTCTCCCCGACCAGGAAGCTCGGCAGCATGAAGGGAAGGACCAGTGCGAATGTGAAGAGGATCGAGAGGAGAGGAAGCGAGCGCACCGTGTCGATCACGATCCCGGTGGTGCGAGCAATGACCGGCATCTGCGAATTACGCATGAGAGCGAGGACGATCGCCGCAGGCATGCCGATAACGACCGTGGAGACGAAGACGAAAAGCGTGAGCGAAAGACCGCCCCATTGCTCCTCACGCACCAGCGGGAGGCCGAACACGCCGCCCTTCATGAAGAGGACGAAGGCAACGTAGCCGGCGAGCCAGAGCGCTGACAGGCGCTTTCCCGTCCAGAAGGCCGGCAGGCAGCTCAAGAAAACGGTCAGCACCACGACGATGCAAGCGATCGCCGAACGCCAGTGCTCCTCATAAGGATAGAGGCCGAAGAAGATGAGGCGCCAGCGATTGGCAATGATCGACCAGCAGGCACCGCCAGCCGTCGCGCATTCCGGCTGCCGGGCCGAGGAAGAGAACGTTGCCCGCAGCAGTCCCCAATCCAAGAGTAACCATGCCATGGCTGCAAGCAGGCCTAAGCAGAAGATCGTCAGCAGCGCGGAAGGAATGCTGGAGAAATAGTCGCGGCGTAACTCGCGCAGCAGCGTCCGTGGCAGCGAGGGAGGGGAATCGGTCGCGGCCATCTTCATCTTCCGACCCCATGCCCCTTGAGGGCGATCCGCCTATTGATCGTGTTGAAGATCGTGGCAATCGAGAGGTTGAGGAGCAGGAAGCCGCCCATCAAGATGCCGATGAATTCGAGCGCCTGCCCGGACTGGGTGATGGAACTCAGCACGGTCATGAAGAAATCCGCGAAGCCGACCGCGATGCCGAGGGTCGTCGCCTTGACGAGCCAGACATACTGGTTGGCGAGGATGGGCAGCATGGAGCGCAAGGCAATCGGAAGGCGTATGCGAACGAAGGTCTGCCAGGATGTGAGGCCGAGCGAGCGGGCGGCCTCCGTCTGCCCTTGCGGGACGGCGTTGAACCCGCCGCGCACGATCTCGCCGATATAGGCCGCTCCGTACGTGGCGATGGAGAAAGCCATGGCGAGGAACTCCGGACGCAGCCGGTATCCGCCGGAGATGTTCAGGCCACGCAACTCGGGAGCGGTCGTCAGGTCCGTACCTGGTGCGTGGCCGGTGTAGATCACGGCTATAGCGCAGGCGACGCCGAAGGCGCACACGGTGGCGATGAGACGCCTGCGCTGGCCCTGTGCCAGGTTGCCGAAGCGGCGGGCGGTGGCGACCCATATAATCAGGACGAGCATCAGGGCGACGACGGCGTAGAAGAGCATCACCGACCAGACGGGCACGTTGAAACCTGGGAAATAGAGGCCGCGATTGTTGAGGTGGAGGCCGCCGAATTCCAAAGATTGGCGGGGGCCGGGAAGATGGCTGGCGAGCCCGTACCAGAAGAAGACCTGCACGATCATCGGGATGTTGCGGAACATCTCGACATATACAGTACCTAGAAGGCGCGCCGCCTTGTTGGCCGAGACGCGCGCCATGCCGACCAGCCCGCCGAGGAGGGTCGCCGCCGCAAGGCCGGTGAGGCCCAGCACGATCGTATTGACGAAGCCCATCAACAGGAACCACCAATAGGGGTCCGACGTGGTCGCTGGCAGAAGCGAGAATGTCAGGTTCCACCCCGTCGCCTTCCAGAGGAAGTCGAAGCTCGACGTGATGCCTTGGGCATCCAGGTTGCGCCTGGCGGTTATAGCGCCAGCAACGAGGATGGACAGAAGCCCGCCGAGATAAGCCGCCTGAATGAGGACGGACTGCGTTTTCCGGCTTTGCAGAAGGAACATTTCGCTATCCCGCAAGGAGCCGCCCGAACCGCAATGGTCCGGGCGTCGATTTCAGTCGACCATATAGGGAAAGAGCACGCCACCGGCATTCCACAGCGCATTTAGGCCGCGATCCATCTTGTAGGGCGTCGCCTTCCCGAGGCTGCGCTCGTAGATTTCTGAATAATTGCCAACCTGCTTGATGACGTTGTAAGCCCAGTCGTCGGAAAGCCCGAGGGGTGTGCCGAAGCCGGGCGTGACGCCAAGCATCTTGCCCATCTCCGTCGTCGGGGGACTGACCTTCATCTCGTCGACATTAGCCGACGTAATGTTTTCCTGTTCCGCCATCAAAAGGACGGTGAGCGTCCAGTTGGCTATGTCGAGCCAGTTGTCGTCGCCCTGGCGGACCAGCATCACCTCCGGCTCAAGCCCGAGGGATTCGGACAGGATAACGTGGTCGTCGGGGTTGGATGCAGTCGTGCGCGCGACGGCGAGCACTTGGCCAGAGCCGACATAGAGATCGCAGCGTCCCGAGAAATAGGCACTATTGAGCTCCGCAGTCTTCTCGATGGCGACCGGCTCGACCGTGATGCCGATCTTCGCCGTGTAGGAGGCGAGCTGGCGTTCCTGTACGGAGCCTGCGGCGACGCAGGCGGTTGCGCCGTCGGCGTCCTTCAGCGACTTCAGCTCCATCTTCGCAGGGACCATGACGAGCGTCTCGGCGAGGTAATAGGTATTGGAAAACTGGAATCCGAGCTCGGTGTCGCGCGTGAAGGTGCCGCCGGACGTCTTGATCATAATATCGACATCGCCGGATTGCAGAGCCGGCCAGCGCTGCGCCCAGGAGAGCGGAATGACCTTGAGATGGCCCTTGTCGGTGCCGAAGATCGCCGCAGAGATCGCACGGCACATGTCGATATCGAGGCCAGTCCAATTGCCTTTGCCGTCGACCTCGGCAAAACCGAAATAGGAATCGGTATGGCCGGGGCAATTCAGGGCACCGCGTTGCTTCACAGTCTCCAGCGTCGGCCCCCCAGCTCCCAAGGCGGCTGTGCTGACAGTGGATACGGCGACGGCGGCCGCAATCGCGGATTTGAGATATCTTTTCATCATTCGTTCCCTCTGAAATCGCAGGACCGGATCTCTATCCGGACACCACCTGTCCAAAAACATCGGACCTTACGGCCCGCCTCCACGGCCTGAGCAGGACGAAACGCAACTTCCTATCACATATGAAATAGCACCTATGTGATAAGTTATAGCGAAAGGAATTACCCCTTGCACCTAATCGCAGCACCCTCCATATTGTTGACAATCGATCATCGTTTATAATTTTGCAAGAGAAAATATCTAATGGTTTTGCTAGAGCTGCAAAAGTTGATATTTGGGGGCTCCTATGCGGCCAGTTGTTAAACAGACCTTCCGCGAACAGATTGTTCAGGAACTCCGTGCATCCGTCCTCAACGGAACCTTATCGCCGGGAAGCCCCGTCGTGGAAGCCGATCTTGCGCTGAAGTTCGGAGTCAGCCGTGGACCGCTTCGCGAGGCCCTGCGCCATCTGATTGAAGAAGGTCTGCTCGTCACCAAGCCCTATACCGGCACCCATGTAGCGGCGCTCTCCCTGCAGGACATCCAGGAGATTTTCTCCTTGCGGGTCGAGCTGGAGATTTTCGCATTTCGCCTAATATGGGACAGACGAGATCAGGCGTTCATCAATGAGTTCAAACGCCGCCACGACGTGCTGCTAGACCGGATTTCGGCTGGCGACAGCGAAGGATGCCTGATCGCGGAGTTGGCGCTCCACTCCTTCCCCTACGAGGCGTCCGGCCACAAACTTCTCCTGACGACCTGGGTAGGACTGAAGAGTCGCCTGCAGCTCTATTGGGCCACATACAACCGGGCACGCGGTCGCATGGGACCGGCGCCAGAGCACCATGTCCGCTATGTTGAACTGGCGGCGGGCTCCAGTTTCGACGACATGGCGACGGAAGTCCGTGCTCACATGCTGCATGGCTTCGAGACGATGGAAGAGTTCATGACTTTCCAGGAGGACGTCGCGAGACGAACGCAGCTTGCTCAGCGCTTTGCGTAATATCTTGCTGCAAAACGCCGTCCAGGGGAACGTAAATCCGTTTGGCTGCCACTCGGCTTTTCTGTGACCCAGCAGTCGTACAACAGGCTCTGGCGACCACCGGCACTTTCCTCCCTGCGAAATATCGTTATCGAACAAATCACCTCGGGAAAGCTTTGCATGATGGAGGGGCGGAAGAAATGTACTGTCAAAGTCTGATGGGATTGTACGATACCGATGCATCATCCGCGCGAGTCTTCACTCCACCATCTCTGAAGGGCATAGCGACGGGTGACATGAGCGCGTATCACGCAAAGGCGACACTGAAAGCGCCATATGCTCGGCAATTCGATCAGCCTTTCGACTTAAGACCCGCGGCAGCGATTAGGTCCTTGAGCGCACGCCGCAGCATCTCGTAGGGAGCGGTGGTCTCAACGGCCTTGTGATACAGGATCCCCGCATCGAAGCTCCAGATTTCGCGCGTCGTCTCCACTTGGCGAATGCCGATATCGCGAAAGCTCCCGAACAGCGGCGCAGCGAGACAGGCGAAAAAGTCGCCGCTGCGCACCAGCTCGACGACCGCCATGAGGGAGCTCGATTCGACCGCAATCCGCGGCGGGCCTATTCCCATCGACTTCAGGAAAGCGCTCAGGCGCTCGATGGCGTCCGTATCAGCCTGGTAGAGGACCCATTGGAACCGGGACAGATCGTTGAGGTCGAGGGGCGAGCACTCGAAGATCGGATGGGCATCCCGCGCGAAGATCCCGCTCTGGATGGTGATGAGCGGCCGAAAGCCGATATGGTCCGGAAGCGCCGACAGGTCATGCGGACTGGCCGAGACCACGAGGTCAAGCTCGCCGGCGAAGAGCTTGGGGTGAATGACCGTGTTGACCCCGACATCGAGGGTCGTGCGGACGTCGGGGAAGCGCTGGTGCAGCCGCGTCAGCGCTTTTGGTAGTAGCGTACCGCCCCAGAACGGCCCCCCGCCGATCCTCAGGTGCCCCCGGTGCCCGCTGCGCATGGCTTCCAGCTCAGAAGAGGCAAAGCGGCATTCCGTATCGATCATCTGCGCATAACGCAGCAGCGTCTGGCCATAGATGGTGAGGGTGACGCCGCGTGTGTGCCTGTCGAACAGTGTCATCCCGCACTCCTCCTCGAGCCGCCGGATGTTCCGCGTCAAGGCCGGCTGGCTAAGCCCCATCTTCTCGGCGGCAGCCGTCACATTACCCTCCCTCGCAACGGTCAGGAATGATCGCAGCAAGCCGATATTGCGCAGCAGGTCCATAACTCCTCCGTATGGCTCTCGAGCATTTAAGTATTATACGGCATGACAAAGCTTCACTAGTGTCTGCCACAAGAGGCAAGGCGATGCGGAGCGACATGGCGGAGAACCCGGAAGCGAAACGAAGCTGCTGCAGCCTGCCGCGACGCGAAGGCGCCGGCAATGCGCCGGCGCGAAACGGGGAGGCCCTGCCGGCGACCGCACCGGCGCCGGCGGACGCTGCCTGGTTCGATGCGGATATCGCGACCGTCGGCACCGACAGGCCCGTCATCGACGCGGACGGAGAGGGCCCGGCGCGCCAGGTGGCCGTGCGGGCCTATGGCCTGGACAGGTATGCCGTCACGAATGCGCGCTTTTCCCGTTTCGTGGCGGACACCGGCCATGTCACGGATGCGGAGCGTTTCGGCTGGAGCTTCGTCTTCAAGGACTTTGTCACACCGGGAACCGTGACCAGCCAGCCGATCGGCCTGCCCTGGTGGCATCGGGTCGATGGCGCCACATGGCGCCTGCCGGGCGGCCCCAGCGGTCCGCTCCGTACGGATGACCGGCACCCGGTCGTCCACGTCTCCTGGAACGACGCACAGGCCTTTTCCCGCTGGGCTGGCGGCCGGCTGCCCTCCGAAGCCGAGTGGGAGCACGCCGCAAAGGCCGGCCGGGCGGAGATGCGGTATCCATGGGGGGATGACGAGCCAAGCGACCGGGCCATCCACTGCAACATCTGGCAGGGCCGTTTCCCACACATCAATTCCCTTGCCGACGGCTATGGCGGCACGGCGCCGGTGGACGCGTTCGAACCGAACCCCTCGGGCCTCTTCAACATGTGCGGCAATGTCTGGGAATGGTGTGTCGACGCGTTTCATGTCCAACCCCTCACGCAGGCCGCGAAGGCGCGCAATGCGCTCGCAGGCCGAAATGCCGAGCGCCTTCTCAAGGGGGGCTCCTACCTCTGCCACATCAGCTACTGCTACCGCTATCGCATCGCCGCTCGCATGGGGCACAGCGCCGACACGTCGACGGGCCATATCGGCTTCCGCCTCGCCTATGACCTGCCCTGACATTCCTGCGCATGACGCCCAGGGCTCATGCGCTGCTTGACGGCCTTTCCCTGTGTCTTCAGGAAGCGCACACCTCCTCTGCGCACCAGATCGTCCCGGAACAGCGTCCGCAGGTCGCGGAACGAGCGATAGCCGAGAACGCGCGCGAGGCGGGAGACGGTCGTCGCCGACACGCCGGCCCGCCGCGCGATCGACGCGCAGTTCCCGAAGGCCATGATATCCGGATGCTGCAGGGCGAAGTCCACCAGCAGGGCCAGTTGCCGCGGAAAGGCGGAACCGTTCGCCATGACGAGCGCATGCAGTTCGTCCCAGGTCCGGGGAGGTTTGTGGCCAAGGTTCATGATCCGCTCCTTGCCTGGTGAAAAGGGGAGAATGGACATCGGGGCCGGCCCGCAATCCCGCGTGCTGGCCATGCGGCACGGATCCGCGAGCGCACGCGAAATCCCCTGCCCTAGAGACGCCGCCCGCTTTGCGGATCGAAAAGGTGGATGCGGCCCGGATCGGGCGACAGCCGCACCGTGTGCCCGGCCCGCACATCCAGACGGTCGCGCGCGACGCAGGTTACCTCCTGCCCCGCGAGCTTTACGACGAGATAGGTTTCGGCCCCTGTCGGCTCCACCACGCAGACCTCCGCGGCAATGCCGTCTTCGCCAATGCCGATATGCTCGGGCCGGACGCCGTAGACCGCCCGCCGGCCGATCAGTTCCGGAGCCGACGCGGCAAGCGGCAGCCGGACGTCGCCGGCGAGGAATCCGTCGTCCCGGATCTCTCCCGTCAGAAAATTCATCGCCGGCGAACCGATGAAGCCGGCGACGAACATATTGACGGGACTGTCATAAAGCGCCAGCGGCGCACCGACCTGCTCGACGACGCCGTCGCGCATGACGACGATCTTGTCGGCCATCGTCATCGCCTCCACTTGATCATGCGTCACGTAGACGGTGGTCGTTCCGAGGCGCTGGTGCAGGCTCTTGATTTCCGCCCGCATGGAAACGCGCAGCTTCGCGTCGAGATTGGAAAGCGGCTCGTCGAACAGGAACACCTTGGGGTCACGAACGATCGCCCGCCCCATCGCCACGCGCTGGCGCTGGCCGCCGGAAAGCTGGCGCGGATAGCGCTCCAGAAGCTTTTCGAGATTAAGGATACGCGCCGCCCGCTCCACCTTGCCGTGGATTTCGCGCTTGTCCGTGTTCTTGAGCTTCAATGCGAAGCCCATGTTCTCCGCCACGGTCATGTGGGGATAGAGCGCGTAGTTCTGGAAAACCATCGCGATGTCGCGGTCCTTGGGGGGCAGCTCGTTCACGACGGTCTCGGCGATCCGTATCGTACCGCCGCTGATCTCCTCGAGGCCCGCAAGCATGCGCAGGAGGGTCGACTTGCCGCAGCCCGACGGACCGACAAGCGTGACGAACTCCCCGTCATCGATCTGGATGGAAACGCCGTGCAGGGCCTTGAGCGTGCCGTAGAACTTCTGGACGTTGTGAATTTCGACCGAGGCCATCGTCGTGACTCTCCTTGACAGTCTGAAAGGGGAGCCGGGCCCAACCGGGGACCGGCCCGATGGCGGCGGCAGATCAGCCGGCGGCAAGGCTCGGGTGCTGCCCGCGCTCGACATAGATGCCGACCGTCACGTCCCACGGGATGACGCCCACCCGGGCAGCCCAGGCCTCCCACCGGGCCGCAAGGTCGGCGACGATATCGGGATTGTCCGCCGCAAGGTCGACAAGCTCCGTGCGGTCAGCCGCAAGGTCGTAGAGCTCCCAGCCGTTCGGCTCTTCGCGCACGAGCTTCCAGCGCCCGACCCGGATCGCGGCATTGCCCGTATGCTCCCAGTAAAGCGGTGCTTCAAGCAGCGAGCCGCCGCGCAGGAGCGGCAGCAGGCTCCGCCCCTCCAGCGGCGAGACCGCGCGGCCGAGCGCGGGCGGCGGATAGCTGGCGCCGGTCACTTCCAGGATCGTAGGCGCGATGTCGACGAGCTGCGCCGGCGCATCGAGGATCGCCCCGTCCGCGAATCCGCCGGCCGGCCAGTGCACGATCAGCGGCGTGGCGATCCCGCCTTCGTGCACCCAGCGCTTGTAAAAGCGGAACGGCGTGTTGGAGAGGTTCGCCCAGGCGCGGCCATAGCTCGAATAGGTGTCTTCGGCGCCCGGAACGATGTCCGGCGTGTTGCCCACGCGCATCGGCCTGCCGTCACGCGTCGCCCGCGGCAGGATGTCGGCCCGCTGCATGAAGGTCTCGACATCGAACTGGGGCAGATCCTCCGGCGAGGCGCCGTTGTCGGAAAGGAAGACGAACAGCGTATCCTCGAACGTGCCGCTCGCCTCGAGCGCCTCGACGATCCGGCCGATGCCGCGATCCATGCCTTCGATCTGCGCCGCATACGCCTGCATGCGCTTGGCCTGCCACGCCTTGTGTTCCTCGGCCGTCCAGGCCGGCTGCGTCGGATCGCGCTCGCTGAGCGTGGTGTCGGCCGGCAGGATACCTTCCGCAACGAGACGCTCCATGCGCTTTTCGCGCAACGCATCCCAGCCTTCGTCGAAGCGGCCCTCGTACCGGGCGATGTCCTCCTCGGGTGCATGCAGCGGCCAATGCGGCGCGGTGAAGGCGGCATAGAGGAAGAAGGGCTTTCTCGCGGCCGCCTGCTCCGCGATGAAATCGGCACCATGGGCGGCGATGGCGTCCGTGTAGAAGAAGCCGGGATCCAGCGCTTCCGCCGAGGCGTCGCTCTCCCCGCGCGTCAGCGTGCCGGGGGCGTAGAAGCTGCCGCAGCCGGTCAGCGTGCCGAAGAAGCTGTCGAAGCCGCGGCGTGTCGGCCAGGTGTCGTTCGGCGTGTGCATGTCGGTCGCCAGATGCCACTTGCCCGACAGGCATGTCGCATAACCGGCCGCCTTCAGCATTTCCGCAAGCGTCGCGCAACGGCCGTTGAGGTTGCCGGGATATCCGCGCGGCAGGTCATTGTTCGTGAGGACGCCGATCCCCGTCTGGTGCGGGTGAAGGCCGGTCATCAGCGAGGCGCGCGAGGGGCTGCAGCGCGCGGTGTTGTAGAACTGCGAAAAGCGAGCGCCGTTGCGCGCAAGGCCATCCAGGTGCGGCGTGGATATTTCTCCGCCATAGCAGCCGAGATCGGAAAAACCCATGTCATCGGCAAGGACAAGGACGATATTAGGACGCTTGGTCATCGATGCTCTCTCACGTGATTGCGCCACCGATCGCTCGGATGGCGGATTCTAGGTACGATAGGATCGCTCTGCCGGCCCCGGGGGCCGGCAGTCACAGGTGCTCGAAATCTCCGTTGCGGGGCCGTCCTGTTCACGCAGCCCGCCACACCACGGCGTGCTGCGTGAAGGGATCAGCTCTCGCTACTTCGCAAAGCCGCTTGCCTTGGCGATGTCCGCGAGCTTTGCCTGCAGGCCGTCGAGCGCCGCGGCGACCTCCACCTCGCCCGAGCCGATCTGGCCGACGACCGGCTCGACGGCCTCGAGCATCTGGGCGGCGAAGACGTATCGGATCGAGCCGCGGGCAAGGGGCGCGGAATCGCGCGCCGCTTCCATGATCGGCCGGAGCGCGCCGGCGCCCGAGACGTCGATGTCCTTGCGCGTCGGAATGCCGCCCGCACCGGTAAAGACCTCCTGCTGCTTCTTTTCCAGCATCCAGACGATGAACTCGGCGGCCGCGCGCTGGCGCTCCGGCGCCTGGCCTGCCGGCACGCAGAGGGACCACACGCCGCTGGCCGGAACCGGCTGGTCGAGCGACCCAGCCGGCACGACCGCATAGCCGCATTTTCCGACGACGGAGGAGCGGGACTCGTCTTCGAGTTGCGGCATGCCGGCTGCCACGAAATGTCCCTGCAGGGCCTGGCCGCTCTGCATGAGTGCGATGCAGTCCGCCTGCCCGACCGTCTGCGGCCGGGACGGCCCCAGTTCCAGAAGGCGGCGGAAGGTCGTCGCCGCGGCCTTTGCCGCCTCGCTGTTTATCGCCGGCACGAGCGAGCCGCCATCGACGGTGAACCAGTCAGCGCCGAAGCCGTAGAGCACATGCATGAACTCGTAACTGACCGACTGGCCACCCGTCGTCGGCTGGCCGCGCGTGACATAGCCGTACCGGACCTCCCCGGCCTCCACCGCCTTCTTCCCATTCTCGATCGCCTCGTCCCAGGTGCGCGGCACCTGCAGGCCCAGCTTGTCGTAGATATCCTTGCGGTAGACGAAGAGATCGACATTGCCGTTGATCGGCAGGCCCATCACCTGCCCGCCGGCCACGCCCAGCCTTTGCTGCCTGTCCCACAGCGGCAGGTTATCGTAGGTCAGGATGTTGGGATCGAGCGCATAGCCTTCGATGATCTCATCGATCGGCTTGATCCAGCCGTTGTCGTAGAACTGGCCGGTCCACGGCTCGTCGAGCTGGAAGACGTCGAAGGCAGCATTTTTGCTCTGGATCGCGTTGGTCATCTGGGTGCGCATGCCGCCATAGGGGAACGGCCGGAAGGTGATCTTCACGCCCTTTTCCGCCTCATAGGCCGCAGCCGCCTTCTGATAGGCCGGCAGCCAGGGCGTCGTGCCGGTCAGCACGATCAGTTCCCTGACCTCGGCAGCGGCCGCCCCCCATGCCGGAAGGCCTGCCACGCCAGCCGCGCCCGCGGCGGCGATCCCCTTGAGAACCTGGCGCCGGGATAGGGGCAGGCGCTCGGTTTCGGTTTGCTTGATCATCTGTTCCTCCCTGAGATCAATCGGTGCATTTACTTGACGGAGCCGCGGGTCATGCCGGCGATGATGCGCTTGCTGGCGAGCACGCTCGCAATCATGATCGGCACCACGGCAAGGCTGCCGACGGCCGAGAGCTGGCCCCAGCGGACCTCGTAGGGCTGCACCAGCGATGCGATGCCCACGGAGAGCGGCGAGGTCGTGCCGCCGGACGTCATCGTCAGCCCCATGAGAAACTCGTTCCACGTCATGATGGCCGTGAAGAGCGAGCTGGTGATCAGGCTCGGCGTGACGAGCGGCAGCATGATCGTCCAGAAGGATCGCGCCTCGCTCGCACCGTCGATGGAGGCCGCCTCCTGCAGCGCGGGTGGGATCTCGTCGAAGCCGATCTTCATGAGCAGCGTGGCGAACGGCAGGTTGAGGATCGTGTTGAGGATGATGAGACCGGCGAGCGATCCGAGGAGTCCCGTCTGGATCAGCGTCACGTAGAAACCCGGCACGAGCGCCATCGGCGGCAGCATCGGGACCACGGCGCAGCAGGCGCCGACCGTAGCGGTCAGCCACCACGGCAGCCGCAACTTGGAAAGGCCGTAGGCCGCAAGGGTCGAGGCGATGCCGCACAGGACGACCGTTCCCACCACGACGACGAGGCTGTTGGCGAGTTGCGCGCGGAAGGGCTGGTCGTCCGCCAGGATGGCGGTGACGTTGTCCAGCGTGAGGTCCAGCTCCCAGAACATGGAGATGATCGCCCGGTCCGACTGGAAAGAAAGCACGATCATCCAGGCGATGGGGGCGATAAAGAGCAGCAGCAGTAGCGCCAGGAAGGCATCGCAGGTAAGGTCGGCAAGATTCTTGCGCCGGCGCAGTCGCGCGTCGGCGGGGCCCCCTGTCTTGATGGCATGGCTGCCGGCGGTCATGCTTCCACCTCACGCGTTGCAGAAAAGAACCGGATGGCGCGCAGGTGCCTGACGAGCATGCCCGCGCCGATAGCGAGCGACATCAGCGCGACGAGCAGAACGCTGAAGGCAGAGCCGTAACCATAGTTCAGCTGGTCGAAGAAGACGTCGCGGATATGCAGCGAGACCAGCATCGTGGCGCCGTTCGGGCCGCCTGCCGTCAGGAGATACATCTCGTCGAACGCCTTCACGCCCATGATCGCTCGGATGAAGACCGTTCCGATGATCGCCGGCATCAGCATGGGGATCTTGATGTAGCGGATCACCTGCCACTCGTTGGCGCCGTCGCAACGCGCCGCCTCGATGGCCTCCTCGTCGACCGCGCATAGCGCCGTGTAGAGCATGAGGAAGGCGACCGGGGTCCAGTGCCAGACGTCGACGATGATGATGGCGACGATCGCGCCGGCCTCCGTGCCGAGCCAGTCCTGGGTCGGCAGCCGCACAGTATCGAGCAGCTTGTTGAGCACGCCGATGTTCGGGCTGAGGATCAGGAGCCAGATGAGGCTCACCACGACGGGCGCCACGATTGCCGGCCACAAAAGGACGACCTGCGAGATGCGGTTG
The DNA here is from genome assembly GCF_055330205.1 of Shinella sp. R2-11. Classification (NCBI taxonomy): domain Bacteria; kingdom Pseudomonadati; phylum Pseudomonadota; class Alphaproteobacteria; order Hyphomicrobiales; family Rhizobiaceae; genus Shinella; species Shinella sp. R2-11. The sequence continues at coordinate 914,186 of NZ_JBVAPC010000001.1, read as the reverse complement.
AGCCGCCTGCTGCGCTGGACAAGCAGCGCCAGCACTAGGCCGAGGATGACGGACACGGCGACGGTCGCGACCACGAAGAGAGCAGTGACCGCCAGCGAGTACATGGCCAGCTCGTTGCCGAGGATCTCGCGAAAATTGTCGAGCCCGGCCGGCTGCCAGACGAACTCTCCCGCCTCGATGCGCAGATGGGAGAAAGCCATGAGCACGACCTGCGCCCAGGAGTAACCGCCGAACCCGACGATCAAGACGAGAAAGGGAAGCGTGTTGGTCTTCGCGAAGAAGCTGGACCGGCCCCAGAATGTCAACGCCATGTCGTCAAATACCCTCGGCTGCACGCGAGGCGATCCCCTCGCCGAGCGTTCCGGGCAGTCTTCCACCCATGGCAGGCCTGTGCCGCCGTTCGGACATTTCATCTCCTCCCAGATTATGTTCCAAGCGATCCTTGCGTCATCCCAGCCATAAACTGAAATGCTTTCTTCTTTAAAAGCCATAACCAAAGCGCATGACAAAGAAAGCGACGTTGGCAGATGGGATGCAGTACAACGCCATCCATCGAAGCCTTCATCGACGGGCCGCAACAAAGTGGTTTGGGGACTTTTCCGTCGCCGCTACGTCAAACATCAATGCGCTAAGCTGAACCAGTGAAATCCCAACGGATCATGATACCAAAGGTCTCAGCGCGCCCGGGCATAATCTATTCCACTTCGCCCTCAGCCTCCGCCGCCAGGATGTCTTCCTGCACGACCTTCCGGCTCAGCAATCCCGCATCCTCGAACGCCTCGATGTCCGGCAGGTCGCGGCGTCTGCAGGCCGAGGGCCGACAGAAACTGCATCGTCGTGACAAAGGTATAAGGCGCGCCCGGCGTCGGGCTGCGCGGGCCGGAGGCTAGGAAGTTTGCGTTGCCGAGGCTCGCGATCGTGTCGCGGCTGACCTCCTTGCCGAAAATCTTCAACAGCTCGCCGCGGGTGATCGGCTGGAAATAGGCGATCGCCGTCAGCACCATCGCCTCGAAATCGGAGAGCATGTGCTCCGCCCCGCGGATAGGAGCCTGCGACGCCCGGGTTAAGCCGGCGAAACGCGAATGCGTTCGGTGCTGCCAGCCGCCCGCGACGAAGACAATCTCGTAGGGCCGGGAACGGAGTTCCTCGCGCAGATCATCGATGAGCAGGTCGATGTTACATGCCTTGCCGAACTGATACGGCCCATACACAACCGCCTACAACCGGGATAACCGATGGGCTGGCGTGTGACTGCGCATCTTCGAGGCTTTGACAGCAACCTCACCACAGTCCTTGCACCTGATCGACAGTTCGATCATCCTTGCCCATCAGCACTCCGTGGCGGAAAAAAGGGCGCGCGGATCACGCCATCGGCCGTTCTCGTGGAGGACTGAGCACCAACATCAATGCGCTTGTCGATCAAGATGGCTTGCCGTTGCGCATCATCCTGTCACCCGGCCAAGCCTCTGACAAAGCGGCAGTTAGTGTCTTGCTGGAAGGACTGCCGGCAGCTCAGGCCCTGATAGCAGATCGCGGCTATGATGCACAGGCCATTGTCGACCTCGTTCGACGCCGGCGTGGCGTGGCGAGGCACACATCCCGACCCAAAGTGACCGCAAGATCCAGCGAACCGTCGACCGAGAACTTTACCGCAAACGCAACCTCATCGAGCGATACTTCTGCAAGCTCAAACACTTCCGCCGTGTCGCAACACACTTCGGCAAGTTGGCGAGAAGCTTCCTTGCAGCCGTCCTGGCTGGTGGGAGCGCCTGACTCCGCGCGTTGGTGACTGAGCTTCTGGCCACACCTGACGAGGGTGGGATGCCGCCCTCCGTAGCGGCTGGAACTGGCGGCAAGGACAGGCTGCGATCCGAAAACCTAGAACCGGGGCAAAACGCTCGTGCCCTCTTGTCTAAAGCCTACGCGCAGGGTCATGTTAAAAATCCGATGAGTACAGGAGACGACCCATGTCGCAGACGACGGAAAACACAGGTGTCCTGGCCAGGAGCTGGCTGCTCCTGCTGGGAGCGGTCATTATCGCTGCGGGGCTCTTCTTCACCATCGGCGGCGGCAAGCTCGTCCTGCTCGGCGGCAGCCCCTATTTCGTCCTCGCCGGCCTCGCGCTCCTCGTCTCGGGCTTCCTGATCGCCCGCCGCAAACCTTCCGGCGCGCTGCTGTTCGGCCTCGTCTTCCTGCTCACCGTCGCCTGGGCGCTCTGGGAGGTCGGCCTCGACTACTGGCCACTGAACTCGCGCCTGCTCGCCATGGCAGTCGGTGCCACTGTCGTGGCCCTCTCCTATCCGCTGCTGCGCCGGTCGGCGGGTCTTTCGCCGGCCCGTGGCCCCTCCTTCGTCCTCGCTGCCCTGCTCGGGCTCACCTCCGCCGGCGGCATGGCCGGCATGTTCGTGCCACATCCACCCGTCGCCTTCTCCGGCACGCCGGAAGCGCTGATCAAGGTCGATCCGGCGAACGAGCAGAAGAACTGGGAGGCCTACGGCAACACCTCGGGCGGAAGCCGTTTCGTCGCCCTCGACCAGATCACGCGCGACAATGTCTCGGACCTCAAGGTCGCCTGGACCTATAATACCGGCGACACGCCGATCAGCCCCGGCGCCAACGGCGCGGAGGACCAGGAGACGCCGCTGCAGGTCGGCGACCGCGTCTTCCTGTGCACGCCCCACAACAACGTCATCGCGCTCGACGCCGATACCGGCAAGGAGATCTGGAAGGCCGAGATCAATGCCCAGTCCTCCGTGTGGATGCGTTGCCGCGGCCTTGCCTATTTCGATGCCACCCGGCCGCTCGCCCAGCCGACGGCGGCAGGCGCAACGCCGGTCACCTCGGTCATCGTCGCCGAGGGCGCGCTCTGCCAGCGCCGCATCCTGATGAACACCATCACCGCCGAGCTCATCGCGCTCGACGCCGACACCGGCGCGTTCTGCCCGGATTTCGGCACGAACGGCCGCGTCGACCTCAAGATCGGCCTCGGCGACGCGCCCGATCCGCAATATGTCCTCACCTCCGCCCCGACGCTCGCCGGCACCACGGTCGTCGTCGGCGGCCGCATCGCCGACAATGTGCAAGTCGACATGCCGGGCGGCGTCATGCGCGGCTTCGACGTCGTGACGGGCGAGCTGCGCTGGGCGTTCGACCCGGGCAATCCCGAGATCACCAAGCTGCCGCCGGAAGGCCAGACCTATACGCGCTCGACGCCGAACGTCTGGGCGTCGATGTCCTACGACCCGGCCTCCAACACCGTCTTCATGCCGGTCGGCAGCCCCTCGGTCGACCTCTACGGCGCGACACGCACGGCGCTGGACCACAAATACGGCGCCTCCATGCTGGCGCTCGACGCCACGACCGGCCGCGAGAAATGGGTCTACCAGACGGTCCATAACGACCTGTGGGACTTCGACGTGCCGATGCAGCCCTCGTTCATCGACTTCCCCAAGGCGGACGGCACAAGCGTGCCCGCGCTGGTCTTCGGCACGAAGGCGGGGCAGATCTACGTGCTGGACCGCGCCACCGGCGAGCCTCTGACCAAGGTGGAGGACGTGCCGGTCAAGCCGGGGAGCATCCCGAACGAGCCTTATTCCGCGACCCAGAGGCTCTCGGTCGGCATGCCGCAGATCGGCGCCCAGACGCTGACGGAAAGCGACATGTGGGGCGCGACGCCCTTCGACCAGCTCCTGTGCCGCATCGCCTTCAAGGGCATGCGCTACGACGGCGTCTTCACCGTGCCCGGCACCGATCTCGCGCTGAACTTCCCCGGCTCGCTCGGCGGCATGAACTGGGGCGGCATTTCCACCGACCCGGTGAGCAACACGATCTTCGTCAACGACATGCGCCTCGGCCTTTGGATCCAGATGGTGGAAGCAGCTCCCACCGACGCGGTGGCCAGCGGCGGTGAATCGGTCAATACCGGCATGGGCGTCGTGCCGATGAAGGGCACCCCCTATGCCGTCAACAAGAACCGCTTCCTCTCCGCGCTCGGCATCCCCTGCCAGGCCCCACCCTTCGGAAGCCTGACGGCCATCGACATGAAGACGCAGGGCATCAAGTGGCAGGTGCCGGTCGGCACGGTCGAGGACACCGGCCCGCTCGGCATCAAGATGGGCCTGCCCATCCCGATCGGCATGCCGACGCTCGGCGGCACGCTGGCAACTCAGGGCGGCCTCGTCTTCATCGCGGGCACGCAGGACTACTACCTGCGCGCCTTCGACAGCGCGACGGGCAAGGAAGTCTGGAAGGCGCACCTTCCGGTCGGCAGCCAGGGCGGCCCGATGAGCTACAAGTCGCCGAAGACCGGCAAGCAATATGTCGTCATCTCCGCCGGCGGTGCACGGCAATCACCCGACCGCGGCGACTACGTGATCGCCTACAGCCTGCCTTAACCCGGCAGGCCCACCTGCCCCCGGCCATAGGCCGCGAGATATCGCACCGCCATGTCCAGGGAACGCGGCGGCAGCCAAAGTGATCGACGCCACGGGCACGTGGACCCAAAGCATCGGCACAAACCCGGCTGCTGCCCGCTCTCTTCCGAGACCTCGATGAATGCGAATCCCTTCGCGGCGGTTGGATGGGGTTCGAGCGTTCTGGCGATGACCGGCAGGGCTGTTTCGTCACCCACAAGCAGACACCAGTCAACCTCCGGCCGGCGACGCCCGGTCGGACCGCGCACGCCAATGACGGCCCCCGGCAGCGCATTCAGCGCCCAGCGCGAGCCGAGATCGTGATCGCCGTGCAGCACGAAGTCCACGTCAATAGTCCCGGCCTCGGGATCGAGACGGCGCACCGTGCAGGTGCGCATCTGTGGCTGCCTGTTATCGGCGGACCTGACGGGCAGACCGTCTTCGCCCGGCACGGGCCATTTCGGCTTGGCGATGCCTTCGGGCGGCACGAACAGCATGAGATAAGGACCATGGGTCGCATGGCGCCCAAGACCGGAACGCGAAAGCGTGACCCGGCGCATATGCGGCGTCACATCGATCACTCGCTCCACCGCCATCTCGCGGAAACTCGGGAACTGGCTGAGGCCCATACCGTCGCCGGTCCATGCGAAACGCGGCCGCTCTCCTTCCACGAACTCGATCAGGTGGCTTGCCGCCAGACACTTCATATAGGCAAGCCCGGTTTCGTCGTCCGCCTTGACGCTCATGACGACATTGCTCGGCCGCGAAGGAGGCCCGCAAGCGGTAAACAGGCCGCCCTGAACAAGTCTCAGCGGCTGCTGCCACGCACGATCAGTTCCGGCTCGATGGTGATGTGGGTGATGTCCGGCCGGCCGTCGATGAGGTCGAGGATCAGCCGTCCCGTGCGCTCGCCGATCTCCCGCGCGCCAGCATTGATCGTGGTCAGCGCCGGCACGCTGATGCCGCCGATCTCGTAGTCGCCGAAGCCGCCGATGGCGATGCGCTCCGGCACCGCCACGCCGCGGCGCTGACATTCCGTCAGCGCGCCGAAGGCCGAAAGGTCCGACACGCAGATCACCGCTTCCGTATCGGGATATTCGGCAAGCAGCCGCGCCATGGCATTGGCGCCTTCCCGCATCGAGATCGGCGGTGCGCCGGCATCGATCAGCCGCGAGGCATCGAGGCCGTGGTCGCGGAGCGCGGCGATGAAGCCGAGGCGCCGGTCGCTGCCGCGCGTATCGCGGCTGGCATCGCCGCCTATGAAGGCGATGCGGGTATAGCCGACCGCCACGAAATGATCGACCATGCTGCGCACGGCGGCGGCGTTGGAGAAGCCGACGAAATGCCCGATCGGCTCGGCCGGCACGTCCCAGGTCTCGATCACGGGCACATTGGCGTTTTCGAGCAGTTTTCGCGCGCGCGGGGTGTGTTTGCCGCCGGTGACGACGATGGCCTGCGGCTTGCGGCGCAGGAGCTGCTCGATCAGCCGCTCCTCTTCCTCGGTATCGTAGTTGGTATAGCCGAGCAGGATCTGGAACCCCTGCGCGCTCAGCGTCTCGGAAAGGCCGCCCACGGTGTCGGCGAAATTCGCATTGTTGATGGAGGGGATTGTGACGGCGATGAAATCCGTCTTCTGGGACCTGAGATTGGAAGCAGTGGAATCGAAGACGTAGCCGAGCTCTTCGGCCGCCCTCAGGATCGCGTCCCGCGTATCCTTGTTGATCAGGCTGCCGGACTTGAAGGCACGTGACACGGTCATGGGGGAAACGCCCGTCTTCCGGGCTATGTCCGCCATGGTGGGCGCCTTGTCGATCCGCATGTTCCTGCCTCGTTATCGTTACCACAGCGTAGCGCGGCGCCCTGCCACTCCGCAAGCGGCCGCCGCCGGGAGGCTGCATTATCCTCATGCGGGCTGCTCAGGCCCCATCCGCGCCGATGGCCGCAAGCGCCGCGCGGGCGACCGCCTCGTCCTGCTCGCCCGAGCCGGAACCGACGCCTATGCCGCCGAGGAGCACGCCGCCGCGGCGGATCGGCAGCCCGCCGCGCAATCCCGTGACATCCCCTCCGCTCGCGGCCGCGATCGCCGGGCGCACGGCTTCCGGCACGCTGTCGCTCGGCGCGCCGATGGAGGCGGCGGTGCGGGCCTTGGCGGCGGCGCTCTTCAGCGAGAGATAGCGCGAACCGGCCATGCGGAAGGACGCGAGCGTCACGCCGCTCGGATCGACGATGACGATGCACTGCGGCTGGCCCATGGCCTTCGCCGCGCCGGTCGCCGCCGCCAGCATGGCGGAGATGCCCTCGTCCGTCAGCCGGGCGGTCGTTTCCACGAAGGCCATCTACGCCCCCGCCCGCGGCCAGCCTGCGCCGCGGATGGCGAGCGAGACGGAATAGATGGAGGTGGTCGCAGTTATGAAAAGGCGGTGGCGATGCCGGCCGCCGAAGCAGATGTTGGAGACGGTTTCCGGCACGAGGATCTTGCCGAGCCTGCGGCCGTCGGGCGCGATGCAATGCACGCCGTCGCCCGCGGACGACCAGAGATTGCCCGCCGCATCGAGACGCATGCCATCCGCGCAGCCGGGCGAAATCACGTGGAAGACCTCGCCGCCCGTCAGCGTCCAGTCCGCGCCGACATCGAAGACGCGGATATGGCGCGGATCGTCGGAAAACATGCGGCCTGTATCGGCGACATAGAGGCGCCGCTCGTCGGGGCTGAAGGCAAGGCCGTTCGGGCAGTTGAAATCGGTGAGAACGGCGCGGACATGGCCGAGATGCGGATCGACGCGATAGACGTTGCAAGGCAGCTCCTGCTCCGCGCGCGTGCCCTCGTAGTCCGAGGCGATGCCGTAATGCGGATCGCTGAACCAGATGGCACCGTCCGAAGCGACGATAACGTCGTTCGGCGAATTCAGTCGCTTGCCGTCATAGCGGTCGGCGATCACGGTGATGGAGCCGTCGTGCTCGGTGCGCGTGACGCGGCGCGCACCGTGCTCGCAGGTCACGAGCCTGCCTTCCCGGTCGCGCGTGTTGCCGTTGGCGAAATTGGACGGTTCGCGGAATGTGGTGACGCCGAGCGTCGGGCTCCAGCGCAGGATGCGGTTGCTCGGAATGTCGGAGAACAGCAGGCAGTCGTGATCGCCGAACCAGACCGGCCCCTCGACCCAGTCGAACCCGCCGGCCAGCTTCTTCAAGGGGGCATTGCCTAGCACGAAGGTGGAGAATTCCGGCTCCTCCGCTTCAAAAAACGCCATTCCACCCTTCTCCTTTCAGGTTGATCGCGATGCAGGAGGCCGGCTGGCGTGCCCCGGCAAGGGCTGCGAACCGGCATGCACGCCGGAGACGGTGCAGGCACCAGCCTCCGGCGTGCCGGAGGGAGCCTTATTTGCCCCAAATCTTCTTGTATTCGTCCCGGTAGCCGTTGTCCGGATCGAACGTGTTCTTCGGCCCGCCGTCGAACTCGACATTGTCGGCCGTCACGACATGGAGCGGCGAGACATAACCCGACCAGGCTTCGCCCGAGAAGGCACGGTTCAGCTCGTCGACGAGCTGCCAGCCCTGAAGGTTCAGCGGCTCGGCGACCGTCACCGACTGGTACTGTTTGGCGCGGATGCGCTGGTAGGCACTTTCCGAGCCGTCGCCCGCGGCCACGCTCTTCGGCGCGCCGTCGCCGGCAATGCCTGCCGCAGAAAGCGACGGGCCCATGAAGTCGAAATAGATGTCGTTGATGGCCAGCGAATGGGTCCACTTCTCACCGTATTTCTGCAGCAGCGTGGTGGTGAGCTGCGGCATGCGCTGCGAGGTTTCGGCGATCGGCGTATCGACATATTCCAGCACCGTGCCGCCCAGCGCCTCGATCTCCGCCTTCATCTTGTCCGCCTTGGCGATGGCGATGGCATAGGTGGAATCGGTGAAGATCACCACGCCAGGCTTGCCACCGGCATCGACGAAGGCGTAGTCGGCGGCGGCCTTGGAGACCTCCATCGCATCCGTCGTCACATTGGCGAAGACGCCGACGTCATCGACCGGGCCGACTGCCGGCGCGGCATGCCAGGCGACCATCGGGATGCCCGCCTTCTTGGCGTCCTCCATGGCCGGCTTCTGCTCGACGGCGTCGAAGCCGGCGATGATGATGCCGCCCGGCTTCAGCGTCAGCGCCTGACCGAAGGACGCGGTGCGGCCCTCGATGGAGCCCGCGCCGTCCACCACGGTCACGGTCCAGCCGATGGCGGCGGCCGCTTCCTGGATGCCGTTGACGACGCCGAGGATGCCGCCGTTCTTCATGTCGGCGGCGACAACCACGACGGTCTTGCCGTCCACGGCCTTGGGGCCGCTCGTCGGGCCGTCCCACTTCTCGACCTTGCTGGCGTACTTCTCGACGACGGCTTTGGCATCGGCCATGGCGTCCGCGAAGGCGGGACCGGCGAAGGTGACGGCGAACAGGGCCGCCGCGGTGGTTGCGAGGAAATGCCTGCGTTTCATGGATAGTGTCCTCCCTTTGGACGTGAGAATTCTGGATCAGGATGTTTTGGCCGGGACGCCCTTGGGCTTGATGGCACCCGCCGCGCCGCGACGGCGCTGGGCATAGCCGGCGATGCCGATGGCGACGAGCAGCGTGACACCGTTGAACAGTGGCTCGACGAAGAAGGAACCGCCGAACTGCTGGATGCCGGCGATGCCGACGGCAAGGATGATCACGCCGATCATCGTGCCCCAGACATTGACGCGGCCGGGCTTGATGGTGGTGGAGCCGAGGAAGGCGCCGACGAGCGCTGGCAGCAGGTATTCGAGGCCGACGCTCGCCTGGCCGATGCGCAGCCGCGAGGCGAGCAGCACGCCGGCGACGGCGGAGAGCACGCCCGATGCGATGAAGGCACCGATGACGAAGCGGCGGACCGGGATGCCGTTGAGTGCCGCCGCCTTGGGGTTAGCGCCGATGGCATAGACGTAGCGGCCGATCGGCAGGTATTCGAGCACGATCCACATGACGAGCGCCAGCGCCAGCACGTAAAAGCCGGTGATCGGCAAGCCGAACACCATGGTGCCGTTCAGTGCCAGGAACCCGTCCGGCAGGACGCCGACGACCTGCCGGCCACCCGTGTGCCAGAGCGCGACGGCATAGATGACCGTGCCCGTGCCGAGCGTTGCGATGAAGCTGTCGATCTTGGCGACCTCGACGAGCAGGCCGTTCAGCACGCCCGTCAACGCGCCGAGCACGAGCACCACCGCCACCGCGATGGGCCAGGGGAAGCCGTACATGGTCTGCAGGCTGATCGCCAGGATATGCCAGAGTACGATGCCGTAGCCGATGGTGAGGTCGATGCGCCCGCAGGCCATGGGGATCATGGCCGCGAGCGACAGGATGGCGATGATCGTCTTGTTGGCGATGATCGAGCGCAGGTTGAGCAGCGTCGGGAACGTATCGGACAAGAGGACCGAGAAGACGAGGATGAGCAGCACCGTCAGGATGACGAGGCCGTAGACGGGCAGAAGGCGCTTCAGCCGCTCGCCGGTCGAAAGGCCTTTCAGCTCGGCGGGCGTCGGCTCGAGCGCATTGGACTGGATGGATTGCATCGTCTTTCTCCGGGATCAGGCCGCTTCGGAAGCGGAGGCTGCCGCGATGACGGCGGATGTGGTGAGTTCTGCGCCTTGAAGTTCGCGGACGATCCGCCCGCGCGAGAAGACCAGCGCCCGGTGGCAGATATGGGCGATCTCCTCGAAATCCGTAGAGATCAGGAGGACGGCGAGCCCCTCCTCCACCGCCGCGGCAATCAGGCGGTAGATGTCCGCCTTGGCGCCGACATCGACGCCGGCGGTCGGGTCCTCGGCGATCAGCAGCTTGCGGCCGGTGGCGAGCCAGCGGCCGACCACCACCTTCTGCTGGTTGCCGCCCGACAGCGCCTCGATGGCGAGCGATTGGTCGTTCGGCCGCAGCCCCACCTTCTCGCCGAGCGAAAATGCCATTTCGGCCTCCCGGCCGGGTGCAAGGAAGGCGAAGAGTCCACGGCCGGACGCGCCGGGATTGAGGAAGGTGTTTTCCCTGAGCGACAGCGACATGGCGACGGATTCCTCCGTGCGGTCCCGGGCGATAAGGCCGATGCCGGAGGCGATCGCCGTCTCTGGGCTCGCAAGGTCCGGCCGCGCACCGCGAATGGTCACGTCTCCCGAGGCGGCTTCCGCGCCGAAGAGGGCGCGGCCGATCAGTTCCTGCCCCGCGCCGCGCAGGCCGACGAGACCGAGAAGCTCGCCCTGCTTCAACTCGAACGAGACCGGACCGGCGCCGCGGCAGGCAAGGTCGCGCACCGAGACCAGCGTCTCGCCCGGCGCCGAATGCGCCTTGGCGAAGAGCTGGCCGGCCTTCTCGCCGATGATCATTCGGATGAGCTCGTCGGAATTGGTGCCCTTGACCGCCGTCTCACCCACGAGATGGCCGTCACGCAGCACGGCGACGCGGTCGGCGATGCGGAAGATCTCGTCGAGCCGGTGCGAGACGTAGATCATCGCGACGCCGCGTTCCTTCAGCGGACGAATGGCGTCGAACAGCCGCTCGACCTCGTCGGCGGGAAGGCTGGCGGTCGGCTCGTCGAGCACCAGCACATCCGCCTCCACAGCGAGCGCACGGGCGATGGCGACCAGCGACTTTTCGGTGCGCGTCAGGCTCTGCACGCGGGTGGACGGGTCGAAATCGCAGCCGACAAGTTTCAGGGCCTCGGCGGTGCGCCGGGCCGTGGCGTTCCAGTCGATCAGGTTCCGGCGCATGGAAAACCCCTGCGCCAGGCCGACATTCTCCGCCACCGTCATCCATTCGATGAGGCCGAGGTCCTGATGGATGAAGGCGACGGGCTGGCGTTCGTTCGGCTTCGGCGGGCGATGGTGATAGGGTTCGCCGCGAAACAGGATGTCGCCGCCGTCAGGCCGGTAGATTCCGGCCAGCGTCTTGATGAGGGTCGACTTGCCGGCACCGTTCTCGCCGAGAAGCGCGAGGATCTCGCCGCGCCTCAGGTCGAGCGAGACCGACGTCAGCGCCCGGGTGCCGCCGAATTCCTTCGACACGGCACGAAACTCAAGAAGTTTATCCGCCTCCACCTGCCCCTCCCAAAGCTTGTTGATGAGAAGCTTATGGTATCGATAACATAACTGTCAAGGGGTGATATCAAGGGCTGATGTTACGTCGCCGCCTCGCGTCAGACGGCAAGCTGATGGACACGAAAAAGACGCTGGACAAATCTGCGCAACAAATTATGTTATCGATAACAGAGCATCATTCGGGAGGAGACCCTTTGTCCAAGATCGAGTTGCTGCAGGTTGGCCCTTATCCTTCCTGGGACCAGGAGCGCCTGGACGCGCATTTCACGATGCACCGCTATTTCGAGGCGGCCGACAAGGCGGCATTCCTGGCCGAGCGTGGCGCCAACATCCGTGGCATCGCCACGCGCGGCGAGCTCGGCGCGAGCCGGGCGATGATCGAGGCGTTGCCGAAGCTGGAAATCATCTCCGTCTACGGCGTCGGCTTCGACGCGGTGGATCTCGCCGCCGCCCGCGAGCGCGGCATCCGCGTCACCAATACGCCCGACGTGCTGACCAAGGACGTCGCCGACCTCGGCATCGCCATGATGCTGGCGCAGGCACGCGGCGTCATCGGCGGCGAGGCCTGGGTCAGGAGCGGCGACTGGGCGAAAAAAGGCCTCTACCCGCTGAAGAGCCGCGTGCATGGCAAGCGTGCCGGCGTGCTCGGCCTCGGCCGCATCGGCTACGAGGTGGCAAAGCGGCTTGCCGGCTTCGACATGGACATCGCCTATAGCGACACCGGCGAGAAGGACTTCGCCGGGGACTGGACCTTCGTCGCCGATCCGGTCGAGCTTGCCGCCCGCTCGGACTTCCTCTTCGTCACGCTGGCCGCCTCCGCCGAGACGCGCCATATCGTCGGCAGGAAAGTCATCGAGGCGCTGGGACCGGAGGGCATGCTGATCAACATCTCGCGCGCCTCCAACATCGACGAGGCGGCGCTGCTCGACGCGCTCGAAAGCAAGGCGCTCGGCTCGGCCGCGCTCGACGTCTTCGAGGGCGAGCCGAACCTCAACCCCCGCTTCCTCACGCTCGATAACGTATTGCTCCAGCCGCACATGGCCTCCGGCACGGTCGAGACGCGCAAGGCCATGGGCCAGCTCGTCTTCGACAACCTGTCGGCCCATTTCGCCGGCAAGCCGCTGCCGACCCCTGTTCTGTGAGGACGCACCCATGAAAGCCATCGTCATCCATGCGGCCAAGGACCTGCGCATCGAGGACAGCGCCATCGAGGCTCCGGGACCCGGCGAGGTGGAGATCCGTCTTGCGGCCGGCGGCATTTGCGGCTCGGACCTGCACTACTACAATCACGGCGGCTTCGGCGCGGTGCGGCTCAGGGAGCCGATGATCCTCGGCCACGAGGTCTCCGGCCATGTCGCGGCGCTTGGCGAGGGCGTCTGCGGCCTTGCCGTCGGCGATCTCGTCGCCGTCTCGCCCTCGCGGCCCTGCGGCTCGTGCGACTATTGCCACAAGGGCCTGCCGAACCATTGCTTCAACATGCGCTTCTACGGCTCGGCCATGCCCTTCCCGCATATCCAGGGCGCGTTCCGCGAGCGGCTGGTCGCCAAGGCCAGCCAGTGCGTCAAGGCCGAGGGCCTTTCGGCCGGCGAGGCCGCGATGGCCGAACCGCTCTCCGTCACGCTGCACGCCACGCGCCGGGCGGGCGAGATGCTGGGCAAGCGCGTGCTCGTCACCGGCTGCGGCCCGATCGGCACGCTGTCGATCCTCGCCGCGCGGCGGGCGGGCGCAGCCGAGATCGTCGCCGCCGACCTGTCGGAAAAGGCGCTCGGCTTTGCCCGCGCCGTGGGCGCGGACCGCACGGTCAACCTTTCCGAAGACCGCGACGGCCTTGCTCCCTTCAGCGAGAACAAGGGCACTTTCGACGTGCTCTACGAATGCTCGGGCGCGCAGCCAGCGCTGGTCGCCGGCATCCAGGCGCTGCGCCCGCGCGGCGTCATCGTCCAGCTCGGCCTCGGCGGCGAGATGGCGCTGCCGATGATGGCGATCACCGCCAAGGAACTGGACCTGCGCGGCTCCTTCCGCTTCCATGAGGAATTCGCCGTGGCGGTGAAGCTGATGCAGGGCGGTCTCATCGACGTGAAACCGCTGATCACCCATACGCTGCCGCTCGCCGATGCCCTGAAGGCGTTCGAGATCGCCTCGGACAAGGGGCAGTCGATGAAGACGCAGATCGCATTTTCGTAAAGGCAATGGCAGGAAAGGCGTGAAGCGGCCTTCCATCAGCCATTGCGAGAAAAAGAGACAAGGGACCATGAGCACCCAACTGTTCGACCTTACGGGCAAGCGCGCCCTCGTCACCGGCTCCTCGCAGGGCATCGGCCTTGCGCTGGCCAAGGGTCTTGCGGCGGCCGGCGCCGACATCATCCTCAACGGCCGCGACGCGGCCAAGCTCGCCGCCGCCGCGAAGGAAGTCGGCGCCAGGCACACGCTCGCCTTCGACGCCACCGACCATGCAGCCGTACGCGCGGCCATCGACGCCTTCGAGGCGGAGGCCGGTCCCATCGACATCCTCGTCAACAATGCCGGCATGCAGCACCGCACGCCGCTGGAGGATTTCCCCGCCGACGCCTTCGAACGCATCCTGAAGACCAATATCTCGACCGTCTTCAATGTCGGCCAGGCCGTCGCCCGCCACATGATCGCGCGCGGCGCGGGCAAGATCATCAACATCGCCAGCGTGCAGACCGCGCTCGCCCGTCCCGGCATCGCCCCCTATACCGCCACGAAGGGCGCCGTCGGCAACCTCACCAAGGGCATGGCGACCGACTGGGCGAAATACGGCCTGCAATGCAACGCCATCGCGCCGGGCTATTTCGATACGCCGCTCAATGCCGCCCTGGTCGCCGACCCGGCCTTCTCGGCCTGGCTGGAAAAGCGCACGCCGGCCGGCCGCTGGGGCAAGGTCGAGGAGCTGGTCGGCGCGTGCATCTTCCTGTCCTCGGACGCATCCTCCTTCGTGAACGGACACACGCTCTATGTCGACGGTGGCATCACGGCCTCGCTCTGAAATGCCACGGCGCATCGTGCTGATGGGCGTGGCCGGCTGCGGCAAGTCCGCCGTCGGCGTGGCGCTCGCCGCCCGCCTTGGCGCAACCTATCTCGACGGCGACGACCTGCATCCGCCGGCAAATATCGAGAAGATGAGCCGGGGCGAGCCCTTGACCGACGAGGACCGCTGGCCCTGGCTGACGCTGGTCGGGCAGACGCTCGCAAGCCCGGGCGGCATCCTCATCCTCGGCTGCTCAGCGCTGAAGCGCCGATACCGCGACCATATCCGCGCGGCGGCCGGTAGGCCCGTCACCTTCGTCCATCTCTCCGGCAGCAGGGAACTGATCGCCGCGCGCATGGCCGCCCGCTCCGGCCATTTCATGCCGCCAAGCCTCATCGACAGCCAGTTCGCCGCGCTGGAGCCGCCGGCCGCCGACGAGAACGCCATCATAGTCGATATCGACAACACGCTCGCCTTTGTCGTGGACGATATCGCCGTAAATCTGGAGGGGACCCAAGCATGACCAACAAAGTAGCCTTGATCGGCGCCGGCGCCATGGGAGGCGCCATCGGCGCGCGGCTGGCTGAGACCGGCAACCGCCTGACCGTCTTCGACCCCGGCCCGGAGAAGGTGCAGGCGCTGGTGGACAAGGGCGCCTTCGCCGCCGCGTCGGCCGCCGAGGCCGCTTCCGTCAGCGATTATGTGATCCTCAGCCTCAACGCTCCCGCCATCGTGCGGCGCGCCGTCTTCGGCGAAGCGGGCGTGGCGGCCGGCGCAAGGCCCGGCACGCTGATCATCGACATGTCCTCCATCGATCCCGAGGCGACGAAGGAACTGGCGGCGGACGCGGCGGCGAAGGGCCTGCGCTGGGTGGACAGTCCGCTTTCCGGCGGCGCGCCAAAGGCGCTGATCGGCCAGCTCACGCTGATGGCCGGCGGCACGGCGAAGGACGTGGAGGACGCGCACAGGGTCCTCCGGCACGTCGCCAGCAACTATACCCATATGGGACCGGTCGGCGCGGGCCAGACGACCAAGCTGATCAACCAGGTGCTCTGCGGCCTCGGCTTCCTCGCCGTGGCGGAAGCGACGCAACTGGCGCTCGATGCCGGCGTCGACGCCGCGAAGATCCCGCAGGCGCTGAAGGGCGGACGCGCCGACAGCGCCATCCTGCAGGAATACATGCCGCGCTTCGTGGCGAAGGATTATCGGCGCACCGGCCGCATCGACAACATGGTCAAGGACCTCAACGGCGCGCAGGACCTTGCCCGCCGCACCAACACCGCCATGCCGCTGACGGCGGCCTGCGCAGAGATCCACCGCATGCTGACGGCCGCCGGCCTCGGCGGCGAGGATCAGGCGGCACTCATGGAATATTTCCGCGGGCCTAACAAGGAGACCTTTGAATGATCACCCGTTTCGCACTGTTCGAGGGCAAGGTGAAGGATGGCCGTACGGACGCCTTCCGCAAGGCCGTCATCGAGCGCATCCTGCCGAAGTGGCGGCAGTTCCCGCACGCCACCGACGTGCGCATCTCCTTCGCCGAGGCCCGTGACGAGGGCGCGCCGGAATATCCGATGATCCTCGCCATCAACTATCCGAGCATCGAGGCCGTGGAGGAGGCGTTGGCAAGTCCCGTACGCGCCGAGGCCCGCGCGGCGACGGAAGCCGTGCTCGCCGAATTCTTCGACGGCCGCATCCATCATCACGTCACCCTCGCCAACGAATATACGCTCTAGGCAATCGCCGGGCACTGGCACTGTGAGGAACGACGCGGCATCCCCGGATGCCGCGTTTTTCCTTGCCAAAGGGGGCCTGCCGAATGAAAGCAAAAAAGCCTAGCCATTGCGGCAAAAAATGCGGCCCTGCCCCCCCCTGTGCGAATGTCAAGACTTTGCACCGACATGCCGGGGCTGACGTTGCAGCCCCAGAATATTGAGGATCATGCGGGTGATGGCATGCGCGGTAGTGCCATTCACGTCCCTGGCTGGCTGGAACTCTGTGAACACGATCCCGGCCAGCCGGTTGTTGCGGGCGAGATGGTTCAGCAGGATCGATGTCTGGATGAAGGTCAGCCCGCCCGGCTCGATCGCGCCGACGCCCGGGGCGACTGAAGGATCCATGCCGTCGCAATCCAGACAAACGACCCACCTGCGGGAAAGATCGAGCGATTCCGCCACGGATTTCGCCCCGTTTTCATGGACGTCCCAGGCCGTCACGATCCTGTTGCCAGCCCTGAGCGCAGCCTCGACTTCCTCCCGGCGTGCACTGCCGATGGAGCGTGTTCCGACATGAACGAGGTCGCGAACGCAGGAGAAGTCGCGGATGCGCCGCATCGGACTGGAAAAGCCGTCGCGACGGCCGTTTATCTCGTCACGGAAATCGATATGCGCGTCGATCTGGAGGATATTGATTTCCTCCCGGCCCTCGAAGGGCGCGACAAGCATGGGCGGCACCGAATCCATGCCGCCGATCACCACCGGAACCACACCGGCCCTGACGAGCGGCCCGAGCACGCAGGCGGCATCACCGACGATGCGCTCCGGGTCACGCACATTGCCGGTCAGATTGCCGAGATCGGTCAGGTTCGGCTTGCCATCCTCGAACTGCGGCTCGCCGATATCGAAATTCCAGTGGGTGAGGAAGCGGGTATAGGCATGCGCCACTGCCGAGGCACGCACCTTGTCCGCGCCATCGGCCGCCGCCGACAGCTCCCATGCCTCGTATGAGGGACCGTAGGGTATGCCGAGAAAGGCGTAGGGCGTTTTGACGCCGGCGGGATCGGTGCCGGTTTCAGCGCCGAGGAAGGACGGAAATGATGGGGAGAGCATGTTTACTCCAGAAGGTTATTCAAGAATCCTGCGCAGGAAGGCGCGGGTGCGTTCGTGCGCGGGGTTCAGCAGCACGTCCTGCGGCCTGCCCTGCTCCACGACCACCCCGCCATCCATGAACATGACGCGGTCGGCGACGCTGCGGGCAAAGCCGATTTCATGGGTCACCACGATCATCGACATGGCATGGGAGTCGGCAAGCGAACGCATCACGTCGAGAACCTCGCCGACCAGTTCGGGGTCGAGCGCCGATGTCGGCTCGTCGAACAGCATGACGGCGGGCTCCATCGCAAGCGCCCGCGCGATCGCGACGCGCTGCTGCTGCCCGCCGGACAGCGCACCGGGATAGGTATCGACCTTCTCGGCAAGGCCGACCTGCTTCATCAGGCGCTCGGCGCGCTGCGAGGCTTCGGCGGCGGTGAGGCCGAGAACCCGGCGCGGCGCTTCCATGATGTTCTCGCGCGCCGTCAGGTGCGGGAACAGGTTGAAGCGCTGGAACACCATGCCCATGGCAGCGCGCTGCTTCTGTATTTCGCGCTCGGGCAATTCCCGGAAGACCGTTCCCGACAGGCGATAGCCGACCGGCACGCCGTTCAGCTCGATCATGCCGCCATCCGGCCGCTCCAGATGGTTGATGCAGCGCAACAACGTGCTCTTTCCGGAGCCTGACGGCCCCAGAATGCACAGCACCTCGCCCTTGGCCAGATCGAGATCGACACCTTTCAGGACTTCCAGCGCGCCAAACGACTTTCGGATGCCGCGCGCGCGGATCGGGTTCACCACGGAGCCGGTCATGGGCGCACCACCGATCTTGCGAAATGACGCTCGATACCGGACTGGATCACCATCAGGATCGTGCTGACGATCAGGTACCAGAGGGTGGCGACGAGAAGCATCGGGATGACCTCGAAGGTCCGCGAGGAAATGAGCTGCGTCGAGTACAGCAGGTCCGGCAAGGCGATGACGCTTACCAGCGAGGTATATTTCAGCATGGACAGCGTCTCGTTGCCAGTCGGCGGAATGATGACGCGCATGGCCTGCGGCATGACGATGCGCCGGAACGAATCCCAGGAGGACATGCCGAGCGCACGAGCCGCTTCGCGCTGCCCGGAATCTACCGAGTTGAGACCGGAGCGAACGATTTCGGCCATGTAGGCGCCCTCGTTCAGGGACATGGCGATGATGGCCGCGCTGATCGTGGTGATGACGCTGTTGGTGTCCACTTCCACGACCGGAGGCAGGAAGGGAATGCCGAAGCCCAGCTTCGGGTAGAGCGCCGCCAGATTGTACCAGAAGATGATCTGGACGAGCAGCGGAATGGCGCGGAAGATCCAGACATAGCCCTTGGCGACCGACGACAGCACCGGATTGCGGCTTGCCGCCGCGACGGCAAGAAGGATGCCGAGCAGCAGGGCCAGCGTCATGGAGATGGCCGTCAGCATCAGCGTCGTGAAGAGACCCGCCATGACCTGCGGCGAGACGAAATATTCGGCGACGACGGGCCACCCGAAGCCCGGATTGGTGACGATCGAATAGAGCGCATTCGCAAGCACCAGCGCAACGGCGGCGGCCGCGACCCACGTCCATGGTTGACGGCGCGGCTGCAACTGCGCCGATGCGAGCTGCTCGTCCGTGAGAACGGACGGCAGCCCTGCCTGTTTTGCGGCCTCGGCCATTACTGGTCCGCGGCGCCGTTGATTACGGCCTTGGTGACGTAGGACTGCTCCACGAAGCCGTTGCGCTTCATGATCTCGGCATAGGTTCCATCGGCGATCATGGCGTCCAGCGTTTCGGCGATCAGCGGGCCGAGCGGCGAACCCTTGGGAACCGCGATGCCGCACGGGCCGAAGTTGAACGGCTCGCCGACCATCTTGAACTGGTCGGACTGCTTCTGGGCGAGCATGCCGACATAGATGAGGTCGCTCATCGCGACATCGGTGCGATTGCTCGTCAGCGAGGTGAGCTGGGCGCCGGTATCCGGGAAAAGCTGTTCCTCGATGGCGGGCTTGCCTTCGGCGACGCATTTTTCCGATTGCTTGGCGATGGAAAGCGATTCCATGGAGCCGCGCAGCGCCGATGCCTTCAGGCCGCAGACATCGTCAAGGGAATTGATCTTCTTGTCGGAGCTGACCTTCTGCAGCATGGCGGAGCCGCCCATGATGTGATCGATGAAATCGACCTTCTTCTGGCGCACCGGCGTGTCCAGCATGTCGGACATGATGATGTTGATGCGGTTGGCCTCAAGGCTCGGAATGAGCGAGTCGAAGCCGAGGTTGTTCACCTCTAGCTTCAGGCCCAGCCGCTTGGCGATCTCGGCGGCCATTTCAGGCTCGACGCCGACATAGACATCGCTGGTGCCTTCCTTGATGCCGGTCCAGGGCAGGCCGATGCTGGATGTGGTGCCAAGCACCAGCACACCGGACGACTTGATCGCTTCGGGAAGCTTCTCGTTCGGGGCGGCGAAGCTGGCAGATGCAAAGGCGACGCACGACAGCATGGCGATTGCGGGCAGTATGGATGCAAGTTTGCGCATGTTGTTCTCCTGTTATGGGCCTTTGGGCCCGTTCCCCTTGTTTGTTTCGATCGGGCAATCCCGCCAGCGCGGGCGCAGCCTGCCGTTTTCAGATCCGGATGAGCGGCTGGTGGGCGCAGCGGAAGGAACCGCCAGCCATGCAGGGCACGCGATAGGGAATGCGTATGACCTCGAACCGGCGGGCGGCGAGCGCGTCGGCCACCGGGTTCAATGCCTCTTCCGACGGCACGACGACGGTGCGGTCGTCGAGCACCAGATTGTTGCAACCCATATGCCCCTTGGCGAGGCTCTTCGGCACCGCGAAAACATCCCAGTCCTTCATGAAGGCGGGCAGCCCCTCGGGAAGCGCTTCCATGCAGGCGACGGCCACGCCCTCGCGCGGGGTCATCAGCACGCAATCGAGATGCGGGAACATCGGGTCGATCTTCACGGTCTGGACGCGGTAATCCGGCCCCAGCATATGCTGCAACCAGCGCGCGCCTTCGGGATTACTGCAACCGCCGGAATTGCCGACCAGGATATCCTTGCCGAGCACGAAGACGTCGCCGCCTTCGAGATATCCCCAGCCGGGACCTTCATTGTAATCGTCCGCGCCGCTGTCGGGCTGGGCGAAGTAACGCGCGCCCCGCTCAATGGTCGCGGCGAGGATCTCGCGGATCGCGAAACGCTGGCGCCGGTGGAAGAAGCTGCGCGGCGCAAGCTCGATCACATTGTTGCCGATGGTCACGAAGGGATCGCGCATCCATGGCGTCGAAACGCCATGGTCCTGCCCGCGCGGATATTTCCGGTTGTTCGCGCTGATCTCCCCGGCCACATGGACCTTGACGCCATGCTTTTCCAGCAGGCCGATCGCGCCCCTGATCTGGCTGCTGAATTCGGCGAACAGCTCCGGCGACGCTTCCTTGACGTCACGGCCCTGGTTCCTGGCCCAGAATTCGCCGAACTCACCCTGCGCGCGCAGCTTCACATCGCTGAGGAAGACCGGCAAGACCCATGTGTCGGGCGATCCATAGACACATTCCCTGAGCGGAGCCCATTCGGATTCCACATGGATCTGATTTCCGGCGGAAACCGTCGCGGCCTGGGTCGAAACAGCCATGCATTCCTCCACACATTGCATGGAGAGAAACGTTCACCGAAATCGAAGCGCGCAAAAGCGCAAAGGACGCAATCATACTTGCAGAAAATGAAAGTGAAGGAAGATCATCGCTGGCGGAAGCAGTCGAGCATGGCCCGGATCGCGCGCCGCTTCGCCGCGTCGCGCCGATAGGCGAAATGGAACTGGACGTCGATGGGCGTGTGCCGTGTCTTGATTTCGACCACATTCCCCTCGCCTGCGCTCTTCACCAGATGCGACGGCAAAAGCGCGCAGCCGACACCCGCCAGCACCGAGGCCAGGATGGCTTCGAGCGTGCTGCCGCGGGCGACAACCTGGAGCGGATATTCGCGCTCGAATGGCTTGAAAATGTCCGTCCGGTAGTCGCGCGCGATATAGGGCACACGCGGCTGCGTCTGGCCTTGCGGCCGCTGGTCGATATCGATAGCAAGATCGAAATAGGGTGAATGTCGGGCGATGTAGAGCTGGTGCGTCTCCACGAAAGCCGGTTCGTAGACCAACTGCCCCAGCCCTTCGGGTTGTGCCGTGATACCGACATCCAGCTTGCTATCGCGCACATACATGTCGATGATCGAAACCGTGTGCATGCTGACGCTGACCTGCATATCGGGGAACAGGCGATGCATCCTTGCAAGCGCCGCCACTATTCCCGCGTTCGGATTGGTGGTCACGCTGTCGATCGTGCCGAGCATCAGGGTGCCGCCGAGGGACTGGCGCGTGTTCTCCACGGTTTCCTCGAATGACTGGAGCGAAGAGCGCAGGCCGACCGCCGCCTGATAGACGTCTTCTCCCTGCGGCGTGAGCGAAAAGCCGGACCGCCCGCGCCGGCATAATTCCAGGCCGAGCCGCGTTTCGAACGACGTCAGGTCGCGGCTGATGCTGGAAAGGCTCACGCCAAGGCGATAGGCAGCGGACGACAGCCCGCCATGCTCGACAACGGCGAGGAAAGTACGCAGATGGCGCAGGTCGTAGCTGGATGTCAGGAAACGGGCCATTTGAATTCTCACTTGCGTAAAACAGCAAGTAAACTATCCATGTTGTCCCTTTCTCCGCAATATCCGACCGGTTAGGCTTCAGGCGGCACGCTTGCGGGGCTTCAAGAGCAGCACATTTGTACAAGGATCAGATCGTCAATGGCCGGCTTCACGATAGACACCCAGCGCATGCTCGCGGACCTGGATACGCTGCGCAGCATCGGCGCGGTGAAGACCGGCGTCGTGCGCCCGGCCTATTCCGAGGCCGACCGGCTGGCGCGGATATGGCTGGCGAAGCGCATGGAGGAGGCGGGGCTGGACGTTTTCGTCGATGCCGTCGGCAACGTCTTCGGCCTGCCGCCCGGAGACGAAAGATGCATTCTCGTCGGCTCCCATTCCGATACCCAGCCCGAAGGCGGCTGGCTGGATGGCGCCTACGGCGTCATAGTCGGCCTCGAGATCGCCCGTGCATGCCTCGAACAGGGCGGGCCTGCGGTTGCCTGCGTATCTTTCCAGGATGAGGAAGGCCGTTTTTCAACGCTTACCGGAAGCCGGTACTGGGCGGGCCTGATGTCGCTGGAAGAGGTCGACGAATGCAGCGACGACACGGGGTTGCGTGTCGGGCAGGCGCGTCTGGAGCGCGAGGGGCTGCCTGCGGCGCGCGACGTTCCCCCAAGCCGGTTCTCGGCGTTCCTGGAAATCCATATCGAACAGGGGCCGGTGCTCGATACAGCCGGTGAACGCATCGGCGTCGTGGAAAACATCGTCGGCATCCGCACCGAGAAGATGCGTTTCCTCGGGGAACAGAACCATGCGGGCACGACGCCGATGCATCTGCGCCGCGACGCGTTCCAGGGCCTGAACCGGTTCGTTTCCACGGTGAACGAGCGGCTTGCCGGCGTGGCCACCGCCGCGACCGTATGGACGGTCGGGCAGGTCGATCTTCATCCCAACGCCAATTCGATCGTTCCCGGCCGGGTGGATTTCACGATCCAGTGGCGCGACGCCGATGATGCGCGGCTCGACCGGATGCAGGAGATCATTCACGCCGCTGCGCGCAAGACCGCCAGCGCCCTTGGTCTGGAATGGCAGCGCTGCGGCTGCGATCTGATTGCGCCGACACAGGCGGATGCGACATTGGTGGAGGCGCTGGCAAAAGCCGCCGAACGCCTGGCCCCCGGTCTCTGGCGCCGTATGCCGTCGGGCGCCCTTCACGATGCGGCCAATGTATCGAACGTCCTGCCCATGGCCATGCTCTTCGTGCCCTCCAAGGGCGGCATCAGCCACAACTTTCTGGAAGACACGGACAGGGCGGACCTGGCGCTGGGCGCTGAAGCGCTCGCCGCAAGTATCGCAAGCCTTGGATAGAAAAGGACTTTCCTTCCGACACCACTTGGCTTCCTGAGCGGCGCCGTCGGCAAGGAATTTCAGGTCTTTCAGCGCCGAAAATCTCGTGGGCGGACCGGACGGATCCCCCTGAGCCATATCGTTATTCACCTCGCTGACGGCAAAGTTCTGAGCCTCAGGGGAAAGCGGCCGGCGGTTGCGGCAGGCTCGGCGGGCGGCTATCGTGCCGCACAAAC
Source organism: Shinella sp. R2-11 (assembly GCF_055330205.1). Taxonomy (NCBI): domain Bacteria; kingdom Pseudomonadati; phylum Pseudomonadota; class Alphaproteobacteria; order Hyphomicrobiales; family Rhizobiaceae; genus Shinella; species Shinella sp. R2-11. The sequence goes on along the minus strand of NZ_JBVAPC010000001.1, from coordinate 890,670 downwards.
CCAAAACAGGAGACACGCCGACACATGATCAAGCGCATCAGCCTCGTTCGCCGCAGGGACGGCATGAGCCGGGAAGAGTTCTTCGCCCACTGGACGGGGCCGCATGCCGAGATCGTCAGGGACCTGCCGGGCGTCCTCGGCCTGCGCTTCGGCAAGGTGCAGGACTGGATGCCGGAGGCGGCGGCCTGGGACGGTGTCGGGGAAGTCTGGTTCGCAAGCGTCGAGGCCGCGCAGCGCGCCTTCGCGAGCGAACCCCATGCCGCCCGCCTTGCCGAAGACCGCAAGAAATTCCTCGGCGAAGCGCAGTCCTGCTTCGTCGAGGAGCATACCGTGGTGGCCCCGCCCGAGGGGCGGTAGCCGCCGCTAGGGCATGAAGAACTGCTTCGGCAGCAGGTAGGGATAGTTCGTCGTGGGGTCGATCTCGATCTTCATGATCGGCGCCATCCATTCGCCCCAGCGCCTGTCGACGGGGTCCTTGGCGAGCTTCGCCTTCGTCGCCTCCAGGTCGTCCGTCTCGAAATAGCCGAACAGCGTCAGCCCGTGGCGGAAGATGTTGTAGTTCCTGATGCCCGCGGCGCGCAGGGCCTCGATCATCTCCGGCCAGATCTCGTCGTGCCGCTTCCTGTATTCCTCCTCGTAGCCGGGGCGAACCTCCAGCACCCATGCATAACCCGCCATGTCAGGCCTCCCTCTGCCAGTTGCGGAAACAATCGCGCATCGCGATGGTTTCGGTCAGCACGTCCTCGTTGCGCGTGTTCATGTAATCCTGGTGCACATATTCGATGGCGAGCGCGCCGCCATAGCCGGCATCCCGCAGCGTTCCGAACATCGCGGGGAAATTCAGCGTGCCCTCGGCGAGCTTCGCCTGCAGCACGCCCATGCGCGCCTGTCGCAGGTGCACATGCACGGCGTGCGGCGCGAGGGGGTCGATCTCCTCCTGCCGGTAGCCGAGACAGGCGAAATGCGCGTAGTCGAGGGCAAGGCCGACGCCCGTCTCGTCCACCAGCCGGCGAACGAGCGCCGGGCTTTCGGCAAGGCTGTGCACATGCGGCTCGATGCAGAGCCTGGCATCGTATCCCTTTGCCAGCGCCTGCATCGCCTTGAGGCTCTGGATGCTGACGTCTGCCGCCGCCTCGCGGCTCTGGCCGGGATTGACGACACCCGGCAGGATGAAGACCGTCTCGATCCCGGCCTTGTCGGCGAAGGCGAGGACGCGTTCCAGATCCTTCAGGTTCGCCTCCAGCGTGCCGGGCAGCGCGAGATTGCGGCCTTCGAGGCCTTCGCCGAACAGGTGGTAGTAGTTCGCGACCGGCAGGCCGAGGCCCTTGAGGCGCGCCACGACGCTGTCGGGCTCGTGAAGGATGGCGCGCTTGTCGAGCGCGGAGCGATAGAAGAGGCCGACATCGATCGACGGAAGGCCGATGGCCCGCGCGATGCCGGCGACCTCTTCGAGCGTGCAGGCCGGAAAGGACCATGAGGTGACGGAGAGCCGCATGTCAGCCTCCCACCGTTTCGGCCCGGCCGGAGGCCGCGGAGCGATACATGGCGTCGAGCGCCTCCGTTACCCGCGCGCCGACCTCGGCATCGGCCGGGTTCTCCACGGCGCGGCCGGCGCAAAGCTCGGCGAAGCGCTGGACCGGCAGGGCGCCGTCATAATCCGCCTCGCCCGGCGCGAAGGCGGCGCTGTCCTCGTCTCCGTCGAAACGGGAGATTTCGAGCCGGCCCCGGCCGCTCTCGCTGGCAAAGAAGATCATGCCCTCGGTGCCATAGATGCGGATATCGAAATGCAGGCCGCGCTGCTTGGGGACCGTCGAGGCGCCCGAGAGGGAAACGGTCGCGCCCTCCGTCGTGCGGCCGACCGCCGCGTCGTAGTAGTCGACGCCCGCAGGCGACTTGCCGTCGAGGCAGTAGAGGCTCGCAAAGCGGATGTCGGCGACATGCACCAGCCAGCCGAGCGCATGGGACAGTTGCCCCCAGCCGTAGCCGCCCGCCCGCGCCGGATCGGCCCAGGTGGAGGCGGGCGGGCGGATGGCGTGGTCCTTCGTCTCGGCCATCGGGGCACCGGCGAAGAGGTCGTCCAGCGCCGAGCCCATCTGGCAGACGGCATGGCGCACGCTGCCGATGCGGCCCTGCCGCACGGCCTGCGCGGCCTTCTGCGTGAAGCGGGTGAAGCTCATGGCGGTCGGCACCATCACCTCGCGCCCGGCCCTTGCGGCGGCTTGCGCGATCGCCCGCCCGTCGGCCGCCGTCGTGGCCATCGGCTTCTCCACGAGGACATGGGCGCCGGCCGCAAGGCCCGCCAGCGTCGGCGCGGTGTGCGCGACGTGCGGCGTGGAGACGATCAGGCCGTCGAGCCGCTCGGCGGCCAGCATGGCGCCGAGATCGGTGTAGCGCCCGGCAATGGCGAACTGCGCGCCGACGCTCTCCACCCTTTCGCCATCGAGATCGCAGATGGCGACGAGGTCCGCGTCGGGATGCGCATTGAGGGCGGGGATGTGATTGATGGTGGCCCACCAGCCGATGCCGACGATTCCGATCCGCCCTGCCATCATTCTTCCTCCGCTTTGATGCCTTGCTTGATGGTCGATCGATAGACGTTGCGCATATGCGCCTCCGCCGCCCGCGCTGCGGCCTCCGGGTCGTGCGCCTTCAGCGCGTCGAGGAGCGCCCTGTGGTCGCGCAGCGACTGCTCGAGCACACCGGGCGTTTCCGAGGCGCGCTTGCGGAATTCGAGGCCGAGCACGTTGAGGCTCTCGCCGATGCGCTTGAGGACGGCATTGCCGGCGGCGATCCAGATCAGCTCGTGGAAGGCGAAGTCGGCGTTGCGGAAGGCGATGGGGTCGCTCACCGTGTCCTGCTGCTTTGCAAGGCTCTCCTCCAGCTTCGCCAGCGCCTCCGCGGTGATGCTGACGGCCGCGCGGCGCGCGACGTCGGCCTCGATCAGCATGCGCACGTCGTAGAGTTCGGCGATGTTGGTCTGGTCGAGCGAGAGATAGAACTGGATGGGACCGAGCAGCGAATCCGGGCTGAGATCGCTGATATAGGCGCCCCCGCCCTGCCGGGTGCGCACCACGCCGAGCACGGTCAGGCCGCGCATCGCCTCGCGCACCGAGGGGCGCGACACGTTGAGCGTCACCGCGAGGTCCCGCTCGGGCGGCAGCGCGTCCCCCGGCTTCAGGACGCCGGCCTTCACCATGTCGAGCACCCGCCGCACGACGAGTTCCGCCACCGATTCCCTGACGATCGGGGCTTCGAAATCCTTGGCCGAGAGTGGCGATTTCATGTGCTTGCCTCCGATTTTGCCTGTCTGCCGAGGCTTATCCTGATTCGGGGAACGATCACCGAGGCGATCAGCAGGATGCCGATCACGCCGGTCTGGATGTGGCCGGTGATGTTGGCGAGCGCCATGCCGTTCCTCAGGTTCAGCACGATGAGGATGGCAAGGCCCGTGCCGACCAGCGTGCCCGCGCCGCCGAAGATCGACACGCCGCCGAGCAGGACGATGGTGATGATGTCGAGCTCGAAGCCGAAGGCGACGTCGCCACGCACGGCGCCGACCCGGGCGGCGTAGAGCAGGCCGGCGAAGGCCGAGATAACGCCGGAGCCGATGAAGAGGATCATCTTGTGGCGCGCCGTGTCGATGCCGGCGAATTCGGCGACCTCGCGGTTCGAGCCGATGACATAGGTCTTGCGTCCGAAGCCGGAATGCTCGAGCACGATGTAGAGCAGCACGAACAGCACCGCGAAGGAGACGAGCGCGAAGGGCAGCGGACCGATCAGCCCCTGCTGGCCGAGCGCGTTGAACCAGGCGGGAAACGCATTAATGCCGCGATCCTCGACGAGGACACGGGCAAGGCCGCGGAAGCCGATGAGCGTGGCCAGCGTGACGACCAGCGAGGGCAGGCCGAGCGCGGTGACGAACCAGCCGTTGACCGCCCCGCCGACGACGCCGATCGCCAGGCAGATCGCGATGGCGAGGCCCGCATCGACGCCCTGTTGCACCATCCAGCCGAAGGCGCAGGCCGAAAGCCCCATCATCGAGCCGACCGAAAGGTCGATCTCGGCATTGATGATGATGAAGGTCATCATCAGCGCGACGATGACTTTCTCGATCGATAGCTGGAACAGGTTGACCTGGTTGCCGACCGTCAGGAACTGCGGCGAGGTGCTGGCGCTGACCGCGACGATCACCATGAGCACGAGGAGGAGGAAGCCTTCCCAGCTTCGCAGGCGCTTCATCATGCCGAGGCTTCCTTCTTCTCGAGCGCGATCCTGTGGGCGCGCGCCGCCCTGAGGCTTGCCAGGCGACGGTTGAAGATCGTGTCGGTCGCGACCGAGACCAGGATCAGCGCGCCGAGAACGGCCTCGCGCCAGAACTCGGAGACCATCTGCCAGCGCACCAGGCTCGTCTCGATGAGGTCGACGAGGATGGTGCCGAGGAAGGCGCCGATGACCGTGCCCGAACCGCCGAAGATGTTGACGCCGCCGACGACGGCGGAGGCGACGGATTTCAGCTCGAAGCCGAGGCCGGCGACCACGGTGATGTTGCCGAAGCGGGCAAGGAACATGAAGCCGGCAAGCCCGGCCATGACGCCTGACAGCACGAAGGCCGTGAAGACGACGCGCTGCGCGTTTATGCCGGCCATGTGGGCGGCTTCCGGGTTGGAGCCGACGGCGAAGAGCTGGCGGGCCGGCCGGAAGCGACTGAGGGCAAGATGGACGAGCACGACGAGGGCGAGCGCCGCGCAGAAGCCGGCGCGGAACTGGAAATCGCCGATCGAGAAGAGCTGCATGTTGGGGAAATCGGTCAGCCATTGCGGAAGCTGCTCGGTGGCGATCGACTTGGCGCCGGAATATTCGACGAGGAGCGACCGGTAGATCGCCATCGTCGCGAGCGTGACGATGATCGACGGCACGCGGGCATAGGCGACGAGCAGGCCGTTGACGACGCCGAAGGCGCCGCCGACGAGCGCGGCATAGAGAACGAGCAGGACCGGATGGAGATCCGGCAGGCCGGCGATCAGGCTGCCGGTGGCGAAGGCGGAAAAGCCGATCACCGCGCCGACCGAAAGGTCGATGTTGCGGGTGAGGATCACCAGGGTCTGCCCGGTCGCCACCAGCGCCATCACCGCGACCGAAGAGGAGATGCGGTTGAAGAGCCGGCCGTTCAGGTAGTTCTCGATCTGGCTGGAAAAGAAGGCGACGAGCAGCGCGATGACGCCGACAAGGACGAGAAGGCGCAGCGCCTGCGGGCTGACGCGGTGGAGAAGGCCCTGCATCACGCCGCCTCCCTCTGGCCGGTGGCAAGAGCCATGATTTTCTCCTGATTGGCCTCGGCATGGTCGAGAATGGCCATCTGCCGGCCCTCCCGCATGACGAGGATGCGGTCGCCCATGGCCAGCACTTCCGGCAGGTCGGACGAGATGACGAGCGCCGCGCCCCCTTCGGCGACGAAGGAGCGGATCAGATCGTGGACCTCCGCCTTCGCCCCGACGTCGATGCCGCGGGTCGGCTCGTCGACGATCAGCAGGTCCGGCTTCATGTTAAGCCACTTGGCGAGCATGACCTTCTGCTGGTTGCCGCCCGACAGCACGCCGACGGCGATCTCCGTGTCGGGGGCGCGGATGTTCAGCCGCTTGCGAAACGCATTCGCCGTCTCCCGCTCCCGGCCCCTGTCGATGAGGCCGAGCGGCGAGAGATACTGCGAGAGGGTGGCCAGCGTCATGTTCCAGCGGATCGGCAGCGCCATGGCGAGGCCGAGCTTGCGGCGGTCCTCGGAGACATAGGCGATGCCCGCCTCGATGGCATCGCGCGGCGAGCCGACGACGAGCGGCCGGCCCTTGTAGCGGATGGCTCCCTCGGTGGCCTTGAGCACGCCGAACAGGGCAAGGGCGACATCGGTGCGGCGGGCGCCGATGAGCCCGGCCATGCAGAGGATCTCGCCGCGGTGGAGATCGAAGCGGATGCCGTCGAACACGCCCGAAACGCCGAGGTCCTGCGCCGAAAGGAGGACTTCCTCGCGCGCCGTCGAGGGCATCTTGGCGAAATAGTTGCCGACCTCGCGCCCGACCATCTCGGAAACGAGCGTCTTCGGATCGGTCTGCCCGATCGGCTTGGTGGAGATGTGCCGCCCGTCCCGGATGACGCTGACGCGGTCGGCGAGCTCGAAGACCTCCTCGAGGCGGTGGGAGATGTAGACCACCGACACGCCCTCGCCCGCAAGGCTGCGGGCGATGCGGCGCAGCTCGCTGGCCTCGTGGGCGGAAAGCGAGGCGGTCGGCTCGTCCATGATGAGGACGCGCACGTCCTGGCTGAGGGCGCGCGCGATCTCGACGGCCTGCTGCTCGGCAAGCGTCAGCCCGGAGGCGATGCGGTCCACGTCGAGCGACATGCCGATGCGGGCGATCAGCGCCTCGGCCTTGCGGCGCATGGCGGCGCGGTTGAGGAACAGGCCCTGGCCGGTCGAGGAGATGAAGATGTTCTCGGTCACGTCGAGATCCGGGAACACCATAGGTTCCTGGTAGATCGCCGCGACGCCGAGCTGGCGGCCGGCCCTGGAGCCGGACAGGGTCACCGGCCTGCCGTCGATCTCCACCCCGCCTTTGTCGGGCTGGTAGATGCCGGTCATGATCTTGATCATGGTCGACTTGCCCGCGCCGTTCTCGCCGACGATGGCGTGCACCTCGCCGGGATAAAGGTCCAGCGACATGTCGATGAGGGCCGCGGTCATTCCGAAGGTCTTGGAGACCGCGCGAAGGGCAAGGGCGGGGCTTTGCGTCATGCTGGGATCCGATCGGGCTGTAGACGGCGGCCGGAAAGCTCCGGCCGCCGTGCGGGCATCACTTGGCCGCCGCTTCCACATTGTCCTTGTTGTAGACGGTGAACGGCCCCATCAGGATGCGCTTGGCGCCCGGACGGCCGGCATCGGCCTCGATCGTGTAGTCGCCCATGCGGCCGGCGGTGAAGGTCTCGCCGATCTCGCCCTTGAGCTGGCCGGTGGCAAGGCCGTAGGCGGTGTAGTAGGTGAGGTAGCCGAGGTCGCGGAAGTCCCACAGGGCGAATTCCGGCGCGCAGCCGTTCTTGGTATAGGACACCATTTCCGACGGCAGGCCGAGGCCCGACACCTTGATCTTGTCGCAAAGCCCCTCGTCCTGCATGGCCTTGGCAGCGGCCTGGATGCCGACCGTGGTGGGCGACATGATCAGCTTGAGGTCGGGATGCTTGTCGACCAGCGCCAGCGCGCGGTTGTAGCTGACCTCCGACTGGTCGTCGCCGTAGACAACGTCGACGAGCTTGATGTCGGCGTATTTCGGATCCTTGGCGAGCGTCTCCTTCATGGAGGCGATCCAGGCGTTCTGGTTCGCCGCGTCGGGGCTTGCCGACAGCACGGCCATCTCGCCCTTGCCGCCGAGGATCGAATGCGCCATGTCGGCGAGCACGCCGCCGATGGAGCCGAAGTCGACCTGCGCGACGGATACGTCCTCGCCCTCGCCGGACGGGATCGGGCTGTCCCAGGTGACGATCTTCGTGCCCTTGGCCTGCGCGGCCTTGGCGGCCGGCACGATCTGGTCGCCGGCATTGTTGGAGAGCATGACAGCGCTTTCGCCCTGCGTGCCGGCGGTCGTCACCATCTCGATCTGGCCGGCGACGGAGTTTTCCGGCGTCGGACCCTGGAACAGCAGCTTGCCCTTGTTATCCAGCTCCTTGTGCGCTTCCTCGGCGCCCTCGTTGGCCTGGTCGAACACAAGGATGCCGAGGAACTTCGGCAGCAGCACCATATTGGTGGTCTTGCCGGCCTCGAGCTTGATCGCCTCGGCATAGGCGAGGCTCGTGCCGCACAGCATGAGCGCGGCGGCCGCACCCAAAAGGCTTTTCATTTTCATGGCTTCCTCCCAGTTTTAAACCGCGATCCCATATCGGGGTTTGAAATTCTGCTCCGGCCTACCGGCCGACCGGCCTGCGGGGTCCCTCGCCGCGCAGCGCCCGCGCGACGTCCTCCGCCACCAGCCCCTGCAGGCGATCGATCGCCGCGTCGGAATACCAGGCCGCATGCGGCGTCAGCAGCACGTTCGGCGCGGTGCGAAGCGGGCTGTCGGCCGGCAGCGGTTCCACGTTGAAGACATCGAGCGCGGCGCCGCCGATGGTGCCCGCCCTGAGCGCTTCGGCCAGATCGTCCTCCACGATCAGTTGCCCGCGCGCCGAGTTGACGATGATGGCATGCGGCTGCATGGCCGCGAGATTGGCGGCATTGAAGAAACCCGTCGTTTCCCGTGTGGCGGGCGCATGGAGGCAGAGCACGTCCGCCTCGCCCAGCAAGGTGGCGGTGTCGACCCGCCGGACGCCGAGGGCGGCGGCATCGGCCTCCGAAAGCATCGGGTCCGAGGCGATGAAGCGGAAGCCGAGGCCGGCAAGCCGCTGCTGGACCGCGCGGCCGATCTGGCCAAGGCCGAAGAAACCGAACACCGTGTCCGCGAAGGGCTTCATCGGCCGCGCCGTCTGCGCCGCCGCCCACGTGCCGGACCGCACCGAGGCATCAAGGGCGGGCAGCTTGCGCAGGAGCGCGAGCGCGGCGCTGACGGTGTGCTCGGCCACCTCGTCGGCGCAGTAATCGGGCACGTAGCCGACGCGCAGGCCATGGTCGCTGGCCGCGCCGAGGTCGATATTGTCGTAGCCGACGCCGTAGCGGATCACCGTTCCGCCCGGCTTGAGCGCGGCGGCGGCAGCGGGGCCGAACGGGGCGAACTGCACGAGCGCCACGTCGGCGCCGGCGACGGCGGCGGCGACGTCCTCGGCCGTGCGGCACTGGAAGGCCGCGAAGTCCGCCCCTGCCCGCCTTGCCGCGGCCTCTTCCCTGTCGAGCTTCGGGAAGGTGTAGTCCGTGACGACGACGCGGGCGTTCATGGCGCGCTCTCCAGATAGTCGTGAATGATCTCGCCGGCCACGAGCGTGAAATCGGCCCGCCAGTAGAAGCCGCGCAGCGGCTCGACGACCGGCAGGCGGTAGACGGGAAGCTGGGCGTTGGCACGCAGCTCCACCGTGCAGGGCCCTTCCCAGGCCTCGTGCACCGTGACCTCGGCAAGCCGGCGCGAGGTGAGCTGGCGGATCGCCGGCCGGCCGTCGATATGGTTGACGGCCTTCAGGTTGAGGTTGGTGGCGAAATCGAAATAGGGCTTGAGGGCGGCGGCCTCGACCGGCTTTTGCTTGTAGGGCAGCGTCGCGGTCAGGACGTCGATGCCGTTGCGTTCGACGCGGCCGACGATGAGGTCGCCGCGCATCTCTATGGAGGGCATGCCCAGCTTCTTCGGCTGGCCGTGCACCTCGCGGCCATGGGCGACGCCGATATCCGAGGACAGGACCAGATAGGGCGAATAGGCGCCTGAGGCCTTGCCCGGCAGCTCGGCGCCGAACATCACGTTCGCCTCGGAATAGGGACCGAGCCAGTCGGTGTCGTTCATCTTGTAGATGTGCACGCAGGCGACGTCGCCGGTGGGCTGCAGCGGCGGCGGCAACAGGAAGGCCAGGGCCTCGGGATCGGTGCGCCAGTAGAGCGTCATTACTTCCACGTTGCGGAAGCGGAACGGGAAGGGCGGGATCATCGGCGCATCCCACGGCGTGGAGAAATCGCCCTTGCGGATGTCGTCCTCGCTCGGGCGCGTCACGCCGTATCGTGTCTCGTTCGTCATGCCGCAAGCCCCCTCACCACGTCTTCCCTCACCTCGATGCCCAGCCCCGGCGCCGACAGCGGGCGCATCCAGCCGTCCGCGTGCCAGATCTTCTCGGCCACCAGCTCGTCCTGCACGACGACCGGGAACGGCTTGAGCTCGAAGATCTCCACATTGGGCGAGGCGAAGGACAGGTGCAGGCTGGCCGCGGTGGTGATCGCCGTCGACCAGGCATGCGCGTTGACCTTCTTGCCGTAGCGGCTTGCCAGCGCATCGACCTTCGCAAAGCCGGTGATGCCCTCGACCCGCGCGGGATCGACGCCATAGATGTCGATAGCGCCGATGAATTCCATCTGGCGGCGATAGCCGGCCTCGGTGAACTCGCGCTCGCCGGAGGCGATGCGGATCGCGGTGCCCTGCCGCAGGCGGCGGTAGCCGTCGTCGTCGGTCGGATAGAGCGGCTCCTCGTACCAGTCGACGCCGAGCTCCTGCAGCCGGTTGCCGACCGAGATCGCGGTCTCGACGTCCCAGCGCACGCCGTTGCCGATATCGATGAGGATGCCGGCATCCGGCCCGAGGGTGGCGCGCAACGCGCGGACGAAGCCGACGTCGCGGTCGGGATCGCCGCCGATGTCGCTCTCGCCCTTCTTGGCGAAGCCGAGCTTGGTGGAGCGGAAGCCGGCGGCGAAGAAGCCCTCGACCTCCGCCACGCAGGCCGCCTCGCCCTTCTTGTTGACATGGGCGGAGGCGTTGGCAGGAAGCCGCTCGTGCCGGCAGCCGCCGAGAAGCTCATGGACGGGCTTGCCCGCGATCTTGCCGGCGATGTCCCACAGCGCCATGTCGATGCCGGCGATCGCCAGCGAGGCGATGCCGCCCTCGCCATACCACCAGCAGTGCCGGCGCATCTTCTGCCAGCAGGCCGCCGTATCGACCGCCTCGCCTTTCAGGAGCGGATAAAGACCCTCGCTGACGATGAGGGCGACGGCCCGGCAGGCCTCCGGCCACATGGCGATGCTCTCGCCCCAGCCGACGATGCCGTCCGTGGTCTCGACGCGCACGAGAACCGTGCGGCGCACCGTGCCGAAATCGTTCGGATCCGGATAGGCGATCGCGATCGGCTCGATCAGCGCTATTGCAGTCATTCTCCACCCCGTCGCGCTGAGAGAAGGTTTGACAACACCCCTCGCCCGCTTTAATTTTGTAATTGGTCAGTCCAATTAACATCGCTATAAATCGAAGGTCAACCCGGAATGTTCAATCTGTCTCCCGTCGCGGTTCCCGATCTCTCCGGCCGGTCGATCCTCGTGAGCGGCGCCGGCAAGGGGATCGGCGCCGAACTGGTGCGGCTTCTCGATGCGGCGGGCGCCCGCATCTTTGCCGGCGTCCATGCCGCCGATACGGTGGAGGACCTGCCTGCGCGCGTGACGACGCTCGCCCTCGACGTCACCAGCCAGCCGGCGGTGGATGCGGCCCTTGCGGCGGTCGAGAAGGAGGCGGGCCGGCTGGACGTCCTCGTCAACAATGCGGCGACGATCTCGACCATCGCGCCGCTGGCCGCCCTGCCGGCCGCCGCGCTCGCCCACGCCTTCGAGGTGAATGTCGTCGGCGCGCACCGGCTGACGCTGGCGGTCCTGCCCTTGCTGCGGGCGTCGCGGGGAAAGATCGTCAATGCGGGAACCGGGGCGGCGACGACGCCGATGGAGGGCTGGACGGCCTATTGCTCGTCCAAGGCCGGCCTGCAGATGCTGACCCGCATGATGGCGCTCGAACTGTCCGGCGACGGCGTGAAGGCCTTCTTCCTCGGCATCCCGCCGACGGACACGGCCATGCAGGACAAGATCCGGTCCTCCAACCTCAATCCGATCAGCAAGATACCCAAGGAGAGGCTCGTCCCGGCCGTCGTCCCCGCCTCCTGCATGGCCTGGCTTTGCGGCCCCGGTTCGGACGGGCTGGAGGAGGTCCTGCTGGATGTGCGCCAAGACCTCTTCACCCGCCAGATGGACCTGGCGGGCAAGGCCTGATCCGACGCGTGCCTCATGCAATGCTCGATTTCGTAGGGGGCTCCTTCGTAGTCGAGCATTGATGAATGGGATTCCTGGCTCCGCGCCGCCGACGACTTCGCCAGCCAAAGGCAATTATCCGGGCAATGCCTTAAACGCGACGGAAGTCTGTCGATAAGGCTCGCCGCCCTGATAGAAGAAAGTCGGACGTGGATATAATCCTATGTCTGCGCCGCGCACGGCCATAACCGGGCGAGAACCAAAATCCCGCAAGGGGAGCATGCTCAATGAAACATTTTCTCATAACCATTGCCTCCACCTCGCTTTTGCTCTCCGGGCTCGCTCTTGCTCAGGACGGCAAATCGCCGCGACGTATACCGAGCGACAAGCAAAGCTGGACCAAGGCAGTGAATACGCAACTGCAGCGCCGAAGTGCCTATGTAGCGTCCAAGGCGCGTATGCAGGGCATCGAAGGCGAGCTCAAGCTGAAGCTGGGCTTCAAGCTCTCATCCGACGGGCAGGTTTCCAACATCCGCATCATCGAGTCGTCAGGCAACGAGGCGGTCGACAAGATCGCAAGTGAAATGCCTCAGATGGATATTCCTTTCCCGGACTTTACCCCCGACATGGGGAAGAACCCCATATCGCTCGTCGCACCGATCATATTGCATCTCGAACCGGAGCAGCCGGTTGAAGAAGGTATGGCACCGCCGATTGATCCAGGTTCGCACCCCCAGGACTTCAGAAATCCGAGCGGGTCTGAAATCCAGGGGCAGTGATCAAGGTATCGTAGCCGGCATGAACGACGCTCGCCGTCACGATGATTGCAGTGCGAGCGTCAAGATCATCGGCGTGCAGCGCCGTGTGCTGGCATCGGACGGGCCCGAAGCCTCATGCTTCCAGCGGTATTTCAGCCCGGGGATCTGCGTGTGACCAGCAGAGCGACCGTCACCATGCCGCCCGCAAGCAGGAAGGTGACGCGCAAGCCGCTGGCGATGGCCACGGGCGAGGCCAGACCGAGATCGTCCGTCCCGGCGGCGAAGGCGAAGACGGCTCCCATTGCGGAGGCGCCAGCGATCAGACCGGTATTTCGCGACAGGTTCAGCAGGCCCGAGACACTTCCCCGGCGCTCCCTGGGAACGTCCGCCAGTGCTGTGGTGTTGTTGGCGGCCTGAAAGAGCTGGTAGCCGGGCGCCAGGATGGCGATGCCCAACGCGTATCCGACGACGCCGATCGCCTGCGGTAGAAACGACAGCACAAGCGCTCCGGCAATGAGCAGGATCAGCCCGCCGGCGAGCACCCTTCCCGCACCCCAGGCATCGACCGCCCTGCCGGATGGGATGCCGCTGACGATCGAGGTCACCGGACCGATCGCCATCACCAGACCGACCGCCAGCTCCGTCAGGCCAAGTCCGAGACCGAGATAGAAAGGGCCGACAACCAGCGTCGTCATCATGACGGCGGCAACGAGAAGATTGGCGAACAGGCAGGCAAACGAAACTCCTGCCCCCAGCGAAAGCAACCCCGAAGGGCGATCCATCGCCCTTGGCGTATCCGGCGGCAGCGCGATGGCGGACAGGATCAAAGCCAGCATCGCCAGCGGGACCTGCACCAGGAAAATCCCCTGCCAGCCCGCCATCGTCAGCAGCAGGCCTCCAAGCGAAGGGCCGAGTGCCGTCCCGAGCGCCGATACCGTGCCGAGCAGACCCATCGCCTGCCCGATACGATCCTCGCTTGCCGTCTCGCGCACGAGGGCCATGGTCAAGCTCATGAGGAAAGCGGCTCCGACGCCCTGAAGCGCTCTCGCGCCCACGAGAAACCAGAGGTTCGGCGCAACGGCGCAGAGCAACGCCGCCGACGCGAACAGGCCGAGCCCCACGAGCTGCATACGCCTCAGCCCATAAGCATCGCCAAGCCGGCCGGCGATGACGACCGAGATCGTCAACGCCGCGAGATAGGCAATGACGACCCATTGGACATGCTGGAACGACGCAGAGAATGCCCCGGTCAGCGCCGGCAGCGCGATGTTGGCTATGCTGGTGCCGAGGGATGCGAGCAGCATCGAGAGCGCCAGCGCCGCCGTGACCATCCTGTTTGCCCTGTCCGACGTGCGTGATTCCGACTGCTCCATGTCCCTGCCCTCTTGCCTCAAACGCTGTTGGAGAGCAGTCTACGAATTCAAGTCAACTTGAGGTCAAGCATGAAGTTTCTCGACATTGGCGAGGTCTCGGCAGGCTCGGGCGTAGCGCCCTCCGCATTGCGGTACTACGAGGAGATCGGCCTGATCTCATCCGTTTCCCGGCATGGACTGCGGCGGCAATTTCCGCCCGAGGTGCTGTTGCAGCTCAAGCTGGTGGCGATGGGAAAGGCAGCGGGCTTCTCGCTGGAGGAGATTTCCGGAATGTTCGGCAGCAACGGGTCGCCGAACCTGTCGCGCGCGCTGCTGCATGACAAGGCGGACGATCTCGACCGGCAGATTCGCCAGCTCATGGCGCTGCGCGACACATTGCGCCACGTCGCCGACTGCCCGGCTCCATCCCATATGGAATGCCCGACCTTCAGGCGGCTCGTGGAGGTCGCGGGAAAGCGTGGCGGCAAGCGAGCAAGAAGAGGCGGGGCGAGAAAAGTCGTTCCTTAAATATGGTGACGGACAGCGGCCTTGCCGCAAGATCATGGGGACCGCGAACGACGTCCTGCCGCATCCCTTTGGCGGTGCCCTGTCAACGCTGTTCGCGACGAAGGCGCTGTGTTTCCTGATGGAGGTGATCCCGGCGCCGCGCGAGCGCATCCGTCGATCGGCGGCGGTGCCCGCTCAGGCGGTCTCGGTCATTCGCGGCGCGGCCTCTTGCCGGGCACTCTATCGAACCGACAGCATCCGGGCAAAAAGCGGGGAAAGACGCCGACAGATGGCGTCCGGATCGTGCTTCTCTGCGTAGATGGCATCGTCGACGACGCCGTGCATGCCGTCGAAGATCATGAGCGCGGCTGCGCGTATGTCGGGGAGCGTCCATGCTCCAGCCTCGATACCTTCGGCGAGCAATGCCGAGAGCTGCGCGATGACGATCTCCTTGTCCTTCGGGTTCCGGTTGCTGGGTCGGAATTCGTGGAACACGACGTCGTGCAGCTTGTAGTTGGCGACATAGGCAGAGACCGTTCCGCGCAGCCATGCCGCGAAGCGGGCCGGATGATCGTCGGGCGGACATTGCCCGATCGCATCCGCCACCGCGTTCGTGAAATCGCGAGAGAAGCGCTCGCGCAGCGCCAGGATCACGTCCTCCTTGGCCGCGAAGTAGTGGTAGAAGGTGCCCTTCCCGACGCCCGCCTTCTCCACGATGTCGTTGACGGTCGTCGCCTCGATGCCCTTATCGATGAACAGCCCGGCGGCCGCCGACATCAGATCGTCCACCCGGACCTCTGCGGGAAGGATCAGGCGCTTGCGGGCCGGACGAGCCCGCGCCGCACCACCGGTTTTCGCCCTGACCGCCATTAAAAATCTCCACGCCTGAATCGACCCTCGGTCGATAGTTGCCATATTACGACGGTTCTGGAAAGACTTACATGATTGACCGACGGTCGGTCTATCTGCATTAATGCCCGGGAATCAAAAAGATCGGGTGCATCATGCCTTCTTCCCGCAAGCCATTCGCCGTCGCCGCCGTCTATCTCGGAACCTTCATGGCAACGCTCGCGATCAGCATCGTCAGCGTCGCCCTGCCCGCCATCCAGGCCGATCTCGGAACAAGCCTTTCCGGCCTGCAATGGGTGGTCGGCTCCTATACGCTGTGCCTGTCGGCGTTCATGCTCTCGGCCGGCCCGCTCGCGGACCGCTATGGCCGCAAACGCACATGGCTGGTCGGGGTCGCCGTCTTCACGATCGGATCCATGATCTGCGCGGCCGCATCTTCGCTCGCGATGCTGATCGTCGGCTGCGCCCTCCAGGGCATCGCCGGCGCGCTCGTCATTCCTGGCGCGCTGTCGATCCTGACGCAGGCTTTTCCCGATCCGGGCGAGCGCGCTCATGTCATCGGCGGCTGGTCATCCTTCAGCGCGGTCTCGCTGATCCTCGGGCCGATGCTGGGCGGCCTGCTGGTCGATCATGTCGGCTGGCCGAGCATCTTCCTCGTCAACCTGCCGATCGGCATCGTCACGGTCTGCCTCGGCCTGTGGAGCGTCGAGGAGAGCGCCCATCCCGACCATGCTGCCCTCGATCCGGCCGGCCAGGCGCTGAGCATCGTCTTTCTGGGCGCACTGACCTTCGGACTGATCAATGCGGGCCATGCCGGCTGGCTTGCAGGCGCGACCACGCTCTCTCTTGCCGCTTCGCTATTCGCTCTCTTCCTCTTCATCCTCGTCGAGCTTCGCGCCGAACGGCCGGTCCTGCCCGTCGACCTGCTGCGGCAGCCGGCATTCGCCTCCGCCAATTTCGCCTCCTTCGTGCTTGGCTTCTCGGGCTATACGAGCCTGTTCCTGTTCTCGCTCTTCCTGCAACAGGGTCAGGGCTGGACCGCGACGGAAGCCGGCTGGCGCATGGCCCCGGTCTTCGCCATGATGCTCGCCGGCTCCGCACTGTTCGGCAGGCTGACCCGGCGCTTCGGGCTGCATCGGCTGATGATCGCAGGCTACGTTCTGCTCGGTGCGGCAATGCTGGCGATGACAGGATTTTCGCCGCTGACGCCCTACTGGATCGTCGCGCCGACCTTTGCCCTGCTCGGCATCGGCCTGGGCCTGGCCGTCCCCGCCACCGGCGCGGCGGCCATGGAAAGCGCGCCGCGCGAACGGACCGGCGCAGCATCGGCGACGATGAACGCGCTACGCCAAGGCGGCATGACCATCGGCATCGCGCTGCTCGGCACGATCATGAGCGGAAGGGCTGTGGCCTCGCTGGAGGACGCACTCGCAACGCTGGGCAGCGGCGATGCCCCTGTCCTCGCCGCGGTAGCGATCCAGCGCCACGAAATGCCCGCGGGCATGAGCATCGCACTGGATGCTTTCCGTATCATGCTGCAAGAGGCTTATTCGCAAGGCTTCGCAGTCGCGGCGGGCGTAGCGGGCATTCTCGGTCTTGTCGCCGCGCTGACGCTGGTGGTCTTCGTTTCTCGCTCAGCCGGACGAAAACGCTGACCTCCTGCCCCAAGTGAACGTCATGCCGAGGATACTCACGGCGGGCCAGTGAAATCCTCGCGCTTGGCACGGCGCGGCTTCAACGATACCCCGCCACGCATCGTCTGAAAGTGGCTGCATCCCGATCTCTTCGACAATCTCGATCCGGCGGGAATCCGGACGAGGTCAACGATCGCCTTCTCGCTGTGCCGATGCAAGGCACTTACTGGAACGGACTTGACGGAAGTCGCACAGCAAGGCGGCCCGTGCTCCGCCTTCGAACGTCGGGCACATAGGTGGAAATTCCACATCGCCTAACGCAAGCACTTCGGCCGTTTGTCGATACCGGCCGCCGCACGCCAAGACAGGTTCGACGCTCCCTCGTTCGGCAATTTCCAGCCCTCAAGTCTTGCAAGGATAAAACTTACCTCCCGCCGCCCAAGACTATGACACGCGGATCCTCCGCACGGTGCCCGGCTACCTGCTGGCGCAGACCTCGCTGCCGCCGTGCTGGCCGCAACCATGCCGGCGCCATCGACCATCCTCGTTGCCGGATGTGGCACGGGCAGCAAAATCCTCGCCATTGCCAGGGCCTTGCTGGGCGCCTGCATCACCGGCGTCGATCTTTCGCCTGGCATAATCGCCGCCGCGCGCCGGCGCATCGACGATACCTGTCTTTCCGGCCGCGTCCGTCTTGAGACCGCGACGGTCGACGCGCTGGACGACAGGCCGGACCACGACGCCTGCATAGTCTCGATGATGTTGCACTTCATCGCCGACGACGGCGGCAAGGGCGCCTTCCTCCCGGGCATCCACCGCCGGTTGCGCCCTGACGCAAGGCTCGCGCTGATCGATCCTGCCGCGGACGAAGGCCGTGCGCCAGCTTGCGGCGAACGGGCTCGACGCCGAGGTTGCAAGGCGATTTCATTTCGTCCCGTTGCAGCGCGATGGAACGTAGAGGGGGGCGAGGTCGGTCGTGGTCTGGTTCAGGGACCTGATCAGCTCCTCATCCTTCCGGCTCGGCTCCGGCCGTCCGTAGAAGAAGCCCTGGACCTCGTCGCAGCCTTCTTCGAGAACGCGGTGCAGGTGCGCTTCCGTCTCGACGCCCTCCGCCACGGTCGTCACGCCGAGACGCTTGCCGAGATCGGCAATCGCGCCGACCACGGCGGCCGATTCCGGCCGCTGGATCGCATCGCGGACGAACGAGCCGTCGATCTTGATCTTGTCGAAGGGAAAGGCGCGCAGGTGCGTGAGGGAGGAATAACCGGTTCCGAAGTCGTCCAGCGCCACGCGCACGCCCATGTCGCGCAGGCGACGCAGGTCACCGATCCCGCCATGTTCATCGTGCAGCATGGCGGTTTCGGTCACTTCGACTTCCAGCCGTTCTGGCGACAGACCGGCGCGCGTCAGCGCGTCCAGGACAGTGTTCGCGATCGTTCCCTTGCCGAGCTGGGCAGCCGAGACATTGACCGCCACGCGCGCGCCGTCCTCCCATTCCGCCGCGTCGCGGCAAGCGGTGTCCAGAACGAAATCGCCGATCTGGTCGATCAGGCCGCTCTGTTCGGCAACGGGTATGAACTCGGCCGGTGAAATCCAGCCGCGCTCCGGATGGTGCCAGCGGATCAGGGCCTCGCGCGCCGTGACCTTCTTCGTGTGGACATCGATGATCGGCTGATAGAAGACGAACAGCCCTTCCCGGGTCTGCAAGCTGTCGCGCAATTTCGCCTGAAGGCGCATGCGCTCCTGAATCCTGCTTTCCATGTCTTCCGAGAAGACGCGCCATGTTCCCTTCCCGGCGGCCTTGGCGGCATAAAGCGCCATGTCGGCGCGGGCGAGCAGGGACTCGCCGGTATTGCCGTGGCTCGGGGCAATCGCAATGCCGATCGACGCGCCGATCTGGATGTTCCGGCTGTGCTCGAGAGCGTAGGGTGCCGACACGGTCTCGATGATGCTGGTGGAGAGCTGTTCCAGCGCGCGTATCCGGCCATGGGGCACGAGCACGGCGAATTCGTCGCCGCCAAGCCGCCCGATCGTCATGGCCGGATCGTCACAGGTGGCGTGCAGCCGTTCGGCGACCTGCCGCAGAAGCTCGTCGCCGACGCGATGTCCCCGCGTATCGTTGACGAGCTTGAAGCCATCGAGATCGATAAACAGAAGACCCGGACCATCGCCGGGCGCGGCGATGGTGGTCTCCATTCGCTCCCCGAACGTGACGCGGTTTGCAAGGCCGGTCAGCGTGTCGTAGTGGGCGAGCTGATGAATGCGCCTTTCCGCTTCCACCTCCTGGGTGACGAGCGCCCATGTGAGCATCGGTCCGAGATAGCTGCCATCGTCGGCCATGATGGCCGCCACCTTCACGTCCAGCACTTCCGGGCCGAGATTCATGCGCCCGTGGAACGGCAGGTTGGCGGGATCGGAGAGAATGCGGCGCTGATGCTCCGGGTTCTTGTGGAAGACGTCGATCGATGAGCCGATCAGATCGTCAGCCTTGATCGGCATCAGATGTTCGACGCTGCGGATCAGGTTCTTCGAGGTTTCGTTGACATAGGTGATGGCGAGGCTGTCCGGATCGATGGTCATGACGGCGACCGGCATATTGTCGATCATGCGTAAAAGACGGCTCTGCTCCTCCTGTTTCCGGCGCGCCTCGGTCTGCGTGTTCACCATGCGCGCGAAGGTGTGATAGTTGATGTTGAGGACCACCAGCATGCCGATCGAGACGAGGGCAATGTTGATCGACGTGGCGATGAAGGTCGGTTGCCCGGTGGCAGCGAAGAAAGCGATGAAGGCGCCATTGACGATCAGGGCCACGATCAGGGCGGCCGAACGAAGGTGCATCAGGCTGAAGATGCAGGAGATCACCGTGATGGCCATGTAGAATGCCAGATGCGAACGGGCATAGGCATCGCCATAGGGAAAAAGGAGGAAGGACCAGGCGGTGAAGGCGACGGCAATGCCGCAGGCAAGATAATTCACCTTTCTCAGGGCACGCAAAGCCTCTTCCGGCGTCGGATCGACGTGGCGGGACTTGCGCCAGTGCAGGACGCGAACAACGCAAACGAGCGTGAGCAGGGCCGGAATCCCTGTCGTCAGCCAGAACGGGGCGATCGCCATATATGTCGCGGCGGCGGCCCACGTGCTCGACAGGAGAATGAAATACATCAGCGGCAACTGCCGCGAAAACGCGCGATATTGCGCTTTGAGCAGTTCCGGATTGCCCTTCGGAACCGACATGAATGCACGGATGACAATTACCGCCTGCTTCACTGACGCTCTCCCTTCCGCCTGAACGTCGGGAAGGCGACCAGTGGGCCTGTCTCAAGACCCAGGGAAAGGAGCGGGGAATAGAGGCGCGGATGCATGAAGGCGGCTCCAGCAGCTTGGTGTTCTAAAAGCTCGGTTGACCGAACCCGCCTTCATGCCGGAGCGATAATGTCCTATCTGTTCGGTCAGGCTAAAGTAGCGATGCTTTCTTTATGCTTTCGAATGCTTGCCTGAAGTTGGAGGTGCTTTCTCATGAAAATTTGCGCTTATTTTACGCAAATCCTCCCGGCCAGCCGGCAGGGCGCGAGGGATTGCGCAGAATCAACGCGGCATTTTCAATTCAAGGCTTATCTCCGATCGGTCGGCATCGCCTACAGGTTGATTATTCCGCTTCGGATCGCGAAGATCGTCATGTCGATGGCGGTATGGAGATCGAGCTTGCGCATCGCCGATGTTCGATGTGTATCGACGGTCTTGATGCTGACATTCAACCTGTCGGCAATGGCGCGGTTCGTTGCGCCCGTCGCCACCAGGCGAATGACTTCGATCTCCCTCGGGGTCAGCATGTGCAGTTCGTTCTTCGGCCGCGCCCCGAGCGGCGGCCGGCCGAGCGCCGCCGAGACATGGCTTCTGCCCGCGACGATGGCGTCGATGGCGGCAAGGAGCGCTGCATCCTCTTCGGTTTTCAGCACGTATCCGCGTGCCCCCGCCTGCACGGCTGCGGCGAGGACCCTCTCGTCGGTATGCATCGTGTAGATGAGGACGCCGATGCCCGGCAGGTCCCGGCAGAGCTGGCGGGTCACTTCGAGACCGTTGAGCACCGGCAGGGCGTAATCGAGAATGACGAGATCGGGCCTCAATGTATGTGCGAGCCGGAGCGCATCCTGCCCCGTCTCGGCCTCCGCGCAGACGCTCAGGCTTGGGCGCTGCGACAACATTGCCTTGATTCCGGTTCGAATGAGCGGGTGGTCG
Source organism: Shinella sp. R2-11 (assembly GCF_055330205.1). Classification (NCBI taxonomy): domain Bacteria; kingdom Pseudomonadati; phylum Pseudomonadota; class Alphaproteobacteria; order Hyphomicrobiales; family Rhizobiaceae; genus Shinella; species Shinella sp. R2-11. Next base: position 869,672 of record NZ_JBVAPC010000001.1, on the reverse strand, counting down.
TCTACGACGAGCACCCGCAAATCCCGCCGCTCGGCGATGTCCATGTCATCCGTCACGGGTCATGCCTTCATCCAGCTTCGGCATGATTTCTAAACGAGATTGCAGCGGCAGGCGAATGCAAACCTTCGTCCCTTGACCGGGCTGGCTGGCGATGTCCATCCGTCCTGCGCTCTGCTGCACGAATTCCTGCACCTGGCTGAGGCCCATCCCGTGCCCTTCCTGGTCCTCTCTCGTCGTGAAGAACGGGTCGAAGGCCTGACGCTGCACTTCATCCGTCATGCCGGTGCCCTCGTCCTCGACGCTGATTTCCACCCAGCCGGCCTCGTCCGGTTTCCCGCTCTCCTTCACCGCGCCGACCCCTATGGTAATCCTGCCACCATAGGGCATGGCATCGCGGGCGTTCAGCACCAGATTGATGATGGCGGCCTGGAATTGCGCCCTGTCGACACGGCACGGGTTGTTCTCCTCAGAAAGAACCGTCCTGATTTCCACGCCAGGCCCCGCAGCCTGCCGGGCGATCGGCAGGACCTCCCTGACGAGATCGCACACGTCGGCGTGCTCAAGATGAAGGTCGGGATTTCGTGCATATGTCAGCAGGCGGTTGACGAGCGTCCTCCCCGCATCGAGCGTCGTGTCGATCTCGGCCAGAAGCCGCACTGCCTCCCTCCTGTCATCGACGATTGGACGCAGGACGACCGTGGCCGAGCGGATGATCCTCATGAGGTTCCCGCAATCATGGGCGATGCCGCCGGCAAAGCGCCCAAGCGCTTCCAGCCTCCGGGTCTTCTCAAGGCGCAGGCGCGCAGCCTCCTCGCGCCGGCGGCCGCGGCGGGCCAGCCATTCGAGAAGGACGAGCAGGGCGAGCAGAATGGCGGCTCCAATCGACACCACGAGAGCGTGGGCACGCCACGGCCGCATGACATAGTCTTCGTCGAGCGTCACAAGCACGACAATCGGCACTCTCTCCAGCCGCTGATAGCCGAGGATGCGAGGCACACCGTCAATGGGGCTCCTGTTCCAGCCGACGCCGGGATTGCGGACGGCGAGAAGGCTGCGAAACGGTTCGCTGTCTGCGAACGACCGGCCCATCGCCTGTTCCACCGCCGGCGAGCGCGCAAGCAAGGTGCCGTTGTCCAGGAACAGCACGGTCGTTCCCGCACCGACGGAAAGCTGCCGGTAGAAGCTTTCGAAATAAAGCGGCTCCACCGCCGCGACGACGATACCTATGAACCGGCCATCCGCACTTTCGATGCGCCGGCTCATGCTGATGAACCAGACCCCGCGAGAACGGCTCTTCAAAGGCTTGCCAATGTGGAGCCCGAGGGACCTATCCGTCTGATGGACCTTGAAATATTCCCGGTCCGCCAGGCTGACATGCGGCGTGGAGGGAAAATCGGTATCGTGAATAATGTAGCCGTCACGGTTGATGACGAAGATCGCGCGAACGAAAGGCATATCCGATAGCCTTCGATGAAGGTTGGCACGGAACATGACGTCATTGTCGCCAATCGCCGGATTTCTCTCCAGCTCCGTTGCGATATCCTGAAGGTTCACGTCGACCGACTGAAGCGTTCTCGCCACCTGCTCCGAAATGAGGTGAACCAGGTTGGATGCGTTGTCCTCCGCAGCACTCACCGCTTCGCCATGGCTACGCCAAAGTTCGTAGGAGAGGAGAAGCGCAATACACAATCCGAGCACCAGAGCGGGCCAGGATTGCAATATTCGCCGCGCGGACAGCCCGAATAGCCTTGAAATCCATGTGAACCGTAAGAGCATGTTGGTTATTCTAGTTTTCCAGTTCTTGCCTCCCAGCATCTTTGAATCACGTCTTCGATGTCACGCTATTGCGCGGCAATTGCTGGGATGAAACATAGCGTGAGCTTTGCCGGACCGCTTCGTTCCGGATCGCACAGCTATACCATCGCGCATAAACGGACAGGTGCGCATACTGTGCACGCCAGCCCTGCGGCGGCATGGCGCAGGCGCGGATCCTCGCAGGTTCTGCCGCTGGCGCCCGCCTCAACATACCGCTTGCCGGCATCGTCTTCGCCGCAGCCGGGTTTCCGCTTCATTTTCCCTCCTCCAGCCGTCCAGCCGCATCTTGTCCGAAATCGCCGTTGACCGGCGCGCTACATTTTCTATAACGGCTTCATTCACCCCGGACCCGGTGAAACTCCGGGTGGCTCTTCTGGCCGCCGATCCGCCAGACAACGCAAAGCATCAAACCTGTTCACAAGGCCGGACGCCATCCGGTCTGGATGCGCTTCTTTGCGGACTTTTCCATGTTCAACCTGACGACCTACAAGCGCGAGTGGTTCTCGAACATTCGTGCCGACATTCTCTCCGGCATCGTTGTCGCGCTCGCTCTCATTCCCGAAGCCATCGGCTTTTCCGTCATTGCTGGCGTCGATCCGAAGATCGGGCTCTTCGCCTCCTTCGCCATCGCCTGCGTCTCCGCCTTCGCCGGCGGCCGGCCGGGCATGATCTCGGCCGCAACGGCGGCAACCGCCGTGCTGATGGTCACGCTCGTGAAGGAGCATGGCCTCGAATACCTCTTCGCCGCCACGCTGCTGATGGGCCTGATCCAGATCTGTGCCGGCTTCCTGAAGCTCGGCCGCGTCATGCGCTTCGTCTCGCGCTCGGTCATCACCGGCTTCGTCAACGCACTGGCAATCCTGATCTTCATGGCGCAGCTGCCCGAGCTCATCGGCGTGCCGGGATTGACTTATGCCATGATCGCGGCCGGCCTCGCGATCATCTATCTCCTCCCCTATGTCACCAGGGCCATCCCCTCGCCGCTGGTCGCCATCCTCGTCCTGACCGGCATCGCCTGGTGGGGCGGCCTGGACCTGCGCACGGTCGGCGATCTCGGCGAACTGCCGTCGGCGCTGCCCATCTTCGCGCTACCGCAGGTGCCGCTGACCTTCGAGACGCTGCAGATCATTTTCCCCTATTCCATGGCGCTTGCCGCGGTCGGCCTGCTGGAATCATTGCTGACGGCGCAGATCGTCGACGACATGACGGACACGCCGAGTTCGAAGAGCCAGGAATGCATCGGTCAGGGCGCCAGCAACATCGCCTCCAGCCTGATCGGCGGCATGGGCGGCTGCGCCATGATCGGCCAGTCGGTGATCAACGTCACATCGGGCGGCCGCGGGCGACTTTCCACCTTCGTGGCGGGCGCCTTCCTGCTGTTCCTCATCCTCGTGCTGGACGATCTCGTGCGCATCATCCCGATGGCCGCGCTGGTCGCCGTGATGATCATGGTCTCGGTCGGCACCTTCTCCTGGCGCTCGATCCTCGACTTGCGCCGCAATCCGCTCTCGTCCTCCGTCGTCATGCTGGCAACGGTCGCAACCGTCGTTGGCACGCATGACCTCGCCAAGGGCGTGCTCGTCGGCGTTCTGCTCTCCGGCGTGTTCTTCGCCGGCAAGGTCGCAAAGCTCTTCCACGTCCGCTCGGCGCTGAGCGCGGACGGCACGGAGCGTACCTATCACGTCGATGGCCAGATCTTCTTCGCCTCGGCGGAGAGCTTTACCGCGGCCTTCGATTTTACCGAAACATTGCGCAAGGTGACGATCGATGTCACGCAAGCGCATCTCTGGGACATCACCGCCGTCGGCGCGCTCGACAAGATCGTCCTCAAATACCGCCGCCAGGGCGTCGATGTGGCCGTCATCGGCGTGAACGAGGCAAGTGCCCACATGCTCGACCGCTTCGCGCTCCACGACAAGGAACATGCGGCCTTCTCCGCGCCGGGCGGACACTGAAATGCAGAGGCCCGGAGTATCTCTCCGGGCCTGATAATCCAGGGTGTTGAACGACCTTGAGGCCCGTTTCGGCTCCGGGCGCTTCGCTGCCGGGTAGAAGTTCACGTGGCGGCGACGCGGGCGGCAGAGCTTCCCTCCCCCACCTGCCGCCAAGCTTCACGGACCCCGCGTATCAGCACGACATCCTGCCTCAGCTACACATGATTCAAACGCGCGATGCGTCTCCATTGGCAAGCGCGACCTCGACCAGATAATGACCACGGCGTGTTGTCCGTGACGGATAGAGTTCGGCCATCTTCTGATCGTGCGGGATAAGGACACGGCGTATGTCGTTGCCGACGGTCTTCATGATCTCATCGGTCACCAGCAGCAGCTTGGTGTTGCTGCCGTAGGACAATCCGTTGGCCACGTAGAAGGGATCGTCCGGCGTGCCGCCGTGAATGTTGTCGTGCCGATAGATGAGGTCGCCCGTGTAGATGTAGCAATCCTCGCTCACGGCCTTTCCGTCATTGCGCACGACGACATATTGCGAATAGGCCGTATGCGTATCGGGCGCGACGCGCAGGTCGATGTTCGGCAGGATGTCGTCGGCGTCGCCGTCGATGCCGAGCAGGCGGCCTTCCCGCGCGAGCTGCACGGCTTCCATCATGTCGTTCGGATCGGTTGCGCCCATCAGCCAGCGGAACTTGCGGTCCATGGCCATGATCTTGACCCAGGCCGCTAGCTCCTCCGACTGGATCATGAACGTCGCGTTCGGGAAGAGCGACAGGCCGCCCATGTGGTCGAAATGCGCATGGGTCAAGATGACGTAGTCGATCTCTTCCGGCGTGACGCCGATTTCGCCGAGCACGTCTCTCGGATGCGCCCATTTCTGCACGTTGAACTTTTCGACGAAGGCCTTGCCGTGCGATTCCGCGTTCAGGCCGCAATCGAGCAGGATCGTCTTGCCGTGTCCCTTCAGCAGCGTGTAGGCGTAGGGCAGCACCTGCGTGCCGGCATTGTGGCGGCCGAAGATGAGCGAGCTCGTCGCCGCATCCGGCACTTCTGCGAAATTAAGAATCCAGATTGAATATTCGGCCATGTCGTCCTCCGCTGTTAGCCGGCTTGATGTGCAGGGCACAGCAAGATTGTTGAAAATCGACGGTCTCGAAGCCGGGCATCGCACGCGATGCCGCTTCCATGTCGCGCCAGGCCGAGCGCAGGGACGGCAGCGGGTCTGCCGCCGCGACCAGTCCCGCCAAGCGGCCGTCGATATGGTCCAGCGATGCCGTGAGCTTGCCGAGGGCATCGGTGAGGTGATGATGAAAATGCGCCGCGACCGCCGGCGGCCGGAGCCGCCGATAGGCGGCCTGCGCGCTCTCCAGCCTCGCCCTTGCCGCGAGGCGGCTTTCGACGTCGAGCACATGCCGCGACTTGAGCATTTCCAGCGACATCAGCAGCCCTGCGAGCCGCGTCGCGACCTCGTGCAGGGCGTCGAACACCCGCTGCGCCTCGGTGACATAAAGGCGCGTTGCCTCGCCGTGCCGGTCGGCGGCCGTCATGGCGTGGCCTGCCGGCCGAGAATCATGTCGGCCGCCTTCTCGGCGATCATCAGCGTCGAGGCATTGGTGTTGGCCGAGGGCATGGACGGCATGATCGACGCGTCGCAGACACGCAGGTTCTCGATGCCGTGGAACCTCAGTTCATGATCGACCACGCTGTCTGGCCGATCCCTGGGGCCCATGCGGGCGGTGCCGATCATGTGGTAGACGGTCGTTCCCTTCTCGCGGGCAAAGGCGAGAAGTTCATCATCGCCTTCCAGCTCCGGCTTCGGGGACGTCTCGGCCTCGACATACCTTGCCAGCGGCGGCGCGCGGAACAGCTTGCGCGCGATGCGCATGCCGCCGAGAAGCGCCTTCTGGTCGCGCTCGTCCGTCAGGTAGTTCGGCTGGATCGACGGCGCCTGGAAGACATCGCTGCTCTTGACCCGGACATGGCCGAGGCTTTCCGGCCGCTCCTGCCAGACGCCGAGCGTCAGGCCCGGATGCTTGTCGAGAAGGCCGACAACACCCTCCCGGAAGCTGGCCGGCGCGCAGGCGAATTCGAGGTCCGGCCGGTCGAGCGACGGGTCGGAACGGGTGAAGATGTGGACGAGCGACGGGCTGATGGCGAGCGGGCTCGGCAGCCCGACCAGCCAGCGGGCGACCTGCACGGCAAGCGCCGGCCCCTGGACCTTGGCATTGATCGTCGGCGCCCCATGAATTCTCGACACCATGCGCACCGCATAGTGATCGCGCAGATTGGCGCCGACGCCCTGGATGTCCCGCAGCACCGCGATGCCGGCCGCCCTCAGCACGTCGGCCGGTCCGAGCCCGGAAAGCTGCAGCAGCTTCGGCGTGTTCAGCGCCCCGGCCGTCAGCAGCACCTCGCGGCGGGCGCGGACCGTCCGCGACGTGCCGCCCTGGATATAGCGCACCCCGCGCGCAACGCCGTTCTCGATGACGATCGACGTGCACTGCGCATGGGTACGGATCGAAACGTTCGGCCGGCGCTTCGCCTTGGACAGGAATGCCCTGGCAGCACTGACGCGCTTGCCGCGATGGATCGTGCGCTGGAAGAAGCCGACGCCTTCCTGCGTCGCGCCGTTGTGGTCGGGATTGCGGGGAATGCCGATCGCCACCGCGGCATCGATCAGCGCGTCGCTGACCGGGTTGTGCCAGTCGAGATCCGAGATCGGCAGCTCGCCCTCCGTGCCGCGGTATTTCGGATCCGGGTTTCCGAGCCGCCGCTCGGAGCGCCGGAAATAGGGCAGAATATCCTGGTAGCTCCAGCCCGGATTGCCGGCCGCGGCCCAATTGTCGTAGTCGACCGACTGGCCGCGCACGTAGTTCAGCCCGTTGATCGAACTCGACCCGCCGAGGACGCGGCCCTGCGGCAGCGAGAACGAGCGGTTGTTGACGCCCGGACCGGGCTCCGACTGGAAATTCCAGGTCAGAGTCTTGGAATAGATGTTCTTGATGTAGCCGGCCGGGATGTGGATCAGCGGGTTGATGTCCCGCGGCCCGGCCTCCAGGGTGCAGACGGAATGACCGGCGGCGCTCAGGCGCTCGGTCAGGACGCAGCCCGACGTCCCTGCCCCCACGACGATGTAATCGAAGACGTCTTCGCTATCAGTAACCATGATTTTCCTCCCCGCAGCTTTTGACGAAGCCGCGGCCCCTTTTCAAAAATGATCCGGCGCGAGGCGCCGGGCGATCAGGAAATTCCTCCGAGGCAGACGTATTTCAGCGACAGGAAATCATCGAGACCGTATTTCGAACCCTCGCGCCCGAAGCCCGATTGCTTGACGCCGCCGAAGGGGGCGACCTCGGTCGAGATCAGGCCCGTATTGACGCCGACCATGCCGTATTCGAGCGCCTCGGCCACTTTCCAGACCTGTTTCAGGTCATTGGCGTAGAAATAGGAGGCGAGCCCGAACTCGGTGTCGTTGGCAAGCGCGATCACTTCGCCCACGTCCTCGAAGCGAAAGATCGGCGCGAGCGGTGCGAAGGTCTCCTCGCGCGCGACCTTCATCCCTGATGTCACGCCGGTGACGATCGTCGGCGCAACGAAGGTCCTGCCGAGGGGATGGGGCTGGCCGCCGGTGACGATGCTGGCGCCCTTGGCCACCGCGTCGTCGATATGGTCCTTCAGCTTCACCATGGCCGCCTCGTTGATCAGCGGGCCGAGCTCGGTCGCCTCTTCGAAGCCGTCGCCGACCTTCATCTCCGACACGGCCTTGCCGAAGCGGCGAACGAATTCGTCGTGGATGCCCGACTGGACATAAAGGCGGTTGGCGCAGACGCAGGTCTGGCCGTTGTTGCGGAACTTCGACTGGAGCGCACCCTCGACCGCCGCATCGACATCGGCGTCGTCGAACACGATGAAGGGCGCATTGCCGCCGAGTTCGAGGCTGAGCTTGAGGATTTTCTGCGCGCCCTGCGCCATCAGGATGCGCCCGACTTCCGTCGAACCGGTGAAGGTCAGCTTCTTGATGATCGGGTTGGTGCAGACCTCGGTGCCGAACTCGCGCGCACGTTTGGTCGGCAGCACGCTGAGCAGGCCTTTCGGCAGCCCTGCCCGCTCGGCGAGCGTTGCAAGGGCGAGCGCCGAAAGCGGCGTTTCCGCGGCCGGCTTGAACACCATCGAGCATCCGGCGGCGAGCGCCGGCGCAAACTTGCGCGCCACCATCGCCGAGGGAAAATTCCACGGCGTGATCGCCGCGACGACGCCGACCGGCTGCTTCAGCACGATGATGCGCTTGTCGCGATGATGGCCGGGGATGGTGTCGCCATAGATGCGCTTGGCCTCTTCGCCGAACCATTCGATATAGCCCGCGCCATAAGCCACCTCGCCCATTGCCTCGGCAAAAGGCTTGCCCATTTCGGCGGTCAGGATAGTGGCGAGGTCCTTCTGGTTCGCCATCACGAGATCGTACCAGCGGCGCAGGATTACGGCGCGCTCCTTGCCAGTCGCCAGCGCCCAGAATTTCTGGGCCTTGTCCGCAGCCGTGATCGCGGCACGGATTTCCTCAAGGCCCATGTCCGGCACCTGCGCCAGGACCTCGCCGGTCGAGGGGTTCCTGACGTCGATCGTCTGGCCGTTGGCCGATGTCACCCAATCGCCGGCAAGCAGGGCCTGCTCGCGGACAAGCGTCGGGTCGGAGAGGCGGGAGAGAAGGTATTGCGCTATCATGTCTGCAGGTCTCAGATCTGGTTGCGGATGTGCGGGGCGCGGGCGTAGATCGCCACCATCGGAATGATCAGCAGGCCGACCACGGCCTGCTGCGAGGCAAAGCTCAGGCCGAGGCCGACCAGGATCGAGGTCAGCACGGTCAGGACCAGCACGCCGAGAACGGTGGCGCCATAGCCGCCGGCGCCACCGAGCAGCGACGTGCCGCCGATGACGACCGCCGCGACCGTGGTGAAGAGGTAGGGATCGCCGACGCCGACGAAACCGCCGCCGGAAAAACCGAGCAGCAGCATGCCGGCCGAGACCGAGGCCACGCCTGAAATCGCATGGACGGCGACCCAGAGCTTGCGCTCGGAGATCTGCAGCCGCGCCGCCGCGACACGGCTTCCGCCGAGCGCATAGATGCCGCGGCCGAACCAGGTGCGGTGCATGGCGAGGATCACGACGGCCGCCAGAATGGCCCAGATCAGGATCACCGGGGGCATGGGAATGCCGAGGGTGGTGCCGTTGAAGGCGGCGAGGTTGCGCAGCCAGTCGGGAATGGTGGCGAAGACCGTCCCGGCATAGATGGAGCCGAGCGTCGTATAGATCTGCGTCGCGCCGACCACGGCGAAGCCGACGGCGAGCGACATGATCAGCGCCTGCCCCTGGATCCTGAAGCTCATCAACCCGTTGATCGCGCCGACGAGCGCACCGAGCAGGAGGATCAGCGCGATCGCCACCGCCGGCGGCAGGCCGGACACCAGCAGGCTCGGCAGCAGGATGTTTGCCGAACCGATGACAAAGGGTATCGACAGGTCGAGCGCGCCGAGCAGGGCGCAGAGCGTCTGCCCCAGCGAGGCGATCCCGAGGAACGAGGCGAGCAGCAGGATCGACCGGGCGTTCTGCATCGAGACGAAGCCCGGCACCAGCACGGCACCGGCGACGGCAAGCACGGCCAGGAGGCCGGCGCCGATGGCGAGCGATCTCTGCAGGCGGATGCCGGAGGCGGAGCGGCCCGGGGAAAGCGTCGTGTCGGCGGTCTTTTCCATGTCCTTCCTCATGCCTTGCTCGCGGACGGAGACGTGAAGAGGTTCACCAGAAGAGAACATGCGAGGATCGCTCCGAAGGCCATCTGGGTGACGTAGCCCGACAGCGAGCCGAAATTGAACGTTCCCAGGAGGTAGTTGATGAGGAACATGTTGACCGCGCCGAGAGCCGCGCCGATCGCGCCGCCACGCCCGCCGGAAAGGCTCGCGCCACCCAGCACCAGTGCGGTGACCGCCTGAAGCGTATAGGTCGAGCCCTGGGTCGGATCGCCGGAGGCGATGAGAGCGGTATAGCTCAGCGCCGCCAGGCCCGCGAACATGCCGCCGATGGCAAAGGCGATCAGGCGGACGAGATCGACATTGATGCCGGCCGTGTAGGCCATGCGTTCGTCGGAGCCGACCATGCGCAACTGGCGATGGAAGCCGGTGCGGGTGATCGCGACCCAGGCCGCGAAGGCGACCAGCGCGAGCAGGAAGATCGGCGAGATCACCTGTGCGGCGCTGGCGGCGCCCCAGTTCATGATCCAGTCGGGCGCCACGCCACCCGGCCGCGACATGATCATCAGGTTGACCCCGCTCAGGACCAGATAGCCGGACAGCGAGACGATGATCGGCGCGATGCGGACATAGATGACGATCAGCGCCAGCAGGACCTGCCACAGCGCGCCGGCGAGAAGGGCCCAGCCGATGAACAGAACCGGATGCGTGATGCCCCTGGCAGACAGCCAGGTAATCAGCGTGACGTTGAGGAAGCCGATCAGCGGGCCGATCGACAGGTCCACCGCCCCTCGCCCGGACATGACGATGGGCGTGAGCGCCATGGTCGCGAAGAACAGCGGCGCTGCGACAAGGATGCCGTTGCCGATGCCGGACGGCGTGAACAGGTTCGGCGAGCGGATCGCGGCGATCGCGAGCAGCACGACGACGAGCGTAAGGGGGACGGCAAGCGACCCGAGTTTCTGGAACGTCCTGGTCGCGGTCATTGTGCCACCTCATGTACTGCTTCGAGTTCGACATGGGCCCCTGGCGGCTGCCCGAACATGGCGCCGAGGATTTCCCGCTCTTCGATGTCATCACCGCTCAGCGACCGGAACAGCGACCCGTTGACGAAGACATCGACGCGATGGGCAAAGCCGAAGAATTCCTCGATCTCGCTGGAGAGGTACACGACGGCACCGCCGCTCTCGGCAAAGCGCTGCAATTCCCGGTAAAGGTCGCGCTTGGTGCCGATGTCGACGCCGCGCGCCGGGTCATTGAGCACGATCACCCGCGGCGTGTCGGCGAAGGCCCGGGCGATCAGCACCTTCTGCTGGTTTCCGCCGGACAGCGAGGTGATGCGGTTGCCGGACGAGCCCATGCGGATGGAGAGCCGCCGCGCCTCGTCCTCGAACAAGGAGCGCGCGCGTCCGGCATCGATGGTCCCGAAGGCGCCGAGCTTGCGGCGATAGATGCCGAGGGCGAAATTGTCGAAGATGCTGAGCTGCGGGAAGATGCCCTCGCGCTTGCGGTCCCCCGACACCCAGGAAATATGATTCCGCCAGGCAGCCTCCAGGCCGTCGATGCTTTCCATCCCGCCGTCGCGGCCGCGGCACGAGACATCGCCGGAGGACGGCTGCAAGATCCCGGCGAGAATGCGGGCGAAGTGCTCCTGCCCGTGCCCGTCGAGGCCTGCCAGCCCGACGATGGTTCCGGGCTGCAGCGAAAAGTCGAAAGGCGCCGCCGCTTCGGACATGCGGATGTCCCTGGCGAGGATGATGGGCTGATCATCGGCATTGTCGCGCAGGCGCACGGTCGGCGCGGCGCTCAGCGTGCGGCCGGCCTGCGTCATCATTTCCAGAAGCCGGGCTTCGGTGATCTCCTCGCGCTGAAGCACGCCCACGGCCTTGCCGTCGCGCAGGATCGTGGCGCGGTCGGCAATGCTGACAAGCTCGGCAATGCGGTGCGTCACCAGCAGGATGGTATTGCCCGCATCGCGAAGGCGGGTGATTTCGGCAAACAGCCGCTGGGTCGCCTCAAGGTCGAGCGCGGCGGAGGATTCGTCGAAGATGAGCACGTCCGGCGACCGCAGGATGGCGCGGACGATGACGATCCACTGGCGCACGCTCAGCGGCAGGCCGCCGGCGCGCGCATCGAGATCGACGGCATATCCGACGCAGCGCGTCATGATCTCGCCGGCCTCGCACAGCTTGCGGCTGCGGCTCTTGCCGGTGCCGACCAGCCCTTCGCTGCCGACATAGAGATTGTCGAGGACGCTCGCCTCGTCGGCGATCAGCACTTCCTGGAAGATCGCCGCGATGCCGCGGTCGCGCGCCTGGCGCGGCGTCGAGATGCTGGCGCCGAGCACCTCGCAGTCACCGCTGTCCGGCACCAGGACGCCGGAAATGATCTTCGCCAGCGTGCTCTTGCCGCTGCCGTTCTCCCCGACGATCGCGTGGACTTCGCCCTTGCAGGCTTCGAAGTCGCAATCCGTCAGGGCGCGGGTTTCCCCGAAGCGCTTCGAAACGTTGCGCAAACGGATTGAAATCGTGCCCGCCATGCTTGCTCCAGTTCATCTGTGGCCGCGACAGGACGACCGGGCCTGCCTGAAGGCCCGGTCGCGCGGTCCGGTTACTTCGGGTTGGCGAAGAACTGCGTGGCGACATCCTTCGGCCACCAGGCATCCGCCGTCGGCTGTACCCAGCCGGTGGAGTTGAGGTCGCAGTCCTCCGGCAGCGCCGCCTTCACGTCTTCGATCGTGTAGGGCAGCACCGGGCGCAGCATGGACTGGATCTTCGGCCCCTCACCGCCCAGCGTGCGCAGCATGACATCCCAGACCTGGTCCATTTCGCGGGCCGGCGGCCAGATGTGGAAGGACTTGGAAATCCAATCCGGGTTCTTGCGCCAGTAGCAGGCGGCCGATGCCTCGCCGCCGAGCGTGATCGGCACCATCGGACGGCCGGATTGCAGCATGGCGTTCAGGACGCCGTTTTCCTGCGCGGCCTGGGTCAGGATGCCATCAACCTTGGCCGGGTTGATCGCCAGGAACTTCTGCAGCTCGGTCTGCGCGACCTGATCGGTCCACTTCCCGGCCACTTCGCCGATGATCTTGATATCCGGATAGCCCTCCAGCGCCTTCTTGGCGCCGGAATCGAAGGCGTCGGACGAGGCCGTGCCGGGAACGCCGGAGACGAGGACGACATTGCCCTTGCCGCCCATCTCGTCGGCCAGCCATTTGGCCATGTCGAAGCCGCCCTGCATGTGGTTGGCGGCGACGTTGATCGAATAGGGCGAGGTCGTGTAGCCGGAATAGGCGAAGACCGCGACGCCCTTAGACCAGGCATATTCGATGGTCGGATTGAAGGCCGTGACGTTCGAGCAGCAGATGATGATCGCATCGACATCGTTGTCGATCATCTGGCGCATCTGCTGAATCTGCACGGCGTCCTTGAAGTCGGCCTGCGTGACGACAAGCTCCGACACGAGGCCGGCCTCCTTGGCTGCCGGGGCCAGCTTGTTGACGATCTCGTCGAGAGCCGTGGCCTGCCAGGTATTGCCGGCATAGGTCGAGGCATAGCCGATCTTCCACGGCGGGCCCTTCTTGGCCTTGAAGTTCGCCAACGGCGATGCGCCGACCGGGATCTGGCTGTCGACCATGCTGTAGACGCTGCGGATATTCTCCGGCAGCGTATCAAGGCCATCCGCCTGCGCGCTGGCAGCCGTCATCATTGCCGCGACGGACACCGCCGCAGCCAGGGATTTCATCTTCATGTTACTTTCTCCTCCTCTAGAACCCTTTATGTCCTGGACTGAACCTCTTCCAGGATCGGCAGCAGATATTCGCGGAACTTCGTGTAGTCCTCGGTGACGGGGAAATGGCCGAGATCCTTCATCGCCCAGAACTTCGAGCCCTTCACCAGCTTGGCGAGCGCTTCGGTCTCCTTCGGCGATGTATTGGGGTCGTATTCGCCCGTCAGCATGTAGAGCATGCATTTCGACGTATCGATCGCACGCGCCTCGTCGTCGGACATGTTGTGATCGTAATAGTAGTAATAAAGGTCACCGGCGAAGATGCCGGGGCCGCCGCAACTGTATTCCCACTGTATCTCGCGGACGTTCTTCTCCGGCGAATAGGGCGAGATGTTCAGCATCATCGCGGCGCCGATCGACGTGCGGTTGACGTTCGGGTTGTCGAATTCCTTGCGGATGCCGGCCATCCCGACGTCAACATATTCGACGGCCGAGCGTAGCGCGCCTTCCACGGCAATCGTGGCGCGGTAGCGATCCGGGTGACTGGAGGCGATATCCACCGCTAGGTGCCCGCCCATCGAGCTTCCCATGTAGACGGGCCGGTCGAGCCCGAGGGCATCGGACAAAGCGTTCGGGAACGCCATCATCCGGCTCTTGGTCATGTTGTATTCCTGCTCCCACCAGTTGACGCCGTAGGGCGGCAGGGACTTACCGTGATAGGGAAGATCGAAGGCGATGACGCGGAAGCGCGAGGTGACCGCCTCGTCGCAGAGCAGATGGCGGTACTGGCGGCCGTCGGAGCCCGCCGTGTGACCGACGATTAGCGGAATGCCGGAGCCGGCTTCCTCGTAGTATACGCGGTATTCGATGCCCTCGACGGTGAGATAGACGTAGCGTCCCGTAATCGGATCGTGCCGGGTCATGATCAGGCCTTCCCGTTGTAAAGCTGGCGCAGCAGCGTCGTCATGCGGTTGAGTGCGGGCAGATAGGCGAAGGTCTCGTTGGCGACGTTGATCCTCATGCCGTGCTTGACGGCGGCCGACTGGATGCACTGGTAGAAGGGACGCGGCTTCCACTGCAGAAGCTCATGCCACTGGTCGGCGCCTCCGCCGACGATGATGGTGGCTTCCGCATCCGGCACGAGCGTGCCGTCGGTGATGCCGGCGAGCGCGCCATTGGCGAAGCTCAACGCCCACGACTGGGTGCCGAAATCAAGGCGGATAACGCCGGTCAGGTAGCGGGTTTCGCGGGTGAACTCGAAGTCGCCGCGCGCGATTTCGGCGAATGCCGATCTGTCGATTTTCTTCATGATGGTCTCCTCCCTCTTCACTTACTCGCTCAGCTCGTCGAGAACCTGCTGGGCGCTTCTGAAGCTGTCGATCGCTGCCGGCACGCCGCAGTAGATGGCGACCTGAAGGAAGATTTCGGTGATCTCATCGCGGCTGAGCCCGTTGTTCAGCGCGCCCCGGACATGGGTGCGAAGCTCGTGCTGGCGGTTGAGGGCCGAGATCATGCCGAGGTTAAGGATCGATCGCTCGCGGCGGCCGAGGCCCGGGCGATTCCATATCTCGTCCCAGCAATATTCGGTGACCAGCTTCTGCATCGGCCAGCTGAAGGCGGTGGCCTTGTCCAGGGAGGCATCCACGTAGGAATCTCCCAGCACCTCGCGCCGCGTCTTCAGACCGCGGTCGAACGCTTCGCTGCGTTCGCGCGCGCCTTCCCCTTCGAAGTGGCGATCATCGCCCGCCCCGTTTGGCATGCCTGTTCCTCCGTTTAGGTGTTTTCCGGCTGGCCGAAGCTAGCCGACCTGCCTTTTGAGATAATCGTAGAAGCGAGTGTGATCGACGGCGCCGCCGAGCGTGCGCGCCGCATCGTCCCAGAGATCCGCGGTCTGCGTCAGCCCCTGCTGACTGAGCCCGAGAGAAACCGAAAGATTGGCCGCGGTGCGGATGTCCTTCGCCATCAGCCCGAGCGCAAAGCCCGAACCGAAGGTGCCGGAGAGGATGAACTGGTTCATCTTGACCTCCGTGGCGTTGTTCTTTCCGCTGGATGCGTTGAGCACCTCGACGACCTTCGCCTCGTCCAGCCCGAAGGCATTGCCCAGCAGGACGGCCTCGACGGCGGCGATCACGCCGGCACCAGAAACGTAGTTGTTGATCGCCTTCATCGCATGGCCGGCACCGACCGGACCGCAATGGAAGATTTTGGCCGACATGGCCGCGAGCACCGGCCTGGCGGCAAGGAAATCGGCGTCCGCGCCACCCGCCATGACCGCAAGCGTGCCATCGACGGCGCGCTTGACGCCGCCGGATACCGGAGCATCCACCACGCGAAGATGACCGGATACGGCCTCCGCCAACGATCGCGTTTCTTCCGGCGCGGAAGAACTCATTTCAAGAATGAGCGCGCCATTGGGAGCTCGAAGGTAAGCCTCCCCCTCGACGAGGACATTGCGAACGACCTTGCCATTGGACAGCATCGTGATGATGACGTCGCTGCCTACTATGGCATCGGCGGCGCTCTTCGCGGCCTGCCCACCTTCGTTTACGAGTTTCTGCAAGGCCTCGGGAGACAGATCGAAGCCGGCAACCTCGTAGCCGGCCTTCAGCAGATTGGTTGCCATAGGCAAACCCATCTGCCCAAGCCCGATAAAGGCGATACGCGTTGCCGTCTGCATCAAAACCAGTCCTCCCGATTGCTGGAGCTGTGATTAGCAGATTGTCTGACAAACTGTCAAAGAAAAATGTTGCCGATATCTCTTTTTTCTAAGGCCCCCGCGATGAGACCGATTGGCACAAGTACCATAAAACACCCTGTTGCAGATAAATTATATCAAAAAAACAATACTATATGGATTTTTAGTGTTTCTCGTAATATGGACGCTTTAAAACCTCATACCCGTGACAGCCTTGCACGACCCAGCGACTCGGATTAGCTTTAAATCAGACAATCGTACCGTTCCCTTGAATTCAATCGGCAACGCTGCTTAGTATGGGGCGACAACGATACAGGACTGACAATGGCAGATTCGGAACTGCAGATTGCACGACAGAGCGCGTCACTGCGGATACAGGTGGAAGACAGGATCAGGCAGGCCATCGCCAATGGCCGTTTCAAGCCTGGCCAAAGGCTCGTCGAACGCGAGCTCTGTGAAATGATCGGCGTGGGACGGACCTCCGTTCGCGAGGCGCTGAGGCAACTCGAGGCGGAGGGGCTGATCACCAGCTACCCGCACAAGGGCCCCGTCGTCAGCACCATCACCTATGACGAGGCGGCGCAGCTATATACCGTGCGCGCACTGCTGGAGAGCTTTGCAGGTCAGCAATTTGCCGAGAACGGCACCCATGAGGACATGGCCACACTGCAGGCGGCGGTCACCGAGTTCGAGGCTGCGGCCGAAAGCGGTGTCGGAAGCCGGCTGATCGAAGCGAAGAATGCCTTCTACGACTGTCTGATGGACGGCAGCAAGAATGTGTTCGTCCGCCAGATGCTGACGTCCCTGCACAATCGGATCAACCTGCTGCGTATGACCTCCATGACCCAGCCGGGCCGCCTTCGCCACAGCATTGCCGAGATCAAGGAAATCGCCGACGCGATCAGCCAACGAAACGGCCCGCGCGCTGCAGCCGCCTGCAAACACCATATCGACATGGCCGCCAAGGTCGCGCTTGCCTATCTGCGCGAAAATCCACCCGCAGATCCGGCATGAAAGACATTGTCTGATTATCTGAAAATGCAACCCACCTTCACGGACAATTAGCTGCATAGCCTCACACTGGCAGTCCATTTTCCCGACGAGGCGGGAATCCGGGCCAAGGCTACGGCGCGCAAGGCCTTTCTACATGCGCTTGACGCAAGTTGTCCGGCTCATCTCTCAAGCATATTTCAGATGTGGCATGGGCTGGATCGACGGCAATCCGCAGAAGGGCGCTTTTGTCTGGAGATACCTCGCGCAGCTCGTGCTGCTTGCGATCACGCGCTGGTTCTCGCAAGACCCGTGTGAGCCTTGCGAGTTTTGTGGACGCGGGCGATAGGCCCTGGATCAAGCTAGTCGAACCCCATGCCCCCGTGACGGGACAGAGAGTGTGGCGTGGCTTCTTGCATCGTACCGGCCGGCCGGATCACCTCCCTCAACCGCCATAGGGCATGAGGCCGACGGGCGATGTGCCGGAATAGTTGGCATAGACGGTCTTCTTGCGCAGGAAGGCTTCGAGGCCATGGACGCCGTCGTCGCCGCCCAGCCCGCTGTTGCGGTAGCCATTGTGGAAGCCCTGCAGCGATTCCGGACCGACGCGGTTGATATAGACCTCGCCGAAATTCACGTCGTTGACGGCGCGCATGATCCTGCTGAAATCGTTGGTGAAGAGATAGGCCGACAGGCCGTAGCGGCTGTCGTTGGCGACGGCCAGCGCCTCTTCGAAATCGGCGACCTTCATGATCGGCACGACCGGGCCGAAGATCTCGTCGCGCATGATCGGCATGGCCGGCTCGACGCCGGTCAGCACCGTGGGCGTCAGCCAATAGCCGCCGGCCACGGGCGGCGTGTCCGGGCGGCCACCCTTCAGCACGGCCTCGGCGCCCGCGCCGATCGCCTCTTCCACGATGCGCTCGACCTTCTCCAGCTCCCGCGCGGAAACCTTCGGGCCGAGATCCGTCTGCTCGGATAGCGGATCGCCGAGGCGCAGCGAACGGCTCGCGGCGACGAACTTCTCCACGAACTGGTCGTAGACGCGGTGGTGCACCAGCGTGCGCTCGTTGCAGATGCAGACCTGGCCGCAATTCATGTAGCGCGAGGTGACGGCGGAGCGGACGGCAAGATCGATATCGGCATCGTCCATGACGATGAAGGGGGCCTTGCCGCCGAGTTCCAGCGACACGGGCACGAGATTGGCCGAGGCAGTCGCCATGATGCGCTTGCCGGTCGGCACGCTGCCGGTCATGGTGATGAGGTTGACATCGGGGTGCGAGGTCAGCGCCTCGCCAATCTCCGCGCCGCTGCCCGTGACGATGTTGACGACGCCCGCCGGCACGCCGGCCTTCTCGAACAGGCCCGCCATGTAGAGCGCCGAGAGCGGCGTCTCCTCATGCGGCTTCAGGACGATGGTGTTGCCCGCGATCATCGACGGGGCGACCTTGCGGCTGACAAGCGCTGCCGGATAGTTCCACGGGATGATCGCCGCGACGACGCCGACCGGCACGCGCTGGATCCAGATCTGCTCGCCGCGCGCATCCGAGGGCAGTATCTCGCCCTGGATGCGGCGGGCGAATTCCGCATAGTAGGAGAAGAAGCCAGCCGCGCCGCCAATCTCGCCGCGCGCCTCCAGGATGGGCTTGCCCTGCTCCTGCACGACGATGCGCGCCAGTTCCTCGGCATTCTCGGTGATCAGCGCGGCGATGCGCTGCATGATCGCCGCCCTTTCGAGCGGGGCCATCGCCGCCCAGGCGGGCTGGGCCTTGCGCGCGGCGGCCAGCGCCTCATGGGCCTGCTCCCGGCTCGCTTCGCCGACCACGGCGAGCACCTTGCCATTGGTCGGGTTGAAGACCTCGCGGGAACCGCCGCGGCCCTCGACCCGGCGCCCGTCGATCAGCATCGTGTTCGGATTGTCACTCATTGCATTCTCCCTGGAACTGGTGTCGCTCATGCGACGGCTTGGCGGGTAGCCGGGCGGGCGAGGTCGAGCGCGTAGTCGATCGCCTCCAGCAGGCTACTCGCCTGCGCCTTGCCCGTGCCGGCGATGTCGAAGGCCGTGCCGTGATCCACCGAGGTGCGGATGATCGGAAGGCCGAGCGTGACGTTGACGCCGCTCAGCGCCGTCCACTGGCCAGTCGCCGTGTCGACGCCGAAGCCGAGCAGCTTGACCGGGATATGCCCCTGGTCGTGATACATGGCGACGACGGCGTCGTACTGGCCGGCGCGCAGCTTGACGAAGACCGTGTCGCCCGGCACCGGCCCCTCCACCTTCAGGCCGCGCGCCCGGTACTCCTCCACCAGCGGCGCGGTGATGTCGATGTCGTGCCGGCCGAAGATGCCGCCCTCGCCGGCATGGGGATTGAGCGCGGCGACGGCGATGCGCGGCTCTGCGATGCCGAGCGCCCGCAACGTTTGATGCGTGAGATCGATGACCCGGCCGATGCGCTGCGGCGTCGCCTTCTTCGGCACGTCCTCCAATGCGCAATGGGTGGAGACATGGGTGACGCGGAAATTGCCGTGCGCCAGCATCATCACGCTGTCGCGGACGCCGGTGAGGTCGGCGAGAAGCTCAGTATGGCCGGCATAGTCGTGGCCGGCGAGATGCAGCGCCTCCTTGCTGAGCGGGGCGGTGACGATGGCGGTGACGGTGCCGGCAAGCGCCTGCTCGACGGCGATGCGCACCGCCTCATAGGCCTGCTGGCCGCATTCGGCGCTGACGCGGCCGATCTCGACGGGATGGGAAAGCGGCGTCGTGGGCAGGATTGCCGCCGGCGGGGCATCCGCGATTCCGTCCACGGAGATGACCGGCGGCGCGGTCGCGCCGAGGCGGCGGGCGGTCTCCTGCAGCGTGCCCGCGTCGCCGACCAAAAGCAGCCGCAGATCGCCCTGCTCCAGCCGGCCGGCGAAGGCATCCAGCGCCTTGATGCATATCTCCGGGCCGATGCCGGCAGGATCGCCGACCGTGACGGCTATGGTTCTTCTGTCCATTGTGTCTCTCACTTGATTATCAGGATCTTCGAGCGGTCGATCGTCAGGAAAACGGCGGCGATCAGCACCGCGCCCTTGATGATGTTCTGCAGGTAGGGGTCCATGCCGATCATGTTCATGCCGTTGGACAGGATCGCGATGATCATCACGCCCAGCACCGTGCCGCGGATACGGCCGATGCCGCCGGTAAGCGGCGTGCCGCCGACGACCACCGCCGCGATCACGTCGAGCTCCAGGCCCTGGGCGAGCTGCGCCGTCGCGGCCATGGTGCGCGCGGCCTGCAACAGGCCGGCAAGGCCGCAGAGCGTGCCGCACAGAACGAAGACGCCGAGCTTCACCCGGTTGACGGGGATGCCGCTCAGGAGCGCCACCCGCTCGCCGCCGCCGACGGCGCGCACCTCGCGGCCGAAGACCGTATGGTTGAAGACGATTGCCACCACGGCGAGCGCGGCAAGCGCGATCAGCACGGAATGGGGAAGGCCGAAGCTGCGCGACGCATAGACCTGCAGGAAGCCGGGATCGGAGATCGAGACCGGCGCGCCACGCGTATAGAGCAGCACGACGCCGCGATAGATCACCAGCGTTCCGAGCGTGACGATGAAGGAGGGGATCTTGCCATAGGCGAAGAGCGCGCCGTTGAGGAGCCCGCAGGCAAAGCCCACCAGCACTGCCGGCACGATGGCGAAGGCCCCCATGCTGCCCGAGGCGGCGGCAGCCGCAAGGGCGCTCAGCGCGACGGTGGAACCGACCGACAGGTCGATGGAGCCGTTGACGATGACGAAGGTCATCGCCAGCGCCGCCACCAGCAGCACCGTGCTCTGCTGCAGCACGATGAGGCCGTTGCCGACAGTGAGGAAACGGTCGGACAGCAGGGCGAAGATGACGCAGAGCGCGGCAAGCAGCAGGATGGGAAACAGGTCCCGGATGCCGGGCAGGCGCCTTGCGCCCGCGGATGCCACGACCGGGGTTTTTGCTACATCATCCACTTTACAACCTCCTCCTCAGAGGGCCTTGCGCCGGGCGCGAAGCGATGCGAGATCGCCCCCCGGCGCGTGACAATGATCTCGTCGGCCACGCCGATCAGCTCGGCGAGGTCTTCCGTCACCATGAGGATCGTCATGCCCTCGCCGGTAAGCTCGCGCATGAGGCGGTAGATCTCCGCCTTGGCGCCGACATCCACGCCGCGCGTGGGATTGTTGAGCAGCAGCATGCGCGGCCGGGTGGCGAGGCACTTGCCGAGCACGACCTTCTGCATGTTGCCGCCGGAAAGCGACGAGGTCGCCGCGTCGCGGGCCGCCGTCTTGATGCGCAGCCGGGCGATCATCTCGTCGGCCACGCGGCGTCCCGCGGTCCGGTCGACCAGACCGCCCGCCGTCCTTGGGCGCACCGCCATCGTCAGGTTCTCCTCGATGGGGAATTCCGGGATCAGGCCCTCGCCGGTGCGGTCGCCCGGCACATAGGCGATGCCCTGCCGCCAGGCGTCGCGCGGATCACCCGGGCGGAACGGCTGCCCGCCGAAGCGCATGGTCCCCGACAGGACCGGCTCGGCGCCCATGACCGCCGCCAGCATGGCATCGCCGCCCGAGCCCTTGAGGCCGCCGATGCCGACGATCCGCCCGGCCGGCACCGCAAGGGAAACCGGGCCGAGGCCGGAGCGCGTGACGACCTCCTCGAAAGCCAGTTCGGCAAACGCCTCCCCTTGCGCCGGCGCGGAGGCGGGCGGGAAGATACCGCCGTCGAATTCGCGCCCGACCATCAGCTCGTGCAGGCGGCTCTCGCTCATTCCGGCCGCCTCGAAGCTGCCGACGAGCGCACCGTCCTTGAGCACGACCAGCCGGTCGGAAATGTCGAAGACCTCGTTGAGGTGATGGGAGACGAAGGCGACGCCGTGGTCCTGCTCCCGCAGGTTGCGGATGACCGCCAGCAGCCGGTGCGCCTCGCGGTTGTTGAGGAAAGCCGTCGATTCGTCGAAGAAGACGAAGCGCGGATTCGCGGCGAGCGCGCGCGCCACTTCGATTATCTTCAACTGGCCGAGATCGAGGCTGTCGATGTCGGCCAAGACGGAAATGCCGGAGTCCAGCCGGTCGAGGATCGCCTGCGCATCCGCCTTCAGGCACTTCCAGTCGATGAGACCAAAGCGGCGGTAGGTGCGAAGCCGGTCGAGCATGACGTTCTCGGCGACGGTGAGCGAACGGTTGACGTTGAGTTCCTGGAAGACCAGTGCCACGCCCCGGGCTTCCGCCTCGGCAAGGCTCTTCGGCGCGTAGGACGCGCCCTCCAGGGTGACGGTTCCCGTATCCCAGGGAAAGACGGCAGCGAGTGCCTTGAGCAGGGTCGACTTTCCCGCGCCGTTCTCACCGACGAGCGAGACCACCTCGCCGCGGCTGAAATCGACGGAGACGCCCGAAAGGGCCCTGGAAGCACCGAAACTCTTGGAAATGTCGCGGGCGGATAGCATGAAGCCTCCCGGCCGGCCGAAGCGGGAGGAGAGCGCGCGGGCGCCCTCCTCCCCGGCGGGCTTTACTTGCTGTACTTCATCTCGAAGACCGCGCTCTCGGCATCCTTGTTATAGGTCTGCGAGTGCGCCTTGAAGTCGTAGACGGGAACACCGCCCGGGAAATCGGCCTTGAACTGGGCCACGCGGTCCTGCGTCAGCGGCAGGAGTTCGAGCTTGATGTTCGCCTTATCGGCCGGAACCTTGTGATCGTTCAGGAAGTCGTACATCGTCACCAGCGCGAAGCCGCCCTGAAGCCAATGGCCGCCGATGTCGAAGAGAAGCTGGCCAGCCTCCACCGCATCGATATTCTCGGGGTTGAGGTCCATGCCGACGACGATGATGTCCTTGCCGGGCACCTTGCCCGCGCCGGTGATGGCCGCCATGACGCCCGTTGCCGTGCCGCCGTTCGCGGCCCAGACGCCCTGGACGTTGGGATTGCCCTGCCAGAGGCTTTCGAACACCGTCTGCGAGGTGTCGCGCACGAAATTGCCGTCGACCTCGCCGACGACCGTCACTTCCGGATGGGCGTCGAGCGCATCCTGCAGGCCGGCCCGGCGGTCGATGGCGACGGACGTGCCGGCCGTGCCGTTGACGACGGCGATGTATTTCTTGCCGTCGGCGGCCGGCTCAAGCGCGGCGAAGAGCGCCTCGGCCATCTGCTTGCCGGCATCGCGGTCGCTCGGGCCGATGAAGGCGATATAGTTCGGGAACTGCTCCGACTGCGGCGCGAAATCGGCATAGGTATCGGTCAGGATGACCGGGATGTTGCTCTGGGCGGCAAGCGTCAGGCCGGGCACGGCCGTCGCCCAGTAGGGCGTGAAGATGATGCCGTCGACGCCCTGCGCCACCAGGTCTTCCAGGCTCTTGATCATCTGGTCGGGCTTGTTGTCGGCATTGAGCACGACGAGGTCGACGCCAAGTTCGCCCGCACCCTTCTTCATGAAGTCGACATAGGAATTCCAGAACTGCGCGTCCAGCGTCGGCACGACCACGCCGATTGTCGGCTCGTCCGCGGCCTGGGCCGGCGCGACGACGGCTGCGGCCGCCAGCATCAGGCCAGCCGCCATCGACTTGAGAAACGATCTCATACTCTCTCCTCCACCTTGATCTCCCTGACGGAATCTGGCGTGCGCCGATACCGGCATCATGCCCTTCCGCCCTCAATATGCACCCAAAAGCTATCAAGTTTTTTCAGTCCGGCAAGCTCTATTTGACATCTTTTGGATTCTTTCTGGAATTTTTTGGAATATCTTGACGAGGCGGGGCATCACTCCCTACCCTCGCGGCAACAAGGAGGATTCCCGCCGCATGCTGCCCGCCAAACGACGTGCCCGTATCATCGAGCTGCTGCGCACCGAGCATGCGGCATCGCTGCGCGACATGGCCGAGACGCTCGCCATCTCGCTTTCCACCCTGCGCCGCGACGTCGAATATCTGTGCGAGACCGGCCTCTTGCAGCGCACGCACGGCGGCGCGCTGCTGGAGCCCGCCGCGCTGAAGATGCTGGAGCCCTCGCCGGAGATCGCCTCGGCCATCGCCAGCGCCGAGAAGCAGGCCATCGGCCGCCGCGCCGCCGCCATGATCCAGCCCGGCCAGACGGTGATCTTCGACAGCGGCACCACGACGGCCGCCGCCGCCGCATCCGCGCGCGAGCGCAACGTGCCCTTCACCGCCGTCACAAACGATCTCGCCATCGGCTCGATGCTGTCCGGCAACGCCGCCATTCATACGACCGTCACGGGCGGCTATGTTCGGCCCGGCTCCTCGACGCTGCTCGGGGCCGGCGCGATGCAGACGCTGTCGCGGCTGCGCGCCGACATCGCCTTCATCGGCACGCATGCGCTGACCGGCGAGACCCTTTCCGATACGTCGATCGAGCTGGCGGAGATCAAGAGCACGATCCTGCGCGCCGCCGACCGCATCGTGCTGCTCGCCGACAGCGGCAAGTTCTTCAGCACCTCGTTCTGCACCTTCGGCCGGCTGGTCGACGTCCATCTCGTCATAACCGACGACAAGCTGCCGCCCGAGCATGCCGCCGTCATCCGCGCGCTCGGCGTTCCGGTCGAGACCGTCGAAAGCGCGCCGGCCGGTCTCAGGGGCGTGGCGTGAGCCGTCTGCGGCTCATTGCCGATGATCTCACCGGCGCGCTCGACAGCGGCTGCGCCTTCGCGGGCGCGGACACCCCGGTGCGGATCGCCGTTCCCGGCCGGCCGCTGCCGGCGGGAGAGCGGGTCGCCGTCAGCACGGAATCACGCGACATGGAGGAAGCGCAGGCGGTGGCGGCCGTCGCGGCCGCGGTGCGCGCCTTCGGCGCGGAGAGCCCGGACACCCTGTGGTTCAAGAAGATCGACAGCGTGATGCGCGGCCATCCCTTCGCCGAAACCCGGGCGGCGTTCGAAGCCGGCGGTTTTTCCGCCTGCGTCTTCGCTCCCGCCTATCCCGAAATGGGACGCATCACCCGCGACGGCCGGCAATACAGGGTCGACGGCGCGGGCGAGCCCGTATCCGCAGGGCCGGATTTCCGGCAGGCCTTTGGCCCGCTCGGCCCCACACTCACCATCATCGACGCCGAGCGGCAGGAAACGTTGCGCGCGCATGTGGCCCGCCTGCGGCTGGCACGCGCGGCCGAGCGGACGTTGTGGGTCGGCGCGGGCGGGCTTGCCGCGGCCCTTGCGGGCGCACGCGTGCCGGCCCCGTTTCCCCCGCTGCGCGGCGTGATCGTCGGCACTCGCCATCCCGTCACGCGCATGCAGGTCGAGCGCGCAATCGCGGACGGCACGGTTGCCGAAGCCCCGGCCGGCGAAGGCGTCGCCCGGCTGCTCGCGCCGGCCTTCACCGCCGCCAGCGCCGCCGAGACGCATGCCCTGCTGCGCCGGCACCTGCATGAGATCGACCTCGGCGCCGCGGACGCAGCGTCGCTCCTCGTCACCGGCGGCGATACGCTTTCGGTCGTCCTCGACGCAACGGGGGCGGAGGTTCTGGACTGCATCGGCGAGGCGGCGACCGGTGTTCCGGTCTCGCGCATCCGGGGCGGACGCGGGGATGGCGTCACCATCCTGTCGAAGTCCGGCGGCTTTGGCGATACGGATCTTCTCTCCCGGCTGGCGGCGCGGCGCGGGGAGGCATAGGCGGGGCAACCCTGCCGACGGGAACCGGCCCTCAGCCGGCATCGAGCGCAAGAGGCGGGCCTTTGCTCGCGTCTTGCGGCCGGATATCTATGCCCTTAATGTTCGGACGACGATCTGTTATGGTCGAATCGCGGCGCCAGCGCCGTTTACGGATCGATGTCCGTGATGTCGGTTCTCATCCGCGTAGGCATGTTGAAAGTCTGAAAGATGATCCCTGCCGAGGTTGTGCGTGATCTTTCCCTGATCGCCGAGATCGTCAATATGGGGGAAACCCCGGAAAAGCTCAGCAAATCCTGGATAGGCGACCTGATCGACTGCTACGGCATCACCTACAAGCCGGCGATAACCGACGCCGACCGCGACGACCTGTTGCGGCTGGCCGACGAGTTCCGCATCATCTTCTCCATGCAGGCGGACGACCTCGCGGATTTCTCCAACAGGGTCCTCGAAAAGATCCGCTTCTCGCCCCGCATTAAGAACCACGGCGGCTTCGGCTGGCACATCCATTATTTCGACGAGGATTTCTCGTTCGGCGGACGCACCCGCTCGAATGCCGCCATGTCCATCATGTCGCTGATCGTGCATGAGGAAGCCTCCCGCCTCAAGACCTGCAAGGCCATCACCTGCAGCAAGGTCTTCGTCGATACGACGCGCAATTCCTCCAAGGCCTATTGCGACGTGAAGACCTGCGGCAACCGTGCGCATGTCGCCCATTTCCGCGCCCGGTCGCTGAAACCGGCGCTGCAGGGCTAGAACCCGGTCAGCAATTCGATCTTCGAGCCGTCCATGAAGCGGGACAGGCGGAATGCGCGCGGATCGACGATCGGCGTGCGGCCGGTGACGATATCGGCCATCAGCCTGCCGGCGCCCGGCCCGATGCCGAAGCCGTGGCCCGAAAAGCCCGTGGCGATGTGGAAGCCGGGAAGGCTGTCAACCGCGGATATGACGGGGATCGCATCCGGCGTGACATCGATATAGCCCGCCCAGCGCTGCGCGACCTTCGCCTTTTCGAACACCGGATAGGCCGCCTTCAGCCTCGCAAGCGCGGTGTCCACCATCCTGACGGACGGTTTCGGATCGAGCACGCGGCAATATTCGAAGGGGCTCGGCTCGTCCAGCGCCCAGCGATTGGGGATGCGCGCCTCGTCGAGGAAGCGCCATCCGAAGCGGAAGGCCAGCGCGCGCCATTCCTTGCGATAGGCGGGCAGGAAATCGAGCGCATGGCGAAAGGCCTTCGGCACGATATCGACGATGTTGCCGTGGCCGGAGGCGACCGTGTAGCCGCCGTCCTCGCGCCGGCGTAGCGCGAAATCGTCGCCCCAGACCGCCGGCCCCGGCCCGCCCTCCAGCGGCTCGGTGCGCAGCACCGAATTGAGGACCTTCAACTGCGGCAGGTGGAGGCCGAGCGTGCCGGCAAACAGGTTGGACCACGCCCCGCCGGCCAGCACCACGGCCTTGCAGGCGATGGGCCCGCGCTCGGTGACGACGCCGCTGACGGCGCCGGCGGCGGTTTCGATGCCGCGCACGGCGCATTCGGTCAGTACCGCCGCGCCTCTTGCACGCGCGGCTTCGGCGATGGCGGGCGCGGCTCTCTGCGGCTCCGCCCTTCCGTCGATGGCCGTATGGAGACCGCCCTTGAGAGCCATGTTCCAGCCCGGAAACATCTCGCGCAGCCCGGCGGCGCTCAGCAGGCGGCACCGGAACGGATAGCCGTCGAGATTACGGCTCCAGCGCTCGTTCGCGGCGCATTCCGCCTCGCTCGCGCAGGTGAAGACGATACCGGCGCGGCGATATCCGAGGTCCCGGCCGGTGCGCTGGCCCAGCGTCTCCCATATCCGCAGCGCCTCGGCCATCAACGGCACCTCGCGCGGGTCGCGCATCGAGATGCGCACCCATCCCCAGTTCCGGCTCGACTGCTCGTGCCCGATGCCGCCCTTCTCGCAGAGCGCCACGCGCAGCCCCATATCCGCGAGTTCCAGCGCCGTCGACGTGCCGATGATCCCGCCGCCGATCACGACGACGTCCACCTCCTTCGGCAGTTCGGCATCTCCGTGGACAGGCACGACATAGGGTCCGGGCATCGAGGCGCTTCCATCTTTCCGGCGGTTGATCGAAATCCGGGCGTGCCCATCAGACGGAATGAGAGGGCAGGTCGAAAGCACCGTGCCGCCCGCGCAACGTCACCCGCAGCTCCGGCCGCTCGGCCAGGACGACCGGGATATCGAGACCGAGGGCCTCGTAAAGGGGCCGGATCTCGTCGCATAGCGGATGAGCGACCACGAAACGCTCCAGGCTGCACCCTTTCGGCGCTTCG
The DNA here is from genome assembly GCF_055330205.1 of Shinella sp. R2-11. NCBI lineage: Bacteria > Pseudomonadati > Pseudomonadota > Alphaproteobacteria > Hyphomicrobiales > Rhizobiaceae > Shinella > Shinella sp. R2-11. The sequence continues at coordinate 841,820 of NZ_JBVAPC010000001.1, read as the reverse complement.
GCGGAGGGGTGATTGGGCGTATCCCATTGAGACACGAGCGGCAATGCAATGCCGAAGCGCGTGGGCTCGACGGCGAGATAACGCCATTCCAGCATCTCGCCGCGCAGCGTCCGGCGGCTGCCGGCGCGGATTTCGGCGGACAGGCCGAAGTTCTCCAGAACAGCCTTCGCCGCATGGATGTCGTCCGTCGACACGACGAACAGGTCCATGTGATAGCCGGGCTGGGCGGCCATGCGTGCCCCGTTGCCGATCACCGGCTGGTCGGGATCGGGCGCGTCGATGGCGAGATAGAGACCATCGGCCAGCGACAGGAGTGCGTTGCGCGTTCCCATGCCCGGATGCGAGCCGCCGGGCGCGGCGCGAATGCCGCTCCAGGCTTCCACGGCGTCGACGGCGTCATCCAGCGAGGGGGCGGACCAGGCGAAATGGTCGAGTTTCATGTCTTTCTCCAGATCGGTAGCGTCACAGGACGTTTTGCGGGGCGGCGAAGAAGCGCTCGCGGAACCGCTGCAGGCGGAAGGGTTCGAGCGGGATCGTCGTCGCGCCTGTGTCGATCAGTTCCGCAAGCGTATCGCCCACGCCCAGCGATATGCCGAAGCCGTGGCCGCTCATGCCGGTCGCGATCACCAGATTGCCGCGATCGCTCACCTGGTCGAGAACCGGCACGCCATCCGGCGTGATATCGATGCGACAGGCCCATGTCTCGACAAGCGCCATGTCGTCGGTGATGCCGAAGGCGGCCTTCGCGGCGGCGCGGCTGCTTTCAAGCACGCCGCCACTGGCCGGAACCTGCGGGACGCGCAAGGCCTCGTAGCGGTCGGGCACGCCGGAGAGATAGGCGCTCACCATCCTGCTGTCGTCCCGGAAATGGCGGCCGATATTGACGCGCGTGCCCTCACGGCTTGCAAACAGCGTGCGGACATAGCGCGGCGCGTAGCGCAGGCTGCGGAACGCCGCGTCATAATCGAGCGGCCCCTGCAGGCCGGGCGCGATGGTGAGGCCTCCGTCGTGGCGCGGCCGCACGAGCGCCTTGTCGAAGATGGTCGGTAGGGCGATTCCATGATCGAACGGCGCGGTGCGGCCCACCGAAACGCGCAGGTCCACCTGCGGAACGGAAATTCCGTAGCGGCGCAGGAAGACACTACTCCACAGCCCCGCAGCGACGACGACCGTTTCCGCGCGCACCTCGCCCTGCTCGGTGACGATCCCCGCCACCTTGCCGGCCTGCATGAGCAGCCCCTCGACCAGGCAGTTTTCCCTGACATCGGCGCCCTTGCGGGCCAGCGCCCGCGCGATGGCCGGGGCAGCGAGGCTGGGCTCGGCCCGGGCGTCGCTCGGCGTGTAGAGGCCGCCGAGGAACGGCGCCTGCAGGCCGGGATTGACGGACCGGATGCCGGACGAGGCGACAAGCGTGCTGTCCACGTCGAATTCGCGGGCGATCTCCAGCCAGTCGCGCATCCGGCCGAGCTTGTCCTCGTCCGAGGCGAGCGCGATGATGCCGCTGGCGCGGAAGCCGGTGACGTCGCCGATCTCCGCGTCGATGCGGTTCCACAGATCGAGGCTGCGCTTGATGAGCGGCATTTCGCGGCGGTCGCGGCCCTGCTTGCGCACGAAGCCGGAATTCTTGCCCGACTGCTCGCCCGCGATCCGTCCCTTCTCGTAGACGCCGACGGAAAGGCCCCTGCCGCTCAGATACCAGGCGATGGCGCATCCGATGATGCCTCCGCCGACGATTGCGACATCAACACGCTTCAGTTGTTTGGATGACATTTTCTCTTTCCGGCGGGAGCGATCAGAGGATCTGATCGAGGAACAGTTTCAGGCGGTCGGACTTCGGATTGTCGAAGATCTCGGCGGGGGTGCCCTGCTCGATGATGCGGCCCCGATCCATGAAGACAACGCGGTCGGCGACGCGGCGGGCAAAGCCCATCTCGTGCGTGACGACCGCCATGGTCATGGGGCTGCCATCCGCGGCGGGGCGGCGGGCAAGGCTTTCCATGATCTCCAGCACGCCCTTGACCAGCTCCGGGTCGAGCGCGGATGTCGCCTCGTCGAAGAGCATGATCCTCGGGCTCATGGCGAGCGACCGGGCGATGGCGACACGCTGCTGCTGGCCGCCCGACAGGCGGGCCGGCAGCGAATCCAGCTTCTCGCCGAGCCCCACGCTGCGGAGCGCGCGGATGGCGATCTGCCGGGCCTGCTCGTGGTCGATATGGCGGACCTGCTCCAGCGCGAACATGACGTTGCTGAGGGCCGACATGTGCGGGAACAGGTTGAAGCTCTGGAACACCATGCCGACATCGGCGCGCAGGGCGTTCAGCGGTCCCTCCCTGGTCGGGAAGGGCTGGCCGAAGATGTCAAGCGTGCCCCCATCCACCGGCTGGAGCCCGTTGATGCAGCGCAAAAGCGTGGACTTGCCCGAGCCGGACGGCCCGATCACGCACACGACCTCGCCGGTCCTGATCTCGAAGCTGACATGGTCGAGGGCGCGGAAATGGCCGAAATCGACCGTCAGGTCCTTCGCCTCCACCAGCACCTCGCCGGCAGCGGCGGCCCGGCGCGCCGCCTGTGGTACAGGCAGAGCCGGCGTTTCCGCGCTTTCGGCGGCGGGGGCGGCGGCTTCCGCCTGCCGCCTGCGGGCGAAGAACGCGCGCAATGCCGCGGGCAAAACGGGCCGGCCGTTGCGCATTTCCCTGTCGAGATAGTTCACCAGATGCGTCATCGGGACGGTGATAACGAGATAGGCGATGCCGACGGCGACCAGCGGCGACAGGTTGCCGGTGCGCTGGGAAATGTCCTGGCCGATGCGGTAGAGCTCGCGCTCGCTCACCATCAGGCCGAGCACGAAGATCAGGCTCGAATCCTTGATGATGTTGATGAACTGGTTGGTCAGCGCGGGAATGACCCGGCGGATGCCTTGCGGGAAGATCACGCGGTACATTGTGCGGTGCTTGTCCAGCCCGAGCGAGCGGGCCGCTTCCGTCTGGCCCCTGTCGACGCTCTGGATGCCGGCGCGCAATATTTCCGCGATATAGGCGCTGGCAACGATGCTGATCGCGATGATGCCGTAGGGATAGGGATTCTGCCCGAAGGGCCGGAAGCCGGCGAAGGGCAGGCCCTGCCCGACGATGAAGATCGTGACGATGGCCGGCAGGCCGCGGAAGACATCGATATAGACCTTGGCGGCGACGCGCACGACCGTCACCTGCGAGATCGCCATCAGCGACAGGGGCGCGCCGATGATGATGCCGATGATCGTCGAATAGAGGGAGATGGTGATGGTATTGTAGTAGCCGACGCGCAGGATATCGGGGACCACCTGCAACATGTAGGAGAGATTGAAGAATGTATCGAGAATCCCTGACATGTGGTCTCCTGCGGGAACGGGCATCGTATCGTACGACGGCCCCGCGCGGGCGTGGCCGTCGTAGTGCGAGGATCAGCGGGTCGGCATGAAGTCCGGGCCGGGCAGCGTGGGAACGCTTTCCCCGACCCACTCCTTGTAGATCTTCGCGTAGGTGCCGTCCTCGATCATGTCGGCGATCGCCTTGTTGACGGCGGCCAGCAGGTTCGGGCGATCCTTGGCCACGCCGATGCCGGCCGGCTGGTCGTCGTTGGGGATGGAGACCACGACCGAGAGCGGACGCTGCGAGGACGCGACATAGGTCGCCGCCAGCCCACCGTCGAAGAAGGCCGTGTCGACCTGGCCGGACTGCAGCGAGATGAGGAGCGCGGCCGAATCCGGGAATGGAACGATCTGCGTGTCCTTGTAGGTCTCGTTGGCATAGGTCTCCTGGATGCTCGCGGCGATGACGCCGAGACGCTTGCCGGCAAGGCCCGCCTCGTCCTTGATGCCCGAATCCGAGGGCGTCAGGATCGTGTAGGAGCCGACGAAATGCGGGCTGGAGAAATTGATGATCTCCTTGCGCGGGATAGTGATGGAGTGCGAGCCGGCCGAGATATCGCAGACATGGTTGGCGACCGCCGCGAAGATGCCCTCGAAGACGGAGATGCGGTATTCCGCCTTCAGGTCCAGCCGCCGGGCGATGTCCTTCGTGAAGGACACTTCATAACCCTGCATTTCGCCATCGATGACCGACGACATCGGCGCATTCGCATCGGTGACGCAGACGGACAGCGTGCCGGGATTGTTCAGTTCCAGATCCGTGCCCTGAGCGAGAGCCTGGCCGGACCAGGCGACCAGGATCGTGCCGGCTGCGAGACGAAGAAGTCCATTGCTTGCCATGTGCGTATTCCCCTTTTTGATGGCGTGCGTTGGCTGCTGCGGCCACGGCCTCGACCGTGCGAGCGGTCACAACGTAACATCAGTAATTAGCGTGTCAACATTTGATAATTACATTGCGCTGCCGCTTTCCCGGGACCTCGTACGGCCTGCAGAGCAGCGCGCGGGCCGGGGCTGGGCGGCCTCGAAGCAGCCGTGGGAAAAACAACATGTGGCTGGTGCAAGTGACGAATAGCGGAAGTTGACAACGTCGCCGGGGATGACCTATGCGTTACCCACGGTAATGGATTCTGCCGGGCATCACGCCGAACCGCTTCCCAGACGAAGCTGATGACTCCTACTCAACGCGAGCCACGCGAAGGAGTAGAGTCGTGCCCGGAATTCATCTCTCATGTTTTCTGAACCTGCCTGCCGGCTTTGACGGAGCGTCCTTCGCATGACGCCCGCATCGATCTTCGGCCTTCGTCTTCAGCAGATCCGCAGCCTTGCCAAATGGATCGTCATCGTTGTTCCGATGGCGATTGCCGTCGGGTCGCTGGTCGCCCTGTTTCTCTGGAGCCTCGACCGGGCGACGGCGCTGCGCTTCGAATTCCCTTGGCTCATCTACTGCATGCCCGTCGCGGGCTTCGCGATGGTCTGGGCCTACGGCAAGTTCGGCAAGGCCGCCGAGGGCGGCAACAATCTCATCGTCGACCAGATCCATGAGCCGGGCGGCGGCGTGCCGCTGCGCATGGCACCCTTCATCCTGGTGACCACCGTGCTGACGCATCTGGTCGGCGGCTCGGCAGGGCGTGAAGGGACGGCCGTCCAGCTCGGCGGCAGTCTGGCGAGCGCCTTCGGCAAGCTATTCGGGCTGACCCCCGGCGATATCCGCATCCTGCTGATGGCGGGCATCGCGGCGGGCTTCGGCGCGGTTTTCGGAACGCCGATCGCCGGTGCGATCTTCGCGTTGGAAGTCCTCACCATCGGCCGGATGCAGTACGAGGCGCTGCTGCCGTCCCTGCTCGCCGCCGTCGTCGCCGACTGGACCTGCCACGCCTGGGCAATAGGCCATGTCCATTATTCGATTTCCTATCTGGGGGGCGCAGGCGAAGGGATGGCCTTCCATCTCGATGCCCTCCTGATGCTGAAGGTGGTGATTGCGGGAGTGGCCTTCGGACTGGCCGCGCATCTGTTCGCGGAACTCTCCCATCTCGCATCGTCCGCCTACAAGGCGATCCTGCCCTACGCGCCGCTGCGGCCGGTGCTGGCAAGCGCCATTCTGATCGGTCTCGTCCATCTTCTCGGCACGCGCGAATATCTCGGTCTCGGCGTCTGGTCTCCAAACCCCGAGGACGCGACGATCCTCGGCTTCTTCAATCCCGACCATGTCGACTACGGCAGCTGGGCCTGGAAAGGGCTGTTCACCATCGTCACCCTGAGCGCCGGCTTCAAGGGCGGCGAGGTCACGCCCCTGTTCTTCATCGGAGCGGCCCTCGGAAGTGCGCTCGCCGGCGTCCTGGGCGCACCCCCGGACCTGTTCGCGGGCCTCGGTTTCGTGGCCGTCTTCGCAGGCGCGACCAACACGCCGCTCGCCTGCATGATCATGGGCATCGAACTCTTCGGGGCCACGCATTCCGTCTATCTCGCGGTCGCCTGCTTCGTTGCCTATCTCTGCAGCGGCCATTCCAGCATCTATCTCTCGCAACGCGTCGGCGTGCCGAAGACCGCGGCCGGCAACGACATCCCCCCGGACATTTCCATCCGCCACATGCGCGCCATGAACGCCCAGGCCATGGGCGACCTCATGAGTCGGGCGCGCCTGCGCAGCCTCCGCACAACCGCAAACCTCCAGGAAAGGCCCATCGTCATGACCAGCCACAAGCTCTCCTCCCGCGAGGTCGGGATGGTTCGCATCTACATGAAGCCGCGGGAAAAGGCGGTCGGCCAGGGCACATGGTTCGGCGGCGGCAGGCCGCTCTACCGCGAACTCGTGATGCAGGCGAGAGCGTCCGGCATCATGAATGCCGTCGCCCACCATACCCATTTCGGCTATTCCAACAGCGGCAAGCTGCAGGACGAGGGTTTCGAGATCCCGAACCCGGACCTGACCATGTGCGTCGAACTCATCGCCGACCGCGGGCAGCTCGAACATTTCTGCCGGACCCACGGCACGCTCTTGAAGAACAAGGTGATCATCTACAAGCACATCGAGCACTGGGACGTTCTCGGCCACGAGATAGCGACCGAAGAAGCCTTGAAGGAAACAACGCTCTAGGAAACGTCACTCAAGTCGGCCGCATTACGGGCAACGGGCACGTTCCCTTAGCGGAGCCGTGCCAGCGCATCGGCGATGCGGTCGATGGCCAGCGTGAGATTGTCGCGCGAGGTGGCGAAGGAAAGGCGGATATAGGGCTCGACGCCGAAGGCGGCGCCCGGCACCGTCGCGACCTTGCCCTCCGTCAGCAGATAGGAAGCGAGCGCCGTATCGTTGGCGACGACCGTGCCGTCCGGCGCGGTCCGGCCGATATAGGGCGCGCATTTCGGGAAGAGGTAGAAGGCTCCTTCCGGTGCACGCACCTCAAGGCCGGGGATCGCGCCAAAGCCCCTGGCGACGAGTTCGCCGCGCGCCCGGTATTCGGCGACGGCCGACGTCACGAAGTCCTGCGGGCCGTTCAGTGCCGCCGCCGCCGCGACCTGCGTGACCGACGAGGGGCAGGTGGTGCTCTGTGACTGCATCTTGTTCAGCACCCTGGTGAGGTCCTTCGGTCCCGCCGCATAGCCGAGCCGCCAGCCGGTCATCGCATAGGCCTTCGAGACGCCGTTGATGAGGAGCGTGCGGTCGCGCAGATCCGGGCAGGCATTGGCGAAGGAGGTGAAGGGCACGGAGCCGCAGACGATGTGCTCGTAGATCTCGTCCGACATGATGGCGACATGGGGATGACGGGCCAGCACCTCGCCCAGCGCCTTCAACTCGTCGGCGGCATAGATAGCGCCGGTCGGGTTGGAGGGTGAGTTGAAGAGGAACCAGCGGGTCTTCGGCGTGATCGCCGCCTCCAGCCGTTCCGGCGTGATCTTGAAGGCATCCTCAACGCCGCAGGGCACGATGACCGGCTTGCCGCCGTGCAGGATCACGATATCCGTGTAGGACACCCAATAGGGCGCGGGCACCACGACCTCGTCGCCCGGCTCCAGCGTACCGAGGAAGGCGTTGAACAGGATCTGCTTGGCGCCGTTGCCGATGGAGATCTCGTCCATGGCATAGTCGAGGCCGTTCTCGCGCCTGAATTTCCGGACGATGGCCTCGCGCAGTTCCGGCAGGCCGTCGGGCGCGGTGTAGCGCGTGATGCCGCGCTTCATCGCATCGACGGCGGCGTCCACGATATGGGCGGGCGTATCGAAATCCGGCTCGCCGAGCGAGAGGTCCACCACGTGCTCGCCCCGCGCCCGCATCGCCTTGGCGGCGGTGGAAATCGCCATGGTGGGCGAGGACTTGATGGTGGAAACCCGTCGGCTTTCAAATGCGATCACGGTCGTGCTTTCTCTTAATTGCCGCAAGGGCGGCCTGTTCTTCAATGGTTCAGGATCTGGCCGAGGAACGCCTTGGCGCGCGGCGATTGCGGGTTCGAGAAGAACTCGTTCGGCGGTGCGCTTTCGATGATCTGGCCACCATCCATGAAGATGACGCGGTGGGCGACGGCGCGGGCGAAGCCCATCTCGTGGGTCACGCAGATCATCGTGATGCCGTCCTCGGCGAGCGAGATCATCGTATCGAGCACTTCCTTGACCATTTCCGGATCGAGGGCGGAGGTCGGTTCGTCGAACAGCATGACCTGCGGGCCCATGCACAGCGCCCGGGCAATCGCCACGCGTTGCTGCTGGCCGCCGGAAAGCTGGGCAGGGTATTTGTTCGCCTGCTCGGCGATGCGCACCCGCTCCAGGTAGCGCATCGCGGTTTCCCGCGCCTCCTTGTCGGAAACGCGCTTCACCCGCTTCGGCGCCAGCATGCAGTTTTCCAGCACCGTCTTGTGCGGGAACAGGTTGAAGTGCTGGAACACCATGCCGACATCCCGGCGGATATGATCGGCATTCGTGCCCTTCTTGCCGAGCTCGATGCCGTTGACGGAGATGCTGCCGCCCTGCGTCTCCTCCAGATAGTTGATGCAGCGGATCAGCGTCGATTTTCCCGAGCCAGAAGGGCCGCAGAGCACGATATGCTCGCCCTTCTTCACCTCCAGGCTCACCTTCTTGAGAACGTGAAGAGGCCCATACCACTTGTCGACGTCCACCATTTCAATCGTCTTGTCTGCCATTGGCGTCTCCTTTTGCAGTATGGGCCGTCTGATGCTTACTTGGCCGTGAAGGTGATACCGTCCATGGCTGCCGGCATGTCGGGGAACGGCGCGCCGAAGTGCTTCTGGTAAAGCTCGTTCAGGCTGCCGTCCTTCTTGTGGCGGGTCCAGAAATCACCTGCCCATTCGCCCAGTTCCTTGGACTTCGGGCTGACGGCGATGCCTTCATATTCGGTCGACAGGACGATCTTCTGCTCATACTTGCCGGGCGCGGCCTTCTCGACGCCGCCGAACTGGTGGCTGTAGCTACCGAGATATTCGACCTGGCCGGACAGCAGGGCCTGTACGGCGGAGGACGCGTCGTCAAAGCGCTGGATGGTCGCGTCCGAGGGTGCCGCTTCCGTGACGGCCTTGTCCATCGAGCTGCCCTTCTCGACCGCGATCGTATGCCCGGAAAGCTCCTCGATCTTCGAGACGCCGTCCTTGGGGCCGTAAATCGCGGCATTGATCTCCGCATAAGGCGCGATGTACTGCACGACCTTCGCGCGGTCCGGGTAGATGCCCATGACGCAGATCAGCATGTCGACCTTGCCGGTCATCAGCTGCGGAATGCGGTTGGCGCTGGTGATCGGCACATAGGCGACATCGACGCCGAGTTCCTTTGCCATCATCCGGGTGATGTCGATGTCATAGCCTTCGTTCTTGCCGTCGGCGTTGATGTAGCTGAAAGGCGGCTGGTCGGTGACGATGCCGAAGGTGATCGTGCCCTTCTGCTTGATCTCCTCCAGGGTCGCGGCCTGCGCCGCACGGATGTTGGACATGCCGGCGGCACCCGCCACGAGAGCGACGCTGGCGAGAGCGAGGAAGCTGCGGCGGCCCAGGCCATTTTTCAAGGATACCATTCTGTTCACCTCTATATTGTTGATCGGCATAGCAATTCTGGTCAGCGTGCCGAGTTCGCCGATTTCTTAGCGTCCGAAGGACATCTTCCTTTCCAGCCGGCCGCTCAAAAGCGAGAGGGGCCAGCAGATCGCGAAATAGACCGCGCCGACGATCCCGAAGACGAAAAGCGGCTGGAAGGTGTTGTTGGAGATGATCTGGCCGGCGCGCGTCAGCTCCGTGAAGCCGATGATGGCGACCAGCGAGGTGCCCTTGACGAGGCCGACCATGAAGCCGATCGTCGCCGGCAGCGAGATCTTGAAGGCCTGCGGCAGGATCACGTCGATCATCCGGTGACGGTAGGGAAGGCCGAGGGCGCGCGCCGCTTCGGTCTGGCCGCCCGGCACCGCCTCGATGCCGCCGCGCCAGATTTCCCCGAGAAAGGCGCTGGTATGTGCCGTGAGGCCGATGGCGGCCGCGACCCAGGCGCTGACATCGAGCCCCACCAGCGCGACGCCGTAATAGAAGACGAAGAGCTGCATCAGGAGCGGCGTTCCCTGGAACACCTCGATATAGAGATAGGCGAACCACCGCGGGATGGCATAGCTGCTCGTCCGCATCAGGGCGACAAGGACCCCCACAATGCCGCCGCCGACGAAGGCGACGAGCGACAGCAGGACCGTCCACCTGAGGCCTTCGAAGAGCATCCACAGATCGTTGACCGAAAGTTCTCTGATCATGGTCCCGGCCTCACTTGATCGGATAGGAGAAGTAGATGCGGCCGAACAGCCGGAGCAGTGACGACAGGCAGACGGAAAGCGCGAGATAGATCCCTGTCACGACGAAGTAGACTTCGAAGCTGCGGAAGGACTCGGCCTCGATCATCTGCGCGGAATAGGTCAGCTCCGGCGCGGAGATCGACGCCACGACGCTCGAGGTCAGCAGGAGCAGCACGAACTGCGAGCAGAGGCCGGGATAAACCGAGCGGACGGACGGTTTGAGGACGATATCGAAAAAGATCTGCCGGCGGTTGAGGCCGAGCGCTTTCCCAGCCTCGATCTGCCCCTTCGGCAGGCCGTCGACGCCGCCGCGCAGGACTTCCGCGATATAGGCCGCGGTGTTGATCGTCAGCGCGGTGATCGCCGCCGCCGAGACCGAGAACTTCAGCCCGACGGCCGGCAGGCCGAAGAAGATGAAGAAGAGCTGCACCAGGAAGGGCGTGTTCCGGATGACTTCGATGAACACCTGCGCGGAAAAGCGGGCCGGCCAGACGTCGCTGCGCCGCATGACCATCACCACGATCCCGAGTACCAGCGCAAGGGCACTGGAAATCCCCGTGTAATAGAGGGCGACCAGGGTACCGTTCAAAAGGGTGCGCCAGGCATCCCATACCGCAGAGAAGTCGAATTCGTATCCCATATCCGTGCTCGCCATTCCCTCTGTTTCAGACCCGCCGGAAATTCCGCCGCCTCAACGGTCGATTTCGAAATCCGCGTCGACCTCGACCGCGACACCGTGCGGCAGCGAGCCGACGCCGATGGCGGTCCGGGTATGGCGCCCCCGCTCGCCGAAGATCTCGACGATGAGATCCGAGGCGCCGTTGATGACGGCGGCGTGCGCGCCGAAATCCGGCGCGGCATTGACGAAGCCGCGCACGCGCGAGCAGCCGGCGACGCGGTCGAGATCGCCATCCAGCGCGGCGTGAAGCTGGGCGACAATGTTCAGCGCGCAGACCCGCGCGGCCTCTCTCGCCTCCTCAGGCGAGATCGTATCGCCCACCTTGCCGACGAAGCTCATCTTGCCGTCCACCCGCGGAACCTGACCGGAAACGAGAAGGCTGGAGCCGATCCGCTTCGTCGGAATGTAGGTCGCCGTCGGGGCAGATGCGCCCGGCAGGGTGATGCCCAGGTCTTTCAATCGGTCTGCTACGGAGGCACTCATCTTTTCAATCCTGTTTTCGTTCAGCCGAAGAAGGTCCTGAGGACGACGCTGACGGCGCCCTTGTCGTCGAGGCCGAAAATCACGTCATGCTTGTCGATCGTCGTGCAGGGATGGTTCACCCCGAATTCGATCACGTCGCCAAGCGCCACGGCCGGTTCGGGCACATGCACGAAGGCGTGCTGGTCGTTCAGCCTCATCACCACCGCGCCCTCGCCGAGCACGGCAAGACGCTTTCCGCCGCGCCAAAGGGCGAGTGGCGTCGGAACGCCCTGATCATGGGCGACATCCCGCATCCCCACGCCGCAGATGACATCGTTGGGCCCGTTGGCCGACAGCACCTCCGCCCAGAGCCGCAGTGTCGGTTTGAACGCACCGGCGATGCGGCTGCTGACTTGGGGGCCGAGCAGCCCACGTCCGACGATGGCGCCGAGACGGGCGCGGATCGGCCCATTGTCGCTGAAGAAGCAGGCCCCGCTCCTGAGAAGCAGCGTCGCGCCGCCGTCTTCGTCGAGGATGTCCCGGCAGCGCGTGATCACATGGTCGAACAGGCTCGATCCGCCCATCGACAGGATCAGAGGCATGCCTGCGCCGACAAGCTGCCGCACCGCCTTGAGAGCGTAGGAGACACGGGCGAAGAGATCGTCCAGCGCCGCGGCAAGCTCCGCTTCGACCGGGCGGTTCGCCGTGCCCTCATAGGCGGCGACACCGGCTAGGCTGATCCGCCGCTCCTTCAGGTCGCCGATGGCGGTGAGCAGACGGTCCAGCTCCGCGTTCGAATTCACCCCGCCCCGGCCGCAGCCGACTTCGACCAGCAGCTTGAGCGGCGGCAGGCCCGCATCGTCGCCCCAGGCTTCCGCAAGCCCGGCAACGAGTTCGGCGGAGTCCACGAAGAGATGGATATCCGCCCGCGGAAAGGCGCGGAGCAGGCGGGCCAGCCGCACGGCGGCGTAACGGCCGCCGATCTCGTTGGCGATGAGAAGCTTGCGCAAGCCGCGGCGCAGCATCACCTCGGCCTGCCGCAGGTCCGCGACCGAGACGCCCCAGGCCCCGCTTTCCACCAGGTCTTGCGCCAGAACGGGCGACATCGGCGTTTTCGCATGCGGAGCGATCTCGCAACCGAACGCCCGGCAGACCGCAAACATCGCCGCCTTGTTGTCGACATAGGTCGGCAGGTCGAGCGAGAGGAGCGGCAGGCTCATCGCGCCGTCCGCCGGATGCCACCCCTGCCCTTTTACCGCGGCGGAATCCGTCACGGTCGTGCCGATCGGGATGCCGCGCAAGCCGGGGGACAGTTCAAACCGACCCATCTCCGCAGCCAAGGTCTCGATTGCTTTCATCGCCATGTCCTTCAATCCGCGATGACGTATTGATCGAGACGGTCACGCTCGCGCGTCTCGCCGGGCCGCTCGGCCGGGTTGCCGTAGCCGCCTCCGCCGGGCAGCTCGATTACCAGGCGCCTGCCTTCCGGCACGAACTGGCGGCCCTTGGTCTTCAGCCGCGTGCCGTCGTCGAGATGGACCCGGCCGGCCGCACCGTCATGTCCGCCTTCGCGGCCGCGCGCCGCGTTCTCCACACGGTCGAACATCGCGTTGAAGTAGAACTCATGGCCGTGCGTCGGCGCGATCTCGACCACCTGGCCAAGCCCGCCGCGCTGGCGGCCCTCGCCGCCCGAACCGTCGCGCAGTTCCTTGCGCCAGACGATGATCGGCCCGACATGTTCCGTCGCCTCGACCGACATGCTGTGCACGCCGCTCGGGAAGGCCGTGGCGTTGAGACCGTCGAGCGTCGGCCGTGCGCCGCTGCCGCCGGAATTGAACATCAGGATTTCCGTGCGGTGCAGGTCCAGGCCGTTGGCGACCTTGCCGCCGGACGGACGGGCGCTGAGATGGATGTTCCAGAGCGCACCAGCCCCTTCCGCAGGCACCGTGTCCGGCAGCATCTTGTGCACCGCGCCGAGCACCGTATCCGGCACGAAGTGGCCGAGCACGTGGCGAACCGCGACCGGCGCGGGACGCTGCGCATTGAGGATGCAATTGTCGGGCGCGACGATCCTGAAGGGCTTCAGCGAGGCCGCGTTGTTGGGGATTTCCGGCGCCAGCGAGCATTTCAGGCCATAGGCGGCATAGGCGGTCGTGTAGATCAGCGGCACGTTGATGCCGAGCGGGCTCGGGCCGGAGGTACCGTCGAAATCCGCGATGATCTCGCCCTTGCGCACATCGAGCTTCACCACCATGTCGATCGGCGTGCCGTAGCCGTCGACGCGCATGGTGTTGCGATAGATACCCTGCGGCAGTTCGGCGATGCGATCGACCGTCGCCTGATAGGAATGGTCGAAGATGAATTTCGCCAGATCCTCGATGTCGTCGATCTCGAATTCGGCGAGCATCTCGATGAGGCGCTTGTGGCCGGTTTCGTTGCAGGCAGCCAGCGAATAGAGGTCGCCGACGACCTGGTCGGACTCGCGCACATTGTTGCGCACGATATTGATGAGATCGCGGCTAACCGTGCCCCGTTCGGCGAACTTCATGATCGGGATGAAGATGCCTTCTTCATAGACTTCGTTGGCATCCGGGCCGAAGCCGCGGCCGCCGACATCCACCACATGGGCGGTGCAGGCGAAGAAGCCGATCAGCCTCCCCTTGTGAAAGGAAGGGCTGACCACCGTGAAATCGTGCAGGTGGCCGGTACCTTTCCAGGGGTCGTTGGTGATGTAGACATCGCCCTCGAAAAGGTTGTCGCGGCCGATCGTCTCGATGAAGTGGCCGACGGCCTCGCCCATGGCGTTTACGTGGCCCGGCGTGCCGGTCACTGCCTGCGCGACCATTTCGCCAGCGATGTTGAATACGCCCGCCGAAAGGTCGCCCGCCTCGCGGACCGAGGTGCTGAAGGCCGTGCGCACCAGCGTCAGGGCCTGTTCCTCGACGACGGAAATGAGACGGTTCCACATGATCTGGAGACGCATCTCGGCGATGGCATCGCGCTGCTTCGTCATGGTCGTGTCCTTTACGCGTTCTTGGGCGTTACGAGCAGGCAGCCATCGGGCTGCATGATCGCTTCATAGGAGGAGGAGATGATCGTGGTGGTCTCACGCTCGACGATCGCGGCCGGGCCGGAAACATAGTCCCCGGCGGAAAGCGAGATGCGCTCGACGATGCCGGAAGATAGATATTTTCCGGCGCGCGCATCGAACATATCGCGCTGTGCCGACACCGGGGCCGCCTTGCCCTTCGCCGCCCGCATCACGGGCGCCGCCGAATGGATCGGCGAGCTCGCGCGTAGCGACCAGCTGATGATCTCAGCATCGAGGCCGTCGATCGCGCGGCCGAAATAGGCGGCATAGGCCTCCTCGAAGGCTGCCCGCAACGCCGGGCCGTCTGCATCGCTGTAGGACTTGATGTCGACGACAACGGGGATCTCCCAGCCCTGTCCGACATAGCGGACATAGGCGATGCACTCCATCTCGACCTTCGCATCCGGGTCTGCGGCATGGACGAAGCGCTTGGCCTCGTCCTGTAATTCCTTGAGCACCGCGTTCACCTTGACCGCATCGAACCGGGCGAAGCGGATATAGGCGCTGCGAACGGATTCGAAGGCGATGGGCGCGCGCAGGAAGCCGATGGCCGAGCCGACGCCGGCGCCCGGCGGGATGAGCAGTTCCTTCATGCCGAGCTTCTCGCAAAGGCGCGAGGCATGCAGCGGCGCGGCGCCGCCGAAGGCGATCATGCTGTATTCCGCAAGCTCCTTGCCGTTCTCGACCGCATGCATGCGGGCCGCATTGGCCATGCTTTCATCGACCACCTCGCAGACACCGAAGGCGGCGGCATTGTTGTCGATGGAGAGCTTTTCGCCGACCTCGCGGGCAAAGGCGGCTTCAGAATGTGCTGCGGCGAGCCTGATCGAACCGCCTGCGAAATTGTCGGCATCGAGCCGGCCGAGCAGCAGGTCGGCATCCGTAACAGTCGGCTTGTCGCCGCCGCGGCCGTAGCAGGCCGGGCCTGGCTCGGAGGCGGCGCTGTGCGGCCCGACGCGGATCTGCTTCATGCCGTCGACCGAAGCGATGGAGCCGCCGCCCGCGCCGATCTCGATCATCTCGATGACCGGAATGGAGATCGGCATGCCGCTGCCCTTCTTGAAGCGGTAGGTGCGCGCCACCTCGAAGGTCTTGGCGGTTTTCGGCGTGGCGTCGTCGATCAGGCAGATCTTTGCCGTCGTGCCGCCCATGTCGTAGGAGAGAACGCGGTCGAGGCCGTAGCGCTTGGCGACCTCGGCGGCGAAGATGGCCCCGCCCGCCGGGCCCGACTCCAGCAGGCGCACCGGAAATTCCGCGGCGCTTTCAATGGTGATGATGCCACCGCCCGAATGGATCATGAAGACCGGGCAGTTCGCGCCGGCTTCGCGCAGCTTGTCGACGAGGCGGTTGAGATAGGATGCCATCAGCGGCTTGACATAGGCATTGGCGCAGACGGTGTTGAAGCGCTGGAATTCGCGCATCTGCGGCGAGACCTCGCTGGATAGCGAAATCGACAGGCCGGGGATCGCGGCAAGCAGGATGTCGCGCACCTTCCGCTCGTGCACATCGTTGACATAGGCATGCATCAGGCCGATGGCGACACTCTCATAGCCGCCGTCCCGGATCGTCTCGGCGAGCGCGGCCACCTTCTCGTCATCGAGCGCATGCAGGATCTCTCCCGATGCGCTGACGCGCTCCGCGACGACGAAACGGTCGCGGCGCGGGATCAGTGCCGGCGGCAGGACGATGTTCAGGTCGTACAGCTCGAAGCGGTTCTCGGTGCGCATCTCGATGACATCGCGAAAGCCTTCGGTCGTCACGAAGGCGGTCTTCGCGCCGCGACGTTCTATCAGCGAGTTGGTGGCAAGCGTCGTCCCATGGATGATCGTCCCGACCTCCGAGAAGGGAAGCGCGGCATCTTCGAGAACAATGGTGATGCCCTGGATGATGGCCGCCTCGGGGGCGGCGTAATTCGTCAGGACTTTCGTCGAGAAGATCCTGCCGCGGTATTCCATCGCGACGTCGGTGAACGTCCCGCCGATATCGACGCCTATCCTGGCCTTTTCGCTGTCCATCTATCCATGCCCTGTGCTGGAAAACAAATCCGTTGACACGTTCAGCCGCGGTTCCCGTTTTACTTATGCGTGTATGATCGCTTTGCGGCTAAGATCGTATCTTGAACGTGATAGAGATATGATCACCTGTCAAGAGGATTGTTTTCGATGGTGCAAAAATATAGTCTGCTGACCCAACGGTCCTTCAGCACAATCCCATTGCCGAGGCCGAACGATAACGACAACGGGACGGGAAGACAGGAATGTCGAAAGATATGACGACAAGCGGCGACACGGCAGCCCCACCAGCCGGCACGAAAAAGAACACGCTAACGCTGAAGACGACGCACGCGCTGAGGGAACGGATCCTCGATGACGCGACCAAGGTCGGCGACAAGCTTCCGACGGAAAAGGCGCTGGCTCAGGAATTCGGCGTCAGCCGCACCGTCATTCGCGAGGCCGTCGCGGCCCTTCGCGCCGATGGCCTCCTCGAGGCGAAGCACGGGGTCGGCGTCTTCGTCTCCCAGAAGACCGAAAACGGCGGCGTTTCGGCGGAAGCCGTTGGAAATCTTCATTTTTCAGCGTCCATGCTCGACATTCTCGAATTGCGCATGGCCGTGGAAATCCATGCCGCAGGCCTGGCCGCCGCACGGCGATCCTGGGCGCAGGAAGCAAAGATCTGGGAGGCCGCAAGCCGCTTTCGCGAGGCCCTCGCACAGAACGAACCCACTGAACAGGCCGACTGGACATTCCACCGCGCCATCTCGGAAGCCACCAACAACGAGGCCTTCGTGGAATTCTTCGATCGCCTTGGCCTTGCGATCCTTCCCCGCCGCGCCCTGGAAGGAACGAAACGCGGATCGCTCATCACCCCGCAATATCTCGAAAAGACGGCTGGCGAGCACAATGCGATCTGTGAGGCGATTGCCCGCCAGGACGTCGAGGCGGCGCGCGAAGCCATGAAGAATCATATCGGCAGAAGCCAGATGCGCTACCGCGGCCTCATGGTCCAGGCCGGGAAATCGACGGAGAATGCCGATAACGGCCTTGACGGACAGGGATAAGATATGATGACTATACCGAAGTGATCTTATGACGCTTCGGTTGTGCGAGGAATCCTTCCTCCGGCCCCGGGCCGGATGCCTTGCTGATATCGACCAGGCATAGGACGCGTCCGCTCTCTTGCAGCCGCCGCCCGCAGGGCCAAGGCGATGCTGCATGAGGCGTCTGGAACCTGTGTCCGGCAAGCCGCCGGCGATCAAGGAAGCACGGCCATGTCCTCGAATGCATCTCCCATCGAAACCGACGTCGTGGTCATCGGCCTCGGCGCCATGGGCGCTTCGGCCCTTTACCAGCTTGCCAGGCGCGGCGAGCGCGTGCTCGGCATCGACCGTTTCGTCCCGCCCCATGCCAACGGCTCCAGCCATGGCGGAACACGCGTGACCCGCGAGGCCGTGGGCGAGGGTCCGGCCTATGTGCCGCTCGCCATGCGCTCCCATGAGATCATCGCGGAGCTGGAGGCCGAATTCGGCCGCACCTTCCTCGTGAAATCGGGCACCCTCATCGTCGGCTCGCCGATGACCGGCGCAACGCCGCTTCACGGCGCACAGGACTTTCTGGCCAGCAGCATCGAAATGGCGGAACGCTTCGGCATCGAGCACGAAATCCTCGACGCCGATGCGTTGCGCACGCGCTATCCGCAGTTCCGGAAATTCCGCGATACCGACCGGGGCTATCTGGAGCCGAACGCCGGCTACATGCTGCCGGAAGCACTGATCGAAGCACAGGTCGAGGGCGCTAGGACCCATGGCGCACAAATCCTGACCGACACGACCGTAGAGAAGATCGACCAGATCGACGGCAAGGTCATCGTCGAGACGAGCGGCGGCACGGTCCACGCGAAACGGGCCGTGGTTGCAGCCGGCGCCTGGACGCGCCGCCTGCTCGGCGCGCCCTTCGACAGGCTGCTGACGGTCACGCGCCAGACGATCCACTGGTATGACGCGGACGATTTCACGCCCTTCTCCCCGGAAAACATGCCGGTCTTCATCTGGTTCGTCACCGATCGGCTCGAGGATTATTTCACCGGCTTCCCCGTGACGGATCCCGGCGAAGGCGTGAAGATGGTCGCAAGCCGCGACACGCCCGACTTCGACCACGAACAGGGCACGCCTGCGGCCGAGCGCTGGGAGACGGAAGACTTCTACACCCGGCATGTCGGCCCCAACATGGTGGGCGTCAAGCCCGACATCGTCAACAACGCGACCTGCCTTTACACCAACACGCCCGACAACGGCTTCATCATCGACAACCACCCGGAGATGGACAAGGTCATCGTCGTCTCCGCCTGCTCGGGGCATGGCTTCAAGCATTCGCTCGGCATCGGCGAGGCGGTGGCCGAAGTCATTCACGACGGCAGGAGCAGGATCGACCTCTCGCCCTTCAATCTCGCCCGCTACCTGTAAGGCGACCGCCATGGATAACCTTCAGGACAGAGTGGAAGAAGCAGCGGTGCTGATCCGCGACTTCGTGCTGCGCACGCCTTTGTTGGAGAGCGACACGCTCAACGACGAACTTGGCCTGCGCGTCCTCATCAAGGCCGAATGCCTGCAGAAGACGGGATCGTTCAAAGCCCGCGGCGCGCTGAATTTCGTGCTGCGCCGCCGCACGGCGCGGGATGCGCATTTCGTCGGCTTCTCCTCCGGCAATCACGCGCAGGGGCTCGCCTATGCGGCGCGCATCGTGGGCGCGAAAGCGACCGTGCTGATGCCGGCCTCCGCGCCGGCCCGCAAGATCGCCGGCACGCGTGCCCTCGGCGCGGACGTGGAGATCCTCGCGGATTTCTTCGCCGTCCGGGACCGCCGGGCAGGCGAATTCATCGCGGAAGGCGCGATCTTCGTGCCGCCGTTCGATCATGAGGACATCGTCGCCGGCCAGGGAACGGTCGGGCTGGAAATCGCCGCGCAGGCCGCGAGGCGGAAAATCCGGCCGGACGCCCTCTTCGTTCCGGCAAGCGGCGGCGGCCTTCTCTCCGGCTCGGCGAGCGCGGTCCGGCACGCCTTTCCGCGCTGCCGCATCGTCGCAGTCGAGCCGCGCGGCTTCGACGATTTCGCACGGTCGGTCGCGGCCGGCGAGCGCATGGCCAACGAAGCGGGCGCAGGCACGCTCTGCGACGGCCTCATGTCGCCGCAACCCGGCAAGATGCCCTTCGAGATCGTCAAGACGCTCTCGCCCGATTTCGACACCGTCTCCGACAGCCAGGTGGCGAATGCGGTCCGGACCCTGTTCGAGCGCTTCAATCTGGTCGCAGAGCCGAGCGGAGCGGCGGCATTCGCCTCCATGCTTTCGCAGGCGAAGGCGATGCAGGGAGCGACGGCCGTCGTGGTCGTCTCCGGCGGCAATGTCGATCAAAGCCTCTTCACGCGCCTTCTCGGCGAGCCTTCATCCCACATCTGAAAATGCAAGGAAGACGAACATGCTCTACGATCGCATCCTGTTGACGGGCGCTGCTGGCCTGCTGGGCACCGAATTGCGCAAGCGCCTCGCCCCCAAGGTAAAATTCCTTCGCTCCACCGATATCGCCGCCATGTCCGATCCGGCACCCAACGAGGAGCTGGTCACGGCCGATCTCGGGAATCTCGCCGCGGCCGAAAGCCTCGTGAAGGATATCGACGCCATCGTGCATTTCGGCGGCCTGTCGAAGGATGCGGATTTCGCCTCGATCTGCCGCGTCAACATCGTCGGTTTCCAGAGCCTCTACGAGGCCGCCCGCCTTGCCGGTGTCAAGCGCGTCGTCTTCTCCAGTTCCGTCCATGCGATCGGCTTCTATGACCAGATGCACGTTATCGGGACGGACGTGCCCGCAAGGCCCGATTCCAACTACGGCGTCGCCAAGGCCTTCGGGGAAAACCTCGCTCAGCTCTACTGGGACAAGCACGGTCTCGAAACCGTATCCGTGCGCATCGGCTCGTGCGAGCCGAAGCCGAGCACGCGCCGCCATCTCCTGACGTGGCTCTCCTTCGACGACATGTGGCAGCTCGTCGAGCGCTCGCTGAGCGTACCGCGCGTCGGCCATACGATCATCTACGGCGCCTCCGACAACAGTGCCACCTTCTGGGACAACCGCCTTGCCTCCCATATCGGCTACCGGCCGAAGGACAGCGCGGACGCCTGGCAGTCCGAGATCCATGCCGCCGATCCCCATCCCGGCCGCGAGGACATCGTCAACCGCCTTCAGGGCGGCATCTTCGCCAAGTGACGGAGGCTTTGCAATGAACATCGGATTCATAGGCCTCGGCGTCATGGGCGCGCCGATGGCGGGGCATCTTCTCGATGCGGGCCATACCGTCCACGCCTCGATAAACCGCGCGCCCGCGCCGGCCGGCCTTCTCACCAAGGGCCTGCAGGTTCAGGCAAGCCCGCGTGAGGTCGGCGCGCGCTGCGAGGTGGTCATCGCCATGCTGCCCAACACGCCCGACGTGGAGCGCGTCCTCTTCGAGCAGGGGCTCGCGGAGGCACTCGCCGCCGGCAGCCTCTTCATAGACATGAGCTCCATCGATCCCGTGGCGACGAAGAAATTCGCCGGGAAGCTGCGGGAAAAGGATGTCCTCTATCTCGACGCCCCGGTCTCAGGCGGCGAAGTCGGCGCCAAGAACGCCACGCTCTCCATCATGTGCGGCGGGCCGGCCGAAGCCTTCGAGCGGGCGATGCCCCTGCTGCAGGCCATGGGCAGGAACATCACCCATGTCGGTGCGGAGAATGGCAGCGGCCAGACCTGCAAGATCGCCAACCAGATCGTCGTCGCCCTGACGATCGAGGCCGTCGGCGAGGCCCTCGTCTTCGCGCGGCAATCGGGCTGCGATCCCGCAAAGGTCCGGGAGGCGCTGATGGGCGGCTTTGCCGCGTCCCGCATTCTGGAGGTGCACGGCCAGCGCATGATCGACCGCGCCTTCCAGCCCGGCTTCCGCATCTCCCTCCACGCCAAGGACCTCGATCTCGCCCTGAAGGCGGCCGGCGAGAACGGCATCCCCCTACCCGGCACCGCGCTCTGCCGCCAGTTGCTGGCCTCGGCCAGGGCGAATGGCGACTGGGAGAAGGATCATTCCGCGATCGTGAAATCGCTGGAGCGGCTTGCCGGCGCGGACCCACAATGAGATCGGGAGGCTGACGCCTTGCAGATGGAAAAGCGCCTCACCGCCGGCGGATGAAGGTAGGGCGTGGGATCGTTCCGCTCCATCATCGTGAACGGAACCGGCCGCGCCTTTCATCCAGCACCGTGGACCTCCTCCTCGACCTGGGATCACGAACCGGAACGGCAGAGACCGGCCTTTCCGCCGCGCAAGCGGGAAGGCGAGCGGGCATGCACGACCGCGTAGCTTCGCCTTTCACCGATCACATCGAAAAGGGTGCCTATCAGAATCTACCGGAAGCACGGCTTTCGGCCGACTACGGTAGGCAAATACCGCGCTGACAGCACGCCCGGGGCCCGCGCTGGGCGTACCGGGATATAGACGTCATATGTCGCCATCAATTTTGTTCCTTGAGCATACAGCTTGAGCTTCGCCAATGGCTTCATACCACCCTAATCATCTTGGCAAAGCCTCTGAATACCCGCAGATTTTGCGAGCACACTGGCCCCACATAAAGATATTATCTCTCTTCAAGTTTCCACATAGAGATATGATCACATATTGACTTGCATGGCCTTGCTGGTAATCTCGCGCACAGTATTCAAATCGGAGACACAGAAATGACCCCTCAGGAACTCAAGGCCGCCCTTGGCTCCGGCCTGCTCTCTTTTCCCGTCACGCATTTCGACGCGGAGGGCCGCTTTGCAGAGGAGAGCTACAAGGAGCATGTGGCCTGGCTGGCGAGCTACAAGGCCCCCGTGCTCTTTGCGGCCGGCGGCACCGGCGAGTTCTTTTCCCTGAGGCCGGACGAGATTCCGGGCATCGTCTCCGCCGCCAAGGACGTCGCTGGCAAGACGGCAATCGTTTCCGGCTGCGGCTATGGCACGGAAATCGCGGTCGATATCGCGCGGTCGGTGGAAAAGGTCGGCGCGGACGGCATCCTGCTCCTCCCCCACTATCTGATCGATGCGCCGCAGGAAGGCCTTTACGCGCATATCAAGAAAGTCTGCCAATCGGTCGGCTTTGGCGTCATGGTCTATAACCGCGACAACTCAGTGCTCCAGGCCGATACGCTTGCGCGGCTATGCGACGAGTGCCCGAACCTCATCGGCTTCAAGGACGGCACGGGGGATATCGGCCTCGTGCGCCAGATCACCGCGAAGATGGGCGACAGGTTGATGTATCTCGGCGGCATGCCGACGGCCGAGCTTTTCGCCGAAGCCTATCTCGGCGCGGGCTTCACGACCTACTCGTCGGCCGTGTTCAATTTCGTTCCCGCCCTCGCCAATGAATTCTACGCCGCGCTGCGCGCCGGCGAACGGGCGACCTGCG
Organism: Shinella sp. R2-11; assembly: GCF_055330205.1. NCBI lineage: Bacteria > Pseudomonadati > Pseudomonadota > Alphaproteobacteria > Hyphomicrobiales > Rhizobiaceae > Shinella > Shinella sp. R2-11. The sequence continues at coordinate 818,961 of NZ_JBVAPC010000001.1, read as the reverse complement.
AACGCATCCTGAAGGACTTCTTCTATCCGTTCATGGCGATCCGCAACCGCGGCAAGGGCTATGCGGTTTCCGCGGTAAAGGCCGGTGTCCGGATTCAGGGCTTCAAAGCCGGGCCGGTCCGTTCGCCCCTGACCGACCTCACCCCGGACGAGGTCGGCATGATGGAAGCGCTCATCGCATCCTATCGCCGCTGATGCGCGCATCGGCGTCCGGCACGAGCCGAACGCCGCCCTCTCCCTGCGGCAGCCCCATCCTGCTTGATAGTGAGAGAACCACAGCGGAACGATCGAAGGAGAAGGCAATGAAACCGAACAGGCTGAAACGGATCTGGACCGAGGGGCGGTGCGCGCTCAACGGATGGCTCTCGATACCGAATGCCTTTTCCGCGGAGATCATGGCCGAACAGGGCTATGACAGCATCGGGATAGACCTCCAGCACGGGATCATTGATTATCAGGCCGCCGTCGGCATGCTTCAGGCGATGCGGGCGAGCGACGTCGTGCCGATCGTCCGCGTGCCGTGGCTCGACCCTGCCCACATCATGAAGGCGCTCGATGCTGGGGCTTACGGCATCATCTGCCCGATGATCAACAACCGGTCCGAGGCCGAGCGTCTCGTGTCCTATGTGAAATACCCGCCGGCAGGCGTGCGGAGCTACGGTCCCTCGCGCACCGTCTTCTCCGCCGGGGACAATTACTTCGTCGAATCCGAGGAGCAGATCATCTGCTTCGCCATGATCGAGACGGCCGAGGCCGTGGACAATCTGGCCGAGATCGTCGGCACGCCCGGCCTCGACGGCGTCTATATCGGGCCGGCGGATTTGACGATCGGGTTGACGGGCAAGACATATCCCCCGGGTTTCGACCGCGAGGAACCGGAGATCGTCGATGCGATCCACCGCATCCTCGATGCGGCCCATGCGGCCGGCATCAAGGCCGCCCTCCATTGCGGCACGCCGGCCTACGCGGCCAAGGCAGCCGGCTGGGGCTTCGATCTCGTCACCGTCTCCAACGACGTGCGCCTGCTTGCGGGAGCGGCCAAGGCGAATGTCACCGCATTCCGAAGCCTCATGAAGGAAGAAGGAAGCCATGCGACGAGCTCGAGGCACGGATATTGACAAGATATTGGATAGCCTCGTGGCTACCGGAGTAGATGCTTAACGCCCGAAGCGGGCCCGCTTGTCTTTCTGCTCTGAACACGTAGCCAACAACTTGGCTCGCACCTTATCCCTTTCACGCTAGCCCCCCTGCGGCGACATGGGAACGCGGCGGAAGAGCGCGCGGGTGCGTGCCGCCTGGAGCGGGCCCAGCGGGGCATTGGCCGCCGCGCAGAGATAGAGCTTTTCCGAAAGACGGCGATTTTCCAGCTTAGCGAAGCGGAAGCGGCCCTCGGCGACGCCGGCCGCCGCATCCAGCCAGGTCAGGAAGCTGATGCCCTTGCCCGCCGCGACATATTCCATGATGAGGGCGATGGAATTGCTGCGCAGCGCGATGCGCGGCTCGGCGTGGATGCGGTAGACCTCCGCGTCGAGCCGCGGCCAGACCGAGAGGCTGGTATCCGGCAGGCAGAGCGGACGGCCGAGGCAGCTTTCGATGCGGAACGGCGGCTCACCCGACGGCGCCAGCGCCGCCGCATAGACCACGCCGAGATCGTAGCTCCGCTCGTCATAGACGCGGAGCTCCGGCAGGCGCGGCACGTTGAAGGCGAGCAGCGCGTCGATCTCGTTGCGGCAGAGCTGGCCGACCAGCGTGCCGGTGTCCCCCACGGAGACCTTCAGCGCGGACAATCCCGTCTCCGCCTCCAGCCCCGGAAGGATATAGGGCACCAGGCATTCCATGACACCAAGCCGCAGCGTCCCGGCCCCGTCACCGCCGCTCTGCTGCAGGGCGGCGCGGAGCGCGCTTTCGTCGTCCAGCCAGCGCTCGGCCTGGGTCAGCAGCACCTGCCCTTGCTCCGTCAGTTGCACACCCTGCGGCATGCGGACGAAGAGGCGTGCGCCAAATGTCTGTTCGAGGATCTGCATCTGGCGGCTGAGGGCGGAGGCGGAGAGGTTCAGCTTTTCCGCCGCGCGGCGGATCGAGCGCTCGCGCGCCACTTCCACGAAGGTGAAGAACTCCCGCGAGAATGCCGACACAGCCGCCTCCCTGTGCAGTTTTTTCGCACACTATGCGCAATTCATTCTAATTGGCGCAAGCCCCCTTCTCGCGCACTCTGAATGCGGGAGTTTCACGCGTTGAGGAGGAGTGACGCATGCTCGACAGACAGAATAGGGGACAGGCAACGGAGATCGATCTTCGCAATCTGCGCGAGACGATGAAGATCGCGGAGGAAAGCCGGGCGGCGGGCAACCATCCGTTCGGCGCCTTGCTGGCAGGGCCGGACGGCGCGGTGCTGCTCACCTCCGGCAACACGTTCAAGGACGACAAGGGCGTCGGCCATGCCGAGATGAACGTCGCGCGCGACGCTGCAAGGACCTATTCGGCGGAATTCCTCGCCGAATGCACGCTCGTCACCTCGGTGGAGCCGTGCTGCATGTGCGCGGGCGGCACCTACTGGGCCGGCATAGGCCGCCTCGTCTACGGCATGACGGAAAAGCGCCTGGCGGAACTGACCGGCGACAACCCGGAAAACCTGACCATGGACATGCCCTGCGAGCACATTTTCGACGCCGGGCAGCGCAAGGTGGAGGTCGTCGGGCCCGTCCCCGCTCTCGAAGGGGAGATCGCGAAAGCGCATGAGGGCTTCTGGTGAAAACCGGAAGCCGCCGTCCTTTCCCTTCCCTTCAGGAGTTCAGCCCATGTCCCGACAAGCGGACCATGGCGCGGCTGCGGCCGGCGCCAACCAGACTGCACGACACGTCCATCCCGTCGACGAGATCCTGCCGCCCGCCCGCATGGCGGTGCTCGCGCTCCAGCACGTGCTCGTCATGTATACCGGTGCCATCGCCGTTCCCTTCATCATCGGCAGCGCGCTCAGCCTCACGCAGGCCCAGATCGCCTATCTCATCCAGGCGGACCTCATCACCTGCGGCCTCGCCACGCTGATCCAGACCGTCGGCTTCTGGCGCTTCGGCGTGCGCATGCCCTTGATGCAGGGCATCACCTTCGCCGCGATCTCGCCGGTCATCGCCATCGGAAGCAATCCGGCGATCCTCGAAGCCGGGCCGAATGCCGGCCTGCAGGCGGTCTATGGCGCCGTGATCGCGGCGGGGCTCTTTGCCATCTTCATGGCGCCGCTTGGCCGCTACATCGTGCGGGCCTTTCCGCCGGTCGTCGTCGGTGCGGTGCTGACGGTCATGGGGCTCAGCCTCCTGCCGGTCGCGATCCAGTATGCCGCCGGCGGTTTCGTGCCCGACGCGGGCAAGCCGGCCTATATCGGCCTTGCCTTTCTCGTGCTTGCCGTCATCGTTCTATTGAACGTGTTCGGCCGCGGCTTCATCAAGAATATCTCGGTCTTCGTCGGGCTGGTCGTCGGCGTCGTCTTCGCCGCCGTTCTCGGCATGCTGGATTTCAGCGCGGTCAAGGATGCGGCGCCGCTGGCGATCGTCACGCCCTTCCACTTCGGCCTGCCGACCTTCCATCTCGTGCCCGTCCTGACCATGTGCCTGGTGGTCGCGATCACCTGGGTCGAATCCGTCGGCGACACGATCGTCGTCGGCGAGATGGTCGGCCGTCCCGCAACGGAACGGACCATCGCCGACCTGCTGCGGGCTGACGGGCTTTCGACGATGCTCGGCGGCATCCTCAACTCGTTCCCCTACACGGCCTTTTCCGAGAACGTGGCGCTGGTGAACATCACGGGCGTTCGCAGCCGCTGGACGGTGGCGCTGGCGGGCGGGTTCCTCATCGTGCTCGGCCTCTCGCCGGTGCTGGCCACGGCCATCGCCTCGCTGCCCAAGCCTGTGGTCGGCGGCGCCGGGTTCGTGATGTTCGGCACGCTGGTCGTCGTCGGCATGAAGACCCTGCAGAAGATCGACTTCGACACGACCTTCAACAACTTCATGGTCGTGGGGCTGAGCGTCGCCATGGCGATGATTACCATCGTCAAGCCCGACTTCTTCCAGTTCATGCCGGAATGGTCGCAGGTGGTCTTCCACTCCCCTGTCATCATGGGGGCCGTCACCGCCATCGTCATGAACGCCGCCCTCAACGGGCTGCGCATGCAGGGACAGGTCGCCATGGCCCACTAGGCTCTCTCCCCCGGAGCCGATGTGGCGCCTGTTGAGGGCCGAGGCCGAGAGGTCCCGGCCCTCAAGCCGTCTTTCACCGGCACTCAAGGCGAGGGTTTCGTCGATTGAAGGTCAGGCGGATGGTGTGCGGAAAAAGCGGTATTCCGTTTCCTGCACGCGGATCTCGCCGGGCCTCAGCACCGCATCCGGGAACCCGGGCCGGTTGACGGCATCCGGCCAGACCTGCGTTTCCAGGCATAATCCGGCGGCCGGCCCATAAACCTCTCCTTCCAGACCCGGAACAGGGCATCGAAGCATTGGGGCGGTGAAGAACTGCACGCCCGGTTCAGTCGTCGCGACCTCCATCCGCAGGCCGGTGGGTGCGGAGACCCAGGCGATGGGGCGCAGAGGCATGCGATCGGGCGAAAGGCAGAAATTGTGGTCGAACCCGCCGTCCAGTTCCTTGAGCCGCTCGCCAAGCAGGGTATCCGCGCGCAGGTCGAAGGGCGTGCCGGCGACGGCCTGCGGCGCGCCGAGGGGGATCTTGCTGCCATCGACGGGCAGATAGGCATCCGCGGCGATGCAGACGGTGTGATCCCGGATGTCCGGCCCGCGCCCGAGATTGAAATAGCCGTGGTGGCACAGATTGACCGGGCACGGCGCGTCGCTCCGGCTCTCGTAGCGGATGGCGAGCACACCCGCCTCCGACACGCGGATCGTGCAGGTCGTCTCGACTGCGCCGGGAAAGCCGGCATTGCCGGCCGGATCGCGGATCCAGAGTTCGACATGGTCGGGCGTCAGCGCGCGGATCGCCCAGGGCGACCGGCCCATGCCGGCGCTGCCGCCATGGATATGGTTCACGCCGCCGGGCTCGTTGCGCTCCAGTTCGTAGGCCTTGCCGTCGAGGACGAAGCGGCCGCCGGCAATGCGGTTTGCGCAGCGGCCCGGCGATGCGCCGAAATTGCGGGAATGGGCGAGGTAATCCTCCATGCTGTCAAGGCCAAGCACCAGCGGCCGCCCATGCCTCTCGAAACGAAGGTCCCTGACGACGGCGCCATAGGTCAGGATCTCGGCCCGGAGCGCGCCCCGGCCGATCCTGACAGCTTCGACGGCCCGGCCGTCGGGAAGACGGCCGAAGAGCGAGGGCCCTTGTTCCTGCGGGATCATGGCGTCACCTTTGCCTGTCGCTGAAGTCGAGCGTGCTCCTGACCGCCGCCCGCCAGCCGAGGACGCGCCTTTGCCGCTCGCCCTCCTCCATGGCGGGAACGAAGCTCCGGTCGCGCTTCCAGCTTCGCGAGAAGCCCTGCATGTCCGGCCACGCCCCTGCCGCATAGCCCGCCAGCCACGCGGCGCCGAGCGCCGTCGTCTCGTTCACGACGGGGCGGTCCACCGGCACGTCGAGAATGTCGGCCAGCCGCTGCATCGTCCAGTCGCTCGCCGCCATGCCGCCATCGACACGCAGGAAGGTCTCGCCCGTGCGCGGCCAGTCCTGGCGCATCGCCTTCAACAGGTCACGCGTCTGGAAACAGACCGATTCCAGCGCGGCCTTGGCGAGTTCCGCGGGGCCGGTGTTGCGGGTGAGACCGAAGAGCGCGCCGCGCGCATCGGGGTTCCACCAGGGCGCGCCGAGCCCGGTAAAGGCCGGGACGAGGTAGACGTTCTGGCTCTCGTCCGCCGCATCGGCGAGCGCGCCGGAGCGGTCCGCCCGGTCGATGACGCCGAGCCCGTCGCGCAGCCATTGCACCGCCGCGCCGGCGACGAAGATCGAACCCTCCAGCGCATAGTGCATCCGGCCGTCGATGCGGTAGGCGATGGTCGTCAGCAGCCGGTGCTGCGAGACCACCGGCTCCTCGCCGATATTGAGGAGGGTGAAGCAGCCCGTGCCGTAGGTCGACTTCACCATGCCGGGCGCGAAGCAGGCCTGGCCGATCATCGCGGCCTGCTGGTCGCCGGCAATGCCCCGGATCGCGATACGGCCGCCGAACAGGGCCGCGTCCGTCTCCCCGAAATCGCCGGTGTTCCCCACGATCTCCGGCAGGATGGAGCGCGGTATGCCGAAGAGCGACAGCAGGCTGTCGTCCCATTCGGCCGTCGCGATGTTGCACAGCATGGTGCGCGAGGCGTTAGTGACGTCGATCACATGGCACCGCCCGCCCGTCAGCCTGTAGACGAGCCAGCTATCGACCGTGCCGAAGGCAAGGTGTCCCGCCTCCGCCGCCGCCCGCGCGCCGGGCACATGCTGGAGCAGCCAGGCGATCTTGGTGGCGGAGAAATAGGGGTCGAGCAGGAGGCCTGTCCTGCGGCCGATATCCTGCTCCGCGCCGTCGGCGCGCAGGCGCGCGCAGTGCTCGGCGGTCCGCCGGTCCTGCCAGACGATGACGCGGGAGACGGGCGCGCCCGTCCGCCGGTCCCACAGCACGACCGTCTCGCGCTGGTTGGTGATGCCGATGGCCGCGATCTCGCCGGCCGAGACGCCGGAGGCGCTCAGCGCCGTGCGGGCGGTCTCCACCGCCGTGCGCCACAGGTCCTCCGCGTCATGCTCGACCCAGCCCGATTGCGGGAAATGCTGCGGGAATTCCTGCTGGCCGCTGCCGGCATTGCGGTATTCCCGGTCGAACACGATCGCCCGCGTGGACGTCGTGCCCTGGTCGATGGCTAAGACATATCCGCTCATGGCCGCTCCCGCTCAGCTGGTCGCCGTCTTTCGTTCTCTTCCGGCGAGGAACGCCGTCAGGGCAGCCACCTCGTCCGGCGTGCAGCGCAGGCCGAGCTTGGAGCGCCGCCACAGGATGTCCTCGGCCGATTTCGCCCATTCCGTTTCCACGAGATGGCGGATCTCGTTCTCGCCGAGATCGGCCGCGACGATCCGGCCGAGGCTGCCCTCCGGCCCGAGGATATCGAAGGCCTTCGTGCCGTAGTTGCGGGCGAGCCGGCGGATCGTCGGCCTCGCCACGGAAGGCGCATGGGCCGCAAGCCGCCCGACCAGCGCCTCGAACCCGTCGACGGGAAAATCCCCACCCGGCAGGGTCGCGCCGGCGGTCCAGCGCGGCTTGCGCGCGCCGAGATATTTCTCCGCAAGATCGACGACCTCCTCGGACAGGCGCCGATAGGTGGTGATCTTGCCGCCGAAGACGTTGATCATCGCGCCGCCCGCCGCATCGCCCTCGGCCTTCAGCACGTAGTCGCGCGTTGCCTCCTGCGCGCTCCCGTCCCCGGTCTTGTAGAGCGGGCGGATGCCGGAATAGGACCAGACGACATCCGAAGGGGCGATCTGCCGGTGGAAATATTCGCTCGCGGCGGCGCAGAGATAGGCCGTCTCCTCCGCGCTGATCGCCACCTTCTCCGGCTTGCCGGGGAAATCGCGGTCCGTCGTGCCGATCAGCGTGAAATCGCCCTCATAGGGAATGGCGAAGATGATGCGCTTGTCAGCGTTCTGGAAGATATAGGCCTTGTCGTGATCGAAGAGTTTCGGAACGACGATATGGCTGCCCTGGACGAGGCGGACATTCGCCGCCCTCGCCCCGCCGGCGGAAAGCCCGATCACCTGGTCCACCCAGGGACCGGCGGCGTTGACCACGAGCCGGGCGCTGACCGTCCGGCGCGCACCCGTGTCCCGGTCGGCGATCTCGGCGGAAAAGCCACCGCCCTGCCGCTCGACGCGCACAACCTCGCTGCGGGTCGATATCTGCGCGCCGCGGTCGGCGGCATCGCGGGCGTTGAGCGCCACCATGCGCGCATCCTGCACCCAGGCATCGGAATATTCGAAGCCCCTAGCATAGGCGTCCTTCAGCGGCTTGCCGGCCGCATCCGTCTTCAGGTCCAGCACCGTCGTCGCCGGCAGGCGCCTGCGCCCGCCGATATGATCGTAGAGGAAGAGGCCGAGCCGGAGCAGCCAAGCGGGGCGCAGCCCCTTGTGGTGCGGCAGCACGAAGCGCAGCGGCCAGATGATGTGCGGCGCCATCGCCCACAGCACTTCCCGCTCCATCAGCGATTCCCGCACCAGCCGGAACTCGTAGTGCTCCAGATAGCGCAGGCCCCCGTGGATGAGCTTGGTGGACGCCGAGGAGGTGCCGCTGGCGAGATCGTTCATCTCGACGAGCAGCACCTTGTAGCCGCGCCCGGTCGCATCGCGCGCGACGCCGCAGCCGTTGATGCCGCCGCCGATGACGAGGATGTCATAGTCGAAGGCCATGTCAGAGCCCCGCGACACAGACATATTTCAGCTCGAGGAAGCCCTCGATGCCGTATTTGGAGCCCTCGCGGCCGAGGCCGGACTGCTTGACGCCGCCGAAGGGCGCCATCTCGTTGGCGATGAGGCCCGAATTGACGCCGACGATGCCGGCCTCCAGCGCCTCGGCGACACGCCAGACGCGCGCCATGTCCCTGGCGTAGAAATAGGAGGCGAGGCCGTATTCGCTGTCGTTCGCCATGGCGATGACCTCGTCCTCGTCCTTGAAGGAGATGATCGGGGCGAGCGGGGCGAAGGTCTCCTCGCTCGCGACCTTCATCGCCTGCGTGACGCCGACGATGACGGTCGGCTCGTAGAAGGTGCCGCCAAGCGCGCTGCGCTTGCCGCCCGCCACCAGCCTGCCGCCCTTGTCCAGCGCGTCGGCCACATGTTCCTCGATCTTGGCGACGGCCTTGTCGTCGATCAGCGGGCCCTGCGTGGTGCCGGCCTCGGTGCCGCGGCCGAGCGTGATGGCGGCAACCTTCGCCAGCAGCTTCTGCGTGAAGGCTTCCACCACGCTTTCCTGCACATAGATGCGGTTGGCGCAAACGCAGGTCTGGCCGGCATTGCGGAATTTCGAGATCATCGCGCCTTCCACGGCCGCGTCGAGGTCGGCGTCGTCGAAGACGATGAAGGGCGCGTTGCCGCCGAGCTCCAGCGACAGGCGCTTGATGCCGTCGGCGGCCTCCTTCATTAGCCAGCGGCCGACGCCGGTCGAGCCGGTGAAGGTGATCTTGGCGATCTTCGGGTTATGGCAGAACTCCGTGCCGATCGGCCGCGCCTCGCCGGTGACGACGGAGAAGACGCCCGCCGGCACGCCGGCACGCTCGGCAAGCACGGCAAGCGCCAGAGCCGAAAGCGGCGTCTGCGAGGCCGGCTTCAGCAGCATGGAGCAGCCGGCGGCAAGCGCCGGGCCGGCCTTGCGGGTGATCATGCCGTTCGGGAAGTTCCAGGGCGTGATGGCGGCGCAGACGCCGACCGGCTGCTTCAGCACCATGATGCGCTGGCCGGGATTGGCGCCGGGAATGATGTCGCCGTCGATGCGCTTGGCCTCTTCGGCGAACCATTCGAGATAGGCCGCGTTGGAGACAACTTCGCCCCGCGCCTCGGCGAGCGGCTTGCCCTGCTCGGAGGTCAGGATCAGGGCGAGGTCGTCGGCATTGTCGAGGATGAGCTGGAACCAGGCATTGAGGACCTTGGCGCGCTCCTTGGCGGTGCGCTTCGCCCAGAGCTTCTGCGCCGCTTCGGCGGCGTCGATGGCACTCGCCACCTCCTCGCGCGAGAGCGAGGGAACCTCGGCGATCACGGAACCGTCGAAGGGATCGGTGATGGCGAAGGTGCGGCCATCGGCAGCCGGGACCCAGCGTCCGCCGACGAAGGCCTTGTCGGTGAGCAGGCTTGCATCCTTGAGCGCGGTTTTGAGCGAATGCGTCATGAGAGATCTCCGAAAAGCTTGAGGAAGGCGGGCGCGGCAAGCGAGATGCCGGACAGGAACAGGAGGCAGAAGGCGACGCGGCGAAGGCCCGTCGGGGTCAGCGGCGGCGGATAGCGGCGGGCAAGCGCCGTGAAGGCCATCACGACGGGAATGCACAGCAGCCCCCACCAGAAGGACGCGGACGGCATGTCGCCCGCCAGGGCAACGAGCAGCAGGCGCAGCACCGCATTGACGGCGAAGACGGCGACGAGCGTCTCGCGGATCGCGACCGGGCGCAGCGGCTGGCGGTAGAAATGATAGACGAGCGGCGGCCCGGCGGTGGAGAAAAGCCCGCCCATGACGCCGGCGACGGCCCCGAAGAACGCAAAGGAGGCAGGCCCCGAGGGCTCTTCCAGCGGCGCGGGCTTCAGGAGAAGCTGGATGCTGGAGAGCACGATGATCGCGCCGAGCACCAGCTTGAGCCAGTCGAGCGAGGAGGAGAACAGCAGGCCGAGCAGCCAGTAGCCGACGACGAGGAAGGCAAGGCTGACGAAGATCACCAGCAGGAACTCGCGCCGGGCGATATCGCGCCAGCCCCTGGCCAGCACCTGGCCCGCATTGACGATGGCGAGCACGCCGACCAGCACGGCGGCATCCGGCAGGGGCACCACGCCCGTCAAGCCGACGCCGCCCATGAACAGGAGGCCGAGCGCGAAGCCGGTCAGCGTCTGCACATAGGAAGCGCCCGCCGCGAGCAGCAGCAGGACGGCAAGGCTCATCGCATCCATGTTCAGAACGTCCCGATGCCCGAGAACAGGTCCGCGCGCGCCGCGCCCTCGCGGTAGAACACGGCAGGACGGCCGAGCGGGGCCGGAACGGTCACCTTGCGGCCGCCCTCATGGGCCTCGCCGCTCCAGACATGCACCCAGCGCGCGCCCTTCGGCAGATAGACGCTGCGCTGTTGCTCGCCCGCCTTCCAGACGGGGGCGACCAGCAGGTCCGCACCGTAGAGATAGGCGTCCTGGATGGCATAGGTGGCACGGTCGTCCTCATGGTGCAGGAAGAGCGGGCGCTGGACGGGCAGGCCCGTCTCAGCCGCCTCGGCCGAAAGGCTTTTGAGGTAAGGCGCGACATGCACGTAGATCGCCGTCATGCGAGCGAAATGGGCGAGCACCGCCTCGTCCTGGTCGATCTGCACATTGTCGCGCGGGCGGTTGCCCTCGTGGCTGCGCATGACGGGCGTGAAGGCGGCCATCTCGGCCCAGCGCATCAGGAGCTCCGGCGTGCGGACATTGCCGAAGAGGCTGGTATAGCCGCCGATATCGGAGTGGTGATAGGCATTGCCGAGAAGGCCGGAGGAGAGAGCGCCGGACATGACGGTGACGAGGCCGTCATGGCGGGAGAAATCCACCGACTGGTCGCCGCCCCACAGGAGCGGGCAATGGGCCTGCACGCCGGTATAGCCGGCGCGCATGAAGAACAGCGTGTCGCCGGTCTTGCCGCGACTTTCAACGGCCCTGGCGTTCACCTCGGCCCAGAGCGTCGGCCAGGCATTGTGCATCAGCTTGGCGTCGATGCCGTTGGAAAGCTTCACGTCGATCGGCAGATATTCGCCGAAATCCGCCATCCAGCCGGAGAGGCCGTAATCCAGCATGTTCTGGCCGATCACCCGTTCGGCGAACCAGGCGGCCGCGGCCGGATTGGTGAAATCGACCACGCCGCAATCGAACTCGCCGAAATCGACCAGCGCGGTCTTGCCCTGCGCATCCGTCGCGAAATAGCCCTTGGCCTCGGCCTCCGGGAAGAGCGAGCCGTCGACGCAGAGATAGGGGTTCACATAGCCGAGGAAGCGGATGTCGTCGTCGGCAAGCTCGGCGATCTTCTGGCGCAGATGCGGATAACGCTCCTCGTTGCCGACCCAGTCCCAGAAAAGCCGCGCGCCGAAGGAGGTGTGGCGCAGGCCCACCCAGTCCTCGCACCACAGGCCCGAGACCTTAACGCCGGCGGCACGCATCTTCTCCAGCCGCTCGAAGGAGCCCTTGCCGTCCTTGAGGCCGACGATCGCGCCCCGGTAGATCCAGTCGGGCAGTTGCGGCTGGCGGCCGAAGCGCAGCGAGAGCTTGCCGACGAGGTCGCGGAAGGTATCGGCGGCGAAGAACTCGATCTTCTCCGGCACCTGCCAGATTTCCACCTCATGGAAACCCTCGTGGCGGAAGTCGAAGACGGCATAGGCGGTCGTGTCGACATGCAGCGCATAGCGGCGGGAGGAGATGAACGTCGGCTGCGGATAGTTGGTGTTGTAGTAATCGCCGCCGGCCTTGCCCGTCACGTCGGACTGGAAGGTGATCTCCGTCGTCTTGTCGCGGCCGACACCGGGCTCGGACGTCCAGAGCGGAAAGCGGCGGCCGCGCATGTCGAAATAGGACATCTGCTCGCCGCCACCCCAGACATGTTCGCCTTTCTCGGCGACCGTGCGCAGCCAGATACGGTTGACGGAGGCGTCGGGCGCGGCAAGCCGCAGGCTGTCGCCATCGACCGTCAGCACGAGGCGCACCGGCTGGCCGGGCGCGGCGGAAAGGCGGATCGTGCCGCCATCGACCTCGGCATGGGCGAGCGCAACGCGCTCGACCACATAATCCTCAATGTCGAAATTGCCGCGATACATGTCCATGCGCTCCTCGCCGTGGCCGGCGAAGAAGGCTGGGCTATCGGTCGTGTGGCGCAGGATTTCGCGGCCGTCGAGGGAAAGCGTGAAGCCGTTGGCGGTCTTTTCGAGGAGCATGGCGAAACCCTTCAGTTCTGCGTAAGGCCGGCATCGACGATGAAGTTGGCGCCCGTGCAGCCATTGCTTTCATCCGAGCCGAGGAAGAGCGCGAGGCGGGCGACATGGCCGGCATCGAGGCGGAATTTCAACGATTGCAGGTCGATGAATTTCTGGCTTTCCTCCGGCCCGGCCCAGAGCGCCTTCTGGCGCTCGGTGACGATGGCGCCCGGCACGATGCAGTTGACGCGGATGCCGTCGGGGCCGAGATCGCGGGCGAGCGTGCGCGTCATGCCGTTGATCGCGGCCTTGGCCGTCGTGTAGCCGACCATGACCGGATTGCCGCGCATCCACGATACGGAGCCCATCATGACGACGGAGCCCCTGCCCTTCTCGCGCATGCCCCTGGCGACGGCCTGCGTCGCGAAGAACTGGTGGTCGAGGTTCAGCGCCAGCATGCGCCGCCAGTAATCCGGCTCGACTTCGTCCATGCGGTGGCGGTCGTCCTTGCCGGCATTGTTGACGAGCACGTCGACCGCGCCGTGCTTCGCCTCGACCTTCGCCACGGCAGCGCGGAGCGCCGGAATATCGGTGAGGTCGCAGGCATGGAACTCCGCGCCCGTCGCTTCCGCCGTCGCCTTGCCGGCCTTCCCGTCGATATCGAGGAAGGAAACCTTGGCGCCCTGTGCGCGGAAGGCAGCCACCATGGCCTCGCCGATGCCGGAAGCGCCGCCGGTGATCAGCACGTTACGGCCTTCGAGCGAATGATAGCGGACGGTATCGTAGGTCATGGCAGGCCTCAGCGGGCTGGATTGAACAGGGGCCGGGCAAGCCCGGCGACGTCGGCGCGCATGGAGAAGAGCGCGCCGGAGAGAGGATATTCGGCAAGTTCCTCATCGGGCCGGCCGATGGAGGCGCTGGTGCAGTAAAGCGTCTTCAGGTCAGGCCCGCCGAAGGCGATCATGGTCGGGCATCTCGCCGGCACCGGATATTCGGCGAGAAGCGTGCCGTCCGGCGCATAGCGCTGCACGCGGCCACCCTCGAAAAGCGCCGTCCAGTAGCAGCCCTCGGCATCGACCGCCCCGCCGTCCGGCCGCCCCTTGTCGGTTTCGGAGCCGAAGCGGGCGAAGACCTGCCGGTTCGTCGCCTCGCCGGTCGCGGCATCATAGTCGCAGGCATAGAGCGTGTAGCGCAGCGTATCGGAATGATAGAGCCGCTTGCCATCCGGCGAGAAGGCGACGCCGTTGGAGGTGAGCAGCCCGCCGGCAAGGCGCGTCAGGCCGCGATTGTCGTAGCGATAGAGGCTGGCGATGCCCTTTTCGCGGGTCTCGTCCACCGTGCCGGCGACGAAGCGGCCGGCCGGATCGACGCCGCCGTCGTTGAAGCGGCTGATCGCCTGGTCCTCGGGATTGTCCGCAAGCTTCCTCCGCAGCGTGCCGTCCGCATCGATGAGCCAGAGGCCGGAGCGCAGGCCGGCGATGAAGCCGCCGCCCTCGGCAAGGCCGATGCAGCCGACTTCCTCCGGCAGCTCCATCGTGCCGAGCGATCCCGTTGCCGGGTCGAGGCGGTGGATGCGGCAGCGCTTGATATCGACGAAATAGAGCACCTGTTCGGCGACCGACCAGAGCGGGCATTCGCCGAGCGCGGCCGTAAAATCGAGAACGGGGGCAAAGCCTTGTTCCACTGCGCCGCCCTCAGTAAGCCGCCATCGGCGTGGCGGGCGCCTGCGCCGTACCCTTCAATTGGCCGAGCCATTCACCCGCGCGGCCCGTCATCAGGGCGATGTCGGAGGCGATGGCGGCATAGTCGTAGCCGTAGCCGATGAAGCGCTTCACCATGTCCGGGTTCGGGCCGACGATGCCGACCGGCTTGCCGGCCGCATGCGCATCCTTCGCCGCCTTCTCGATCAGCGCCTGCACCTCCGGATGGGCGATATTGCCGATATGGCCCATGGCGGCCGAGAGATCGCCCGGCCCGACGAAGAGCGCGTCGATGCCCTCGACGGCGGCGATCTCCGGCAGGCGCTCGATGGCTTCCGGCGTTTCGAGCTGCACGATGGTGCAGATGTCGTCATTGGCGGTTTTCAGGTAGTTCGGGATCGTGCCGAAGCGCGAGCCGCGATGCACTGCGGCAACGCCCCGGATGCCGTGCGGCGGATAGCGCGTATAGGACGCGGCGGCCTTGGCCTCTTCCGCATTCTGCACGAAGGGCAGCATGACGGTGCGCGCGCCGGCATCGAGCGCCCGCTTGACCAGCACCTGGTCGTTCCACGCGAGCCGCACCACGGCATCGGCCGGCGTACAGCCGATGGCGCGCAGGATATGGGCGAGATCGGTGAACTCGACCGGCACATGCTCCATGTCGACGACGAGGAAATCGAAGCCGCCGTAACCGAGCGCCTCGGCCGTCGCGGGCGCGGCCGCCATCAGCCAGGTGCCGAGCGGGGTGGCGCGGCCCTTGTCGGAAAGCCAGGATTTGAAGGGATTGACCGTGCTCATCGCGTCGTCCTCAAAAGATTACGGGATCCGGCACGGGTTGCGTGCCGCTCAGGAAATCGAAATCGCAGCCCTCGTCGGCCTGGCTGACATGGCGCTGGTAGAGCGCCGCGAAGGAGCGCTCATAGACCGGCGCGGTCGGCTTCCACGCGGCGCGGCGGCGGGCAAGCTCTTCCTCGCTCACCTCCATGTCGATGGTGCCGGCCTTGACGTCGAGGCGGATCAGGTCGCCGGTTCGCACCAGCGCCAGCGGCCCGCCGACGGCGGCTTCCGGCGTCACGTGCAGGATGCAGGTGCCGTAATGGGTGCCGCTCATGCGCCCGTCGCAGATGCGCACCATGTCGCGCACGCCCTGTTTCAGCAGCTTCTTCGGGATCGGCAGGTTGCCCCATTCCGGCATGCCCGGCGCACCGACCGGGCCGGCATTGCGCAGGATGATGACCGTATCCTCGGTGATGTCGAGATCGGGATCGTCCAGCGTGCGGTTCATGGTTCGCGGATCGTCGAAGACGATGGCCGGGCCGACATGCTGCAGGAATTTCGGATTGGCGGCCGAGGACTTCATCACCGCGCCACGGGGCGCGAGATTGCCGCGCAGGACTTCCAGCGTCTTGCCGCGGGAAAGCGGCACGACGGGATTGTCTTCGCCGCGGATCACCTCGTCGTTCCAGCAATCGGCCGCGGCGATATTCTCGCCGAGCGTCCTGCCGTTGACCGTCGGGCGGTCGAGATGGAGATGATGGGAGACCTTGCGCAGGAGCGCGTTGAGGCCGCCCGCGAAGTAGAAGTCCTCCATCAGCCATTCGCCCGAGGGGAAGACGTTGGCGAGAACCGGCACCTTGGCCGCCATCGCCGCCATGTCGTCCAGCGAAAGCTCGACGCCGACCCGCTTGGCCATGGCGACGAGATGGACGGCGGCGTTGGTGGAGCCGCCGAGCGCCATATAGGCGACAAGGCCGTTGAGGAAACTTTCCCGGTTGAGGAGCGTCGAAGGCTTGCAATCCTCCCAGACCATCTCGACGACACGCTCACCGCAGGCCGAGGCCATGCGCGGGTGGCCGGAATCGGTGGCGGGAATGGAGGAGGCGCCGCTCAGCGTCATGCCCATCGCATCGACGATCGACGTCATGGTCGAGGCCGTGCCGATGGTATTGCAGGTGCCGGCCGAGCGCGTCATGCGGCTTTCGAGGTCCACCCAGTCGTCGCGGGTGATGTTGCCGGCCCTCAGCTCGTCCCAGTATTTCTTGGTATGGGTGCCGGCGCCGGTCTTCATGCCGCGCCACTGGCCGTTCGACATCGGCCCGGCCGGGCAGAAGATGACCGGGATATCCATCGAGAAGGCACCCATCAGCAGCGCCGGCGTGGACTTGTCGCAGCCGCCGAGCAGCACGGCCCCGTCGATGGGGTGCGAGCGTAACAGCTCCTCGCATTCCATGGCGAGGAAGTTGCGGTAGAGCATAGTGGTCGGCTTGACCATGACCTCGCCCACCGACAGCGCCGGCAGCTCGACAGGATAGCCGCCCGCCTGCCAGACGCCGCGCTTGACGGCTTCGGCCCGGTCGCGCAGATGCGCATGGCAAGGGCTGATTTCGCTCCAGGTGTTGATGATGCCGATCACGGGCTTGCCCATGAACTCCTCGCGGCGCATCCCCATCTGCTGGGTCCGCTGGCGATGCGCGAAGCCGCGCATGTCGTCGGAGGCGAACCAGCGCTGGCTGCGCAGTTCGGAAATGTCGCGTCGTTTCGTCATCCCTTGATCCCCCCGGCGGTCAGGCCCGAAACCACGCGTTCCTGGAAGATGACGATCAGCACGGCGACCGGGACGATGCCGACGACGAGCGCGGCGGAGATGACCGGCCAGGGGAAGGCGAACTCGCCCTGGTAGAGCTGGATGCCGACGGGAAGCGTGCGCAACGACGGATTGGAGTTGAAGGAGAGCGCCAGCAGGAACTCGTCCCAGGCATTGACGAAGGCGAGGATGCCGGCGGTGAAGACGCCCGGCGCGCAGAGCGGCACGACCACCTTGAAGAGCGCGCCCATGCGGGTGCAGCCGTCGATCATCGCCGCGTTCTCGAGATCACGCGGGATGCCCTCGAAGAAGGAGACGAGCATCAGCGTGCAGACCGGCAGCGACAGCACCGTATAGGGCAGCACCAGCGCGATCCAGGTGTTGAGCAGGTTCAACGTACGCATGATCTCGAACAGCGGCACGAGCAGCGTCACCAGCGGGAAGGTCGAGACGGCGATGATCAGCGACAGGATGAGGCCGCGGTAGCGGAGATTCAGCCGTGCCAGCGCATAGGCCGCCAGCACCGCGACGATCAGCGTCAGGCAGGTGGAGAGCAGCGCCACCATGAAGCTGTTGAACAGGAAGAGATGCAACGGTTGGTCGGAGAAGGCCTGCATGTAGTTGGCCAGCGTCGGGGCGTGCGGCACCCAGGTGATGGGCTTTGCGGTCAGCTCGGCTTCCGTCTTCAGCGACGTGAAGAGGATCCACAGCGCCGGGAACATGCCGTTGACGATGAGCACGGCGCCGGCGATCAGGCGCAGCGGGCGGCCGGACAGGAAGGAAGACATTCCGGGAGATGCGACGGCACTCATGGCTTACTCCTTGGTCCGGATGGCGCGCAGATAGACGGCGGTCACGCACATCGACAGGGCGAACATCACGACGGCAAGCGCCGAGCCATAGCCGAGGTCGAGGAAGGAGACCGTGTTCTGGTGGATGTACATGGCGAGCGTGGACGTCGAGGTGCCGGGGCCGCCGCCGGTCATCATGTAGGGAATGTCGAAGGTCTGGAGCGCGGTGATGGTGCGGAAGATCAGCGCGACGACGATGGAGGGTTTGAGGAGCGGCAGCGTGATCTCGAAGAACTGGCGGATACGGCCGGCGCCGTCGACATCGGCGGCTTCATAGAGCGAGCGCGGGATCGTCTGCAGGCCGGCGAGGATGATCAGCGCCATGAAGGACGAGGTCTTCCAGACGATCGTCAGACAGATGGCCGCGAAGGCCCAGTTCGGCGAATTGAACCAGATGATGCCCTCGAAGCCGAGGCGCATCAGCACATCGTTGACGACGCCGTATTCCGAATGGAAGAACCAGGCGAAGATCAGGCCGGCGAACGAGAGCGGCAGCGCCCAGGGGATCAGCAGGGAAAGGCGCACCGGCCACTGCACACCGAAGGGGAGGTTCGCGAGCAGGGCCAGTGCCAACCCGACCAGGAGGGCGCCGGGCACGGTGATGAGCGTGATGAGGACGGTGTTCCAGGTGGTTTCCCAGAAGACCGGATCGTCGAGCATGAGGCGGTAGTTTTCGAGGCCGACGAACTCCGCCGGCAGGCCGGAGGTGAGCGACAGGCTGAAGAAGCTGGTATAGCCGAGGCGCAGCACCGGATAGACGATGATCAGCGCGAGCAGGATCGCCGCCGGCGCGAGCAGGACCACGGCGAGCGCCCGATCTCCGAGATCGAGCCAGCGCGTCCAGGCCGGCGGGCCGCGGTCGGCCGGGCTTGCGGCATTGAAGGTGGAGGTTGTCGACACGGGGCAGCTCCCGACGGTTCAGAGCAATCCCTGCGCGGCCGCAGGATTACGGCCATTGCGCTGGGAACGGCGTGAAAACAAAGGATGGGCGCCGGAAGGATCCTTCCTTCCGGCAGTCACGATCAGCGCAGGATGCGCTTCAATCGCGCCTCGATCTGGCTTGCGCCGTCTTCCGGCGTCGTGACGCCCGCGAGCACGGCGTTGACGGTCGTGCGGATGACTTCGCTCACCTCGTTGTAGCGCGGCGTCACCGGACGGGCCTTGGCGGTCTCGACCACCTGCAACGCATCGGCGAACCACGGCACGGCCTTCAGGACCTCGTCGTTCTTGTAGGCGTTGGCGAAGGTCGGCAGCAGCGAGCCGTTGGCCGCCATGAAGACCGAGACGTCCTCGCTGGAGAGGTATTCGACGAGCTTCTTGGCCTCGTCCTGATGGGTGGAATAGGCCGAGACGCCCCATTCCCAGCCGCCGAGGCAGCTTGCCTGTTCACCGCCGCCGAGGGTAGGCAGGCGCGTGACGCCGACCTTGCCGTTGACAGCGGAATCCGGACCCTGGAAATGCGTCCATGCATAGGACCAATTGACCGCGAAGGCGGCGCTGCCGGCCTGGAATTCCTTGCGCGTGTCGTCGGTGGCGACCTCCGCGATGTTCTTCTTGGCGACGCCGGTGTCGACGAAGCCCTTCCACAGCGACAGCGCCGTGACGGCGGCGTCGTGGTCGAAGGTCAGCTTGCCGTTCTCGACAAGGTTCTTGCCCTGGCTCCAATAGGGCAGCAGGAAGGTGCAGACCGCGCCCTCGATGGCCTTGCCCTGGAAGGAGAGACCCTGCAGGTCGGGGTTCTTCTCGCCCTCGGCGATCGTCTTGGTGGCCGCCGCCAGCTCGTCCCAGGTCTTGGGCGGGGCGATGCCGTATTTGTCGAGCAGATCCTTGCGATAGTAAAGGAACATGGCGTCGGCGAAGGCCGGCAGGGCGACGACCTTGCCGTCCACCGTATTGGCCTCGGCATAGGCCGGCAGGTAGACCGACATGTCCTTGCCCTCGAAGTCGGAGGTCCAGCCGGCGGCGGCATATTGCGCCGGGCGGATGACGTCGAGCATCAGCACGTCGAGGTTCGTATCCTTGGCCGACATGACGGTGTTGAGATACTGCGCCTGTGCTTCCGAGGTGTTGCCGCCGGTCTCGATCGCCACCTTGACGCCGGGATTGGCCGCTTCGTACTTGTCGAGCACCTTGCGCCACACTTCGGGCTGGTGCTGGCTGGAAACGAAGACCTTCAGGTCCGTATCGGCAAAGGCCGGGACCGCGAAGACGAGCATGCTCGTGGCGGCGAAGAGGCTCGCCGTGATCCTGATGTTCATTTTATCCTCCCGTGGATGATCAGTTGATGACGCGTTCGCTTGCGGCATCGAAAAGATGGATTTTCGAAGGGTCGACGCCGATGCGGATTTCCGCGCCCGGCTCCGGTCGGGTCTCCGGCGGCATGCGGGCGGTCAGCACGTCGCCGCCGACCGAGAAATGCACCAGCGTGTCGGAGCCGAGCGGCTCGACGACCTGTACGCGGGCGGAGATCGCGGCGGCCGGATCGGCAGTCGCGCCGAAATGCTCCGGCCGGATGCCGACGATCACGTCGCGGCCCTCAAGGTTCGTCTCGCGCCCGGCGCGCACGGAAGACAGCGCCAGCCTGTTGCCATCGGCGAAGGAGAGACAGCCCGCCTCGACGCTGGCCCTGGCGAAGTTCATCGCCGGCGAGCCGACGAACCCACCGACGAAAACGCTCTGCGGCCGGTTGTAGACCTCGTCCGGCGTGCCGACCTGCTCGATATCGCCGCCCTTGAGGATGACGATGCGGTCGGCCAGCGTCATCGCCTCCACCTGGTCGTGCGTGACATAGATGATCGTCGTGCCGATCTGCTGGTGCAGGCGCTTGATCTCGGTGCGGACCTGGCCGCGCAGCTTGGCGTCGAGGTTGGACAGTGGCTCGTCGAAGAGGAACACCTTGGGGCGACGCACGATGGCGCGGCCCATGGCGACGCGCTGGCGCTGGCCGCCGGAAAGCTGGCCGGGACGGCGCTCCAGCAGGTGACCGATGCCGAGCATCTCGGCAGCCTCGCTGATGCGACCCTCCGCCTCGGCGGCCGGGACGCCATGCACCTTCAGGCTGAAGCCCATGTTCTCGCGCACCGTCTTGTGCGGATAGAGCGCGTAGTCCTGGAAGACCATGGCGATGTCGCGTTCGCGCGGCGGCAGCCGGTTGACCAGCGTCTCGCCGATGCGGATCTCGCCGTCGGTAATGCTTTCGAGCCCCGCCACCATGCGTAGCGTCGTGGACTTGCCGCAGCCCGAGGGGCCGACGAACACGACGAACTCGCCGTCGGCGATCTCGAGATCGACACCCTTCACGATACGCAGCGTACCGTAGCTCTTTTCCAACTTGCGAAGGCTGACTGAAGCCATTCCTCTCTCCCAAAAGCCACCGGCTCCTCCGGCTCGATGGCGGCAATAATAGCGCTACGATTTATGCGATGCAAGATGGCCTTATAAAAATGTTTTTTGCCGCAAAGACAACGAAAGGAAAACGAAAATCGATTAATATGCCTTTATTTTCAGCATATTATCAATTTCAAGGCATAGGATTTCCGTTGCGATCAGAACAGAACTGTGCTATCAATATGATAATAGCGCTACGGAGTTACCATGGACGCCGCAAGACGGAAACCGCCCCGCAACCGCCGCAAGATGCAGTCCGTCACGATGTCCGACGTCGCCGGGCTCGCCAATGTCTCGCCCTCCACCGTCTCGCTCTTCCTGCGCAAGCCGGAAGCCGTCTCGGCGACGGCAAGCCAGGCGATCAGCCGGGCGATCGACAAGCTCAACTACGTGCCGAACCTCATGGCCGGGGGGCTCGCGGCTGCTTCCTCCCGCGCGGTCAGCATTCTCGTCCCCTCGGTGCGCAACGCCTTCTTCGCCGAGACGGTCTCCTCCATGCAGGCGGCGCTGAAGAAGCAGCGACTGCAGCTCATCCTCGGCCATACCGAATATGACGAGCACGAGGAGGAGGAACTGGTGCGCATGGCGCTGTCCTGGGCGCCGGCCGCCATCGTCCTGACCGGCCTGTCGCACAGCGCGGCGACGCGCCGCCTGCTCGCCAATGTCACGATCCCGGTCATCGAGATCTGGGAGCTGGGCGGCCCGCAGATCGATACCGCCATCGGCTTCCATCACGATCAGGTCGGCGTCGCGGTGGCGGAACATCTCATCCAGCAGGGCCGCCGCAACCTGCTTTTCCTCGGCGCACGCATGCACCAGGACCGCCGCGCCAAGCAGCGCTGCGACGGCTTCCTGCGCGCCGCCAAGGCTGCCGGCGTGAGCGCACAGGTCGTGGAACACCCGGATACGGCGTCGGCGGAAATCGGATCGATGCTGCTGGTCGAAGCCCTGCGGCTCCACCCCGAGACCGACGGCATCGCCTGCTCGAACGACCATATCGCGCTCGGTGCGCTCTTCGCCTGCGAGCGGCTGAAAGTCGCCGTGCCCGAGCGGCTTGCCGTGGTCGGCTTCGGCGACCTCTCCTTCAGCGCCGCCTGCAACCCGCCCCTCACCACCATCCGCCCCTCCGGCGACCTGATCGGCCGGGAGGCCGCAAGGCTGATCGAGGAGCACCTGGGCGGCGAAAGGCCGGACGGACCTCGCGCGATCGACACCCGCTTCACATTGCAGCACCGCCGCAGCAGCTAGGCCTCCTTGTCGGCATGCAGACTGGCGGGTGCGGTTGGGGTTGGAGCGCGCGGGCGCCGGACGGCCGGCGCTCCTTTTCCTCCCCTGTTCGGCGTCACCCGGCCCCTATGGTGAACAGCGGCTGTCCCAGCCGCGCTTCATCCACCTCGATGCCGAGGCCGGGGGCCGTCGGCGCGGAGCCGAAGCCGCCGGCGGAGCGCGGCGTGTGGTGCGCCAGATGCCCGTCCGTCCAGTCATTGAAGAACGGCGTCATCAGGAGCGATTCCGGCCGCGTGGTGGCTGCGACATGCGCGGTCGCCGCGGTGATGATGTCGCCGCCCCACATGTCCTCGACGGAGACCGCCATGTTCAATTCCTGGAGGAGGTCGCGCGCCTTCACGACATTGGTGAGACCGCCGAGCTTTCCGAACTTCAGGTTGATCGAGACGGCGTTGGCTTCGTATTTCGCCCGATAGACCTCGTCGTGGTTCACGATGGATTCGTCGAGCACCAGCGGAACCGACGATCCGCGGTGAGCGAGAATGCAGTCGGCGGTGCTGCGGCAGGGCTGCTCGACATAGACGGCCAGCCCGTCGAGCCCCTGCAGCGCAAGCTTGGCAGCGGCAAGCGACCAGCCGCCATTGGAATCGGCGACGATCACCGTCTCGGAATCTCCAGCTTCCACGCTCGCTCGCGTGCGGGCAATGTCATCGAAGGGATTGTTGCCGACCTTCAGCTGGAAACGATTGATCCCGGCCCGGCGGCGCTCGCGGATGAATTCCGCCATTTTCTCCGGGCGATCCAGCGGCACGGCCTCGTAGATCGGAAAGCGCTCGTTCAGAACACCGCCGATGAGCGCTGAAACCGGCCGGTCCAGCGATTTTCCAAGAATATCCCAGCAGGCGATGTCGATCGGGCTTTTCGCAAACTCCTGCCCCATCAGCGTGCCGTTCATGATGCGCGCCACCTTTCCGATATTGGTCGGGTCCGCTCCGATCAGTGCCGCGCCGAGATCCCTCAGCGCCGTGCGGATGCCGTCCGGGAAGGTGGGGAGATAGACTTTACCAAGCGTCGTGATCTCGCCCCAGCCGACCAGCCCTTCATCGGTCCTGATGCGAACGACCGTACCGTCCTCGGTGCTGGCCACGCGATCCCCGGACATGACGTAGGTGCCGTGGGCATAGCCCACTTCGTATTTGAAGACGTCGACGCCTGTGATTTTCATTCGGATCTCCTAGTTTTGTATATTTTATACAATATGCCTTTCGAAGGATCAAGCCGGCCATTGCCGAACCGGATCGGTCCCGCATCGGGTTGAATTAGAGGAGGGTTGGCGGCGGTCTGAACAGCCCGCCTTGGAGCGTCATTGTATAGAATTCCGGGGCCACGCTATAAGCATATGGGTTTACATCGAGAATCGCGCCATGCCCCCTGTCGGGAAGAGCCTCAAGCATAAGACGATGGCATCCGCAGCCGCGGAGGAAATCCGCCACCGTATTCTGTCGGCCGCATACCCGCCAGGCTTTCAGCTGCGCCAGGACAGCCTTGCCGCCGACCTCGGCATGAGCCGCATCCCGATCCGCGAGGCCCTGGTCCAGCTGGAGAGCGAGGGACTGCTCAAGATCCTGCCGCACCGCGGCGCGATCGTCATGCAGCTCACCGCGGAAGAGATAGAGGAACTGTTCAACATGCGGCTCCTTCTGGAGCCCTTCCTCTTCAGGCGCTCGGCGCCGTTCCTGACACGCGAGGACCTGAAGGCGCTAAAACAGATACAGGCGCGCTATGAGACGTCGATCGATACGCTCGACATGGACATCTGGAATGAACTCAACACCGAATTCCACATGTTTCTCTACCGGCATGCGCGGAGCCCCCGCATCGTCCAGACGGTGCAGACATTGCTGGTGGAATGCGACCGTCATACGCGCATCCAGCTATCGTCCATTCTCGGCGACCGGGAGCGGGCCGTTGCCGAACATGCGGAGCTGCTGCGCCTGTGTGAAACGGGCGACTTCGAAGAGGGAGCCCGGCTCATGTATCGGCACATCGACCATATCCGCGACGGCCTGGTCGCGCTCCTCGCCAATCAGGCGGGCTGATCCGGCAGGATCGTCTCACAGTGACTTCCGCAAACGACATTCGATGCATTCATCGCAATCCGGCGATGTCGTCGTAGCAACGCTGCATCCTACCAGCGCAGCAGGCGCCGGCCGAGAAACGCACCGGCGGCGGTGACGGCGGCGATGGCGACCGTATACCAGGTGGCAAGGAAGAGCGGGCTGTCGTCCGGGCAATGCCAGGCGTAGATCGCCGCGGCGATGGCCCCGGCCGCAAGCCCGGCGGCGGCACCGGCGCGGGCCGGGTTTGCCGGCGCACCCTTTTTCAGCGCCCAGAAGAGGCCGGCGAGCGGGGCGAGCGAGAGAACAGGCACGAAGAACAGGCAGAACAGCGCGTTACGGCCGACGAGGCTCGCCGGCCAGGCGTCCGCCGGCAGTGCAACGAGCTCGGCAACGACCGCGACGGCGACCATCAGCGCCGGCACCGCGAGCAGGAGTGCCGGAAGCCGTGTTTCTTCCCCCGGCCGGCCGATGCGCATGGCGAGCCGCGCGGCGAGGATGGCAAGCACGAGGGTGACGGTGATCTTGAAGAGCACGCGCGCGGTCTCGAAGACGCTTCCCATATTGTGCCTGAGACCGACGGTGGCGACGAGCAGCAAGGCGGAAAGGACAATGCCCGCGCCGAGCGCGACGGCGAGCGCGCGGCCATAACGCAGGCCGACCGGGGCATCTTGCGCCATCAGGGTGATCAGGTCGTCGGTCTTCATGTCATTCGCTCCGGTAGAGGGCGGCCAGCGATTTCAGCGCCCGGTGAAGGGCGACGCGCACCGCGACCTCCGTCATTTTCAGCCGCGCCGCCGTCTCGCGGATTCCCTCTCCCTCGATGGAAATCGAGCGGACGATGTCGCGCTGCGGCTCCTTCAGCCGGGCGAGCACGGTCTGCGTATCGATCCGGTCGGCCGCCTCGTTCGTCTCGTCCGCCGCCTCCAGGAAATCGGAGACGTTGTCGATCGGCACGCTTGTCTGCCGGCCCCGACGCCGCAGGCTGTCGATCAGCTTGTTGCGCACGAGCGTCGTCAGCCAGGGGCCGAGCGGACGGGCGGGATCCCAGGTACCGCGCTTCAGGTGGATGGCGAGCAACACCTCCTGCACCACATCCTCCGCCTCGCTCGGCGGCGCGCCGTAAAGGCTGCAGCGCCGCCGCGCCATGGCGCGCAGATGCGGCGTCACCGCGACCAGGAAACGGCTATAGGCCTGCGCATCGCCCTTGACGGCAAGGCGCAGCCAGTTCGCCCATTCCTCTTCGCGCGCCAACTGTGTCACTGCTTCCTACCCTACGCCGGGCAACACGATTTTGTTACCGCACGCAAGAAAAGAATTCCGCAACGCGCGCAAGCCACTGATCTGCAAGTTCTTTTTCCGATATCGCCAATCCTTCGGCAAGGCTCCGCCGGGCAGAAACCAGCACGGGACCTGTAACGAAGGTGCCGCGCTCTCCGTAGCCCGCAATGCACAGCCAATGGGGCTGGCCACAAACGGAGACAAAGATGAAGACCACGATCGCCACCCTCGCCCTTGCCGGTTCGCTCGCTTCCGCGCTCGCCGCCGTCGCCACCCCGGCCGCCGCCGATGACGCCAGGGAAAAATGCTACGGCGTCGCCCTCAAGGGCCAGAACGACTGCGCCGCGGGCGCCGGCACGACCTGCGCCGGCACCTCGAAGATCGACTACCAGCAGAACGTCTTCAAGCTCGTTCCGAAGGGAACGTGCCTGTCGATGAAGACGCCGGCCGGCCACGGCATGCTGGAACAGGGCATGGCGCCGGCCTGAGGCCCGCATCCGCCCTGCCGGACGGCGCCTTCGCGGCGCCGTCGCTTCCCCTTTGAAAGGTTTCGCCATGATCCCCTCCGCCCTGCCCCGCCGCGCCGGCGCCGGTTTCAAGCCCGAGCATTTCGCAGCCATCATCGCCGAACCGCAGCCCATCGGCTTCTTCGAGGTCCATGCGGAGAACTACATGGGCGCCGGCGGCCCGCCGCATGCCCAGCTCGGCCGGCTGCGGGAGGACTTCGCCCTCTCCATCCACGGGGTCGGCCTGTCCATCGGCTCCATGCAGCCGCTCGACCGCGCCCATCTCGCCCGGCTGAAGACGCTCTGCGACCGCTACCAGCCGGAGAGCTTTTCCGAGCATCTCGCCTGGTCGACGCATGACAGCGTCTTCCTCAACGATCTCCTGCCGCTGCCCTATACGCAGGAGACGCTGCGCCGCGTCGCCGGGCATATCGACGAGGTGCAGGACGCCCTCGGCCGGCAGATGCTGCTGGAAAATCCCGCCACCTACGTCCTCTTCGCGGAAAGCACGATCGAGGAGACGGCCTTCCTCGCCGAGATCGCGCGGCGCACCGGCTGCGGCTTGCTGCTCGACGTCAACAACGTCTTCGTCGCCGCGACGAACCACAATCTGAACCCAAGCGACTACATCGCCCGCTTCCCGCTGGAGGCGGTGCGGGAAATCCACCTCAGCGGCCATTCGGAAACGGTGGACGAGCGCGGCGCGCCGCTTCTCATCGACAGCCACGACACGCCGGTCAGGGATCCCGTCTGGGCGCTTTACGCGGCGGTCATCGACCGGACGGGGCCGGTGGCGAGCCTCATCGAATGGGACAATGACGTGCCGGCCTGGCCGGTGCTGCGGGACGAAGCCGCCGCAGCGCAGCGCATGCTCGACGCGGCCGAGCGCAAAACGGCGGCCTGAGCCATGTCGGACGCCACCCAGAGCGCTTTCGCCGCCGGCCTCCTCGATACCGCGCCGCCGCCCGCTGGCGTCACGGCCTGGAATTCATCCTCGCCGGGCCGGCGCTACGGCGTCTACCGCAACAATGTGGTGGCCAGCCTGACCGGCGCCCTTGCCGCGCGCTTCCCCGCGGCCGAGCGCATCGTCGGGGCCGCGTTCTTCCGGGCGATGGCCGGGGCCTTCATCCGCCTGCATCCACCGCGTTCGCCGCTGCTTCTGGCCTATGGCGAGGATTTTCCGGATTTCGCGGAAACCTTCGAACCGGCGCGGGAGATCGCCTATCTCGCGGATGTCATGCGCCTCGAAGCGGCGCGCACCCGCGCCTATCATGCGGCCGACGCCGCACCGCTCGATCCGCAGGCCCTCGCCGGCATCGAGCCCGATCGGCTGGGCGGTCTCGTCCTCGTTTCCCACCCCTCCCTTTCGATCGTTTCCTCGCCCCATCCGGCGGTGACCATCTGGGCGATGAATGCCGGCGAGATGCCGGTCGCCCCCGTTCCGGACTGGCGCGGGGAAGGCGCGCTGGTGGTCCGTCCCCGCATGGTTGTCGATGTCGTGCCGCTTCCCCCGGCCGGCGTGTCCTTCTTCCGGCATCTGGCGTACGGCTACACCCTGGCCGAAGCCGCGTGCGCCGCCATGGAAGCCGATGCCGCCTTCGACCTTTCTGAAAATCTCGCGATCCTGCTCCGCACCGGAGCCTTCACCACCATCGGAAGGGACCAAGACGATGAAGACCGCGACTATGCCTGACCTTGCCCCGCCGCTGCCGCAGCGCCTCCTCGAACAGGCGATACAGGCTCTCGAGCGCATTCCGAACGATCTCATAGCCGTGATCGCCCGCCTTTCGATCGCCGGCGTCTTCTGGCGCTCCGGCGAGACGAAGCTGGACGGCTGGTCGGTTTCCGACAGCGCGGTCTACCTTTTCGAGAACGAATACAGGCTGCCGCTGATCGATCCCTGGCTCGCCGCGCACCTTGCCGCCTTCACCGAGCATTTCTTCCCGGCCCTTCTGGTCATCGGCCTCGCCAGCCGTTTCTCCGCGCTGGCGCTGCTGGCGATGACGCTGGTGATCGAGATCTTCGTCTATCCGGATGCCTGGCCGACGCATGGCACCTGGGCCGTCTGCCTCCTCTTCATCGCGACGCGGGGACCGGGGCGTCTGTCGATCGACGCCCTTATCGCCCGGCAGGTCCGCAACCGGCGCGGATCCGGCGCCTGACGAACTGCAAAGAGCGCCCGCCGCGAAAAAAAGGGTGTCACTCCTACCGGACTCGTGCAAGAACGGCGTCTCGATGGCATGGCCCTGCCGGGGCCTGCCGCCTGGTCCAGAGCAAGCCGAAGCCCAGCATGGCCGACTTATACCGCAAATCGAAACTGCTGCGGCGCTCCCGTGTCTTCTGGGGGTCCTTCTCGCTCTGGCGCCCGCGCCTCGTCTTCTGGTGCGGGGCGCTCGCGACGGGCGTGATCAGCGTCGGCTTCGCCAAGCTCGCCGACCTCGCCCAGCATGTCTTTACGCATGTGACCACGGCCACGGAATGGAGCTTCCTGCTGCCGCTCCTCCTGACGCCGGCGGGCTTTGCACTGTCCGCCTATCTCGCCGCCCGGTTCTTTCCCAATTCCCAGGGCAGCGGCATTCCGCAGGCGATCGCCGCGCGGCACCTGAAGGACGACGAGGATCGCGGCAGGCTGCTCTCCCTGCGCATCGCCTTCGGCAAGATCATGCTGACCGTGCTCGGCCTCCTTTCGGGTGCGTCCATCGGGCGTGAGGGACCGACGGTGCAGGTCGGAGCCTCCATCATGCTGGCCGTCGCGCGCTTCGGCGGCATGGCGCAGGCGCGGGGCCTGATCCTCGCCGGCTCGGCCGCCGGCATCGCCGCCGCCTTCAACACGCCGCTCGCCGGCATCGTCTTCGCCATCGAGGAGATGAGCCGCACCTACGAGGCGCGCGCCAACGGTTTCGTGCTCGCCGCCGTCATCCTCTCTGGCCTCGCCGCGCTCGGCATTTCGGGCAGCTACCACTATTTCGGCTCCACCTCGGTCGCGCCCGCCGACATGCGCGACTGGTGCCTCGTCCTCGTCTGCGGCATCGGCGGGGGCGCCCTCGGCGCGGCGTTCAGCGGCCTTGCCCTGCATTTCGGACAGCGCATCCGCCGCTGGGCCCAGCCCGCGCCGGTGAAGCGCATGGTGCTCTTCGCCCTTGCCTGCGGGCTCGCCATCGCCGTCATCGGCGTCGTTTCCGGCGGCCGCACCTTCGGCACGGGCTATACCGAAGCCAGGGGCGCGGTGCAGGGCGAGGCCCTTCCCCTCCTCTTCTTCCTGGAGAAATTCGCAGCCGGCTTCCTGTCCATGCTCTCCGGCATACCCGGCGGCATCTTCGCCCCGTCGCTTTCCGTCGGCGCGGGCCTCGGCAGCACGGTCGGCTCGCTCCTCGGCACCAGCGTGGCGCTGGCCGCCGTCCTCGGCATGGCCGGCTATTTCGCCGGCGTCGTGCAGGCCCCGATGACCGCCTTCGTCATCATCCTCGAAATGACCGGCGACCACGACGCCGTCATCCCGCTGATGGCCGTTTCCATGCTCGGCTACCTCACCTCGCGCATCCTTTCCCGCGAACCGCTCTACCACGGCCTCTCCCGCGTCTTCATCGCCGCCGCGATCCGCGCCCGGCGCGCCGCCGAAAAGGGCTCGCAGGAACCTCGTCCCGTGTCCGGTGACGACTAGCGCGGGGACAGCCATGCCTGCGCAGCAAAAGCTATGTGGCGATCATGAGAAAAAACTCCTCGTCTGAGCACGCCGCCCTATATAGGCTGGCCATAGCCAGCAAGCGTCAGCATTGATGCAAACCAACGGGGAGATCTACATGTCATCCATAGGCGCAACCCTCGACGCTCGGGGCATGCCGACCAATCTGCGCCGGTCGGTTTCCAATACCATCAAGGGATCGGCCGGCAATCTGGTCGAATGGTACGACGTTTACGTCTATTCGGTGTTCGCATCCTCGTTCGAGCATCATTTCTTCAGCCCCGAAGACACGAATGCCAATATCTACATCTGGGCCATCTTCGCATTGACGTTCCTCATGCGCCCGGTCGGCTCGTGGTATTTCGGCCGCTTTGCCGACCGCTACGGCCGCCGCACGGCGCTGACCCTGTCGGTGACGATCATGTCGATATGTTCCTTCGCCATCGCGATCACCCCGACGCAGCTGACCATCGGCGGATTTGCCGCCGTCATCCTGATCGTGTGCCGCCTGATCCAGGGTTTCGCCACCGGCGGCGAATACGGCACCTCGGCCACCTACCTGACCGAAGCGGCCGTGCCCCGGCATCGCGGCTTTCTGGCATCGTTCCACTACGTCACGCTGGTGGGCGGCCATGTGCTCGCGCAGGCGCTGTTCCTGGCGCTGCTGCTGGGAACCTCGCACGATGCCATCAGCGAATGGGGCTGGCGGCTGGCATTCCTGATCGGCGGCGTCGGCGCCCTCGTCGTCCTGTGGATGCGCCGGACGATGGATGAATCCATGAGCCACGAGGCATTGCAGTCGATCAAGAAGGGTGAAACGGCCGGTTCCGGTTCCATGACCGAACTGTTCCGCAACTACTGGAAGGAACTTCTGGCCTGCTTCCTCGTGACCATGGGCGGGACGGTCGCCTTCTATGCCTATTCCATCAACGGCCCGAATATCGTCAAGGCAAGCTTCTCGGACAGCAGCCCGATCACGGGCTCGGTGGTCTCGCTGATCGCGCTGATCATCCTCATGGTGCTGCAACCCGTCGGCGGCTATGTGTCCGACCGTGTGGGCCGCCGCTCCCTGCTGGTTTTCTTCGGCATCGGCGGCGTGCTGTTTACCTGGATCTTGTTCTTCGTGCTGCCCGGCGTGACCAACGGCTTCCTGTCCTTTGCCATCCTCACGCTGGGTTTCGTCATCCTGACCGGCTACACCTCCATCAATGCGGTGGTCAAAGCGGTCATGTTCCCCACGCATATCCGCGCGCTGGGCGTGGGTCTCGGCTATGCCGTCGCCAATTCGTGCTTCGGCGGAACCGCGCCTGTGCTCTACGCCGCAGCAAAAAGCAGCGGACATGTCCTGTTGTTCGTCGTCTACGTGACCGTGCTTATCGCCGCCTCGCTGCTCGTCTACCTGTTCCTGCTCAGGAATCACGGAGCAAACTGGCTCGATGCCCCGGATGAGATGCGCCGGCGCAAGGAGAGCAAGGAGCACAGGGTATTCCCGATGGGAGTATGATGTTCGCAATCCTCGCCTGTGGAGGTGCCTTGCGCTTCCGCAGGCGAATTCGCCGGCCTACGGCTAGCCGTACCGGCCCGATGCTGGGACATGCGCCGCAAACGCGACGGCGACGTCGTTCTCGGTGACCTGCTGCACCGCCTTGTGGATGGAGGCCTGGATGGTTTTCCCGCCCAGCATCACCAGCACCACCGTTTCCTTCGGCGGGCAGCCGGGAAGATGGCAGGAAAGCTCGTTGACCGAGACGACGGCCTCGTCGGGCAGCGCCAGCCGATGGCGCGTCCATTGCTTGATGGCGCGGGCCCTGTCGACAACGCCGGCCGTCCCGCGCGCCAGCGGGTTGACGAAGGCGCGGCTCATGCCGACCTCCGCTGCGTCTTCGCAGGGCGCGGCGCGACGGCCGCGAAGAGGTCCCGGATCGGCTTGGCGGGCATGTTCCGCCCGATCAGCACGACGCGGGTGCGGCGGTCTTCCGTCGGCCAGCGGTCGAGCCGCTGGAGCGGATAGAGCCGGTGCTGAACGGCATGGGCGACGACCGGCCGCTCCGGATCGTCCGCCACCGCGAACAATCCCTTGAGCCGCAGGAGGCCGGAGCCGGCATTGCTCGTGACCAGTTGCAGGAAGGCCGTCAGGGAGCCCGGATCGAGCGGCATGTCGTGATCGAGGCTGATCGCCTCTACTGTATCTCCATGGCGGTTCGGATCGTGCGTGTGTCCGCCGTGCAGGCCGAGGGTCTCCATGGCGAGCCAGCCCGGCACGTCCTCCACCTTGTCCTGCGTGGAATAGGGACGGTCGCCGATCAGGTCTTCGAGGCGGAAGCCGGGATCGTGCCGGTCATGGATGACCGCGGCCGGATTGAGGCCGCGCACCGTATCGGCAAGGGGCTTGGCCCCGGCAAGATCGGTCTTGGTCAGCACGATGTGATCGGCGAAGGCGAGCTGCTTCCAGCCTTCCATGAAGGTATCGAGCGTCGCGCGGCCCGCGATCGCGTCGAAGGCGGTGACGACGCCGGAGAGATAGAACTGCCGCGCCACGATATGGTCACGCAGGCCCATGGCCGGCGCGCCGCCGGGAATGAGGCTGTTGATGATCGGCGCCGGGTCGGCAAGGCCGGTGGTCTCGATGATCACGCGGGCGACGGGCGGGATATCCCCGACGCGGCGCGCCTCGTGCAGCTCATGCAGCGAGACGCGGATATCGCTCGTCGCCGTGCAGCAGATGCAGCCGGTCGTGGTGCGGAAATAGCCTTCCGTGCCGGTGCGCACCAGATCGTGGTCGATCGGCACCGAGCCGAACTCGTTGACGATGACGGCGGTGCCCGCCATGCGCGGATCGGCGAGAATATCGTTGAGCAGCGTGGTCTTGCCCGAGCCGAGAAAGCCTGTGAGCAGCGTCACCGGCACGGGATCGTAGAGAGGCGCCATGTCGTCTCCGGGCTTCGTCGTTTGGCGGGTTGCCCCGCCCGGCCTTCGGCCGGACGGGGCGATGGGATCAGCTTCCGAGCACGGCCGCCCTGATCGTCTCGACATTGTGGTGGAACATGTCGATATAGGTCGAGGCCGGGCCGTCCTCGCCGGAAAGCGCGTCGGAGTAGAGCGTGCCGCCCACCTTCAGGCCCGTCTCGGCGGCGATCTGCTCGATGAGCCGCGGATTGGTGATGTTCTCCACGAAGATCGCCGAGGCCTTGTCTTCCTTCACCTGGTCGACGAGCTTTGCGACGTCTGCGGCGGAGGCCTCCGCCTCGGTCGACACGCCCTCCGGCGCGATGAACTTCAGGCCGTATTCGTGCGCGAAATAGCCGAAGGCGTCATGCGAGGTGATGATGGTGCGCTTGTCGGCCGGAAGCGCCTCGATGGCTGCCTTCACCTCCGTCTGGAGTGCGGCGAGCTTGGCGAGATAGGCCTCGGCATTGGCCGTGTAGGTCGCGCAACCGGCCTTGTCGGCCTCGCAGAAGGCATCTGCGATGTTCTTCACGTAGATTTCGGCATTGGGGATCGACTGCCACGCATGGGGGTCGAATTCGCCGTGGTGATGGTGGCCCTCATGGTCGTGGCCGGCTTCGGCCTTCTCGTCATGATGGTGCTCTTCCTCTTCCGCCTTCAGCGGCTCGATGCCCTTGGTCAGCTCGACCACCGGCGCCTTCGTGCCGCTGGTCTCGATCAGCCGCTTCATGAAGCCTTCCAGCTCCAGGCCGTTGACCAGGACGACATTCGCCTTCTCCAGCGCCGCCGCGTCGGCCGGGCGCGGCTCGTAGACATGGGCGTCGCCGTCGGGGCCGACGAGCGTCTCGACCTCCACGCTGTCGCCGCCGACATTCTTCGCGAAGTCGGCGATGATCGAGAAGCTGGCGACGACGTCGAGATCGGCGGCCGAGGCCGTCGAGACGAAGCCGCCCAGCGTGAGAAGGCTTGCAGCGGTTGCGATGCGGAACGTCCTGAACATGGAAATCTCCTTTTGATTGTCAGGCTGTCTTGTGCCGGCGGGAGACGAGGAGGCTCGACAGCATCCCCCTCCTGCCGACCAGGGCGGAAAGCGCATAGACGACCCCGGCCGTCAGGATGATGGCGGGTCCGGAGGGCATCGATGCGCGATAGGAAAGAACGAGGCCGCCGAGCGAGGAGAGGATGGCGATCGCGGTGGCGATCAGGCACATCACCCCGACCCGGTTCGACCAGAAGCGGGACGCGGCCGCCGGCAGCATCATCAGGCCGACCGACAGCAAGGTACCCAGCGCCTGGAAGCCGCCAACGAGGTTCAGCACGACGAGCGTCAGGAACAGGAAATGCACCGGCGCGCCGATGCGGCTCACCGACCGCAGGAAGAGCGGATCTAGGCATTCGGCGACGAGCGCGCGCCAGAAGATCGCCAGCGCGAGGAAGGTGGCCGCCGCGATGACGACGATGAGGCCGAGCGCCGCGTCGTTCAACGCCAGCACCGATCCGAAGAGGACATGCATGAGATCGATGCTGGAGCCGCGCCACGAGACGAGCAGCACGCCGACCGCCAGCGAGATCAGGTAGAAGGCCGCCATGGAAGCGTCTTCCTTCTGGACGGTGAAGCGCGAGACCGCGCCCGATCCGAGCGCGACCAGAAGGCCGACCACCAGCCCGCCGATGGTCATCGGAACGATCTCCAGGCCGAACAGCAGGAAGCCGACCGCCGCCCCCGGCAGGATCGCATGGGACATGGCGTCGCCCGTCAGGCTCATGCGCCGGAGCATCAGGAAGACGCCGACCGGGGCGCAGCTTGCCGACAGAAGGAGCGAACCCAGCAAGGCGCGCTGCATGAAGCCGTAGCGGATGAACGGCTCGAGGACATAGTCAAACAAGACTGCCCGTCCTTTCGGCGTGGAGTTCGGCGGGAGCGGGCTGTTGCGCCGACGCGTCATCGGGCATGCACCAGCCCGCCTCCTCGTCCCATGCTTCCTGGAAGCGACGCGCCCGCCGCAGATTGTCCGCCGTCAGCACGTCCTGCGTCGACCCGCACGCGACGAGCTCGCGCGCCAGCAGCATGGTCCTCGGGAAATGCCGCCGGACGAGATCGTGATCATGCAGCACGCAGAGCACCGTGCGGCCCTCCGCCACCCATCGCTTCACCAGAAGGAGGAGGTCCTCGACGGTGCGGCCGTCCACGGCGTTGAAGGGTTCGTCGAGGAGGATGAGATCGGCGTCCTGCAACATCGTGCGGGCAAAGAGCGCCCGCTGCATCTGCCCGCCGGAGAGGCTGTCCAGCGGCCGCGCCTCGAAGCCCGTCATGCCGACGGCAGCGAGGCATCTCGCGAGATCTTCCCTGTCCGCACCCGTGATCCGGCCGAGAAGCCCCCTCCTCTGCCAGAAGCCGAGCGACACGAGATCGACGACCCGGGCGGGAAAGCTGCGGTCCAGTTCCGACTGCTGCGGCAGGTAGGCCAGCCGGTTGCAGCGAACGGAGCAGCGCCCGCCGATCGGCGCGAGGATGCCGGCGATCGCCTTCATCAGCGTCGACTTGCCCGAGCCGTTGGCCCCGACGATGGCCGTCAGGCTGCCGGGGGCGATCCCGGCCGTCAGGTGGTGAACGGCCGGATGGCCGTCATAGCCGAGGGTCAGATCCTCGAGATTTAGGCAATTGCCCGTCATGGCCGCTCCGGGGTTGACATTGTCCGCTCTTGTAATGTTATTACGTACCAAGAATTTTGGTAATGTAATAACGTTTATCTCGCGGAGCGCAAGCCCCAACATGGATCAGCCGTTCAGCTTCGATCGATCAAAAGGAAAGCCGTGGCGCGACAGGCCCCGCCGTCCCGGCTGCGCCGCGGGAGAATGTCCACGCGATGCGGCAGGCATTCCGCCTGCGCATCCACATCCCCGGACCCATAGCAGCAACGGAAGGAACTCCATGAGCCTGACATTCACCCGCAATCGCCTGATGGCCGCCGCCGCGGCCTCGCTCATGCTCACCGCATCGGGCGCCCTCGCCGACGAGGACCACGAGACGAAGGAAGCCTGGCGGCTGTTCGTCGCCGACCACACGCAGCCGGTGGTCCGCGCCATCGACCTTGAGAGCGGCAAGGAACTCGGCCGCTACGATCTCAAAGGCTATGCGGCGCTGACGGCCAGCGCATCCGGCCGCACCGTTTTCGCCGCGCAAGGCGAAGCCAACGTCATCCATGCCATCGGAACCGGCATCGCCCTTTCCGACCACGGCGAGCATCGCGATATCGAGGTCTCCGATCCCGGCCTCCTGCCGGTGACCTTCGAGGGCGAGCGGCCCGCCCATGTGGTGCCGCACGGCGACGAGGCGGTGCTGTTCTACGACCGCGGCGGCAAGGCCGAGATCGTCAGCGAGAGCGCGCTGCTCGACGGCAGGCGCGAAGTGCGCACGATCGATACGACCGCCCCGCATCACGGCGTCGCCGTGACGATGGGCAGATATGTCCTGGTGTCGGTTCCCGATACCGGGGCGAAGGTGAAGCCGGACGAGCTGCCGCCGCGCGTCGGCCTGCGGGTCCTCGACGAGAACGGCGAGCAGGTGGGCGACGTCGCCACCTGCACCGACCTTCATGGCGAGGCGACGTCGGCGCGGCTCGTCGCCTTCGGCTGCAAGGAGGGCGTGCTGATCGCCCGGCCGGGCGGGATGGACGGCCCGAAGCTGGAGATGCTGACCTATCCGGACAGCCTGCCCGAGGGCCATGCCAGCACGCTATTGGGCGGCAAGGCCATGCAGTTCTTCCTCGGCAATTACGGCGAGGACAAGCTGGTGCTGATCGACCCCGACGGCGACGCGCCCTATCGCCTCATCGAGCTTCCGACGCGCCGCGTGGACTTCGCGCTCGACCCGGCCGATCCGCGCAACGCCTATATCCTCACCGAGGACGGCAACCTGCATGTGCTCGACGTCATCAGGGGCGAGATCGCGCGCAAGGGCACGGTGACCGAGCCCTACAGCAAGGACGGTCATTGGCGCGATCCGCGTCCGCGGCTGGCGGTGGCCGACGGCAAGGTCGCCATCACCGATCCGCGCCATTCGCTCGTGCGCCTCGTCGATCCTGAAACGCTGAAGGAGACGGGCACGATCTCGGTCGAGGGCCAGCCCTTCACCATCGTCGCCGTCGGAGGCTCCGGCGCTTCGCACTGAGGCGCCGCCGGGACCCGGAGCCGAGGCGGCGGTTCCGGGTCCCTTCCCGTATCCCATCCCGGAGAAGATCGATGTTGCAGGCAGCGCAGGTCCACGATCCGAAACTGACCAGGAACCAGAGCCTCGTGCTTTCCGTGCTAGAAGCCTCGGGCCAGCCGCTCAGCGCCTATGGCATATTGGACCGTCTGCGCGAGCACGGGCTGAAGGCGCCGCTGCAGGTCTACCGCGCGCTGGACAAGCTGCTGGAAATCGGCCGCGTCCATCGCCTGGAGAGCATGAACGCCTTCGTGGTCTGCTGCCATTCCCTCCACAGGCAGCTCCACCCCCGCATCACGGCATTCGAGATTTGCGAAAGCTGCGGCAAGGTCAGCGAATTCCACGACGAGAAGGTCGAGGGCGCCCTGGCGCGGCACGCCAGAAGCAGCGGCTTCAAGATCAGGTCCACCACGATCGAGGTGCACGGACTGTGCGCCGGCTGCCGCTGATCCGGCAGGCATTTCCCATTGCAATTACCAGAAAGAGGCTCATCCCCATGAACCAGAAACTCCCTGTCACTGTCCTGTCCGGCTTCCTCGGCGCCGGCAAGACGACGCTGCTCAACCATGTCCTCACCAACCGCGACGGCCTGCGGGTGGCGCTCATCGTCAACGACATGAGCGAGGTCAATATTGACGCCGCGCTGGTGCGCGACGGCGGCGCGAACCTTTCGCGCACGCAGGAACAACTGGTCGAGATGACCAATGGCTGCATCTGTTGCACGCTGCGCGACGACCTCCTGAAGGAGGTGCGGGCGCTCGCCGAACAGGGTCGCTTCGACTATCTCCTGATCGAATCCACCGGCATCGCCGAACCGCTTCCCGTCGCCGCCACCTTCGATTTCCGCGACGAGAATGGCATGAGCCTCTCAGACGTGGCGCGGCTCGACACGATGGTGACGGTCGTGGACGCCGCCAACCTTCTGAACGACTATGCCTCTTCCGATTTTCTCTCCGACCGCGGCGAGATCGCCGGCGAAGGCGACGACCGCACCATCGTCGATCTCCTCGTCGAGCAGATCGAGTTCTCCGATGTGGTCGTGCTGAACAAGATCGGCATGGCGACGCCGGAGCAGCGCGATGCCGCACGCAAGATCATCCTCTCCCTCAATCCCGATGCCCGGCTGATCGAGACGGATTTCGGCAAGGTCGACCTCAAGGAGGTTCTGGGAACCGGCCGTTTCGATTTCGACAAGGCGAGCGAACATCCGCTCTGGTACAAGGAGCTCTACGGCTTCAAGGACCACGTTCCCGAAACGGAGGAATACGGGATCCGCTCCTTCGTCTACCGCGCCAAGCGGCCGCTCGATCCCGTGCGCTTCCAGCGCTTCATCGACCGCCCCTGGCCGGGCGTGGTGCGGGCGAAAGGCTTCTTCTGGCTGGCGACCCGGCCGCATCACGTCGGCGAGATCAGCCAGGCGGGCGCGCTGGTGCGGACGGGCAGGATGGGCCTTTGGTGGTCGTCCGTGCCGAAGGAACAATGGCCGCGCGATCCGGGCTTCCTCGCCATGATGAAGCCCTATCTCGATCCGGTCTGGGGCGACAGGCGGCAGGAAATCGTCTTCATCGGCGCCGACCCGATGGACGAGGCGAAAATCCGCGCCGAGCTGGATGCCTGCCTCATCGATGCCGGCGCCTTCGATCCGGAACTGTGGCGCAACCTGCCGGATCCCTTCCCGAGCTGGGACCGGCGGGCCGCCTGACGCGGCCCCTCACCAATCGGTGAAAGGGCGACCTCCAGGCTGCGGCTGGACAGAACTTTTTTAAGATCGATAGGATAAGGTCCGCCTCCAAGCAGGCGGGCCTTGACCCCCGCAGGTCTTCAAAGAAAGCAGATCAGGTGCGGACGACCTTCACGATCCGGAACGCAGCCGGCTATATTTCCTGCGCCATCGCGCTCGCGCTCTCGGCGTGGACCCCGGTTCACGCGGCGACCCGCGACCAGACCGTGCCGGCATGGCTGGAAGGGCATGTCGGCGAGGACGACGGCCAGATCGCGCCGGTGGTCCTCAAACGGGCCCGGGCGCTCTACATGCGAAAGGTCCGCGAAGGGAACGTCAGGAACCCCTGCTACTTCGCCATGGATGCGACGCGGCCGGCCGATCTCGGCGAAGGCCGTCTTGGACGGCGCTTCTACATCATATGCGAGGCGGAGCAGACGTTCCGGGCCGTTCCCTCCGGCCACGGCAGCGGCCGCAACCTGAAGGGCGTTCTGGACTTCTCGAACGGCAGGACATGCGCCGGCAATTTCGGCAATGCCGAAGGCTCCAACCTCACGGCCGGCGGCGCCTATGTGACGAGCGAGGTCAAGACATCCTTCAAGGGAATCTACCGCGACTCGACGCGGCAGGACGCTTCGTTGATCCGCTCGTTCGTCCAGTTCGATGGCGAGGGAGAAACCGCCAACGCCCGCGAGCGCGCCATCGGGGGACATGCGGCCCAGCTCGTCAAGGGCATGTGCCTTCGCAGGAGCCCGGGCGACGCGCATGCGAACAAGGACGGCTATGTGCTGTTCGGCAAGCTGGTCGACTATACCGCAGGGCGCAGCAACGGCTGCACGAGCTGGTCCGCCGCCGACGCCAGGCAGATCATCCCGATGATGAAGGACAATCCCACGACCCTCTACATCTATCCCGAATCGTCCGACATCGCAGCCGTCGCAAAAAGGGTGAAAGCCGGCGGCAAGCTCCCGGAAACCGGCGCCTACTGGAACGCGGCATGCCTGAAGCAGATCGGCGCGCCACGCTTCCTGCCGGCCAGCAGGCTCGAGCCGATCATCGCGCAATATGCGGCGGATCACCCCGCGCCGGCCGCACAGCCGCTGCCGATCTGCGAGCCGTAGCGACCGCTAAGAGACGAGCAGGCCGCATAGCATCGTCGCGCCGAACAGGAACACGGCGCAGGCCCCGGCGAACTCGAAGCCCACGGCGAAACGTTGCCCTCCGCCCGCACTCGAAAGAGCGAACCGCGCAAGGAATCCGCGCGCCAGCACCGACAAGGCGGCGAAGAAGCTGACCGTCAGGGCAGTCCCCGCCGCCATGGCCAGCACGGACATCGTTCCGGCCAGCGCGAGATGTCGGGACAGCGCGAAGACCAGCACGATCAGGGCGCCCGAACACGGGCGCAGGCCGACCGAGAGGATCGCCTGGAGCTTTTCCTTCCAGGATGTCCCCGGGCCCGCCGTCGCCAGACGGTCGACGGGGAGGCACCCGCATGCCGCATCGTGCCGGTGAGAACCCCACCGGCCGAACCACGCCGGGCTTGCGCTACCGGCCCTCACCTCTTCGCAGGCGAATGAGCTCACCGAACCCTGCACCCTTCCCCATCGATGCGCGAACAGCCGGCCTTTCGAAACGAGAAGGCTCAGGCCCAGCAGGGTGATCAGGCCGTAGCTACCCAATTCCAGCTTGTCGGTGAGCGAGGTGATCTGCGCGGCGGTCGCATCGAACAGTGCCGTCGCGGCAAAGATGATCGTGATCGCCGAGACCGCCTGAAGGGCGCTTGCGAGCAGGGACATCAGCACCGCCTGCCGCAACCGCTCGCTGGTCGCAAGCACGAAGGACGAGATGACGGCCTTTCCGTGCCCCGGCCCCACCGCATGGAAGATCCCGTAGAGAAAGCTCAAGGCCATCAGCCAGAGGCCCGCGTGCCGGTCACTGGAAAAGGCATCGAGCCCCGACGTCAGCTTCTGGTAGAACAGGGTCTGCAACCGGATGGCGGCAAGATAGAGGGGTGCGGCCGGCCCCGAGATGCCGCCGCCGGCCGGCGAATCGGGCGTGGCGATGCCGAACGGGCTGGAGGCGGCCAGCGCCGCGCCGGACGCGACGAGAAAGACGGCAAGCGCCAGCACGGTGCGCAGGCCTCTCATGGGCATTTGACCGTGAAGATGTTGGCAAGCCCCACCGCCGCATCCTCCAATGCGGGCGGCAGGTCGTGCTGCTCGGCCGGAATGGCCGCCAGCGTGGCCATGATCTGATCGTCGAGCGGCTTGGGAGGAATATAGGTTCCGCGGCAGCCGGACGCCCCGCCGGCAAGCTTGACCGCGCCCTGTTCCGGGAAGGTGTAGGCGACGAAATATTCCGGGTCGAACACCTCGACCTTGAGATCGTCACCGATGGGGGCCGGCGTCTTCAGCGGCATGCTGAAACGCAGGGTCAGCCGGCCGCCGGCAAAGCGGTAGGTATAGTCCCGCGGGGCGGAAAGCTCCAGTTCGGCGCCGTTTCGCGTCACCCAGGTGAAGAAATGGTAGTCGGCCAGCGACTTCATCGACGTCGCGGCGAGAGGCTTGAGCTCCGACGGCTCCAGCTTGCCGTCGTGATTCCTGTCGAGGCCGATCACCGCGAAGGACGAGAACGGCTTGTCGAACGTCCACTCGTTCCTCACCGCCGTCAGCTCTTTTGCGTCATCGATGTCGAGAACCACATGGCCATCGGCGAAAACATGCGGATGCGCCTCGGCCGGCAAGGCAAGGCCGAGAAGCGATAGCGTAGCGAAGACAATCACTCCGGTCTTGTTGTTCATGGTTCGACTGCCGCCGCTGCCCCGATATCGACAGCCGCAGGTGGAGGCCAAAATGCGGCAAAACGATGGGGTTACCAGCGTCGGCAACAGCAAATAGACCGGCCAAACGC
The DNA here is from genome assembly GCF_055330205.1 of Shinella sp. R2-11. Classification (NCBI taxonomy): domain Bacteria; kingdom Pseudomonadati; phylum Pseudomonadota; class Alphaproteobacteria; order Hyphomicrobiales; family Rhizobiaceae; genus Shinella; species Shinella sp. R2-11. Next base: position 777,272 of record NZ_JBVAPC010000001.1, on the reverse strand, counting down.
GACGGCCCGGTCTATCTCACTCGTAGAACAGGCAGATGCGCCGGCCGTCGACATCCGCCACACGGATTTCCATGTCGTAGATATCCCGTAGCACATCCGGGCGGATGATCTCGTCGACCGGCCCGTGGCGGCAGATCCGCCCTTCCCGCATGGCGATGATGCGGTCGGAATACCAGGAGGCGAAATTGATGTCGTGCAGCACCAGGACCACGGTCTTGCCCAGGCCGTCCGCCGCCTCGCGCATGATCTTCATCATGCCCGAGGCATGCTTCATGTCGAGATTGTTGAGCGGTTCGTCCAGCAGCACATAGCCCGTGTCCTGGCAAAGCACCATGGCGACGAAGGCGCGCTGGCGCTGGCCGCCGGAGAGCTCGTCGAGGAAGCGGTCGGCCATCGGCCCGAGATGGAGATATTCCAGCGCCCGATCGACATGGACCTTGTCCTCCATGGTCGGCCGGCCCTTCGAATAGGGGTAGCGCCCGAAACCGACGAGATCGCGCACGGTGAGCCGCGAGGCGATGTGATTGTCCTGCCGCAGGATGGAAAGGCGGCGCGCCAGCGCATCCGAGGGCGTCTTCGTGACGTCGAGGCCGTCCACCGTCACCGTTCCCCGGTCCATCGACACCAGCCGCGCGACGATGGAGAGCAGCGTCGACTTGCCCGCGCCGTTCGGCCCGATGATGGACGTCACGCCGCCGGCCGGAATGGAGACCGACACGCCGTCGACGACAACCGTCTCGCCGTAGGACTTGCTAACCGCATCGGCGACGATCATCGCGCACCCCGCTTGAGAATAAGGCTGATGAAGACGATCCCGCCGAGGAATTCGATGATGATGGAGAGGGCGGTGTCGAAGGAGAAGATGCGTTCCAGGACGACCTGCCCGCCGACGAGGCAGACGATCGCCACGAGGATCGCGGCCGGCAGCACATAGGCGTGGCGGTCGTTCGCCACGAGGTAATGCGCGAGCGCGGCGACCAGCAGGCCGAAGAACAGGACCGGGCCGACGAGCGCGGTGGAGACGGCGACCAGCACCGAGACGACGACGAGCAGCAGCGTCACGGTGCGCTTGTAGTCGACGCCGAGGCTGATGGCCGTCGGCCGGCCGAGCGAAAGGACATCGAGCGCATGCATCAGCCGGAAGCCGACGACGGTGGCCAGCGCGACGATGACGGTCGACACGGTCAGCAGCGTCGGGTCGATGGTGTTGAAGCTGGCGAAGAGCGTATCCTGCAGCACGGCGAACTCGTTGGGGTCGAGCACGCGCTGCATGAAGGACGACAGGCTGCGGAACAGCACACCGAAGACGATGCCGACCAGCACGAGGAGATGCAGGCTGCGCTCTGCCCCGACGAAGAGCCAGCGGTAGAGCGCGGCGGAAAAGACGACGAGCAGCGTGGCCTCGGCCAGGAACTTGACCTGCGGATCCAGCATCGCCACCGCGCCGGAGCCGATGGTGAAGAACAGCACCGTCTGCACCAGTACGTAGAGCGAATCGAAGCCCATGACCGAGGGGGTCAGGATGCGGTTGTTGGTGACGGTCTGGAACAGGACGGTCGAGACGGCGATGGCATAGGCGACCAGCAGGAGCGAGAAGAGCTTGACGCCGCGGAATTTCAGCACGAAGGCCCAGCTCCCCTTCGCGCCGAGCGTCAGGAAGGCGGCGACGGAGACGAGCGCCAGCACCAGCAGGATGAGCAGGACGATCTTCGCGCGCCGGTCGGCGTGGCGCTCAGGCATGATGGCGCTTCCGCAGGAGAAGATAGAGGAAGAGCGCGCTGCCGGTGACACCGACGACGGTGCCGATGGGAATTTCGTAGGGCGCGCGCACCGTCCGCCCGACGATGTCGCACAGGAGGATGAAGGTCGCCCCCAGCACCGCCACCCAGGGAACGGAGCGGCGCATGTTGTCGCCCACCGTGAGGCTCACGACATTCGGCACGATGAGCCCCAGAAAGGGGACCATCCCCACCGTGACGACGACCACGGCGCTGACGAGCGAGACGATGGTGAGCCCCAGCGCCATGACGCGGCGATAGTTGAGGCCGAGATTGGTGGTGAAGTCGCGCCCCATGCCCGCCACGGTGAACCGGTCGGCGGCGAGATAGGCGATGACCGCCAGGATGAAGCCGATCCATAGCAGCTCGTAGCGGCCACGCAGGACGCCGGAAAAGTCGCCGGTCGTCCAGGCGAGCATCGACTGCATGAGGTCGAAGCGATAGGCGAAGAAGGCGGTGATCGCGGAGATGACGCCGCCAAGCATGATGCCGATCAGCGGCACCAGCAGCACGTCGCGCAACGGCACCTGCCGGAGGATGCGCAGGAAGAGCGCGGTGCCGGCGAGCGCGAAGACGGCGGCCACCAGCATCTTGCCGAAGACCGGCGTGCCTGGCGCGAGCATGGTGACGGTCAGCAGCCCGAGGCCGGCCGATTCCGTGGTGCCCGCCGTCGAGGGCTCGACGAACCGGTTGCGCACCAGCATCTGCATGATGAGCCCGGCGATCGCCATGGCGCTGCCCGCCAGGATCAGCGCCATCGTGCGCGGAATGCGGCTGGCCAGGAATACCAGCATGGGCCGCGCCTCCCCGTCCGACAGCGTCCGTATCGAGACGTCGCTGACGCCGACGAACAGGCTGACGACCGCAAGGCCGAGCATGACGAAGATGGCGAGGACCAAATATTTCAAGAATGCGTCTCAACAACAATCGGCTTCAGCCGGACCAACCGGCTGAAGCCTGTCGACAGATCGGATCGTGCGTCTACTTCTTGGCTGAGACGGCGGCGTAGACCTCGTCGATCAGCGTCGTCAGCGCCGTATAGCCGCTGGCGACGATATAGGCCGCCTGCGGATCGAGGTAGACGATCTGGCCGTTCTTCCAGGCCTTCGTCTGGTGGACGAGCTCGTTGTCGAGCACCTGCGCGGCGGCATTGCCGTCATTGCCCCGGCCGACGCCGGCGTCCCGGTCGATGACGAACAGCCAGTCGGGATCCTTCTCGAGAATATATTCGAAGGAGACGACGTCGCCGCCGTGGAAGCGGTCGTCGATATTCTCCTCCACCGTCTTGAAGCCGATTTCCTTGTGCAGCCAGCCGACGCGGGAATTGGGCCCGTAGGCGCCGATCTTGCCGCCGTTGGTGACGAGGATGATGGCCGTTCCGGCGTGCGGGGCGACGGCCTTCAGGGCCGCGATCTTCTCGTCCAGCGTCGCATCCAGCCGCTGGGCCTCCGCCTGCTTGCCGAAGATCTCGCCGAGCTTGGTGATGTTGGCCTTGGCGCTGTTGATGAAGTCCTTGGAATCCAACGACATGTCGATCGTCGGCGTGATCTTCGCGACATCGGGATATTTCGACCGCGAGCGGCCGCCGACGATGACGAGATCGGCCTCGGCCGCGTTGATCGCCTCGTAATCCGGCTCGAACAGGGAGCCGACCTTCAGGTATTTCTCGTCGGCATATTTCGACAGGTACTTCGGCAGGTTGCTGCCCGGCACGCCCTCCACCTCCACGCCGAGGGCGTCGAGCGTATCGAGGCTCGGCATGTCGAGCACCAGAACCTTGGCCGGCGGGGCCTTCAGGACGGTCTCGCCCTGCGCATGCTCGATCTTCATCTCCTGCGCATGCGCTGCCGGCGCGAGGGCGAGCAGCAGCGCGGCCACTATGGAGCGCGAAAACGTGCGGCGGAACTCTTTCAATTCGGACTCCATCGGATTGGGCAGGTTGTATCGCTGGCCATGGTTGCGATATGAATTAAGTTGACAATAAGAATCCGCTTTATTTCTACAAATCGAAGGCTGTCAACCGATGAAGTTCAGACCGATTCTAAAGTGATTTTGCGGAAACCATCGGTGCGCGGACATCCGGAAGGGAACGAGAGGGAAATGAGCCAGCAAATCAGAGCGCGCAACGAAGGCCGGACGCGCGATGCGGCGACGGAGGAACCGGCGGAGAATCTTGTGCGCGGCCGCCTGATCGTCGCCCTGGATGCCTTGCTGAAGACCGGAAGCGCCACGCTGGCGGCCCGGCGCCTCGGCCTCCAGACACCCGCCATCAGCCGCATGCTGGCGCAATTGCGCGAACTTCTGAACGACCCCATCTTCATCCGTTCCGGCCGAGGGCTCGTGCCGACGGCACTCGCCGAGGAAGTCCGCCCTATCGTCGCCTCCGTGGTCGAGGGCATCGAGGCCACCTTCGAGCGGGGCTTTGCTGGCGACGTGCGGGAGGCACCGTTCGACAGCAGCTGGGACGTGCGGACCGCCCTGCCGGTCGCCGCCCTCGCGGTCCGCCCGGCCAACCTCCTCGAAGGAGAGCCGTCGCCGCGCGACATCGAGCGCAAGCTGTCGCGGATCGACCGCATGGCCTCGCCGCATACCCGGCTGGCAAAGGCGCTGGCGACGATCAGCACCGCGACGGGGCATCGCCGCCCCCTGACGTCCGACGAGGCGAAGGAGGCCATGGGCATCATCCTCGCCGGCGAGGCCGATCCCGTGCAGATCGGTGCCTTCATGAGCATCCTCCAGTTCCGGAACGTGACGGCGGGCGAGCTCGCCGGCTTCGTGGAGGCCGCCCGTGCCCATGTGAAGGAGGCCTTCCAGCCGCGCCGGCTCAAGGCCGATCTCGACTGGCCGTGCTACGTGTCGCCGAACCAGCAGAACCCACCCTGGTTCCTCCATGCGGCACGCCTCGTGGCCCGCGCCGGTTACCGGGTGCTGCTCCACGGCTCTTCCGGGGCGGGCGAGAAGTCGGGCCGGCTGGAATTCGTGGCGAACGCGCTCGCCATCCCGGTATGCCGCACCGCCGCGGATACTGCGCGGGCGCTCGCGGAGGACAACATCGCCTATGTGCCGCTCGCCGCCTATGCGCCGCAGATCTACCGGCTGCTCGCCCTCCACAGCCTGACCGGCCACCGCTCGCCGATCCGCAACGCCGCATACCTGATCAACCTCGCCAATGCCGACGCCAGCCTTTTCGGCGTCGCCCAGTCCGCCTACAAGGACCTGCATCGCGACACGGCGAAGATGCTCGATTTCAAGGACATCACGATCCTCGGCAATATCCGCGACTTCGCCCAGTTCACCCCGTTCCGCGCCACCGTCATGTACCGATTCGTGGCCGGGAACGCGGTCGATACCCGAATCCCCCCGTTTCCGGCACCGCCGGCCCTGCAGCGCCCGAGAACGACGACCATCGAATACTGGAGCGGCGTCTGGACAGGCGCGGTCGTCGAGGAACGCGTGGAAAAGATCATCCTCGCAACGGCGGCGGCCGCATTCATGACCTTGGCCCACGATCCGAACGCGTCCTTCGACGAGGCTTACGCCAGGGCGCAAGGATTGTGGAAGGCCCGGCTGGCGAAGAAGTGACCGTCTCACTTTCCAGATGGTGTGATTTTTTTGTCACTCTTGAGTTATGCCGTTCGGTTAGCCCTGTCCATGCCCCGCGTCAACAAATTGAAAATGTTGTATAAACATCAACATACGCACCAACCGTGAAGGGATGGCTCGCCCTGCCCGGCCATGAATCGCAAGCCGTTTCGCGTTCAGCCTCACCAGCTTCGGGCTCCAGGAGGCAGGCAATTGAATCGCTGGCGAGAATTTAGAATCGTTCTGAAAGATAGCATTTGTCCCACGATTAAAGTTGCACGAATTAGTCAAGTATTCAGCGCGCCATGATCAGCACGCGCTTGCACGACGCCGAAAATTTGCAGGAGAGCTCAATGCAGCAGGACAGGTCATCCAGAACACGCCACCCTCTCATCTCGGGGGCTGCCACGGCAAGCCTGGCGCTCACCATCACGTCCGTACCCGGCACGGTCGAGGCGCAAACGGCAACGACCGACAAGAACCGTCCCAACACCGCTACGGACGACACCACTGTCCTCCAGGCTGTCCTGGTCGAGGGCGAGCCCACCTCCGGCAACGCGAACAACGCTTCCACCGGCATCGCCCGCCTTCCGGGAACCGTCAAGGAAACGCCGAAAATCATCAATGTCGTGTCGAGGGAGCTCATCGAGCAGCAGCGCGCGAATACGCTGGCCGATGTGCTGAAGAACGTCCCGGGCATCACCCTGTCGACCGGCGAAGGGCGCGGCGGCCAGAACGGCGACCAGTTCCGCATTCGCGGCCTTCAGGCCAAGGGCGACATCTACACCGACGGCCTGCGCGATTTCGGCGCCTATAACCGCGACAGCTTCAACACCGAGAGCGTCGAGGTCATCAAGGGTCCGTCCGGTTCGGCATTCGGCGTCGGCAATGTCGGCGGCCTCGTCAACCAGTCGGCCAAGAAGGCCCGGCTCGGCACCAAGACGGACATCGACCAGTCGGTCATGACCGGCATGGGCTACCGCACCCTGCTGGACAGCAACATCCAGCTCGGTGACACCTCGGCGGTACGCGTCAACGGCATGTTCCAGAACCGCGACGTCGCCGACCGCGACCACGCCGTCGATGACCGCCGCGGCGTCGCCATCGACCTCGGCCTCGGCCTCGGCACGGATACGCAATGGCACCTGAACTATTCCTACCAGCACAATGACGGCGTGCCGGACTACGGCATTCCGATGGCGCAGGGCGCGGACGGCATCTATCGCCCGCTGACGGAATTCGGCGTTCCGGGCTACGATCCCTCGACCTCCTATATCCGCAGCACCGACCGCGACATCTCCAACACCCACATGATCACCTCTAACTTCTACAGAGAGCTGGAGAACGGCGTCACGATCAACAACGACACGCGCGTCAGCATCTACGACCGCGAGTTTATCTCCACCAACCCGGCCAGCGTGACCTTCGCCGACCTCCAGACGCTGCTGTCAGGCGGCAACGTGCCGCTGTCCTACGGCGCGGGCGGCGGCATGGCCTACAAGCAGGACGGCTGGGCGATTCAGAATGTCCTGTCCGCCAGGGGCGAGTTCGAAACGGGCAATTTCCGCCATCAGGCGGTGGTCGGCATCGACGCCAACATCCAGAATGACCATCGTCTCTCGGGCAGTTTTGGGGCGACTCGCCCCAGCGACCAGATGGTCATCAATCCGCGCTACGACTACTCCGGCGCGGTCTTGACCTATAGCGGCAACACCGACGCCAGTGCGTCGAATGTCGGCCTCTTCGCCAGCGACCGCATGTGGCTCAACGACCAGTTCTCGCTCCTCGGCAACCTGCGCTGGGATTATTTCCACAGCAAGTATTCGACCGAGGCCTGGGGCGGGGTGCCGGAAGGAACGGCGAATTCGCGCGAGCTCAGCCCGGCGATCAGCGCCATCTGGGAGCCGAACAAGGACATGATGTTCTACGCCTCCTTCGCGCGCACCTATCGCCCGATCGGCACCGACATCGCGTTCACGGTCAGCAACCTCGACTCGGTGCGCGGCGGCATGAAAAACAATCCGGAGCGCTCCGACACCTATGAGTTCGGCGGCAAGATCGACCTGCTGGGCGGCGACCTCGGCCTGACCGGCGCGCTGTTCCAGATCGACAAGAGCAATTCCTACGCCGTCGATCCGGTCTCCGGCGCGATCACGGACGGCTTTACGGACGCTGGCGAAGGCCGCCGTATCCGCGGCGTCGAGCTGGGCCTGTCGGGCAGCATCACCGACGCATGGACGGCGAACGTCTCCTATGCCTATCTCGACAGCAAGATCACCGCGACCCAGGCCGCGAGCACCGCCAATCTCGGCAACGAAGTCCAGGGCGTCTCGCCGCACAACCTCACGGTCTGGACGGCCTATGAGCTGCCGGAGGACGTGGTGAAGCTGCCGGGCACCGTCACCGTCGGCGGCGGCTTCCAGTATGCCTCGTCCTACTTCGCCGACTCGGCCAATACCGCGAAGATTCCGGAAACCTTCTCGCTCGACGCCATGATCGGCTACAAACAGGACAATTTCCGCGTCTCGCTGAACGCCTACAACCTGACGGACCACCAGAACTATTCGTCATCCTTCAACAATGTCCGCGCCGTTCCCGCCTCGCGCAGGACGTTCACGCTGAACATCGGCACGACGTTCTAGGAGCCGGTAACGGCAAGATAGACCATACGTGCCCGAAAAGGCGCGTATGGCTTTATGCGTTCATGGAAAGGCCAAGCCCATGCTCATTCACGTCCCCGATGTCCTGACGGCCGAGGAGGTGCTCCATTGCCGGCAGGTGCTGGAAAGCTCGCAATGGGTGGACGGCCGCGTCACCGCCGGCGATCTTGCCGCGAAGACCAAGAACAACCTTCAGATCCCCGCCGACAGCGCCGAGGCGCGCGAGCTCGGCGAGCTCATCCTCAATGCGCTCGGACGGAACCCGTCCTACAATTCCGCCGCCCTGCCGCTTCGCGTGCTGCCGCCGATGTTCAACCGCTACGATGTCGGCATGACGTTCGGCGCGCATGTCGACAACGCGATCCGGACGGTTCCCGGCACGGGCGGCATGCGCATGCGCGCCGACGTCTCTACGACCCTCTTCCTGTCCGAGCCCGACGAATACGACGGCGGCGAATTGCTGGTGGAGGACACCTACGGCCTGCACTCGGCCAAGCTTCCGGCCGGCCATATGATCGTCTATCCGGCATCGAGCCTGCACCGTGTCGAGCCCATCACCCGCGGCAGCCGCTGGGCTTCGTTCTTCTGGGCGCAATCGATGATCAAGGACGAGGGATTGCGCACCATGCTCTACGAACTCGATCGGTCCATCATCGAGACGCGCCGCCAGCTCGGCGACGACAATCACGCGGTTCTCGGCCTAGTCAATCACTACCACAACCTGTTGCGGCGATGGGCGGAACTCTGAGCCCGGACGCCCCCATAGAACCCGATGGAACACCGGCCCATAAGTCCGGCGAGCCATGCGTCGTCGATGCGCAGCTCGCCCTCGGACAACTGGCGCTCGACCGCGACGATCGCGCGGCGGCCATGGAATGGTTCCGCGCGGCGGCCCGCGGCGGAGACCACCGCGGCTACAACATGCTCGGCCGGTGCTTCGAGCATGGATGGGGAACCACGGCCGACGCGCGGACGGCGTCCATCTATTATCGCCGCGCCGCCGATGCCGGCGACGCCTGGGCCATGTTCAACCTCGCCGATCTCTATGTCCGGGGAGAAGGCGTGGAACGCGATGACGGGCGGGCATTCGGCCTCTATGCCGAAGCAAGCCGCCTCGGCCATGTCAAATCCCTGAACATGCTTGGCCTTTTCTACGAGGAAGGCCGTTTCGTCGAAGCCGACAAGGCGCAGGCGCGCGCCTTGTTCCTCGCCGGCGCGGAAGGTGGCGATTGCTGGGCGCAATTCAACCACGCGCGCATGCTGCTCGCCGAAGGCGCCGGCAGGCAGGCGTCGATCTGGATCGAACGGTCGCTCGCCGGCGGATTTCCGGATTTCTGGCGCGCCGTCGCCGAGAGCCTCGCCGGCTTCCCCTCGGCGGATATTCGCGCGCTCGGCGAGAAAGCCGCCCGCCTTTCCCGCGCGGCCGGAGAGCAGCCGTGACGATACCGCCGGATACGGTCTCGCTCTTCGACTACGAGCGCCATTTCGCCGAACGGGCGCCCGCCGCCGTCCGCGCCTATATCTCGGGCCATGCGGCCGATGGCGTCACCGGGCGGGAGAACAGGGCGGCGTTCGATGCCATCGGGATCCTGCCGCGCGTCCTGCGCGACATGTCGGGCGCCTCGGCAAGCTCGGAGCTGTTCGGCAGGCGGCTGGAATGGCCGGTTCTTCTGGCGCCGACGGCGTTTCACAAGCTGGTCCACCCCGACGGCGAACTGGCGACGGCGACGGCGGCCGGGCTGACGAAGACTTGGATGACGGTCAGCACCCAGGCGAGCGTGACGCTTGAGGAGATTGCCCGAACGGCGACATCGCCCTTGTGGTTCCAGCTTTACGCCCAGCCCCACCCCGACGATACGCTGGCGCTGGTGAAGCGGGCGGAAGACGCCGGCTATGCGGCGATCGTACTGACCGTCGACGCGCCCATCAACGGCATTCGGAACGAGGAGCAGCGGGCCGGGTTCTCGCTGCCGGCATCGATTGAGGCAGTCAACCTGTCCGGCCTGCGCAAGCATGACTTCATCCCCCGCGAAGCCGGCAGCCCCGTTTTCCAGGGCCTCGTCGATGGCGCGCCGACGTGGCGCACGGTGGAGTGGCTCTGCTCGCAGACGCGGTTGCCGGTGCTCCTGAAGGGAATCCTGCATCCCGACGACGCGCGGCTGTCCCTTGAGACAGGCGCCGCCGGCATCGTCGTCTCCAACCATGGCGGAAGGGTGTTGGACACCGTCCCGGCTGCCGTTTCGATGATCCCGGACATCGTCGGGGAGATCGGCGGACGCATCCCGGTCCTCGTCGACGGTGGCATTCGCCGCGGCACCGACGTCCTGAAGGCAATTGCCCTGGGGGCCAGCGCCGTCCTGCTCGGCAGACCCGTCCTGCATGCGCTGGCTGTCGGAGGCAGCGTCGGCGTCGCGCATCTGCTGACCATCCTGCAAACGGAGCTGGAGGCGGCCATGGCGCTCTGCGGCGTGCGGCGCATTTGCGACATCGACCGCAGCCTTCTGCTGGATGCCGGCGGCAGCGAGTAGCGCTTTGCTCTGCCGGCAGCGGTTTCCCGTCGAACCCCGCCGCGCCATGCTTTTCAATAATTTTACATGGCCGCCCTCGCCGGAAAGGCCGGCGAGCCTATCTTTGCCATTGCCGGCATCCGGCGCGATCCGTCAGGCGGATCCCTATCCGTGGAGCAAGCCGACCGATGCGCTTTACCTTTTCCCATAGCCACGCCTTTCCGGGCAGCCGCGTCGCGATCGAGGATGCCGAGGCGACGGAGGGCATGTGCGTGGTGGAATTCAGCGATGGCGTGGCGCTGATCGGGGAGTGGCATCCGGACGGCGACGCCATCCACCTCCAGGTCCCCGCCTATCGCACGGCCAGGGGGACGGATATCGATGCGCAAAGCTGGCGGCTGGTGCGAGGCGATGACGGGCTCTGGCGCGCGCGGCCAAATACCAGATCGCCCTGAAACCCCGCAATTCCCCGGTTCAACCCGAATGGAGAATTGCAAAATTCACGGCTAGAGCGATCTGAAGACGACGTCGCGCACTTCCGAAAGGGGAATTTCGTTGCCGTCGATCGTCAGCGTGCGGCCCGTCGTGTCGCGCTGCGTGCATCCTTGCGCGCCCACCACGCCGTCGGATTCGATGAAATAGTCCACCCTGAAACCGGACGATGTCTGGATGTTGGGCACGACCTTGAGGATTTCGTACTCGTCGGAAAAATCGACGGCATTGTCGCCGCACAGCGCCCAGAGCCGATCGCGGTCCGCGATCTTGCCGAAATGCAGCGCCTTGTCCGCCGTCTCGACCAGATCGCGGCGAAGGCTCACGGTCTTGACGGCGTTCAGCCGGCCGTTGTTCCAGAACTTTCCCTCCAGCTGCGGGTCGGTGTCGACGGCGGCGAGGATCCGCATCTTGATGTCCTTGGGATTTTCCAGCCCGAGCGCATGCACGAGACCGGCCGTGAAGGAGACCAGCGCGGTCGCGGGCGAGGAGCCGGAATCGGCGACGACGGCGCCGTCGCCGTCCCGGGTCGAGACGCCGCAGCCGGGCGCCGCAAGGTCCACATATTCGCGGGCATAGTGCGAGAACGGCGCCTTCTTGCCGGAAAGGCCGTGGGCGGCGACCGTGATCATGTTCTGCGCGCTGAAACCGCCGTAGCGGGCGGGATATTGCCGTGCGGAGACGAGGTTCTGCCCCAACCCGCCGCCCTGCCTGTTGCCGGCTGCGACGACGAACAGCATCTCCGTCTTGTCGGCGAAATAGCGTCTCACGCCGGCATGGTCCTGCTTGCCGGCAAGGCTGATATTGACGATGGCGACCTTGTCGCGCTGCAACTGGTCGACCGCCGTCGGCAGGTTGAGCGGGGAGACCATGCCGCCGCTCAACTGCGAGGAGGCGAAATTGACGATGCGCAGCCTGATCGGCGGGCGCGCCCCGCCCCAGCGGGAGACGATGTCGGGACCGCCGAGCAGCAGCGAGGCCATGCGCGTGCCGTGGAACTGCCAGGCGGGCCGCTCCGGGCCGAAGGGCCGGATATCGCCGCTGAGGGGCAAGCTGTTGAGATTGATGCCGAAGATATCATCGACCGCGCCGTTCTTCGGCAGGTCGTCCTTGCCGTCCTCGCCGTCCATCTCCTCCTGCCGGACGAGGAGCACGTCGAGCGTGAAGAAATCGTCCTCCGGTTCCGACAGGCCTGTGTCGATGATGCCGATATTCGTCGTCTCCACCGCGCCGCCCGACAGGACGCGCAGGCGCGCCTCCTCGTCGAACACGGCCTTGAGGGCGGCCATGTCGATCGGCTCGGCCATGTCCTCCGATCCCGAGCAAGGCGTTTCGCCGTCGGCCGAAGCGATCTGCACCGATTCGACCAGCAGGTAATCCCCCTCGTTGCGCGGCCTTGCCTCGGGCGTCGTCACCTGTTCCGCGATGGCCGCGACCTGCGGGGTGGAATTCTCCTGAACGATCTGCCGGAAATCCGTGCCCGCTGTGCGCGGCACGAAGATCTGCGGCTCGGCCGCATAGGGCAGCGTGATCTTCTGGCCGACGGAGAGCTTGCGGAAGAACGCCTCGGGGCTGCGCGCCCGGCCCTTGCCCCGGTTGAGCTCGAACGTCTTGCGCAGCGTGACATTGCCGTAGACGCCCGTATGCTCGCGCAGCAGGCTTTCGATCGTGTCGCCCTCGCGCACCTCCACGTCGATATGGCGCTCCAGCTTCACGCAGCTCGGAATGGCGACCGTCTCGCCCTGGACGAGGGTTTCGTCCAGCGATTGCAGGCGGTTGAGCTTCAGGGCTTCCGCCGCCAGGGCTTCCTCCACCGCCCGAGGCTGCGCGCCGCAGGTTTCCGCAAGGAGGCTTGCCAACGTCACGCCCGGCCCGCGCACGGTGACGTAGGATGGCTCGAAGCTCCGCGCGATGAGCTCCTTGAGCTCGGACGACATGCCGTCGACGGCGCGCGACGCATAGGCCGGCGTCGCCTCCTCGCCTGAGGCCGTGCCACCGCCGGCCAAGGCGAGCAGGGGAACGATGACGGCGGAAAGACGCAGGGACCTAGAGGACATCCGACGCTCCTTCGATCGCGATGATCGAGACCGCGCTGTTGGCCGAGGTCTCGCAGCCGCCCCGGATATGCACCCCGAGGATATTGCCCTGCTCGTCGCGCACGCCTGCCCCCGACGAGGCGCCGAGCGTGTCGATATCGTCGTAGAAGATGAACGGTTCGCCGCCGGCTCTGGCCGTCCCGACACCGATCTTCTTCGGCTGGCCCTGCGGATGCTGGATGATCACCAGCTTTTCCCCGGCCACCGCCGCCCGGGAGGCGAGCACGGCCGGCGTCGCGAAGGCGCCCGGATAGTTGCCGTCCGCATCGGGCGCCAGCTCGACGAGCGCGAAATCGATGCCGCGCTCCGCATAGACCCGCTCGACGACGCGCTCGATGGCGAAGCTGCGGGCGACCCGGGCGACATGGGTCTCCGGGTTCACCTGATAGCCGAAATGGACCATCTGCAGTTTGGCGAGCTGCTGGTCGGAGGCGTAGACGATGCGGTGCTCGCCGTCGCGCTCGCGAAAATAGGGCGTCGTCCAGCCCGATGCGCCGCCGCGCTGGGTCTCGAAGCAATGGCCGGCGGTGAGCACCATCCGGTCGGAGATCAGCGTGCCGGTGCACCAGGGACGCCCGCCGATCGTGCCGGGCGTATAGCCGGGCAATTCGCGCCGGATCGCCCGTTCCGGCTTCCACTGGAACTGCACCGTGGAGCCCTGGTTCGCGGCCACGTAGTCCTGTGTCACGCCGAGGCTGCCGTCGTAGAGCTCGACGTCCTGGAGGTCGTTTTTCGGGCCGCATACGGTTTCCGGCTTGATGCCCTCGACGAAGGGAAGGCCGTAGGGCGTGGCAACGTTGTCCTGCGTTTCGCCGGGCCGCGCCAGAAAGGCGGCGGCGGCAAACAGCACCAAGGCGATGATTAACTTCGAATTAGCCTGCCGTTCCAAAATGAAACCCCTTCCTTGAGAACGCAGCGCCGGCGCAAAGCCTTCTTTTCATGCCCCCTTGAAGTGTAAGTCTCGTGGAGAACTTTCTATCATAATTTTATAGGTGCATCTATCGTGGACCTGTCGTTGACAAGGACAGATTCTTAATCTTCAATACCCGCCACCTGTCGGAAATAGCATAGCAGTACATGCCGTTCTGGAACTGGAGAACGCTCGTTCTCGAGGAGGCTGCTCATGTCCCGTGCATTCGTTTTCCTTGCCGCAAGCGTGGCCACCGCCCTTATCGCCAGCGCGACCCCTGCACAGGCAGCCGAAAAAGGCGGCGGAACGACAAGGGAAGAGGCGGGCTGGTGCTCTTCCATGGACGGCAGCCGCACCGTCTGCGCGGATATCGTCGCCCTCGACCAGACGCTGGTCTACAACCGCTTCGGCTCCTTCAACCCGTTCGGCATGATCTTCGCCCTGAGGCGCGACGTCGTGTCGACGGCGGAGGTGCCGAGAAAATACGATGCCGATGCCTGCGGCCAGACGGACGGGACGGAAACCTACGGCGATCCCGCATCCCTGAAACCCGGCGCGGTGCGGCTGAAGGACTGCAAGCGCCCGCGGCCGATGGTACTGCGCGCCAATGCCGGCGACGTCCTGCGCATCCGCGTCCAGAACCTGCTGCGCGACAGCCAGCCACGCTATTCGGAAGATTTCTGCCGGTCGGCGAAGGCCGAGCCGGCCACGGGGCGGATGTGGGAGATGCTGGGAGCGGTTCGCTCCTGGGTTTCGGAAGGCCCGGCCGACCGTGCCGCGCACAAGGAGGTGGATTGCCGCACGGACACGGCCGGCAAGCGCCCCGATGCGAAGGCCGGGCTGGAACCGGACACCGACGCGCCGGCAACGCGACTCCTCTCCATGGCGATCCAGGGGCTGACGCTCGTGCCGAGCGGCGTCGAGGCCGACGACCGGGCCTGCCTCGGCCAGCGCGGCATCGCGCCCGGCGCCTTCGCGGTCTGCACCTACAGGGTGGACGACGAGGGCACCTATTTCCTCTCCAGCACGGCGGCGCCCGCGGGCGGGGAAGGCGACGGCGGATCGATCACACACGGGCTCTTCGGCGCGGTGATCGGCGAGCCGAAGGGCTCGGCCTGGTATCGCAGCCAGATCACCGCCAAGGCCTTCCGGGATCTGTGGGGCTCGAAGTCCACGCCCCGCCATGCGGTGCGGGACATGCGCGACACGTTCGAAGGCCTGCCCGACGGCGTCGGCGGTGTGCCGATCCTGGCGATGGCGAAGCGGGTGAACGACGGGCTGCTCGAAATCGTCCATTCCGATCTCAACGCCATCGTCGAGCGCGATCCCGCAACGCGCATCGAGGGCCGGCCGCAGAGCTTCCGCGAGTTCTCCGTCTTCTTCCATGACGAGCTCAAGGCCTTCTACACGCGCAACTTCTCCGAGCTCAGCAAGTTCGGCGAGGGTCAGCTTGCCGGCGTGCGCGACGGCTTTGCGATCAATTACGGCTCCAGCGGCATGGGGGCGGCGCTGCTCGCCAACCGCAAGGGCATCGGCCCGGCCGCCAATTGCGCCGAATGCCTCTACGAGGAGTTCTTCCTCACCTCCTGGGCCAATGGCGATCCGGCGCTGCTCGAACAGTTCGGCGACGATCCCTCCAACGTGCACCACTCCTACCTGAACGACCCGATCGTCTTCCGCAATTTCCACGCGGGGCCGAAGGAGACGCACGTCTTCCATCTCCATGCCCATCAGTGGTTCTCGGGCAACGATGCGAACCGGGGAACCTATCTCGATTCCCAGACGGTCGCGCCGCAGCAGGGCTTCACCTACGACATCTATGGCGGCGGCATGCAGATCTACCGCCGGGGCGCGGCCGGCGAAAAGGGCTGGTACGAGACCCTCGGTTCCGGCAACCGCAACCGCACGGTGGGCGACTCGATCTTCCATTGCCACCTCTACCCCCATTTCGCGCAGGGGATGTGGGAACTCTGGCGCGTGCATGACGCGCTGGAGGACGGCACCCGGAAGCTGCCGGACGGGCAGTGGGAAGCCGGGCTTTCGCTTGCCGAGATGAGCAAGGACACCCGCGCCCGCAAGCGCCCGGGCTCGGTGAGCGCGAACGGCGCGTGGATCAACCCGACGGCCGGCGCGGCCGGCTATTCCGTCGGAACGCCGACGCCCGCGCTCGTTCCGCTACCCGGCGAAGCCTGGCCGCTGCTGCCGAGCTATAGCGGCGAGACGACCGTCGCAGCCGTCGAGGAGGGCAACATCCCGGATGTCGCCGAGATCCATGCCTTTCCCGGCTATCCCTACTATATCGGCGGCAAGCCCGGCCACCGCCCGGCGCAGGCACCGCTCGACATCGCCAAGGCCACGGCCGGCGACGGCGTGCCGGAGGGCGAATATCTCGACGGCGGCCTGCCGCGCCACATCGTGCTCGACGCGGCCGAGCGCAAGCCGGGCGTCGCGGTGCCGGAAGGTTTCCTCGACGCCTATGCGCCCGACGCGGTGACGGACCTCGCCAGCGCCGAGAACAATGCGGCGCTGCGCAAGCGCGAGGCCCGCCAGACGCAGCTCGTCGCCAAGATGCTGGCGCTCGGCGACCTGACGATGCATTTCGAGAAGGCGCCGCTGAAACTGCTGCCCTATGACGGGACGGCGCTGGAAAAGGCCGCGATGGCCTTCCACCACAACGGGTCCGGCCTCGACCTCCTCCTCGCGGACGGGGCCAAGGCCGAATATGACCTCACGCGCGGCGGCTATGCGCGCGCGGCGGCCAGCGGCGGCATGCTCTTTGCCGTCAACGGCGGCAAGGCAAAGCCGGGCGCGCCCTTCGCCGATCCCTGCGCCGCACCGGACAGCTACCAGATGCTGGTGCGCGTTCCGGGCTCGGGAAGCGACCCGGCGAGATACACGTTCGAGGACCGGCCGCTCTATTTCACCACCGGCCCGGTGGACCAGATGCCGGCGGGCGCGACGCCCGTGGCGGCCCGCGACGAGGAGGTCTCCAACTGGGTCAAGTGGCGCCGGTCGGACGACCGGATCGCCAAGCGGCCGACGCTCTACTATCTCGACGACGACCAGCGGCCGACCGCGCTTGCCGGCGGCGATATCGTCACGGTGAGCGAGGTCGATCCCTTCACCGGCGAAGCGGGCCTGACGACCGATCCCGGCGTCGTCGGCTTCCGCCGCTACAAGGCCTCCGCCGTGCAGCTGGACATGGTGACGAACAGGGCCGGCTGGCACGATCCGCAGGCGCGCATCGACGTGCTGACCGAGCGCTCGCACACCTACAAGGGCGAGATCGGCAGCAGGCGCATCTCGCCGCTCATCAGCGCCAGCGAACAGCCGTTCTTCTTCCGGGCATTGTCCGGCGAATGCATCGAGTTCCGGCACACCAACGAATTGCCGAAGGACCTGGCGCTCGACGACTTCCAGGTCAAGACGCCGACCGACACGATCGGCCAGCACATCCATCTCGTGAAGTTCGACGTGACCTCGTCCGACGGCTCGGGCAACGGCTTCAACTACGAGGACGGCACCTTCGCGCCGGACGAGATCGCAAGCCGTATCTGCGCCGCAAAGAATGCCGGCATGGCGACCTATCCTGAGGGAAATGCCACCGAGCCCCGGCTGCGCGAGTATCCGGGATTGTGCCGCAACGAGGCGGCGGCCGGCGAGGACCCGCATTGGGTGGTGGACAGGCAGGAGATCTGGCGGCTTTCCATCAAGGAGGGCAACCAGCGCCGCCTGTTCCAGACGACGACCCAGCGCTGGTTCGCCGATCCGCTGCTCTCGCCCGTCCGCAGGAAGGGCGACGGCGGCCAGCAGAAGAAGGACGAGGATTTCGTCGACCGCACGCTTCGCACCGTCTTCAGCCACGATCACTTCGGGCCCTCCTCGATCCAGCAACACGGCTTCTACACCGCTCTCCTGATCGAGCCGCAAGGCTCGCAGACCTGCGAGGTCGACGGCAAGGACTGCACCAAGCCCCGCATCGACCGCACGCTGGTCGACGCCGGGCCGATCGATGTCGGCAGGGACAAGATCATCGTCGACTTCGACACGCTGGACGACGTCTCGACCCGGGAATTCTCCCTGGCGATCGCCGATTTCGCCACGCTCTACGATCCGAGCGACACGATGGCCAAGGAAACGCTCCTTGCCGCCTTCCCGAACAGGACGGCCGACAGCACGAAGGCCGAGGCCGCGCTGGAGGAGCCGAAGCTCGCGAAAGGCATGGCGACACTCTATTGCGAGGCGAAATATGCCCGCCTCGGCCAGACCGGCAACATGAACGAATATTGCGGCTCGGGCCTGATGCGGGAAAAGGGCGCGGTCTTCGCCGTGCCGGGCGACGTTTCGCCGGCCTGGCTTGCCGCCGGCATGCCCCGGGATATCAAATCCCATTCCGCAGACCTCTTCCCCGGCCTGATCACGGCAGAGGACGTCGACGGCCTGCGCGCCTATCTGACCGCCTATCGCCAGAAGGCGGCGGGCAATGACGGCAGCGGCGTAATGGCCCGGCCGGTCGCCGCCGTGAAGCGGCCGGAGAGCATTTCGGTCGATCACCACGACCCATATCTCGTGAACTATCGCGGCGAGCCCATTCCACTGCGCATCGGCACGGACAAGGCACAGAAATGCCAGTTCAAGGACGATACGCCCGAAAAATGGGTCGGAAAGCTCGAAGCGGGCATTTCGGGCGACGATTCCTGCAGCATCAGCGTTCAGAAGAAGGGGAGCGAGGGCGATCTCGCCAATGTGTTCCTGTCGGCCTACCACAACGATCCCGCCACCCACATCATGAAGACGATGACGGGCGACCGCGTGCTGTTCAGGCTCATCCAGGGCGCGCAGGAGGTCCAGCATACGTTCAACCTCGAAGGCTACACCTGGCCGCGCAACATCGACCAGCGCTTCCCCGCCGCCGCATGGTCGCGCGACGAGACCGCGCCGCGTGCGACGCTGACGCAGAAATGCGACGACGCGACCTTCCTTGCCGGCGGCAATGCGATGAGGCTGATCGACGCCGGCCATGCGGACGAATATTTCTACTGGCTGCGCAACGGCGCGGCGGGCCTTCCCGACTCGATCGATTTCTGGGAAGCGGCCGAACAGGGCATGGCGTCCTGCTTCAATCGCGAGGGCCGCGTCAGCGCCCAGGAAGTGGGGATCTCCGAGCATTTCGAATTCAGCGGCACCTATCGCAACGACGTCAACACGGAACGCTTCGGCGCGACGGACGCCCTTGCGAACGCCGCCGACCTTCCCTCCGACACGCTCCAGCATTTCGGCTCGCAGGACGCGCTGTGGAACGGCGCCTGGAGCCTGCTGCGGACCTATCCCAGGGCCAGCAAGGAGATCGCCGGCATTACGGAGGTGCAGGCGAAGGCCGACGCGCTGAAACGGGAACTCGGCGATTCGGCGAAGAACAGGTTCCCCGAAGGCGTCGAGGCCGAACGGGCCGGCGCCTTCGCCAATATCCAGCCGGCCGCCTGCCGCTACGAAGCGCCGGTGGTCCATGCCGCCGTGGTGGCCATCGAAACGAGGACCGTCTTCGGCCCGGACGCCTCGGTCGGCGACGTGGGCGTCGCCTATGGCCCCGGCCTTTACGACCGGAACGGCCTGTTCCTGGCACAGGTCGATCCGATGGCGGTCGCCAACCGCAAGCCGGCGAATGTTCCATGGCCGGACTATCTCGAAAGCCCCGATGCCTGGCGGAACGTCAAGCTGGAGTCGGTGGTCAAAGCCATCAAGGCGGCCTATGCGCATCCCGAACCCCTCGTCCTGCCCGTGAAAGCCGGCGATTGCGTCGTGCTGACGGTCATCAACGCGCTGCGCGACCATACGGGCGTGAAGGGCCTGATAGACGATCTGGGCGATGCGCGGATGCCGGCGATCACCGCCCTCAACACCGAGCCCGAATGGGCGACCCGCAACACGGAGGAGGAACTCGGTCCCTGGCATTTCACGCAGAAGGACAATGCGAATGTGCGGCCGTCCTCGCGCCTTGCCCTGATGCTGCCGCTGCCGACGCTGAGCTACACCAATGCGATCGCCCGGCCCTTCGGCGCCAATGCGACGGGCGCGCTTGCCGGACTTCCCGCCGGCGGCACGACCCTCACGATGGACGAGGCCGGCACCGGCATCCTGCGGACGGCGCAGATCGAGCAGATCTCGTTCTATGCCGGCCGGGCGGCGGCGAAGTCCAACGAGGACCTGACGACCGTCACGCTCGATGAGAACCACGCCGAGGATTTCGTCGCCGCGCTGAATGCGGCGCTTGCCGGCGCCCCGCAGGGCCGCACGGTCGTGAAGCTGAGCGCGATCGACCCTGCCGATGACGGTCCCTTCGTCTTCGCCGGGCGCCGGTACAAGGTGAGCGTGACCCTCGACGACAATAGCGTGGCCGACCTTGCAGGCCTTGCGCCCGCAAATGCCGCCGCCCGGCAGGCCGTCGACCGCCTGTGGGGGGCCTATGCTCGGCTCAGCCTCAGCGAGAAGATCAACTTCATCCCCTATGCCTACGGGGCGCTGCCCCTCAAGAGCATGGGCGACGTCATCGGCCACCCGACGCATGGACTGGTCGGCGCAATCGACGTCCTGCCTTCAGGCGCGGTGGTGGCCGGCGAGACGCGCACCGAGGTCGGCCAGCTCACCTTCGAGCGCGACCTCTGCGACGACACGAACCCCTCCAGTCGCGGACAGGACTGCAAGGTCCTGGTCACCAGGCCGGTCGCCGGCAGGACGGGCCGGGTGGACCCGTTCGGCGCCTTGCGCATCTCCACGAAGGACCCGCAAGGCGGGGAGCACGACATAAGGGCCTTCACGCTGTTCTGGCAGGATGGCCTCAACCTCCGCGACCGCTTCACCGCCGACACCTTCGCCGCGCTCGGCGGCACGCGCCCGAAACTCGTCAGCGATTGCAGGATCTGCGACGACACCTACGACTTCGGCGATCAGGGCGCCAGCTACCGCTCCAGCCCCTTCCATATCCGCCTGCGCAAGGAGCCTGGCAATACCGGGCTTCCCCAGCCCGAGCGGCACACCGACCTCAACGCCTACCGGTTCCCGGCGGAATTCTTCCGCCTGAAGCAGGCCGAGATCGGCAAGAGAGGCTCGCCGCCCGTCCTGAAGGTGGTGGCGGGCGAGGAGATCGTCGTGCATGTGGTGCATCCGGGCGGACGCGCCCGCCAGCATGCCTTCGCGACGATAGGGCTGAACTACAACGACCTCTTCCCGGGCTTCGGCTTCCCGCGTTCGGCGCTGGTCGCGCCCGGCAAGGCGATCACCGCCTCGCTGACGCGCAAGGCCGCCGTCGGCTGCTACCTCTTCCACGACGGGCCGACCTATCTGCAGGCGGGCGGCCTCTGGGGGCTGATCGACGTCGTCGCCACCGAGAAGGACCTCGACGACCCCGCCAAGACCTCCTGCGCCCGCGCACCGTGAGGTGACGAGGATGGCCACGGGCGTCTCGAAACGGGGATCGGTGCTTTGGCCGGGCGTTGCCGCGGTGCTGGCAGCGGCCCTGCCGGCGGCCGGCCAGACGGCCGACAGCGGGCTTGTGGTCGAGATGACCGTTCGTGACCGCGCGGGGCAGGCGCTACGCATGCCGAGGAGCCGGGAGCCGTTCCGCCTCGCGCTGAAAATCTCAGACGCGAAGACCGGCCAGCAACCGACGGGCCTGAAGCCTTCCGCCTGGATCCGGCCCGTCGCGGCGGACAACGCCTCCTGCACGGACACGGCCCGCGCGCTGCGGGTAACGCGCGGTACGCCACGCGGCGTCATCGATCTCAACGGCGAACTGATCGGCGTCCTCAACGACGATGCGAGCTTCGGCGTCGTGGATCGCCGGCTCGACCAGAACGGGGCGAACATGATCGCCGCCGCGACCTTCGAGCGCCGGCCGGACGCCATCGCCTTCGACCGGGCAGGGCTACGCGCACTCGCGGTCCTGACCGCCGAGGGCCGGATCGAGGCGGTCGACCTCCTGACGGGCGAACGGCAGCCTCTTGCCGGCGACCTCGCAACGCCAACGGATGTGCTGGGAACCGCGGCGGGCAACCTCTGGATCGCCGAGGCCGGCCGTGACACTCTCGTGAAGCTGAAACCGGACGGCACGATCGGTGCCCGCCTCGTGCTTCCGGGCGGGCCGGGCGCGACGGAGAACCGGCTGTTCCTGCGCGAGACCGGCCTTCCAGGTCTGCTCGGCGCCTATTCCGGCGACGGCCGGCTCGCCCTTCTCGACGACTGGGCATCCGCCATCGTCTGGAGCGCATCCGGACCGCCCATCACTGATGCCCGTTTCATCGGGAACGGAACCGTCGTCGTGCTGCCGGCTGGGGTGAAGGCCATGGACGTCCGCTACACGGACGATCCGGGCGTTCCGCTCCGCATCCCCATCGGCATCGATGCGACGCGCCTTGCGATCAGCGAGGACGGGCGCCATGCCATCGCCTACAGCCCGGGAGAGCCGCTCTTCGTCATTGTCGACCTTGCGACGTCCCAGCTCGTCGAGGCCGGCCACATGCAGGAGCGCATGGTCGTGCAGGAAGCGGCGTTCGTCGGCAGGAACCTCTATATCCTCAGCGAGGACGGCGGGGCGGTGGCGATTTTCGAGATTGCGGCGCTCGGGCGGAAGGACCGCCCCGCGCCCCGCATCGTCGGCCTTGCCCGCGGCCAGCCGGAGGCCGGCGGCGCCGGCACGCGCATCGCGCCGCTCGATGCATCCCGCGCGCTGGTCGTCGACCGGGGCGGCGCCATCGGCCTCGTCCTCCATGACGCCATGGCCATCGGCAACGTACCGCCGGAAGACTATGTCCGCCTGCGCAGCGGCGTGCCGCTCTCCATCGGCGTCGTCGACAGGAGCCTCGCCGAGATCGCGCCCGGCCGTTTCGAGACCGTCGCGCGCGTCGAGGCCGGCGGCGAGCACGAGCTGATCCTCACCACCGGCGTCGGCGGCCTCACAACATGCATCCGCTTTACGGTGGACGGCGACGACGCGCACAAGGACCGGATCTTCACCCTGAAGGCGTCCCCGCGCGACGGGACCTACAGAGCCGGCCGGCCGGAGACCGTCGATTTCGAGTTCCATGACGGCGACGGCCGGGAGATCGCCGTGCCCCGCGCCCGCTTCCTCGTCTCCAGCCTGCAATCGTCCTGGACGATGCCGGTGGACGCGCAACGCGATGGGGACAACCGCCTGCAGGCGCAGATCCGCTTTCCCCATCCCGGTCTTTTCTCGATCAGCCCCGTCGACATACCCCAGGCCTTCGAGCTGCGGGAGCCGGCCCTCGCACAGGTGTCGCCATGAACAGGATCGCCTCCGTCGCCCTCCCCCTTGCCATCTTCCTCGGCCTTGCGGCATCGACGGTGATCGTCGCGGGCCGCGTGTTGCCTTCCCGGCAAGCCGCGACGCTGGCGCAGGAGCCGGTGGACCTGCCCGACGTGCGCCTGACCGATCACCACAGGCGCGAGGCAGCGCTGGTCAGCGAGCTTGCCGGCGACGATCTCCTCGTGGTGACGTTCAACTACACGTCCTGCCAGTCCATCTGCGGGGTCGGCAACGCGATCATGCAGGAGCTCGACAAGGCTGTCCTGCCGCGCATCAGGCGGCCCGTCCGCCTGGTGTCGATAACCATCAACCCGACGATCGACACGCCGGATATCCTTGCTGAAGCCGCGCGGGAATGGGCACCGAGTGAGCGCTGGCTCTGGGCGACCGGACGGCCCGGCGACATCGACAAGGTGCTGCGGCAGGCCAATGCGCGGACGGCCGATATCGAGCTGCACGAGCTCGTCTTCATCGTCGGCGACGGCAAGCGGAAGGATTTTCGCCGCATGCCGGTCAACGACGCGACCGTTTCCGGCGTCCTTGCCGCGCTCGACGGATACGGCAGTTGAAGTTTCCCGCTTTCGCCGGCCTGGCGCTGCTGCTCTGGACGGCTTCCGCTGCCGGGGCCGAGGGGCCGGACGCTGGCAGCAGCCTCTATAACGGCTTGGGCGATATCCCGGCGACGGTCTCGATAAGCGGCGCGACAGCGCTTCCGGCGGCGCGGTTTCCGTGCCGCACCTGCCATGGCCGCGACGGCGCGGGCGGCCGGGAGGGCGCGGCCCCGCCGATCCGGGGAAGCGACCTCTTCCGCGCCACCCCTGCCCGCCCGGCCTATGACGCCGCCAGCCTGAGACGCGCCCTTGAAGAGGGGCGCACACCGGACGGGCGCATCCTTTCCAGCCTCATGCCGCGCTATGCGATGGACGATGCGACATTCGCCAGCCTCTCGACCTATCTCGACCGGCTCACCGGGCTGCAACGGCGCGGCGTCCACCCCCGCTCCATCACGCTCGCCGTCGCCGTTCCGCCGGACAATGCCGCAACAGCCCGCCGCTATGGAGAGGCGCTCAAAGCGGCATTGGACGAGTTTCTCGGCGGCCGGCCTATCCACGGACGGACGGTCGCCGTCACGCTCCTTGCCGGAGACACGGCGGCGATCCTCGATGGGGTGGAGGATGCGGTCGCCGTCATCGGCCTTGCGCCGTCCACGCAACTCGACGTTCCCGCATTCACCGACCGGCAGGTCCCCGTCCTCTTCCCGCTGTTTCCGCTCGCGGGCAGCGAGGACACGACGATCGTGCGCGGGCTGATGGCGGACCGGCAGGATGCCCTTCGCGCCATCGCCGACCGTCTCGCATCCGACAGGGCGACGGCCGTGACGGTCATCGACGCCCCGGGATGCGGCGACGAGGGAGACACCTTCGTCCGGCGATACGCCTTGCCAGGCACCCGCTACACGCTTTCGCCCCTTCCACTCTCCGGTAAGCACCCGCGCGACGTGCTGCTGCTATGCCAGGACCGGAAGACGGCAGGCCGTATCCTCCACGACCTGCCCGCCAGCTCCCGGATCTACGGCCTTGCAGGCGAACTCCTGTCATCGACGGAAGCCGGCCGCCACCATCTGGTCCTCGCCTCGCCCGAAGCGTCCCTCGTTTCCCGCGAGGTGCAGGCAAACATCGTGGACATCCACGCCAGGACCGCCGCCAGCCTCCTCGTTTCCGCCTTGAAGAGCGCCGGCCGAAACCTCGACCGGACGACCCTGGTGGCCGCCATCGGTGCCGTTGCCGATGCCGAACGGCAACTCGACTACGCAGCCGACCCCCTCAACGGCACCACGTTCGTTCCCTTCATCGAAACGAAGCCGCAGTGAACGGCCAGTCATCCTGATACAGAGGGCAAGAACGCCATCCGTCAGAAGCCGAGAAAGCCTCAGCCCCAACCGCCTCCCGTTAAAGCATTCTTCTGCCCAGGCAAGCCTGGGCACATGACGCTCCCTCAGAAGCTCACCTTGGCGGTCAGCGTCGCCGAAAGCGGTTCCCCGATGGCATTGCCGAGCGCCGTCGTGCCGATCGATGACGTGTAGTAGGTCCGGTCGAAGAGGTTCTTCACATTGAGCTGCAAGGCCAGCGGCCGTTCGAGATTGAACGTGTAGGTCGCAAAGGCGTCCGCGACCATGTAGCCCGGCAGGAAGTAGCTATTGTTGTTGATACCGGGCCGTTCGCTGACGGCACGAACGCCGCCGCCAATCTTCAACGTGTTGCCGTTGGCATCGATCTCGCCGAAATCATAGGTCATGTAGAGCGAACCGGTGTGGCGAGGCACGTTGACAGGCTTCATCCCCGCATAGTCGCCCTTCAGAATCTTCGCATCGGTGAACCCGTAGCTCGCGATGAAGTCGACATTCTCCGTCAGCGAACCCGCCACGTCTATCTCGAGGCCGCGAGCACGAACGAGACCGGCGGTCTTGACCACCGTCACGCCGTTCTCGATCTCGGAATAGGCGACATTCTGCTTTTCTGACGTATAGAGCGCGACATTCGCCGTGAGGCCGGACGCGAGCTCGGCTTTCGCGCCCACTTCGTATGAGACGCCTTCCTCCGGGGAGAGGTTGCCGTAGAAATTCGCAATCGAGGACTGCGGCCGGAACGTCCTTGCCGCATTGCCGTAAAGCGAAAGGTCGGGCGTCACCTTGTAGACGATGCCGGCATTCGGAATGAACGCATCGCCGTAGCTGTCCGTGTTCTGCCGGAACGGCCGCCCCTTGCCCGCCATCAGGTCGTAATATTGATAGCGCAGGCCGCCGACGAGGATCCACTGGTCGTTGAGATGCCAGTTGTCCTGGGCGTAGACCGAGGCCGTGTTGATGATCTCCGTCTGATCGCTGTCGGCCGCCGAGACGTTGGTGCAGGCGGGAAGCGTGCCGTAGACGGGATTGTGAATGTCGAAGCCGGGAACGTTGCCGCAACGGATGAGGTCGGTGCGCAACGTATTGGCATAGTCGTAGGAGGCGCCGACAAGGATCTCATGCCGGAAATCGCCGATCTCGACATCGCCGGTCAGGTCCGCCCGCAGGGCGTGATTATAGATCGTCGAGCCCTGCGTCGCGTCGGCACGGCGCGTCAGGATCCCGGTCGCGGCATTGTAGGACATGACGCGCGCCTGGTTGTCGGAATAGACGTTGCGGCTGAAGCCGTAGTCTATGGCAAGCTTCCAGTCTTCCGAAAGCTGGTGGTCGACCTCGACCTGGAACGCGTCGGACTTGCCGTCCGTGATGTTGTACGGCTCGTCGAAGCGGATCTTCGGGTCGACGTCGACCATGCGGCCCCTTGTCAGGTCGAAGATCGTGCCGCGGTCGAAGGGAATGCTGTAGTCCTGATGCAGGTAGGAGACGGTGACCTCCGTATCCTCGCCGGACCAGGAGAGCGACGGCGCGATGAGCCAGTCCTTCGTCTCACCGAAATTGCGCCAGTAATCGACATGCCGGTAGTCGCCGATGAGGCGATAGGAGAAGTCGGTGCCTTCGATGGGGCCGGTAACGTCGAAACCGGCCGAACCGCCGCCGAAACTCGAAAGGCTGCCATAGAGATCGGCGCTGAACGTGTCCTCGGGCTTCTTCGTCACCACGTTGATCACGCCGCCCGGATCGAGGATGCCATAGAGCGTCGAGGCCGGCCCCTTCAGCACCTCCACGCGGTCGGTCGTGGCGTTGAAGGAGCGGTTCAGCGCGGTCTTGAGGCCGTTCGTCAGGATGGAGCCGTCACGGTTCTCGCCGAAGCCGCGGCGGATGACGGCTTCCTGCGTACCGCCAAGCGTGTTGGCCTGCGAGACGCCGCTGATATTGGCGAGCGCATCATCGAGGCTCCCGGCGTTCTGGTCCTCAAGGACCTGCCGGCTCACCACATTGACGGCCTGGGGGATATCGAGAAGCGGGGTTTCGGTGCGCGTCGCGGTGGAGGTCGAAACCGGCTGGTAGCCCTTCGTCGCACCATCCTTGCCCTCGCCCTCGACGGTGACGGCCTGGAGCTGCGTCGGCTCGTCCTGCGTCGTTACGCGTTTCGATTTGGCAAGCGGGGCATCCTGGGCAAGGGAGGGCGCCGCAGCCGCAAATCCGGCCAGGAAAACCAGCGAAACCGCCGTCGTGCACTCGAAACGCATTGTCTTTTTCATGCCCATCAAACCCTGCAGGGACCCTCTAAAAACCTCTCGGTTCCCCGTTTCATGGATTTCATGAATGTAGTAGTCAACTTTTATGGCGGCGACAGGGCAGCGTAATCCGGGGCTTCACCCGCCTTTCGACCGGCAGAATCCGCACGGATGGCCCCGGTTTCCACCCTTTCAGCCGCTGCGTCGAGAATTTTTCTTGCCGCTTATATTGACTACTACAGTCAAGAATTACAGGCCAAACCTTCGGAAAACAGGCAAGGCAGCCATGACGGCAGGAATGACAGAAGCAGGCGAAGCGATCGTCGAGGCACGCGGCATAGAGGCGGGCTACGGCGCCAGCACCGTACTGCACGATGTTTCCCTTCTGGTGCCGGAGCGACGGCTCACGGTTCTTGCAGGCCCGAACGGCTCCGGCAAGTCGACGCTGCTGTCCCTGCTCTCGCGCGTCCTGAAGCCGATGCGCGGCACCGTGCTGCTGGACGGCAGGGCGATGGCGACGCTGCCGACGCGCGCGGTCGCCAGTAGGCTCGGCCTCCTGCCGCAGGCGCCGCTGGTGCCTGAGAACATCTCGGTCTACGATCTCGTCTCGCGCGGGCGCTATCCGCACCAGGGATTTCTCAAGCAATGGACCGACGCCGACGAGGCCGCCGTCGACCGGGCGCTTGCCGCGACCACGCTCACCGCGCTTGCCGGCCGTGCGGTGGACAGCCTTTCCGGCGGCCAGCGCCAGCGTGCCTTCATTGCCATGACATTGGCGCAGGAAACGCCGGTCATCCTGCTCGACGAGCCGACGACCTTCCTGGACCTGCGCTACCAGAGCGAGGTCATGGACCTCGTCGGCAGCCTGACGCACGAGCACGGCCGCACCGTCGTCACCGTGCTGCACGACCTCAACGCCGCGCTGCAATATGCCGACCGCATCGTCTTCCTGAAAGCCGGTCGTATCCATAGCATCGTCGAAGACCTCGACACCTGCACGGAAGACCTGATCGGCGATGTGTTCGAGGCCGCCGTCACGCGCCTCACCCATCCCGTCACCGGCAAGCCCGCCTTCCTTGCAGTTCCCTCCGGCAGGGCGGGCGCATGACGGGCGCGGGTATCCTCGCGGCCCGGCGGCGGCATGGCGGCTGGGTCTGGCTGCTGCCCGCCGCGGCGCTGGCGGTGACGCTTGCTCTGCTTCATCTTTCGACCGGCGCGCGGGCGACATCGCTCGCGGCGCTCCTCGACGCGCTCACCGCCTTCGATCCCGCGAATTTCGACCAGCGCATCCTCATCAGCCTGCGCCTGCCGCGGCTCTGCACCGCGCTTCTCGGCGGGGCGGCGATCGGCCTTGCCGGGCTGCTCCTGCAATCGCTGCTGCGCAACCCGCTCGCCGAGCCGCATATCCTCGGCTTCAATGCCGGCGCAAGCCTTGCCGTGGTGATCGCGGCCGCCCTGCCCGCCGCGCTTCAGCCGGTGGCCTTCGCCCGGCCGCTCGTCGCCGCCCTCGGCGGCGCGGCGGTGTTCTCCGCCGTCTTCGCGCTCTCCTCCGCCGGCCGGCTGGGGCTGACCATGGCCAAGCTCACCTTCTGCGGCATCGCACTGTCCGCCCTCGCCTCCGCACTCGTCTCCGCCATCCTCATCCTCGATCAGGAGACGCTGGAGACGGTCCGCTTCTGGCTGGTCGGCGACCTTGCCGGGGTCGCCTGGCCGGAAGTGAACGCCGCGCTGGCGCCCGTCCTCCTCGCCGCTACCGCAGCCTTCGTCATCGCGCCGCGCCTCGATGCCATGGCGCTCGGGGACGTCTCCGCCGTGGGGCTCGGCGTGCCGGTGCGCGCGACGCGGCTGGCAGGGCTCGGCGCTGCGGCGCTGCTTTCGGGCGCGGCGGTCTCGACTGTCGGGCCGATCGGCTTCGTCGGGCTCATCGTGCCGGGCCTTGCCACCCGGCTCTCCGGTGGCCGGCACCTGCCGGCACTTGCACTTTCGGCCGTCGGCGGCGCTTGCCTGCTCGTTGCGGCCGACCTTGCAGCCCGCACCGTCATACCCTCGCGAGAGATCGCCACGGGCATCATGACCGCCCTCGTGGGAGCGCCCGTCTTCCTTGCCATCGTCGCGCGGAGGATCAAGTGACCGCAGCCGGCTATCGCCGCCTTCGACTCGGCCCGCTCTCGCTGCGCTTCCATGCGCGGCGGACGGCGCTTTGCGCCGGGCTCGCCCTCATGCTTCTTGCGCTCAGCCTTGCCGCGCTTGCCACCGGCAGCGGAAATGCCGGCCTTGCCGATGCGCTCGCCTTCCTTACCCGTCCGGCGGAGGCGGCGCATTCCATCGTCGGCGACCTGCGCGCGCCGCGCATCGCCATGGCGCTTGCCTGCGGCGCCATGCTCGGCCTTTCCGGCGCCGCCCTGCAGACCGTCACCCGCAACGGACTGGCCGATCCCGGCCTGCTCGGCGTGCGCGAGGGCGCGAGCCTTGCCGTCATCGTCCTGACGCTCTCCTATCCGGGCGCGCCGCTCATCCTGCGCCCCCTTGCCGGCATGATCGGAGGCCTCGTCGTCGCGTTCGCCGCCATCGCCATCGCCCGCTCGCTGTCGCGCATGCGCTTCATCCTCGTCGGCATCGGGCTTTCCTGGTTCCTGTCGGCCGTCATCGCGATGATCCTCGTCACCGCCGACATCGACAGCGTGCAGGCCGCCATGATCTGGATGGCGGGCAGCCTTTCCGGCACGCAGCCCGACATGCTCCCGCTCGCCTATGGGTGCCTTACCCTCGGCGGCGGATTGCTGGTCCTGACCATGCGCGCGGCCGAGGCCAGCCTGTTCGGAGAAACCGCCGCAATCGGCCTCGGCGTGCATGTCCTTCGCCTGCGCATGGCCATCATCGCCGCCTCGGTGCTGATGACGGCGGCCGCGGTCTCCTGCGCCGGCAGCCTCGGCTTCGTCGGGCTGCTTGCGCCGCATCTCACACGCTTCCTCGTCGGCGGCGGGCAGGCAGCGCTCATCGCCGGCAGCGCGATCCTCGGCGCCGGCCTCGTGCTGCTCGCCGACACTCTCGGCCGCACCCTCTTCGCCCCCGTGCAGATACCGGCCGGCATCGTGCTCTCCGTGCTCGGCGTCGTCCTGCTCTTCGTGCTGCTCTGGCAGCGCCGCAACCAGATCTAAGGAGTATCCCGCCCGATGCGCAGCCTGCTCTTCGCCCTTCTCCTCTTCCTGCCTGCCGCGGCGCTCGCGCAGGAGACCCGCAGCTTCACGGACGATACCGGCCGCACGGTCGCCGTGCCGGCAAAACCGCTGCGCATCGCCGCCCTGCACGATATCGACATCACCATCCCGCTCATCGAGCTCGGCGTGATGCCCGCCGCCAGCCACGGGCGGGTCGGCCTCGACGGAAAGCCGTATCTGCGCTCCGGCGCGCTGCTCACCGGCGTCGACTTCGACAATTCCGCCATCCTCTTCCTCGGCGCCAACGATATAGACCTCGAAAAACTGGTCGAGGCCAGGCCGGACCTAATCATCACCACGGTCGGCAGGCCGACGCCCATCGAGGCGCTGGAGCGCATCGCCCCGACCGTCGCGCTGGATGCCGCGAAGTTCGGCGCACCGCATGTCTACAGGAAGCTTTCCGAGCTGACCGGCACCGAGGCGCGGCTCGCCGTGCTGGAGCACCGCTACGAGAGCGGTATCGCGGCGCTGAAGCAGGCGGTCGATTCCGCCGCGATCACCGTTTCCGTCTTCCAGCCGCTGAACGGCAAGATCAGCACTTACCACACCTACCGCTCGCTCGGCCGCGTGCTGCGCGACGCCGGCTTCCGCTTTCCGGCGCTGATCGACGGAATCGAGGAGGGTGGCCGCCTCGAGGTCAGCGCCGAGCGCCTGCCGGAGCTCGACGCGGACTTCATCTTCGATCCCTACCGCAGCGACAAGGGCGACACCTCGGACAAGGAGATCGCGGCCATGGAGAAGGTGCTGCCCGGTTTCTGCGCCTTCCTGAAGGCCTGCCGCGAGGGGCGCTATGTCATGGTCTCGCGCGAGGAGGCGATCTCCAACAGCTATGCCGCGCTCTTCCTGATGACGGCGATGGTGCAGGCGACCGTCGCCCCCCGGCCCGTGCCCTGAAATCTTCCAGCGGGCGGACTTTGCCCCTATAACAGACCA
Source organism: Shinella sp. R2-11 (assembly GCF_055330205.1). NCBI lineage: Bacteria > Pseudomonadati > Pseudomonadota > Alphaproteobacteria > Hyphomicrobiales > Rhizobiaceae > Shinella > Shinella sp. R2-11. The sequence continues at coordinate 745,634 of NZ_JBVAPC010000001.1, read as the reverse complement.
GCATCTTCGTGAGACCCATCGGCCCATGCACCAGACCCGCAGCAACCGGCGTCGCGACCAATATGGCGAAAGGCTCAGAAAGCGCCGGGCGACGCTTTCGCCGAGCCTTCTGACCGTCGCCGAATATATCGACGGCCACCGCCATGCGGTGCTCGGCAAATCCGCGCTCGACATCGCCCGCGAGACTGGGACCTCCGACGCGACCGTCATCCGCGCCATCCAGATGCTCGGCTTCGACGGCCTGATCGACCTCAAGGACACGCTCGCCGCCCATATCGGCCAGACGGATTCGCCCTCCGAGAAGATGGCGCTGACGACCGATGCGCTCGGCCGCGGCGTGGATGCGGCCATCGACTTCGTGCTGGAGGACCAGAAGCATGCCCTCGCCGCGCTGTCGTCCGAGGAGAACCGCCGCGGCCTCGGCGAAACGGTCAGGATCCTCTCGCAGGCCCGCCGCATTGGCGTCTTCGGCATCGGTGCCTCGGGCATCATCGCCACCTATGCGGCGCGGCTCTTCAAGCGGTCCGGCTACCCTTCCTACGCACTGAACAGCACCGGCATCATGCTCGCCGAGCAATTGCTTGAAGTCGCGGAAGGCGACGCGATCATCGCCATGATGCACGGCCGCGTGCACAACGAGGGCATGGCCGTCATCACCGAGGCCACGCGCCTCGGCGTGCCGGTCGTGCTCATCGTCGGCAAGGCCGACAGCCCGCTCGTCAAGCACGCCGCCGCCCATATCGTGATGCCGCGCGCCAAGAGCGAGCATGTCGCGCTGCATGCCCCGATGCTCACCTGCGTCGAGACGATCATGCTGGGCCTTGCCGCCATCGACCGGGATCGCACCCTCGCCTGCATAGACAGGCTGATCGACATTCGCGAACAGGTGAGGCCGAGTAAAAGGTGATGTCTACAAATACGGCAGCGGCGTTCATTGCCGCATGAAGAGTGTCGTCCACTCAAACGCGCCAAAAGGAAGCTATCCAAACAGGTTGCGTTGAACGGCCTGCGGCGATCGCAATATGTCTGCGAGCAGTTCCGGCCGGTGGAACAGGTAGCCCTGGCCGATGTTGAGGCGTGTATGCGCCATCAGGTAGAGGTTTTCCTCGGCCGTCTCGACGCCTTCCGCCACCATGGAAATGCCGAGCGCCAGGCTCATGGATTCGATGGCTCGAAGAATGCTCTGGCTTCGCGGCCGACTATGGATCGAGCTGATGAGCGACCTGTCGATCTTGAGTTCGTCGACCGTCAGGTCCGCCAGCGTGGCGAGCGAGGAATAGCCGGTCCCGAAATCGTCGATGGACAGACCGATGCCCGCCTCCCGCAACAGGGGAAGGACCTGGCGCTGCAAGGGCCCGATGGCGGCTATCGTTTCCTCGGTCAGCTCCAGGATGAAGGACCGGGGTCTTCCGGAGGAATGAAGGCGTTCGACGAGCTTCTGGATGAACGGCAGGTGCGTCGCCTGCGTGGGGGAGACATTGATGCTGTAACGCACATTCGTTCCGAAACGCGCATCGAGCAGCTTGAGATGGTCCAGAAGATCGCCGACCACGAGATCGGTCATCTCGTCCACCAGCCCGAACTCGCTTGCAAGCTTCAGGAAATAGCCGGGCGCGTGAACCTCGCCGTCCTCGTCGATCCATCGCATGAGCGCCTCGAAGCCGACGACCGCGCGGCTGCGGATGTCCACCTTCTGCTGAAGCGCGCAGCGGAAGGCGCCGGTCTCCAGGGCGCGCAGAAGCCGTTGCTCCAGCCGTTGCCTTTCCGACGTCCTTCGGCCGAGCTCGCGCCGATAGAAAGCGATGCTGCCCTTGGAAGCCTTCTTGGCCTCGTACATGGCAATATCCGCGTGGCGCCGCAATGTTTCATAGTCCTTGCCGTGGGCGGGGTAGAACGCCACGCCGATGGAGGCCGAAGGGCGGATCAGGGCGCTGTCTATCCAGAGCGGCTCGCACAGGTCGCCGCGCATGCGGGAGACCATCTCGGAAATATCCTGGCGCCGGTCGATATCATCCAGCACGATCACGAATTCATCGCCGCTGATGCGGCCGAATATATCTGTGTCCCGGATTCGCGCGCACACACGGTCGGCAATCGTCTTCAGCAGCGTGTCGCCGGCGGCATGGCCGTGAAGGTCGTTGACGCGCTTGAAGTCATCGAGGTCGATAAAGGCGAGCGCCATCCGCTTGCCCTTGCCGCAGCGGGCTATCGCATTGTCGACAAGCTCCTGAATATGCGCGCGGTTCGGCAGGCCGGTCAGTTGATCGTGATTGGCGCGGTGGCTCAAGGCCGCCTGACTGATCCTCAGTTGCTCCGTCAGCCGCTTCAGCCGATGGCTTTCGGCTTCGCTCTGATGCGCCTGCCGCGCCGCCAGGGCATGCGAGGCGAGCAGGGAGAACTTCTTCGCGAGGGCCACATGCGCCCGGTCGAAGCCCGGCTGGTCCGGCGCGCGCAGCAGGAGGAGCAGCCCGCGCTTTTCACGCACGCCCAGCGGCATGTGCAGCGCCGGCGTGCCGATCCTGAAGTCGCGTTCAAGCGCGTCCGGCCAGGAGGAGACATCGGAGTCGGAGATCGTCGCGACGACGCGGCCGGCCAACGCCTTCTCGAAAAGGCGGCTGCTGCCCCAGACCGTGCCGACAAGAGCCGGCGAATCCGCGGCGATGCATTCCAGTTCCCCGGCCGACCCGTCACGCTCGATCAGCACGATCGCCCTGCAGCTTTCGAAGACCGTCATGAGCGCGCTGAAGACACCGGCGAACGGATCGTCCCTGCTGTCCACGCTCAGGACGGCTTCGAGCGCCGTGAGCAGCAGCTTCGCATGGGTGGTCTCCGTCCGCAGCAGATCGTTCTCGCGGCGGAGCGCCACCAATGCCTCGCGAAGCTCCTCGGATCCTTCCATACGCCTACTTTCCGAACGCTATGGCCGAGATCATCAGATTGCCATGGGCGTTGCGCCCGAGCATCGTGCCCTGCTCGCCGAATGTAAAACATCCAAGGAAAGGCTTCTCACCGAAGCGCCTGGTAACCGCCCGGGCCACTTCCGGCATCTCGTCGCCGACCGCCATCATGCATCCGGCGCAATAGACGACGAGCCCACCGGCAAGGCTGTCCTCGCCCTGCGGCAGCTCGGCCGCCGCGGCGGCAGCCACCCTCCCGGCGCGCTCGACGAGGCGCGAGCGCTCCCCCTTCATGCTGTAGAGCCTTGTGCCCTCATCGATGGTGGCGAAGGTGGAGAGCACCCCATCCTCCAGCACGGCGTCCAGATGGACGAGGAGGTAATGGGTGATGCCCTCGATTTTCCCGACATCCATGCCGACGGGATGCATCGTCGTGGAAGCGAGCACATTGCCGCCCGTGCCGATCTTGTCGTCGAGGAGGCCGCCGGTCCAGCGATTGTAGACTTCCGCCGCCGGCGCACCGTCGATTGTCACGATCCTGCGGCCGCGCGACTGCGTGACGACGCCGCTTTCACCGCTCGGTTCATAGCCGCCCTGGAAGGCAAAGCCGATGCCGCCCGACGAGAACAGGACACCGATCGCCAGTCCATCGGAAAGAACGCCGTCATTTGCGAGCTGCCGCCATAGGCCGGCGACATGGTTGTCGGCCGAGCTGCCTCCGATGATCGGGCAGCGATCTCCAACCACGCGGCGAAGCCCCTCGATCACCTCCTCTTCCCGGCCGGGCGCCTGGTAGAGCCAGATCAATTCGGGCAGCTCCCCTGCACAGCCCGCGCGTTCGAGTGCATCATGCAGGGCCTGCTCGGCGCAGTCGGCAGCATTCGCCTCGAGCTTCACGATGGCAGCGCCATAGTCGCCGTCCCGATCCTCGATCACCAGCAGGCCGATGGATCCCGCCTCCGCCAGCCCCGCTTCGCTCATCACGCCGTTACACGACGTGCCGCCGAGGATTGCCGCATCTGCGAAACGCTTCCGGGCGAATGCCAGGATGGCGTCGCTGTCGTGAAGGGCGTCGTGGAAGATATAGACGAAGCTCGCGCCGAGCGGATCTCGTTCAAGCACCTCAGCCAACCTGGAGAGGGTCTCCGGTGTCGTTTCTCCCGTGGCGACAAAGGATTTTACTCTTACCATTACGCGTTACTTCATGTTTCCTTGGTCGAAGAACCATGGCCTGGCTTGAACAAATCGTAGGCCGATATCTCGAATATTTTGGATACGAATATGGTAAATTAGCTATGTTCGCGCCCGTGCGCCTGCCACGATCCTGATCATGGCAGGGCGGCTCCGGCACGCCGACCAGGAGCGCATCCTCTCCTGACCGGCATTGCCGGAAGCGGCCATGGCGTCCCAGGCGCTATGCAGCGTCCGGCCAGTCTGCTGCGTTCGCAAATATCGCTTCCAGGTCGAGGAAGCAGATCATCTCCCTGTCGCGCGCGATGATGCCTTCCGCATAGGATTCGGTGGCGACCCCTGCCCCGACAGGAACGGGCTGAAGCTCGGTACCGGTGACCGTCAGGATATCGGAGACCCTGTCGACCATCAGCCCGATCGTCTGTCCCTTCACATGGGTCACGACGATGGCGCTGCGCTCGGTCGACTGTGCCGGCGCCATGCCCAGCTTCACCGAGAGGTCGATGATCGGAATGACGGTTCCGCGAAGGTTCATGACGCCGAGCACTTCGGCCGGCGCATGCGGAAGCGGCGTCACCGGGGCCCATCCGCGGATCTCGCGGATGGAGGTGGTCCGCACGCAGAACTGCTGCTCATGCAGCATGAATGCGATGATCTCCAGCGTATCGGCCGCGGCTTTCAGAGATGTTTCCATCAAAATTCCTCCCACTCGCCCTTGGACGTATCGACCGCGGCATTGCCCGAGAATGCCGAGGCGATCTTGCGGCCGAGCGCGCGGACGGGCGATGTCGTCGGGCGGTCGTCGGGCGTTGCCGGGCGGATGGAGAAGGAGCCGGATCGTCCCTCCTCGGACAGCTTGAACTGCGCGAGAAGCTGGTTCAGGGAGGCGACCTCCCGGGCGAGACCATGGCTGGCAGCCGTGGATTCCTCGACCATCGCCGCGTTCTTCTGCGTATCCTGGTCCATCTGGTTGACCGCCGTGTTGATCTGCTGAAGACCGGAGGACTGCTCCTGCGCGGCATCGACGATGGCGGAGACATGGAGATTGATCTCCTGCACCTCCTGGACGATCGCCTCCAGCGAGCGGCCGGTATCGCCGACGAGCTGAACGCCCTGCTGGACATGCTCGTTGGAGGCCGTGATCAGGGCCTTGATCTCCTTCGCGGCGTTCGCCGAGCGCTGCGCAAGTTCACGGACCTCCTGCGCGACGACGGCAAAGCCCTTGCCGGCATCGCCGGCGCGGGCGGCCTCGACGCCGGCATTCAGCGCGAGCAGATTGGTCTGGAAGGCGATCTCGTCGATGACGCCGATGATGTTGTTGATCTCGTTCGCCGAACGGGCGATCTGCTCCATCGCCTGCACGGCGCTGCGGACGACATTGCCGGATTGCTCGGCGCCGCTCTTGGCCCGGCCGACCAACTGGCCGGCCTCCTGGGCGCGCCGGGTGGAATCCTTCACCGTGGTCGTGATTTCCTCCAGCGCAGCGGCCGTCTCCTCGACGGCGGCGGCCTGCTGCTCGGTGCGCTTGGCGAGATCGTCGGCGGCCGACCTGATCTCGTTCGCACCCGCCTCGATGCCACGGGCATTCTGCGCGACATTGACCAGCGCGACCTGCAGCTTCTCGGCGGACTGGTTGAAGTCGCGGCGGACCGAGTCGAGGCTTTCCACGAAGGACTGGTCGATGCGGAAGGAGACGTCGCCGTCCGAAAGCCTGGCAAGACCGGCCGCCAGACTGTCGACCGCGAACTTCACGTCCGCCGCCTCCTTGGCCTTCTGCTCCTCGCGGGCGATGCGTTCCTTCTCGCTCAGCGAACGGTTCGCCTCGGTCTCGCGCTCAAGGCGCAGTCTCTCGATCGCATTGTCGCGGAACACCTGGACCGCAGCCGCCATCGCGCCGATCTCGTCGCGGCGCTCGGCGAAGGGCACGGTGCTTTCGATGTCGCCGCCGGCAAGCTTGCGCATCGCATCCGTGATCCGCTGGATCGGGTTGGCGACGCGGGCCGCCGCGATATACATGCCGGCCAGGCTGACGAGCGTGGCGACGGCGGCGATGACGATGGTCACCAGCAGCGCCCTGTCGGCGGTATCGTCCGCATGCTTCACATTGTCCTGGGCGCGGTTGGTAATGAACGTGACGAGCTCGTCGATATCCTTGTTCACCTCTTCGGCGCGCAGCTTCATCTCGCCGTGGAAAAGATCGCGTGCCTCCGCCCGGCGGTTGGAACCGACGAGTTCGACATAGCGCGCGCCCTCCTCCATGTAGCTCTTGGCGGAGACCTTGATCTTGTCGGTCAGGGTGCGCCCGGTCTCGGTCGAGATGCCGGCCTCGTATTTGGCGATGTCCTGCGCGAAGTGCTCCTTGATCTCACCGAGGGTCCCGGCTTCCGCCTGGAACTCTTCTTCGTTGGAGACGAGCGCATAGCGGGAATAGGCAAGGCGCAGGTCGGCGAAGCCGCCCTTCACCTCGCGCGCCGACACGAGGCGCTCGAACCAGTATCCGCCGATTTCCTGCGTGGCGGCGCCCATCGTGCTGATGCTGCGCAGCGACATGGCCGAAAAGACCAGGATGGTCGCGACGATCGTGCCCATCAGGCCGATGAGGATAACTTTCAAGGACAGGTTTCTCACCCGGAAACTCCCGTAAATCTTGTTCTGTTCCTTCCCGTGCAGAAGGTGCTCAGATGGAAGGCATCGCACGTTCACGGCCTCGTTCATCGAAGCCCGGCCGGATATCCTCGCCCTTGAAATGCAGCGGGCCGTTCTATCCGGAGGAACCCGAGACATCTGGGTCCTTTGCGTGCAGTCAGGATATGACTACAACTTCACGCACCCATGCTTTCGTTCCTTGCTATTTAACGAAATATGTATGTATCCCGCCCGCCGGGCGGTTCTTTCGTATATCGGCCAGGATTGCGCAAATTGGATAGCCGGCGGGATCGATCACGGAAAGGTTGCACATCCTCTCCGTGTTTTAGATTGCGCTTGAACTTCATATTGCCGTTTCGTACATCTCGTTCTGTGCTGCAAAGCGGATATGAATGTGAGTGACGAACACCCGAAGCGTGCAAGCGTGACCCTGGGCGGTGACGATTTCGAAGGAGCGGTGGAACAACTCTCACGGGTTTTTGGTCGGTTCGACGGCAGGCCGACCGGCAGGACGAGCGAGTTCGCCTGGTCGACCAGCCTGCATTCTGCTTCCGGACTGGTCCTCGTCTCGGGCCATTACGAAGGCGAATGGGATCTGTGGCCGGTCGATGACACACCGGAAATGCTGTCCATTCTCCGCTGCCACCAAGGCGCGACCCAGACATCGTTCAGGGGCAGCACCGTAGAAAGCACCGCGGGCTCGCTGCTATTGGCAAACAATCTCGAGGCAGGCCGCTACGCCTTGCGCGGCGACAGGATCGTTTCGGACGCGCTCTTTGTCGACTGGGAGATCATCGCCAGGAACGCTGCCAGCCTTTTCGACCAGCCGCTCAAGGGTTCCTTGAACATAGCGCCGGAGATCGCGCTTTCGGATTCATCGGCGGCATGGATGGCGGGCCTGATGGACACCATCGCCGATGGCATGCGGGCGAACGGGCCTTTGCTGCATTCGCCGCTGGCGGCCGCGCATATGGCCGAGGCGCTGAGCAACCTGATCCTTTTGAACGTTCCCAACCATTTCACGCAGTTCATCGACAGGAAGCCCGCAGCCGTAGCGCCGAGGCAGGTCAAACAGGCAATCGACTACATGCACAAGCATATTGCCCGCCCGATCACCGTCCAGGCCATCGCGCAGGCCATCGGGGTCTCGTCGAGATCGCTGGAAATCAGTTTCCGCTCGTTCAAGGGTGTGACGCCGGCCGCGTATCTCCGCGATATTCGCCTCAAGGCCGCCCATGCCGAGCTGTGCGACCCGGCCTCCAGCCTGACGATCAGGGAAATCTGCCTCAAATGGGGCTTTTTCCACATCGGCCGGTTTTCCGCGGTCTACCGGGATGCCTATGGCGTCTCCCCTTCGGAAAGCAGGCGCCGCTTCAACAAATCCCAGGGCTAGCGGCGCGGTCCATGATCGCCGCGCCGAACGGCATGAAAAAGCCCGGTGCGGGAGGAGGTGCACCGGGCTTCGATTCTGGCTGGCAACTTGGGAGGAGAAGCGTCACCAGCCGCCCGGAGCCACTGGGAGGAGGAGAGCGGCTCCGACAATCACAATATATGCTGCATTGCAGCATTCTTCAAGACCCGCGGCATGCCGCACGGGGCTGGCCGGGGGATATCAGTCCAGTACCGAACCGCGTTCGTGGGGCAGGACGGACGCGACCCGGCAAAAGGGTGGAAGCATCAGTTGATCCGCGGTGCTTGCCTGGCGAAAGGAAAAACGCGGCTTTTGGGGCACGCGGATCAAGTGACAGCGCGCCGGGCTCACCGGGATAGCGCCTCAACCCGGTCGAGCGCTGTGCCGAAACCCTGCAGCGAAATCGAGAATGGCGCGGCCGTGCCACCGTCGGCAAGCGCGTTCACCTTGAGCGCGGTGCCCGCCCGCAGGGCATCGCGTGCCGGCGCGTCGAAGCGGACATCGACGATGCAGCCGCCCGGCATGCATGTTCGGAAGCGCAGCGGCTGCATCGGGGCGCCTTCGTCGACCTGAAGGGTGATGCCGGCATCGAGCGAGAGGCCGAACGGCAGGACGAGCCTGCCCGGAAGGGTATCGCCGTCCGGGGCGTTGAGTTCGATGGCCAGAATGCGCTGGCCGTCCTGCCGGGCCAGTATCTGCGAGAACGCACAGCGCTTGCCGGCCTCCTGCTGGACGCAGACGACGCGCCAGTCCCTGTATGTCTCGTTGAGCGACGAGGCGCCGCCGGGCAGGCCGGTATCCGCAGCGCTACTACGGTTTCCGCCTTGCGCCTGGGCGAGTTTCAGGCGCTGCGGCGCCGGATCCTTGCGGGCGTCCGCATTCGAGGCCGCCTGGCCCGGCGTGGAAATCGCTCCCGCGGATGCCAGCCATATGGTCGTGGCAAGGGCGGCGAAAGCCGGCAGGCCGAGCAGGGGGAGTCTATGACCCATCATGGTAGTGCCTTTCATTCGATTGAAGCCGTTCAGTTCCCGCCCGCCGGCTTGCGTCCCGAGGGCGTGCCGTCGGGGTTCATGCCGTAGCGCCGGTACAGGGCCTGCTCGTCGCGGGCCAACTGCGCCGCCATCCGAGCATCGGCGCTCCTTGCCTGCGCGTTCCGCGCCGCAAGCGCGACCGGCGCCTTGGCGAAGCTGGAAAGGCCCGTCGGATCTGCGGAAGCGGCGATGCTTGTCGCACCCTGGGCCGCTCCAAGCGCGGTAGCTTCGGCATTCAGCTGCTTTTCCAAGGCTCTCGTTTCATCGGAGAAATTCGAGCCCTGGAAATTGGAGGGCGGGCTCTGGCACGCGGCCAGCCCGGCAAGAGACACGAGAGCGGCACGAAGGATAAAGCGGTTCCAGGACATGTTCGGGATGACGGCCTGCACGGTTGAGGTTGAGGTGCGCCGCCTAGTAGCAGGCGACGCGATACTGGCCTTGGCTTTGCAAGGCCATGCCGCTCACGGGGGCCAGCGAGCGGGCGGCCAAGGCACCGCCAGGCCCCGCGAAACTCACGGCGGCAAGGGCGCTTCTCGTCGCCATGCTTGTCGCCTGCACGCTTCGCGAATGGGCCTGAAGCTGGTCGATGCATTTCTGCGCCGAGGCGTAGCCTCTGGCGCGCTCCTTGTCCTCGGCCGTGCCGTCGGGACGGCTGGCGGCCCGTTCCGCGGCCGCCTGCCGGCTGGCCATGTCGGCGCGCAGGGCGCTCATCCGGGCATCGCCGCTGCTGCAGCCGGCCGCGAGCACGCAGAGCGCACCTGCCAGAAAGCGTCCTGCTATCATGGTTGAAAATATCCCTTTCGCGATGCGATCTCGAACAGTCGGGAGTCCGCGTCACCGCCGGTCCGCTTCTTCCGGATCGCCGATGCGTAGATGGCCACAAGCAAGCCGCCGACCACGGTGATGTGCTCCATCGCCACATGGAATTCCGCCGTCTTCCGCGGCTCCTCCATCGCCCAGAAATCATGGGCGATGGGGATGGTCAGGAGGGTGAAGACGGCAAGGGCGCCCACGCCCAGCCATGTCCACCGATCGCAGATCACCAGCAGCGAACCGATGACCAGGGTGATGACGGTCAGGAAATAATAGAGGAGATCGGGCTCCAGCCCGAAATGCCGCATCTCGGCAAGGGCGGCCTCGGCATCGCCCAGCTTTGCCAGCGCGCTCGACCAGAACATGAAGGTGAGCACGGTTCTGGCAAGATAGCCGAACCAGGCCGAGCGCAGGATCGATGCGGCTGCGCCGATCCTCCCCGGTGTGGTTGCCTTGGGCGCCGCGTCATTGGAAATGTCGAAGTTCATGGTTTTGTCCGTTCATATCGTGTTGTCCGGGGAAGCGATCCGCTTCGCCTCAGAACCTGATGTTGAGATTGGCCTTCAGCGACTGGTCGACGGCGCCCGAGCCGAACTGCGCGCCATAGGAGACGCCGAAATCGGCGTTCGGCGTCAGCGCGACGTCGAGGCCGGCTTCCACGACGGCCACGTTGCGGGCGACCGGCACGCCGGCAATGGTGAAGGCGTCGCCGGCACCGGCAAAACGCATCCGCGAGGTCGGCGTCATGCCGCCGAAGCCGTGCCGCCAGCCGACCATGCCCTTGGCGGTGACCGCCGTGCCGTCGAGGTCGAAATTCGTCGAAGCCCGCAGGCCGAGCGTCGTGAAGGTCATGTCCATATTGGACGAGCCGGTCGTCAGGGCCGCCGCGCCGCCCTTTTCGGTAAAGCCGTCCGTATGCAGGTTCACATGGGCAAGGTTCGCGAAGGGCTCGAAGCGGGCTTCGCCCATTTTGAAGCCATAGGCCAGCTCGCCGAAGATCTGCCCCGTACCGGCATCGTAGTCGGCCTTCAGGCTATCGGTGAAGCCCGCGAAGGCGACGTTGCGGCTGGTCGAGATGTCGTGCCACGTATAGGCGCCGCCCGTGCGGAAGGCGAGCTCGCCCCATTGCGCGCCGCCATAGACGCCAAAATGGTAGTTGTCGCTCGATCCGGAGGAGCCACGGTCCTTCACGTCGAAGCTGCTGTGGCTGTAGCCGGCCACCGCGCCGAAGCGCCAGTTATCGAATATCGACGCGTCGGCACCGGCGAAAAAGCCGCCGGTGGAGCGGTTGAGGCGCGCGGCATTGCCGTCGCCGCCGGTATGATCCCACGCGCCGAAGCCCTGGCTCCAGAGCGCGAAGCCATCCGTGCCCGCCTCCGCCGCGCCCGGCCTGCCGTCGTCATAGGTGGTGACCACGCCCGCCGGGGCGCCCGCGGTGTCGAAGGCCGCCCGCAGGCGGTCGTTGACGGCATTGCGCAGGAAGCGGCTGTCCTCGACCCGCGCGGTCTTGGCCGAGGCGTGGATCTCGCCCGAGAGCCGGTCGAAGGCGCCGCGCGCCTGCTCCTCGGAAAGGCTGAGGGCCGCGTCGTAGACGGTATTGCCCGCCCCGAGGCTTTCCACCGCCCCGCCCGTCGCGATCTGGTTGCGCGTGTTGCCGACATTCTCGAAGGCAACGCCGTTGCGGGTCATCGTCAGGTAGACGTTGTTCTCGTCGTATTCGAGATCCGGCGTGAGGAAGGCGAGGTTCGAGGTCACGCCGTCGAAACGGTCCTCCTCGCTTCTGAAGCCCTCATCGGCATGCAGGATCGTGTAGCGGGTGGAGGCCGCGTAGTTGCCGGCACCGCCGAGCGCGCTCACCGTGCCGCCATTGATCGTCGCCACGCCGGAGGCGAGGATCTGGTCCGATTCCCCCTCCGCATTCAGCTCGACCTCGAAGACCGAGCCTTCGTTGAAGGTGATGTCCCCGACATGAAGCGTGCCGATCGACAGGCCCGGCGCGATGGTGCCGGAAACGACGACCTCCTCCAGCGTGCCGATGCCGGTCAGCCGGCCCTCGCCCCCCACCTCGACCAGGCCGGCGATCGAGCCCTCGTTGGCCTCGTCGCCGATCTGGAGCGTGCCCTGGCGCACTTCGGTGCCGCCTCTATAGACGCCCTCGCCCGTGAGGATGAGCTTGCCGAGGTCGGTCTTGATCAGCTTGCCCCCGCCGTCGATCTTGTTGGAGATGGTCGCCGTGTAGTTCGCTCCGGCGGCCGTGCCGTCGCCGACGCGAATGAATGCGTCGCCGGTCACCAGCTCGAGCAACTCGCCCGAGATGACATAGCCGTCGGTGGCGAACTGCATGCCGGTCGCCTGCACCTCCCCGAAGCCGGTATTGACGACGACATGGCCGGCCTTGCCACCGAACACGGCGAAGCCGGGCCGGGGATTCATCGAGCCGTTCTGCATGCCGTATGCATCGGTGAAGGTGCTGCCGGTCTTGCTCCATTGCCCGTCGCCGCCGTCGATCTTGCCGTTGTTCCGGTTCGCCGGATCGCCGCCGTCCCAGAACATCACCGGACCGTAATCGGGATCGTCCGCGACGAGGTTCACCTGCCCGCCGATCGACGTCTGCACGGCGAGATTTTCGGCGTTGTAGCCCGTCGGCGCGGTTCCGATCTCGAGGCCCCGGTCGTCGAGAGCGCCGCCGTAGCTGAAGAGGCGGTAGAGGCCCGGACCGAAGCCCCCCGCATTGTTCACATTCAGCGTGCCGTCGAGCACGATGTCGCCGGCGACGTCGAAGAGCGCCGCGCTGTTCTCCGTGCCGAGGTTCGCCTCGACGATCGCATTGCTGGTGAGGTGCAATTCATGCATCGAAAGCGTGGTGCCACCCGTGCCCGCCAGGGTGCCGCCGTCCACCACCACGTCGCCGAGCTGGCCGGCTCCCTTCAGGCGGCCGCCGATCACGAGGACGGGCGTGCCGGCAAAATCGCCGTTGACGATGAGCGTCCCCTCTTCCACCGACATCCGGCCATAGTAGTTGAGGCCGTTGCCGTTGAGCGCCTGGGAACTGGCGCCCACCTTCACCAGATGGGCGTCCGGGTCGCCGACCAGGCTGCCACTGAAGATGTTCCCGCCCGCCCCCTTGCCGAGCGTCAGCTTGCGGGAACCGAGATCGAGCTTGCCGTCTCCCGAGGCCATGCCGAGCTGCTGGTCGGCCTCGAGCTTCAAGGTTGCCGCGTCTGCGATATAATATGTGCGCTCGCCGCCGATGACATTCTCGGCGGCTGCCGTCAGTTGCCCCTCGGCGATCCTGAACTCATATCCGGCGTTGATCGCGCCGGTAACGACAAGCTCGCCGGCGCCGGTCTTTCTCGGGAAGATCACGCTCCCGCTTGACTGATCGATCCGGCCCGACTGCGTCGCCGTGCCGGCCGCGACATGAAAATCCGTATTCGCGGCCAGGAGGAGGTTGTTGCCGATCGTGACGCCATCCGCGTAGGACAGCGCCGCCGTGCTTCCAAACTGGCCGATGTTCACCACCCCCGTGCCGAGCGCATGGTCGTTCCCGACATGGACGGTCCCGTTCCGTATTGTCAGCTCGCCCGAGAAGGCGCTGTTGTCCGCGGAAAGGGTCAAAGTCCCGCTGCCGGTCTTCGTCAGGCCACCCGTCCCCGACAGGGTGCCCGAAATCGTCGTGTGCTGCACGGTATCGAGCGTGGCATTGCCGTTGAACGCCATGTCGTTGGAAAGCGTCGTCAGGGCGGGCGCGTAGATCCCGAGCGTCCCGCTGTCGAAGGTGATCCTGCCGGAGCCGAGCGCCTTGCTGTTTTCCGCCCGCACGGTCCCCTCGTGGATGAGAAGGCCGCCCGTGAAGGTGTTCTCGCCCGTCAGCGTCAACGTCTTTTCGCCGAATTTCTTGAAAAGCGACCCGCCGGAAAGCACGCCCGACAATGTCGTGTCCTGCATCGTGTAGAGGACGGTGGTATTGTTGAACACCATGTCGTTGGACATGGACAGCGCATCAGGCCCCAGGAAGCCGAGGCTGCCGCCGTTGAACGTGACGGTTCCGGTGCCGAGACCGCTGCCATGCGTCAACCACACATAGCCGCCGGCGATGTCCGTGCCGCCGGAATAGGAATTTTCCCCTGTGATCGTCAACGTACCCTGACCGGTCTTGGAAACCGATCCCGTTCCCGAGATCGTCCCTGCCATGGTCGCCCCCGTTGCTTCCTTGACGAGGAAGGTGGTGTTGCCCGGCTGCGAGATCGCGCCGGTTTCGACCTCGCCGTTTTCCAGCTCTATCGTTGCCGCCGATGCCGGAAGGCCAAGCGCGATCATCGAGGCGCCCGCCAGAAGCGCCTGCACGTGCCGAAGACGCGGCCCCCTGGCCGAACGCGACGGATCGAAAGTTCTGTCCTGCAATTTCCTGCTCCCGTTTTGGCCGGCTGCGGACATGGCGCCGCCGGCGACGGACGCTGCCGCGCCCGAAGACTGAAAAGACGATTGTTTTGATTGATGCCCCGCTCTGCCGCGGGCGCGGCGCAGACCCCTCGGATCGCCGCCGCCAACCGGCGGGCGGGGCTAACGTTCGCGATCTATCGCAAAGCCCCTCGTGCGGCCGAAAAGACGATCAGCGACAATTCTTCTGTCGTTTCCCGCCCTGATGCCTGCTGCGTGGCAGCAAGGGAAATGCCGCCCGGCCGAATGGATGGATATGGTTGCGGGCGCATCCTCTCGCGGAACCGCACGCGATACCGCCAGCGGGCCGTTGCTATGAAATACCGAGCGCACCCCGTAACTCCCTGGTCATGTCGAACTGTCTCCGATGTGGATATGCGACGCGGAGACTGATTCCGCATCGTTGACGCTGAACGATACGAAAAGGGGCCATGGCGCTCTTGGGAAATACGGAACCGATTTTTGATGCTGGACGCACAAATCCGGCCCTATCCGGCCACTCGATCTCAGAAGGACGAGCGCCGGATCTCGGAAGGCGTGGCGTTGAAGCGCCGGCGAAACGCCCGGCTGAACGTGGAGAGGTCCGAGAAGCCGACATCGTAGGCGATGGCGGTGATCATGCTGGAATCCGCCTCGCGCTCCTTGAGCAGGCGGAAGGCGAGATCGAGCCGACAGTCGCGCACGAATTCCGTGAAGGTCGTGCCTTCGCTCTCGAACAGGCGCTGGATATAGCGCGGGGTGACGCCCTGGCGCTGGGCGACGAGATCGATATGGAGGCCGGGATCGGAGAGGTTCTCCAATACGTCCCTTTGCACCAGCCGGCGCCGCGCGGCCGCCTTGCTGCGCTCGTTCCGCTCCGCCCCGCCGCGGACGAAACCGTCGAGCACCAGCGCCGTCAGATCGTAGACGTGTCGGGACGCCATGTCGCCGGCCCTGGACGAGGCGGGCGGGTAACGCCGCAGCGTCTCGACATAATTCGCCAGCAGCGGCATGCCGCAGGCCGTCGCCGGTATCATGTAGCTCGCTTCCAGCTCGATGCGGGGGGCGAGATCGGCAAGCGTCTGGCGATCCAGCGACACGAGGTCGACGGTCGTCGGCTTGCCGTACCAGAATTCATGGCAGGTCCCTTCGTTCAGGAGAACGATATCGCCCGGAGCGATCTTGATCAGCGCCTTGCCGTCGATCGAAATCTCATGCTCTTCATTGTGGATCAGCAGCAGGTATTGTTCGCGGCCATCCTGCAGCAGCTCCCGCGTCCGGGCGCCGCCCATCGGGTTGTAATGGCCCCGGGCCACCGTCAGGCCGCTGGGCAGGGGCATCGCCTCCATGTCGATGCGGACATTGTCGCGGTCGGCCGGGGCAAACCGGCGGCCGCCGATATGACGCGCCATGAAATCATGCACGAATGCAAGCCGCTCCCGCCGGGGAACGTCTTCCGTTGACAGTCTGCGCGTGGGAAACAGGACGGAACCCAACCGCTCTCCTTTCAGTTTGGCGACTTCGAAGGTATCCAGCAAATACGACAGGTGCACAGAATTAAATTCTGTACGGTTTTGCGGAATTGTACAGCTATTGGCGTTCCATTGGCTTGACCGAAGGCGAACAAGTATTTTCCCCCGGGCGAACATGGATATGCCCGCGCAAGCAGGAAGCGCACTTTTCCGGCCATGACGGCTTGACCGGCGAAACCGCCGTTTTCAAACTTGAAAGATTCGGGGCCTGCGAAGCCTCGCCACATAGTCGCTGATCCGCAGGCAGGAGATTGCATGGAGAATATCGGTATCGCGCTGATCCTGTTGCTGGCGGTGGTCGTGAGCGGGACGCTTGCGCGCCTCTCCCCGGTGGCCGTTCCCCTGCCGCTGGTGCAGATCGCGCTGGGGGCGGCGATTGCCGGCGTCACGGGGTCCAAGGTGGAGCTCGAGCCGCACATCTTCTTCCTGCTCTTCCTGCCGCCGCTTCTCTTTCTCGACGGCTGGCGCATTCCCAAGGAAGGGCTGTTCCGCGACAAGGGAACAATCCTCGAACTCTCGCTCGGCCTCGTGATCTTCACGGTGATCGGGGTCGGCTTCTTCATCCACTGGCTGATCCCCTCGATGCCGCTGCCGGTCGCCTTCGCGCTGGCGGCCATCGTTTCGCCGACGGACCCGATCGCCGTCTCGGCGATCACCGCCCGCGTGCCGATCCCCAACCGCCTGATGCATATCCTCGAAGGGGAGTCCCTGCTGAACGACGCCTCGGGCCTCGTCTGCATGCGCTTTGCCGTTGCCGCCGTCCTCACCGGCGTCTTTTCGCCGGTCGCCGCGCTGGGCACCTTCCTGTGGCTCGCGCTCGGCGGCATCGTCATCGGCGCGGGCATGACCTGGATCGTGATGAAGGCCAAGGACCACCTCTCGCGCAAGCTCGGCGAGGAGCCGGGCTCGCAGATCCTCATCAGCCTGCTCATCCCGTTCGGCGCCTATCTCCTGGCGGAAGAGCTGCATTGCTCGGGCATCCTCGCGGCCGTCGCCGCCGGGATCACGATGAGCTATGCGGAACAGACCGGCCAGACCCTCGCCGTCACGCGTGTGCGCCGCACCGCCGTGTGGGATACGGTGCAATTCGCCCTCAACGGCATCATCTTCGTGCTGCTTGGCGAACAGTTGCCAAGCATCGTGGCGGGGGCGGCGCAGGTGGTGACCGATACCGGCCATCACGAGCCGATCTGGCTGGCGATCTATGTCGTCGCGATCAACGTCGCGCTGGCACTCTTGCGTCTCGTCTGGGTCTGGATATCGCTGCGCTTCACCCTCTATCGCGCGGCAAGGCAGGGGCGAACGGTGACGAGGCCGAACTGGCGGCTGGTGGTGGCGATGTCGGTGGCCGGCGTGCGCGGCGCCATCACGCTGGCCGGTATCCTCACGCTGCCGCTCGTCCTTGACGACGGAACGCCGTTTCCGGCGCGCGATCTCGCCATCTTCCTTGCGGCAGGCGTGATCATCGCCTCGCTCGCCGCCGCCAGCATCGGCCTGCCCTTCCTGCTTCGCGACCTGGAACTACCGCCCGAGCCCGGCCACCAGCGCGAGGAGGACGCCGCCCGCATCGCCGCGGCGGAAGCGGCGATCCGGATGATCGAAAGGCTGCAGCACGAAATCGGCGAAGGCCGGGGCGATGCCGACCTCTATGCCGATGTCGGAAGCCGCCTCATGGAGCTTTACCGACAGAGGATCGACACGCGCTCCAAGACCGGCGACGAAGCCGATCAGGTAAAACATCTCGAAGAGATCGAACGGCGGCTTCGACTGGCCGGAGTAAGGGCCGAGCGCGACGAGATCTACCGCCTCGGCCGCGCCCGCAAGCTTTCCGACGAACTCGTGCGCAAGCTCGTGCGCGAAGCCGACCTGATGGAAGCCCGCTACGCCGCGATGGGATAGGCCAGTACCTGCGGTCCACCAACCGCCGTACAGGGAGCATGGAAAGGCCCGCCACCTTGCGGCGGCGGGCCCTCTGGAATTGACGGGTTAGTGCTGGCCGCCCTTGCGGCCGGCTTCCGAGGCCCGTTCGCGGTCTTCCGCGAAGTTGCCCTTGCCGCCGCGCTGGCCGTCTTTCTGGTCGCGGTTGCTGGAGGCGTCGAGCTTGCGGTCCTCGTTCTTGTGGCTCTGCTGGCCGGCCTTCACATGCTGTTCGTGGGTTCCGCCTTGGTTCGGCATAATGCTTCTCCTTGGAGTCAAAAGGCAGGCGTTCATTCGCCTGCACGCAGTCAACCAAGACGGCGGGCGGTCGTTCCTTATTGAAACATATCGTGATGGCTGAACCCGGCCGGCGAGCATCCAAGCCGGCTGCCGCCGTCGTGGCGGCGTGATGAGAGAACGCCGCGGACAGCCGCCATTCCGATCCTTCCGCCGGAAACGCAAAAGCAATTGCCGCGCGCCCGGTAAATTGAGGCGAAAATTTCTCTACTAAATTTATTGATTATATAGCTTTGAGAAACCGGCCCGCAGAGATTTCGGGCGACGGCAACTTGAGGAGAGGACCATGACCATTACCCGCAGAGCCCTGCTCGCCGCGACCGCCGCCCTTGCCATGGCGGCTTCCCTCGGCGCGGCGCATGCCGCAGACGTGACGCTCAACATCGGCTACCAGCCGATCGTCGAGCCGTCCCGCGTTCCGCAGGCCGACGGCACCTATGAGAAGGCGACCGGCGCGAAGATCAACTGGCAGAAATTCGACGGCGGAGCGGACGTGATTGCCGCCATCGCCTCCGGCTCGCTCGATATCGGCTATGTCGGCTCCTCGCCGCTTGCCGCCGCCGCCAGCCGCGAGCTGCCCATCGAGACGATCTTCGTCGTCGGCCTCATCAGCGAGGCGGAAGCGCTCGCGGTGAAATCCATCGACAAGCCGGAGGACCTTGCCGGCAAGAAGATCGCGACGCCCTTCGTCTCGACCGCCCATTACAGCCTGCTGACCGCGCTGAAGCACTGGAACGTCGATCCGAAATCGGTCGAGATCCTCAACCTGCGCCCGCCGGAAATCGCGGCGGCCTGGGAACGCGGCGACATCGACGGCGCCTATGTCTGGGATCCAGTGCTGGCCCAGCTGAAGAAGAGCGGCAAGGTCCTGGCGACCTCCGCCGACGTCGCGGACTGGGGCGGGCCGACCTTCGACGCCTGGATCGTCAGCAAGAAATTCGCCGAGGAACATCCGAACGTGGTGACCGCCTTCGTCAAGGTGACGGGCGATGCAACGGCCGCCTATCGCGCCGATCCCGATGCCTGGAACGCCGCCTCGCCGGAAGCCGAGAAGATCGCCCGCCTCACCGGCGCCAAGCAGGACGAGGTGCCGGCGCTGCTGAAGGGCTACATCTTCCCGACGCTCGAGGAACAGGCCGGCGAAAAGCTGCTCGGCGGCGGCACGGTGAAGGCGGTCGCCGACACCTCGGCCTTCCTGCTGGAACAGGGCAAGATCCCCGCGGCCCTTTCCGACTATTCGCCCTACGTCTCCACCCGCTGGGTGACGGACGCGACGAAGCTTGCCTACTGACGCCTGAACCCCTGCGGCGGACGGGCCCGGTGGCGCGAAAGTGCCGCCGGGCCATCGCCCGACATCACGGCATTAATCTTGGAGGGCCCATGAGCATCCTGACATTCCGCAACGTCGCGCTGCGCTACCCGGCAAGGCCGGGCCGGGGCGGCGCGGGCGAAAAGCTGGTCCTCGACGGCATCAACCTGCAGGTCGCTTCGGACGAGCTGGTCGCCATCATCGGGCGCTCCGGCTCGGGCAAGACGAGCCTGCTCAACCTTGCGGCCGGCTTCATCGCGCCGAGCGCCGGCACCATCGCGCTCGACGGCGAGCCGGTGCGCGGCCCCGGCGCCGACCGCGCGGTCGTCTTCCAGGACGATGCGCTCTATCCCTGGCTCGACGCGCGCGACAACATCGCCTTCCCGCTCAAGCTGAGAGGCATTCCGCTTGCGGAGCGCCGGGCGCGGGCCGATGCGCTTCTTGCCCGCGTCGGGCTTGCGGAGGCCGGCGACCGGCGCATCTGGGAGCTTTCCGGCGGCATGCGCCAGCGGGTCGGCATCGCGCGGGCGCTGGCGGCGGAACCGCGCTTCCTCCTGCTCGACGAACCGCTCGGCGCGCTGGACGCGCTGACCCGAACGCGCATGCAGGAATTCCTCCTGCGCATAAAGGCCGAAAGCGGCGCGGGCGCGATCCTCATCACGCACAGCATCGAGGAGGCCCTGCTGCTCGGTACGCGCATCGTCGTGCTCTCGCCCAATCCGGGACGCCTGACGGCCGAGATCGAGGCGGGCTTCAATGCGGAGGTGCTGAATGGCGCCTCGGTATCCGCGGTGAAGGCATCGCCGCTCTTCAAACGCATGCATGCCGGCCTCACCGGCCTCATCCATTCCGGCGCAGACGAGGAGCTTGCCGCATGACCCTCTCCACCGACGTCACGTCCCTGCCCGAGGTTCAGGCGAAGGACCCGCCCTGCGAGCGCGCCGAGCGGCGACCGCTGCCCGTCGCGGCCATCTCCGCGATCACCGTCGCCGTGCTCGTCGGGCTCTGGGCTCTGGCCGCCGCCTATGCGCTGGTCTCGCCGGTCTTCCTGCCCTCGCCCCGGCAGGTGGTGGTCGCGATCTACAATCTCGTCGTCACCGGTTTCGTCGATGCGACCCTTGCCGAGCATCTCGGCGCCAGCCTCACCCGCATCTTCGGCGCGCTGGCCGCCTCCATCGCGATCGGCATTCCTGCCGGCCTTGCCATCGGCACGAGCCGGATCGGCCGCGGTATCCTCGATCCGGTGGTGGAGTTTTTGCGCCCGCTGCCGCCGCTGGCCTATCTGCCGCTCATCATCATCTGGGTCGGCATCGGCGAGGCCTCGAAGATCACCGTCATCGCGCTTTCCATGTTGCCCTCGATCATCCTGTCGACATCGGCCGGCGTGCGCGGCGTCTCGAAGGACCATGTCAACGCCGCCCGTTCCCTCGGCGCGAGCCGGCGGCAGGTTTTGTCCGACGTGGTGCTGCCGAGCGCGGTCCCTTCGATCCTGACAGGCATCCGCATCGCGCTCGGCGCGGGCTGGACGACGCTGGTGGCGGCCGAACTTGTCGCGGCGACGAGCGGTATCGGCTTCATGATCCAGTCGGCGGCGCAGTTCCTCGTCACCGACGTCGTGATCGCCGGCATCGTCGTCATCGCGCTGGTGGCGATCCTGCTGGAAGCCATCGCGCGCCAGATCGAGCGGCGGCTCGTGCCCTGGGCCTCGCACCGTTGAGTTTCTAGTCGCCGAGCGGCTGGCGGTCGTCGCCGTCGCGGTGGCTGACGAGGTCTTCCTTGATGGCGCGCAGGGTCTTCAGCGCCTTCGGCCTGTCGGCATAGGCGACGAGGTTCGCCAGCATGTCGACGACGGCGAGATAGGCATAGCGCGTCGAGGTCGGCCGGAAGATGTTGGTCCCCTCCGGCAGGTCGACCGCGATCACCACGTCCGCCGCTTCGGCGACCGGCGAATGGCTCTGGGTGACGACGACGGTGGGAATGCCGCGCTGCCTAGACAGGTCGAGGCAGTGGACGAGGGCCGTGTCGCGCCCCGTGAAGGACGAGGCGAAGACCACCGTGCCCGGCCGGGCGGCGGCGGAAAGCATCGCGTTCATGTTGTGGTCGTTCGAGGCGCAGATGCGGCAGCCGAGCCGGAACAGCCGGTTGTGCAGCTCGTTGACCACCATCGACGAATTGCCGCTCGCGCCGAAGGCGAGGATGAAATCCGCCCCGCGCAACAGGCCGGCCGCCTTTTCGAGCGCGGCAAGGTCGATCTGGCGGTGCAACTGGTAGAGCGCGGCCTGCGCATTCGCCAGCACGTCGTCGGCGACCTCCTGCGGCGTTTCGGTCAGGACTTCCGGCCGGACATAACGCAGGCCGACGGAGGCCAGCCGCGCGAGCTGCACCTTGAAATCCGGAAAGCCCTTGCATCCGAGCCGCCGGCAGAACCGCGTCACGGTCGGCGGCGAGACGCCGGCCCGCCCGGCAAGCTCGCCGATGGAAGCATGCATGACGAAATCGACATTCCCCAGCACGAAATCCGCAAGCGTCCGGTCCAGCCCCGAAAGGCCGCCCTCCTCGTCCGTCAATGCATGAAAAAGGTCCATCCGCGCTCCGCCGGCAAGGCCGCCCTCGCCTTCCTGAAAATGAATTTCACGTGCCAAACGGTCATAGCACAGGCGGAAACCGCATCAATACGACGCCGTATGTGAAATTAAATTTCCTATATCGGCATTTTTGCCATCCATCCTCACAGAAATCCCTTGCAAATCGCCGCATGAGTGAAAATAAATAACAAACAGAAGCTGGCAGAGGCCGGCGCCATTCATCGGGACCTGTCACCATGCGCATCTTCACGGCCTCGCTTGCCACCGAGACCAACACCTTCTCGCCCGTGCCGACGGACATGAATGCCTTCAAGGCCGCCTTCTATGCCGGCCCGGGCGAGCATCCGGATACACCGACGCTCTGCTCCTCCGTCGTGCCGATCCTGCGACGGCGCGGGCGGGCGGAGGGTTTCACCGTCATCGAGGGCACGTCCTGCTGGGCCGAGCCGGCCGGTCTCATCCAGCGCCAGACCTACGAGACGCTGCGCGACCGGATCGTCGGCGAGATCGAAGCCGCGCTGCCGGTCGATGCCGTCGTGCTCGGCCTGCACGGCGCGATGGTGGCGCAGGGTTATGACGATCCGGAAGGGGATTTCCTGTCGCGCATCCGCGCGCTTGTCGGGCCGGACGTGCTGATCGCCGTGGAATTCGATCCGCACAGCCACCTGACCGCCAGGCGTGTCGCCAATCTCGATATCATGGCGGCCTTCCTCGAATTTCCGCACACGGATTTCGAGGAGCGCGGCGAGCATGTCGTGGAACTTGCGCTGCGCACCCTGAAGGGCGAGATCCGGCCCGTCATCTCCACCTTCGACTGCCGCATGATCACCATCTATCCGACGAGCCGCGAGCCGATGCGCTCCTTCGTCGACCGGCTGAAGGCGATGGAGGGCAAGGACGGCGTGCTGTCGATTTCCGTCATCCACGGCTTCATGGCGGGCGACGTGCCGGAAATGGGCACGCGCATCGTCGTCGTCACGGATGGCGACAGGACGAAGGGCGATGCGCTGGCGGAAAGGCTCGGCCATGAGCTCTACCGCCTGCGCCGGGAGACGGCCATGCCGATGCTGGACACGGAGGCCGGCCTCGACCGGGCGCTCGCGGTTCGCGCCGCGCAGCCGGACCGCCCCGTCGTCATCGCCGATGTCTGGGACAATCCCGGCGGCGGGGTGGCGGGGGACGCGACCTTCATCCTGCGCCGGATGATCGAGCGCGGCTTCGAGAATGTCGCGGTGGCGACGATCTGGGACCCGATCGCCGTGTCCTTCTGCCATGCGGCCGGGCAAGGCGCAGAACTGGCGCTGCGCTTCGGCGGCAAGTCGGGGCCGGAGGGCGGAGAGCCGCTCGACCTTCGCGTCACGGTGGAGGGCGTCTTCGAGGCGGGCTGGCAGAGCTTCCGCAACAGCCGCGTGACGCTCGGCAGCACGGCGGTGGTGCGCCCGGTCGGCACGACCATCGATATCGTGCTGATCACCAGCCGCACCCAGACCTACGAGCCCGACATCTTCTCCAACCAGGGCGTGGATTTCACCGGCAAGGCCTTCCTGCTGGTGAAGTCGACCAACCACTTCCACGCCGGCTTCCAGCCGGTCTCCTCCGAGATCGTCTATATCGCCGCGCCGACCTCCTACCCGACGGACCCGGCGACCACGCCCTACCGCAAGGCCCGGCTCGACATCTGGCCGCGCGTCGCCGATCCGCTCGGCCTGGAGGGCTGAGATTTCCGGCCTGGCCGGGGAGCGACGGCGGCGCTTGAAACACCGCCGCGCAGCCGTTTCCTTCAGCCACGCCGGGCGGCGGTGATCGCGGCGACGTCGATCTTTTTCATCGTCATCATGGCGTCGAAGGCGCGCTTCGCCTCGCCGCCGCCGGCCGCCATCGCCTCCATCAGGACGCGCGGCGTGATCTGCCAGGAAATGCCCCACCGGTCCTTGCACCAGCCGCATTCGCTTTCCTGCCCGCCATTGCCGACGATGGCGTTCCAGTAGCGGTCGGTCTCTTCCTGGTCTTCGGTGGAGATCTGGAAGGAGAATGCCTCCGAGTGCTTGAACATCGGCCCGCCATTGAGCCCGAGGCAGGGAATGCCGGCGACCGTGAACTCGACCATCAGCACATCGCCTTCATGACCGGAGGGATAATCACCCGGCGCGTGGTAGACGGCTGTGACCGCACTGTCGGGGAAGACCTCGGCATAGAAGCGGGCCGCGGCCTCCGCGTCCTTGTCGTACCAGATGCAAATGCTGTTCTTTGCCATTGTCCGTTCCTTTCGCTCGGTTCGTTGCCGGCGGCTTCCGGCATGGATTGCCCACAGTGCCGGATCCGTTCGGCCAGAGGACGAAGGAAGCTGCCGCGTCCCGACAGCCGCCTAAAAAAAATCTCGGCAAGGACTGTCCTGACACTCGCATTTACTTAGGGCCGGCCGGGCGGTTGAACAGCCTGTCTCGTCAACCTTCCCGGTAGCGCAGCGCATCGAGGACGATCTGGAAGGCCGGGGCGTTCTGCCGGCGGCTTGGATAGTAGAGATAGTAACCGGTAAAGGGCGGCGACCAGTCTTCAAGGACGCGTTGCAGCCGCCCGACCGCCACATGGCCCGCCACGATATCCTCCGGCACATAGGCGATGCCGTAGCCGGCGAGGGCGGCTTCCACCATCGGCAGCGTCGAATTGAAGGTGAGCTGGCCGTCGACGCGCATGCGGATGTCCCGCCCGCCCTGCTGGAATTCCCAGGCATAGAGCCCGCCGGCCGTGGTGAGGCGCAGGCAGATGCAATTGTGCTGCATCAGGTCCTGCGGCGTCCGCGGCACGCCGCGCGCCGCGAAATAATCCGGCGCGCCGACCGCGACCAGCCGCCAGTCCGGGCCGATGCGCACGGCGATCATGTCCTTCTCGACCGTTTCGCCGAGCCGCACGCCTGCATCGAACCCGTCCTCGACGATATTGCGGAAGCCGTTGTCCCGGCTGAACTCGACCTTGAGGTCCGGATAGTGCGCAAGCACCGGCCGCAGCTTCGGCCAGACGAGATGCTCCAGCGCATGGTCGGAAAGGGTGATGCGCACCGTGCCGGACGGCTTGTCGCGATAGGCGGTGAGCGCCGCGATGTCGGTCTCGATCCCGGCGATGCGCGGGGCGAGCGACTGGCGCAGGCGCTCCCCCGCCTCGGTGGTCGAGACGCTGCGCGTGGTGCGGGCGAGCAGCCGCAGCCCCATCCGCGTTTCGAGCCGCTTGATCGTATGGCTCAGCGTCGACTGGGTGATGCCGATCTTGGCGGCGGCCCGCGTGAAGCTGCGCTCCTCCGCCACCACGAGGAACCACAGGAGATCGTTGAAGTTCTCGCGCATGCCTTGCCCCGGTTCTTAGCCTCGCCGTCTTATTTATGGCCTTTATCGATAAGTTCAAACGAAATACAGCGTCTAATCAATCCAATTGCCCGCTGCTACTTAAGGCACACCACGCGCCGCCCGGTCTGCTGCCGCCGGCCTCTCCTCACACGGGATCGATCATGGATACGACGTTTGACGAACGGCTGGTGAAGCCTGAAGCCGCCTGGGGCGCGGTGTTTTCGATGGCGCTCTGCGTGGCCGTTCTCATCGCCTCCGAATTCATGCCCGTCAGCCTGCTGACACCGATCGCCGGCGATCTCGGCATATCGGAAGGCAGGGCCGGCCAGGCGATCTCCATTTCCGGCTTCTTCGCCGTTCTCACCAGCCTCTTCATTGCCGGCCTCGTCCGGCATATCGACCGCAAGCTCGTCCTGACGTCCCTTTCCCTGCTCCTCGTCGCTTCCGGCCTGATCGTGACCTTCGCGCCCGACTATGCTGTCCTGATGATCGGCCGGGCACTGCTCGGCATCGCCATCGGCGGCTTCTGGTCGATGTCGACGGCGATCGTCATGCGCCTCGTTCCCGAGGATGCGGTTCCGAAGGGCCTTGCACTGCTCAATGCCGGCAATGCCATCGCCGCGACCATCGCCGCCCCGCTGGGGAGCCTGCTCGGCGATCATGTCGGCTGGCGCGGTGCCTTCTTCCTCGTCGTCCCCCTCGCGATGCTGGCGCTCGTCTGGCAATGGATCGGCATGCCTGCGCTGCCGCCGCGCGGCCGGAAGAGGTCGGGCAATGTCTTCGTCCTGCTCAAGCGCCGGCAGGTAGCGCTCGGCATGGCCGCGATCTTCCTGCTCTTCATGGGACAGTTCGCCCTGTTCACCTATCTTCGGCCCTTCCTGGAGACCGTGACGCGCGTCGATGTGTCGACGCTCTCGGCGATCCTGCTCCTGATGGGGCTTGCTGGCGTGGCGGGCACATGGGCCATCGGCCACCTGCTGAAGAGGCGGCTCTATAGCATCGTCATCGCCATTCCGCTCGTCATGGCCCTTCTTGCCGCCGCGCTGGTCGCGCTCGGCACCATGCCGGTCGCCGCCACGGTGCTGCTGGTCGGCTGGGGCTTCTTCGGCACCGCCGCTCCCGTCGGCTGGGGCACATGGCTCAGCCGCACGCTGAGCGAAGATGCCGAAGCCGGCGGCGGCCTGCAGGTCGCGGTCATCCAGCTTGCCATAACCCTCGGCGCGTCGCTCGGGGGGCTGCTCTTCGACATGTTCGGCTGGTGGAGCCCTTTCATGCTCTCTGCAATCCTGCTGCTCGGCTCGGCGCTTGCCGCGAGCGCCGCCGCCACGGACCACCGGAGGGCCGCGCAATGACAACCCCGCTCCTCACGCGCCGCACGATTCTTCAAGCCACCGCGGCCGCGCCCTTCGCGCTCAGCAAAGTCGCCCATGCAGAGAAAGCCGCCTCCATGAAGATCCGCATCGCCTTCGCCGGCCGGACGATGACCGCCGCGCTGGAGGACAATCCCTCCGCCCGCGACTTCGCATCCATGCTCCCGCTTCACGATCTCACCATCGACGATTATGCCCATAACGAGAAGATCGCCTACCTGCCGCGCAAGCTCACCGAAGCGGGCAGCGGCCGCTTTTCCGGCGAGCGGCCGGGCGACCTCTGCTACTATGCGCCCTGGGGCAACCTCGCCCTCTTCTACGGCGAATACCAATGGTCGCGCGGCCTGATCCGGCTCGGCCGCATCGACGGCAGCTTCGAACCCTTGCTGGCGCGGGGAGAATTCCCGCTTCAGATCGACCTCATCCGATAACAGACAGGAGAACGACCATGGATATCTCACGCGCAGGATCGCGGGCATCCGCCAAAGGGCCGGAGGCATGGTTCACCGGCACGGTGCGCATCGACCCGCTCTTCAACCCGTTCGACGCCGAGCGGGTGCAGGGCGCGCAGGTGACGTTCGAGCCGGGGGCGAGGACGGCATGGCACACCCATCCGCTCGGCCAGACCCTGCTCGTCGTTTCCGGCCTCGGCCGGGTGCAGCGCGAAGGCGGCCCGGTGGAGGAGATCCGGCCGGGCGACGTGGTCTGGTTCGCCCCCGGCGAAAGGCACTGGCACGGCGCCGGACGTCGCCATGACCCATATCGCGCTACAGGAGGTCAAGGACGGCAAGGTCGTCGACTGGCTGGAGCATGTCACGGAAGCTGAATACGGCGCCTGAGACGGGCGCGACACGAAAGGAATATCCCATGCTTGGAACGGTGCTTTACAGCCCCGGCGACATCCGCTGCGAAGAGGTGGCGGAGCCGGAGATCCTTCAGCCCACCGACGCGATCCTGAAGCTTGCCGCCACCTGCATCTGCGGCTCCGACCTCTGGCCCTATCGCGGGCTGCAACCGCTGAACGGCCCCATGCATATGGGCCATGAATATTGCGGCGTGGTGGTCGAGGTCGGCAGCGCGGTAAAGACCGTCAAGCCCGGCCAGTTCGTCGTCGGCTCCTTCTGCTGTTCGGACAATACCTGCCCGCATTGCCGCTTCGGCTTCCCCTCCTCCTGCGAGAACCGCGAATTCATGGCGCGCGCGCAGGCCCCGCTGCTGCGCGTGCCGCTCGCCGACGGAACCCTCGTCGCCACGCCGCACATGCCGGACGAGGACCTGATCCCGAGCCTGCTTGCTGCCTCCGACGTGCTCGGCACGGGCTGGTATGCGGCCGATGCCGCGCGCGTGCGGCCCGGCGGCACGGCCGTCGTCGTCGGCGATGGCGCGGTCGGCCTGATGGGCGTTCTGGCCGCAAGGCAGATGGGCACGGAAAAGATCATCGCGATGAGCCGCCACAAGAGCCGGCAGGACCTCGCCCTCGAATTCGGCGCCACGCACATCGTCTCCGAGCGGGGCGAGGAGGGCGTCGCCCGCATCAGGGACCTGACGGACGGCGTCGGCGCGGAATCGGTGCTGGAATGCGTCGGCACGCAGGAATCGATGTCGCAGGCGCTCGCCTCCGCCCGCCCCGGCGGCTCGGTCGGCTTCGTCGGCGTGCCGCATGGTGTCACGCTCGACGGCCAGCAACTGTTCTTCGCCCAGAAGAACCTGCTCGGCGGCCCCGCCCCCGTGCGCCGCTTCCTGCCGGATCTGATCGACCTGGTGATGACCCGCAAGATCAATCCCGGCAAGGTCTTCGACCTCGAACTGCCCCTGCAGGACGTCGCCGAAGGCTACCGCGCCATGGACGAACGGCGGGCGATCAAGACGCTGCTGCACCTCTCGTGAACCGCACCCGGGAGCCCCGCCGCCGCGGGGCTTCCGGCCGCCGGACATGTCCTTCGGGGAACTTCGCGCGGATTTAGCGATTGTATCGCCTCAACCCGGTTCGGAGAAAGGCGATGTATCACACCCATGCCAGATACCTTATCTGCTGCGCTGCGGGGCTGCTCTTCACGCCGGCCCAGGCCAGCGAGGCGCAGTTCCTCGGCGGGCTGGAAGGCCAGTATGTCGGCAAGGGACAGGTGAGGCTCCGTACCAACCGGCAGCCGATCAATATCAGCTGCACCTTCACCTCCACCACGTCGCCGAGCTCCCTGTCGCTCAAGGGGCGCTGCCGGGGCCTGCTCGTCGTCTCGCGCGCGGTCGGGGTCGACCTCAAGGCTTCGGGCGGAACCTATCGCGGCTCCTATATCGGCGCGGGCTCCGGCCCCGCCTCGCTTTCCGGCCGGCGAAAGGGCAACAGCCTCGCCCTCACCATCCAGTGGGCAAAGCCGATAAACGGCGACCGCCGCGCCAGCCTCACCGTCGCGCAGACCGGCGCGCGCGGGCTGAAACTCACCACCTCCGACCGCGACCCCGCCTCGGGAAAGACCGTCGTCACCAGCCAGATAACGCTTCAACGCCAATGATCGCCGGGAGCAGGTACGCGACACCCACTCCCGACCAGGCCGCGCTCAAACCTTCACGACGCTCGCGGTGTAGATCTCGTCGATCGTCGCGGCAAGGCTGGCGTTGAATTCCGCATCGCTCATCGTCACGCGCAGGTCTTCCGTCAGGGCCCGGGAGAAGCTGGCGATCATGTCGCGGTTGCGGCTGAGCTTCTCGCAGGCGACCGCGCGGCTGTAGCCACCGGAAAGCGCGACGACGCGGGCGACCGAATTGTGGGCGGCCAGCGGCTCGTAGAGGCCCGCGACACTCGGCAATGTCAGCTTGAGCATCACCCGTTCGCCTGCCGGCAGGGCATCGAGCTCCCTTGCGATCTCGTCGCGCAGGATGGCCTCGGCCTCCTCCTTGCTCGGACTCTTGATCGAAACCTCCGGCTCGATGATCGGCACGAGACCGTGGCGAAGGATCTGCCGGCCGATCTCGAACTGCTGGCGGACGACGGCCGCGATGCCGGCCTTGTCGGCATGGCCGATCACCGAGCGCATCTTGGTGCCGAAGATGCCCTTCTTCACCGCGCGGGCGAGCAACGCGTCGAGTTCGGGCATAGGCTTCAGCACCTGGACGCCGTTCTCCTCGGCAGCAAGGCCCTTGTCGACCTTGAGGAAGGGCACGACGCCGCGATCCTGCCAGAGATAGGCGGGAACGGGCTTGCCCCCGGCTTCCCCGTCCATGGTCTTCTCGAAGAGGATGGCGCCGATCACCTTGTCCCCCGAAAAGGCAGGCGCCGTCATGATGCGCACGCGCATCTCGTGCATGAGGCGGAACATCGTCTCCTCGCCGTCATAGTCGGAATCGGCGATGCCGTAGAGCCGCAAGGCGCCGGGCGTCGAGCCGCCGCTCTGGTCGAGGGCCGCGATGAAGCCCTCCTTGTCGGTCATCTGCGCCATCATCCTTGCATCGGTCATGCTCGCCTCCCTGTTGCATGCCCGCGGCCCCGGACGCGCTCCACCGCGCCCGGCCCGCCGGCCGATCCGCAGCCTATCATCGAGACAGGCGGATGTCCCACCGTGTCAGCGACGGTCGTCCTCTTTCGTATCGACCTCGTCGAGGCGGCGGAAGGCATAGCCCTTCGCCTTGAGCGCCAGGACGCCCCTGGCGACGCCCGCTCCCGAGGCCCGGCCCGGCTGGTTGATATGCGCGATGATGACATCGCCGTCCCGCGCATTGCCGATGATCCTCTCCGCCTTGGCGGCCGGCACCGTGGCGCCGTAATCGCCGCTCAGCGAATAGCCGCCGATGCGAAAGCCCATGGACTTGATCAGGTCCAGCGCATCGGAGCTGTAGCGCGCCGTCGCGTCCCGATACCAGCCGGCCTGCACGCCGAAATCCGCCGTGATGGCGTTGGCGCCGCCCTCGACCTCCGCCCTGACATTCGCGAGGGTTCCCGCGGGCTTGATGCCGAAGACCGGCTTGTCGCCCACCACCGCCGGAACGTGGTTGCTGCCGTGGTTCTCGATTTCGAAGAGGTCCGGATGGGCCGCCAGCAGCTTGACGGTCGGGCCGTTGCGGACGAGCCAGCGCCGAGTCACGAAAAGCGTGGCCGGGATACGGTTGTCGACAAGCATTTTCAGGATTCGCTCGTCGACGCCGCCGCTGCAGGCGTCGAATGTCAGCGCGACCTGCGGGTGGCCCGAACCGCCCTTCGCGATCGTCAGCCGCGGCTCGCGCAGATCCTTGGCGACGGCGGGGGATGCCAGCGCCAGCAGAACGAGAATGAACCAGAACCGCATCGCGCCTTCTCCCGAAATTTTCTCCGCCGGAAACCATCTTCCGGCGGGAATACGCGCCGCACTACGGCCGAGGCGGCGCGAAATTATGTCCATGCGCGCTATAGCCATCCGCGCGGCTTCCGTCATCCGCGCAGGTGTCGCATCTTCGATTGCGCACCGAATCCTGATAGGCGGCAGGAAGCCATCGAGGGAGGGGACATGGTTTTCGATTATTGCGTCGTGGGCGGCGGGATCGTCGGGCTGGCGACGGCGATGCGGCTTCTGGAGCGGCGGCCGGGCAGCAGCCTCCTGCTTCTGGAAAAGGAGGCGGCGCTCGGCCGGCACCAGACCGGACACAACAGCGGCGTCATCCATGCGGGTATCTATTATCCGCCCGGCAGCCTGAAGGCCGAGCTCTGCCGCAAGGGCGCGGAGGCGACGAAGGCCTTCTGCGCGGAAAACGGCATCCGCTTCGACGTCTGCGGCAAGCTGCTCGTCGCCACCTCCGATCTCGAGGTGGAACGCATGGAAGCGCTGCATGCGCGCTCGAAGGAAAACACCATCGAGGTGCACCGCATCAGTGAAAGCGAGCTGAAGGCGCGCGAGCCGAACATCAGCGGCCGCGGCGCGCTCTTCGTGCCCTCCACCGGCATCGTCAGCTATGCCGAGGTCTGCCTTGCCATGGGACGGCGCATCGCCGCGCTCGGCGGCGAGGTCAGGCTCTCGACGCGGGTCACCGGCATTTCCGAAGCGGTCGACGCGGTCGAGATCACCGCGGAGGGCGAAAGCTGGCGGGCAAGGAAGCTCGTCGCCTGCGCCGGCCTCCAGTCGGACCGGCTCGCCGTCCTTGCAGGCCTTTGCATCGAGCATCGCATCGTGCCGTTCCGCGGCGAATACTACCGTCTGCCGGCCGAAAAGAACGATATCGTCCGGCACCTCATCTACCCGGCCCCCGATCCCGCCCTGCCCTTCCTCGGCGTTCATCTGACGCGCATGATCGACGGCAGCGTCACGGTCGGCCCCAATGCGGTGATTGGTTTTGCCCGCGAGGGCTATCCGAAGCTCTCACTCAACCTTGCGGACATGGCCGACTATGCGCTCTTCCCCGGCTTCTGGAAGACCGTTATCGCCAACCGCGCCTCGGCGATGACGGAACTGAAGAACTCGCTGTGGAAGCCCGGCTATCTGGAAGAGTGCCGGAAATATTGCCCGAGTCTCACGCTCTCCGACCTCCTGCCGCACGAAGCGGGCATCCGCGCCCAGGCAGTGCGCCGCGACGGCACCCTCATCCACGACTTCCTCTTCGCCGGGACCGATCGGATGCTGCATGTCTGCAACGCCCCTTCCCCCGCCGCCACCTCGGCAATCCCCATCGCCGACATGATCGTCGACCGGCTGACGGCCGCCTGATCCGGCCTAACGCGTCACGTCCAGCGTGCGGAGAATGTCGATCAGCCGCGGCGCCATCTCGCGGATTTCCGTGAGGTGGATGGCGGTCAGCCTTTCGAGGATGGCGTCGGCCTTGTCCGTCAGCGCGAGAGTCTGGCGGCGGCGGTCGGCGGGGTCGGAATGCCGCGTCACATAGCCGGCGGCGACGAGCCGGCCGACGAGCTCCGTTGCCGAATGGGGCGCGATCAGCAGCCGCTCGGCAAGCCGGCCGACGGTCATCGGCTCTTCCTCGCGGTGCCCCCTGATCGTCAGGAGCGCCTGGTGCTGCTGGGCGGGAAGCCCTTCCTGATGCGCCGCCGAGGTGCTGAAATCCATGAAGCGGCGCAGCGTGTAGCGCAGGTTCGAGAGTGCTTCGTAATCGGCATCGCTCAGCCTGTCTTTCGCCATTCTCCCCTCCCGCTTCTGCATTCCGGCCGCCGGCACGCCGTGGGCGGCACTTTCCGCGACGGCATCCCTCCACCCGGCTTACCGCAGGTTGGACCGGCGGGCTAGTGCGCCAGGCGACCTCCCCGCCATGCCGTCGATCCCTGTTGATTTATATCGTATTACGATGTATTTGCGGCCGCCTTCACCATTTCAGCGACGGGAAAGCCATGCCGCAAACGAAGACCCACCACCGCCCGCACGATTTCACGGGTGGCCTTGCCCGGCGCGAGGCCGGCGATTTCACGACGGACCGGCGCGTGCTGGCGCTGATAGGCATGGCGCTTGTCGTCGGCAGCGGCGGCGCGCTTGCCGCCAGGCTGCTGGTGAGCCTGATCGCGCTCGTCACCAATCTTGCCTGGTTCGGGCAGTTCAGCCTCGCGGCGGCCACTCCCGCGCAGGCTCCGCGCTCGCTTTGGATGGTCCTAACGCCCGCCATCGGCGGCCTCATCATCGGCCTGATGGCGCGCTTCGGTTCGGAGAAGATCCGCGGCCACGGCATTCCCGAGGCCATCGAGGCGATCCTCATCGGCGGCAGCCGCATGTCGCCGAAGGTCGCGATCCTGAAACCGCTCTCCTCGGCGATCTCCATCGGCACGGGCGGCCCGTTCGGCGCCGAGGGGCCGATCATCATGACGGGCGGGACGATCGGATCGCTCTTCGCCCAGTGCTTCCACATGAGCGCGGCCGAGCGAAAGACGCTGCTGGTGGCGGGCGCCGCCGCCGGCATGACCGCCATCTTCGGCTCGCCGATCGCCGCCGTGACGCTCGCCGTCGAACTTCTGCTTTTCGAATGGAAACCGCGCAGCTTCATTCCCGTCGCGATCGCCGCCTGCGTCTCGGCCTGCTGGCGCCCGTTCCTCTTCGAGGCGGGCGCCCTCTTTCCGCGGCAGTTCCACATGGACCTGCCGTGGTGGGGCATCGGCCTTTGCGCCGTCGCCGGCCTCATCGCCGGCCTGCAATCGGGCCTCCTGACCATGCTGCTCTACCGGATCGAGGATGCCTTCGAGGCGCTGCCTGTCCACTGGATGTGGTGCCCGGCGATCGGCGGCCTTGCCGTCGGCCTCGGCGGCCTGATCGAGCCGCGCGTGCTCGGCGTCGGCTACGACCTCATCGATGGCCTCCTCAACAGCCGCATGCTGCCGCAGGCCGTGCTGACGATCCTGCTCGTCAAGGCCGCGGTCTGGCTGGTCTCGCTGTCTTCGGGCACGTCGGGCGGGGTGCTAGCGCCGCTTCTCATTCTCGGCGGGGCGCTCGGCTGGCTGGTCGGGCTGGTGTTTCCCGGCGATCCGGGCTTCTGGGCGCTGCTCGGCATGGCGGCGATGATGGGCGGCACGATGCGCGCGCCGCTCACCGGCACCTTCTTCGCGGTGGAACTGACCGGCGACGTCTCCAGCCTGCTGCCGCTGCTCGCCGCGACGATCTCCGCCTATGCCGTCACCGTGCTTCTCCTGCGCCGCTCGATCCTGACGGAGAAGATCGCCCGGCGGGGCCAGCACATCACCCGCGAATACGGCATCGATCCCTTCGAATATGCCCGCGCCCGCGACATCATGATCGAGGCGGTCGACACGCTTCCCGCGCAGATGCGCGTCGGCGAGGCCTCCGCCTTCTTCGCTACGACCGATAAGACGCACCGGATCTATCCGGTGATCGATGCGGCCGGACGGCTGAAGGGCGTCGTCTCACGCGGCGATGCGCTGCGCTGGCAGCAGAACCCGGCCCTCGCCGACCAGAGCCTCGACGAGCGAGTCTCCGATACGTCGGTGCCCGTCGCCCATCCGGAGGATACGATCGGCTATGTCGCCGACCTGATGCTGGCGACCGATGTCGGCCGCATTCCGGTGGTCGATCCGCAGAGCGGCCGGCTCGTGGGGCTGGTGGCGCGCAAGGACCTGCTACGGCTGCGCCATGCCGCCAACACGCTGGAGAACGAGCGCAAGCCCTATCTCGGGCCGAGGAAGACGACGCCCGGAAAGGCCGGCTAGCGGGAGGGCCGCTTCGACGCCGGGCTTGTCCTCAAGGCTATTTCTTCAGGACGGGCCCGGTGTCGAAGCTGGCGTCGACCTGCGCCATCCAGAGGCGGATCTGGTCGAAGAGAAGCGCGAAGTCGTAGCGCCATTCCAGGAGGAGAACCTGCCAGGCGCTGCCGTCCAAGGCAGCAAGGCGCTGGTCGAGCCTTTGCCGGAGCGCGGCGAGCTGCCCGGATTGCAGCGCCTCCCCGCCATGCACAGGGTGATGCGCCGCCTGCTGAAGCTGCCGGTCCAGTTCGAGAAGCTCGCTCTTCAATGATGCCAGGTCCGTCGCCATCGGATGGTCCTCCGTTCGATGCGCGGTAATTATATCGTAATACGATATATATTTTCAAGACCCGTGCCGGATGAAGGACCGTCGACATCCTTCCGGCATCGGCGCAAGATGCGCGTGGCGGCCGCGGGCCAGCGGGACTTTTGCGCGGAAAGTCGCACCCTGCGGGAACCTCTCCCGAAGTCTGGCATCCAATATCCGTTTCGAAGGAGCCCGCCGATGCCAGCCTTGCCGACCATTCCCATAGCCGACCCCGCGGAAGGGGAAGCCGATCTCGTCCGGCGCGCCGCCGCGGGCGAGGCGCAGGCGATCCGCGCCATCATCAGAAGCCATAACCAGCGGCTCTACCGGCTCGTGCGCGCCGTACTGCGCAACAATGCCGATGCGGAGGACGTGTTGCAGGAGGCCTATCTTCGCGCCTTCGCCAATCTCGGCGGCTTCCAGGGCGAGGCCTCGCTGTCGACCTGGCTGTCGCGCATCGCGCTCAATGCCGCGCTGATGCGGCTTCGCGCGCAGAAGCGGATGAAGCGGGCCGCGCCCGCGCCGGAACTGGCGAAAGCCGAGATCATCCCCTTCCCCCATGCCTCTTCCACCGCAGACCCGGAGCGCGTCATGGCGCAGCGACAGCTTCTTCATCTCGTCGAGGAGGCGACCGACGCGCTTCCCGAAACCTTCCGCCTCGTCTTCGTCGCCCGCGTCATCGAGGGCCTCAGCGTGGAGGAAACGGCGGCGCTGCTGGAGCTTGCCCCGGCGACGGTCAAGACCCGGCTGCACCGCGCCCGCAAGCTCATCCGCATGCGGCTCGAGGAACGGATCGGCCCTGTCCTCGTCGAGGCCTTTCCCTTCGCGGGCGAGCGCTGCGAGCGGCTGACGCAGGCCGTTCTTTCGAAACTCGGGCTTGAGGAATAGCGGGAACCTCTTCGCCGGACCGGCATCCAATGCCGTGTCAACAAAACCGGCGCCGGCCATCCGGCGGCGCCAAGGAGAGCCCGATGAAAACCCTGATTTCCACCCTCGCCGCGACCTGCATGGCCCTGACCGCCTCTTTCGCGCTGGCCGCCGACAAGCCGACCGATCCGCAGATCGCCCATATCGCCTACAGCGCCGGCGTCATCGATGTGGAAGCCGCCAGGCTTGCCCTCCAGAAGACGAAGAATGCCGAGGTCAAGGCCTTCGCCGAATCCATGCAGAAGGACCACGAGGCCGTCAACGAGATGGCGCTGGCGCTCGTCAAGAAGCTCAAGGTCACGCCCGAGGACAACGCAACCAGCAAGGCGCTCGTCACGGCGGCCGACGAGAAGCGCGCCGAGCTCGGCAAGCTCGAAGGCAAGGCCTTCGACAAGGCCTATATCGAAAACGAGGTCGCCTACCACAAGCAGGTGAACGGCGCGCTGGAGACCCTGCTCATCCCCTCGGCGCAGAATGCGGAACTGAAGAGCCTGCTGGAGACCGGCCTCAAGCTGTTCCAGGGCCATGAGCAGCATGCCGAACATGTCGCGGCGGACCTGAAATGACAATCCTCCTTCTCACCCGGAGGCAGGTGCTCGCCACGGGCGCGGCGATGCTTGCCGGCGGCACGCTCGCCCGCGCCCATGACGGCACGGTGCATGTCGCGATCAGGAACCTCGCGTTCCAGCCGGCCGAGATCGAGGTCAGGGCGGGCGAGACCATCGAATGGACGAACGACGATCCCTTCGCCCATACCGCCACCGTCAAGGGCGGCTGGGAGGTCACGATCCCGCCCGGCAAGACGGCGACCCATGTCGCGACCGCCGGCGACAATGTCGACTACTATTGCCGGTTCCACCCCAACATGAAGGGGCGGATCAGGGTCATCGGGTAGCCGGCCGCCGCCGGCGACGGCGGTCAGCCGAGCCGGCGGCGCAGGTTGTGGATATGCGACGCGCCGACCCCGCAGCAGCCGCCGATCATCGTCGCGCCGCTTTCCGCCCAGTCGCAGGCGAAGGCGGCGTATCGATCCGCCGAAAGGTCGTCGCGGATGGCGTGCAGCGCCTCGTTCGCCGCGCCTTCGTCCTCCGTGGTGAAGGCATTGGCATAGACGCCGATCTCGACCGGGCGGCCGCTTTCCGCGAGGATGGCAGCCGCGACATCGACCGCCTGCCGCATCACCTCCGGCCGGCTGCAATTGAACAGCATCGCCGAGGCACGAGAGGCCGCGATCCAGCGAGCCGCGTCCGCCACGCTCTCGCCGGAGCGCAGCGCGGGCGGCTGCGTTTTGGCGCCCGGCTCGTCCTGGAGCGTGAAGGAGATCCAGAAGGGTTTTCCGGTGGACGCCACCGCCCCCTCCACGGCTTGCGCCTCCGCGATCAGGCTCAGCGTCTCGCCAAGAAAGACATCGACGAAGGGATCGAGCTCCTCGACCAGGACGCCGAGATAATCCTGCACGCGCTCCGGCTGGAAAAGCTGCGGCTCGTAGGAGCCGAAGATCGGCGGCAGGGAACCTGCGACCTTGACCTTTCCCTTCCCGGCCGCATCCGCAGCCTCCCACGCCAGCCGGCCGGCCAGCGCGATCAGCCGGCGCCCTTCCGCGCGAAACCGCGCCTCACCGATATGAAAGGGCACCAGCGCATAACTGTTCGTTGTGACGACATCCGCCCCCGCGGCGATGAATTCCGCATGCACCTGCCGGACGATATCGGGGCTTTCCATCAGCGCCACCGCCGACCATTCGGGTTGCCGCAGCTCGGCCCCGAGGCGGACCAGCTCGCGGCTCATGCCACCGTCCAGAATTGTGATCCCCGTCATGAAACCTCCCATCGTCCGCCGAAAAGCCGGAAACATCGATAGTCCGTCCTGCCAGAAGTTTCCGGCGCGGTCCACACCGCTCATTCGAAACGGCAAGCCTTCCACCCGATGTGAGAACGTTCGCAAAATTTTCGTGCCCGAGGGTCAAGCAGCCTTGACGCAGCCGGAAAATCTATAATACGTATTATGACGTCATATAGAAAGGTACACCCATGTCCCTCCCCTCCGCCTTCGATGCCGGCGTTGTCGCGGCGCTTTCCGCCCTGAACGCGAAATCGATCAAGCATGTGTTCTTCGTCGCCTGCGGCGGGTCGCTTTCGATCATGCATCCGGCCAAGTTCCTTCTCGACCAGCATTCCGCGCTGCCGTCGGATGTCTACAACGCCGCCGAATTCGTCGCCCGCGCGCCGCGTTCGCTGGATGCAGGCTCCCTCGTCATCCTCTGCTCGATGACCGGCACCACGAAGGAGACCACCGCCGCGGCCGAATTCGCCCGCGCCAGGGGCGCGACGACCATCGGCCTGACGGTCGAGCCGGCCTCCCCGCTCGGCAAGGCCGTCGACCATGTCGTCGGCTTCGAGGCGCCCTACACGACCGGCGTGCCGATCGATGCCCGGAACAGCAACTATGCCCGGATCTACCAGATCGTCATGGGCCTCGTTGCCCGGACCGGCGGCGAGGACCTCACCGAAACGCTGATCGACAGCCTCATCGCCCTCCAGCCGGCGATCGACCGCGCACAGGCGACCTTCGCGCCGATGTTCGAGGATTATGCGCCGCGCTTCGCCAAGGAAGACGTCATCTACACGGTCGCCAGCGGCGCGAGCTACGGCGCGGCCTATTCCTTCGCCATCTGCGTGCTGATGGAAATGCAGTGGATCAACAGCCAGGCGATCCACGCCAACGAATTCTTCCACGGCCCCTTCGAGGTGCTCGACAAGGACCGTGCCTTCATCCTGATGAAGGGCCTCGACAGCACGCGCCCGCTGGAAGAGCGCGCCGACGAGTTCCTGCACCGCTTCGGCTCGGCGGAAAACATCCTCGTTCTCGATGCGGAAAAGCTCGATCTTGCCGGCATCGACCCGCAGTTCCGCGGCAATGTCGTGCCGCTGATCTTCTTCGACACGCTCTGGCGTTTCGCCTATAAGATCGCCGACCTGCGCAAGCACGAAATGCTCGCCGCACGGCGCTACATGAAGAAGATCACCTACTGACCGGGCCTGGAAGGGCGGATGGAAGACCAAGCAAACCTCTTGCCGCTCTATGAACAGGTCCGGCGCGCGATCCTGGCCGGCATCGAAACCGGCCAGTTCGCCGTGGGCAGCTTCCTGCCCGCCGAGCCGGAGCTGATGTCGCTCTACGGCGTCAGCCGGATCACGCTCAGGCGGGCGATCGGCGAGCTTTGCGCCGATGGCAGGCTGCAGCGCCAGCAGGGCCGCGGCACCATCGTCATGCCGGGCAAGGTGCGCCAGACGCTCGTCTCGCTGTCGGGCTTTTCCGAAACCATGGACGGGCTCGGCCGCAAGGCCGGCCACCGCATCCTCGCGCGGACGGACGATCCCGATGCGCCCGCCATCCGCGAACGGCTCAAGGCGAAGGCGCTGCTGCGCTTCGACCGGCTGCTGGAGGACAACGGCCGGCCGATGACCCTCGAAACGCTCTGGTTCGATCCCTCACGTTTTCCCGAGGTGATCGAGCCGGTCGCCGCCGGCGGCTCCTTCTTCGCGGCGCTGCGCGACAAGGCCGGCATTACGCCGGCCCATGCGGAGCGGCAGATCGACGTCGGCCTTGCCCTGCCCGCCGAGCGCGACATCCTGGCCGTGACGGCCGCCCAGCCGGTCTACCGGATCGAGAAGATCGTCACCGACGCCGAGGGGCGCCCGCTCGCCCTGTCGCAGCTCGTCACCCCAAGCCATCTGGTCACCTATACGATCAAGACCTGAAAGGTTCGCCATGCACGTTTTCGACGCCGCCGCCGTTCACGCGGCGCTTCCCTGGCCTTTTCTGATCGAGGCCCTGCGCAAGGCGCATTTCGGGCCGATGCCCCTTTCCGACGTGGTCGTGCAGTCGGATCCCGCCGGCGGTGAAGCCCAGTTCGTCACCCTGCCCGGCTGGGCGCCCGGCGGCCCCGTCGTCGTGAAGATGGTCGGCGTCTTTCCGCACAATGCCGCGCTCCAGCCGCCGCAGCCCGCCGTGCAGGGGCTGGTGGCGCTGTTCGACGGGAAGACCGGCGGGCCGCTTCTTGCAGCGGACGGCGCGGCCATGACGGCGCGCAAGACCGCGGCCGATTCCGCCCTCGGGGCGGCCATCCTCGCGCGCGAGGATGTGGAGGACCTGCTGATCGTCGGCGCCGGCGCGCTCGCGCCGCATTTCGCCGAGGCGCATATGGCCGCGCGTCCCTCGCTGCGCAGGGTCACCATCTGGAACCGCACCGAGGCCCGGGCCGAGGCCGTGACGGCCGCACTTCGGGAGAAGGGCATCGATGCGACGGTCAGCGACGATCTCGACCGCTCCGTCGCCGGCGCCGACGTGGTCTCCTGCGTCACCATGTCGGACACGGCGCTGGTCAAGGGCGCGCTGCTGCGGCCGGGCGCCCATCTCGATCTCGTCGGGGCCTATCTGCCCCACCTTCGGGAGGCCGACGATGCGGCACTGGCGCGCGGCACAATCTTCGTCGATAGCCGCAACAACATGGAGGGCGGCGGCGATCTCTCGCAGGCCGTCGCCTCCGGCGCGATCACCTGGGAGAGCGTGAAAGCCGACCTCTTCGAACTCGTGCAGGGTAAAAGGGAGGGCCGCACCGGCCGCGACCAGATCACCGTGTTCAAGAACAACGGCGGCGCCCATCTCGACCTCTTCACCGCCTCCGCGCTGTCCGAGACGCTCGGCTGACGCGGGGAGCGTTCAAGCGTCGGCCAGAACCCGCGCCAGGAAGGTCCGCGTGCGGTCGTGCTGCGGGCGCGTCAGCACATCGACGGGCCGGCCCTGCTCCACGATCACGCCGCCATCCATGAAGATGAGATGGTCGGCGACGTCCCGGGCAAATCCCATTTCATGCGTGACGACGACCATGGTCATGCCGTCGTCGGCGAGCTGGCGCATCACAGCGAGCACCTCGCCGACGAGTTCCGGGTCGAGCGCCGAGGTCGGCTCGTCGAAGAGCATGACGTCCGGCTTCATCGCCAGCGAGCGGGCAATCGCCGCGCGCTGCTGCTGGCCGCCGGAAAGCTGGGCGGGATAGTAATGCGCCCGCTCCTTCATGCCGACGCGCTCGAGAAGCCGCATCGCCTCCTCGATGGCCGTGGCGCGCGGCACGCGCTTCACCAGAACCGGGGCCTCGATGACGTTCTCGAGCACGGTCTTGTGCGGGAAGAGATGGAAGCCCTGGAACACCATGCCCATGCGCTGGCGCTGGCGGGCGAGCTCGTTGAAGCTCATCTCATAGAGCTTTTCGCCCTTCCAGCGCACGCCGACGGGCTCGCCGTGGAGGAAGACCGCGCCGCCCGTCGGCTTTTCGAGATAGTTCAGGCAGCGCAGCAGCGTGCTCTTGCCCGAGCCGGACGGGCCGACGATGCAGGTCACGTCGCCCCGGGTCACCGCGACGTCGATGCCGCGCAGCACCTCATGCGCGCCGAAGCTCTTGCGCAGCCGCTCGACCTTCAGGAGCGGTTCGGCATTGGCATTCTCGTTCATCACAGGCCCTCCTGCTGGCGTGCGAAAAGGCGGAAGGGAAAGAAGCCGCCCGCCTTCTTCGCGCCGGCGCGATGTTCGGCCTTCAGCCGGTTCTCGACGGAATGCTCGACGACGGTCAGGACCGTGGTGAGCACGAGATACCAGATGGTCGCGACGAGCAGCAGCGGCACCGTCTGGTAGGTGCGCGCATAGACCATCTGCGCGGAATAGAGCAGGTCAGGCAGCGCCAGCACCGACACCAGCGAGGTGAATTTCAGCATGGAGATCGTGTCGTTGCCGATGGGCGGAATGACGATGCGGAGCGCCTGCGGCAGCACGATGCGGCGAAGCGTCTGGCCGCGCG
This sequence comes from Shinella sp. R2-11, assembly GCF_055330205.1. Lineage (NCBI taxonomy): Bacteria > Pseudomonadati > Pseudomonadota > Alphaproteobacteria > Hyphomicrobiales > Rhizobiaceae > Shinella > Shinella sp. R2-11. The sequence goes on along the minus strand of NZ_JBVAPC010000001.1, from coordinate 703,641 downwards.
TCATGCCGAGCGTGGCGGCGGCCTCCGTCTGGCCGGCATTGACGGCCTGGATGCCTGCGCGGATCATTTCGGCGGCATAGGCGCTTTCGGTGAAGGCAAGGCCCATGATGGCGGCGCTGAACGGGGTGATGAGCGCGTTGGTGTTCCACGAGAGGAGCTTCGGCCCGCCGAACGGAATGCCGATCGAGATCTCCGGCAGGAGCAGGGCGAGATTGTACCAGAAGATCATCTGGACGAGCGGCGGCACGCCGCGGAAGAACCAGATCCAGCCCCAGCTCACGGACTGGAAGATCCTGCTTGCCGAAAGGCGCATGATGGCGAGCACGACGCCGATCGCAAGGCCTAGCACCATGGCGAGAACCGTCAGCAGCAGCGTCATGCCGAGGCCCGACAGGATGGCCGGGCTGAACATGTATTCGGCAACCACGGTCCACTGCATGTTTTGGTTGGTGACGAGCACCTGCAGGAAGACGACCGCAAGGATGGCAAGCGCCACGCCGCCGATCCAGTGGCCGATCTTCGGCACCGCGATGGGCTTGAGGTCGTGGATCGAGGGGCGGTGCGGTTTTTCGGACATCGTCGTTCCTTGCTGCCCGTTTCCGGGCCGTCTCACCGGCCCGAAGCGGCTTCGGGCCGGCGGCGATCGCGGCGCCTTAGAGGTCCGCCGGATGCTCTTCCGTGATCAGCAGTGCCTTGTCCAGCATCCCGCCGTCGTTCAGGCCCCACTTGGCCATGATCTTCTCATAGGTGCCGTCGTCGATCATCGACTGGATCGTGTCCGTCAGCACCTGGCCGAGCGGATCGCCCTTGCGCACGCCGATGCAGCTGTTGACTGGCGAGAGGACCAGGTCCGACGTCTTCAGGTCGCCCGTCTGCTTGGCCATGTAGGCAAGCTTGACCGATCCGCCCACCGTCGCCTCGGCGCGGTTGGAGCGGACGGCGAGCTCGGCCTGGGCCTGCGTGCCGTGCGTCTGCATGATGATCGGCTTGTCCTTGCATTCGCTGGCGTTCAGCCTTTCCAGGAGGCCGATGTCCCAGGCGCCGTTGAGGACGGCGATCGTCAGGCCGCATGCGTCGGCGGCGGACTTGATGGAAAGTGTGCTCGCCGCCGGATAGGCGAAGGACGTGCCGATGCGGCGCTGGGAGACGAAGTCGAGCGCCTTCAGCCGCTCGGCGGTCGTGCCGAAGGAGGCAAAGCCGGCGTCGAAGCGCTTGGACTGGAGGCCCGGAATGATGGCGTCGAAGCTCGTGCCCTCGAAGGTGAAGGTCACGCCGAGGCGCTCCTGCATCTCCTTGGCGATATCGACGCTCCAGCCCTTGAGCTGGCCGTCGGCATCGAGATATTCGTCCGGCGCCCAGTCGTTGAAGACCGCCGCCTTGATGCCGTTGTCCTTGTATTCCTGCGGCAGGGCATCGTGCAGGGCGGGAATGACGTCGGCAACAGCCGGCATCGCAAGCACGGCGCTGAGAACGCAGCCGGCCAGAATGGATTTGATCATGACAGCCTCCTTGTCGTGGCGAGCCCGGCGGGCTCGCGATTGCGCTCTCTGCTTCCCCTCACATGATGGCGAGAACGTTCTCACATATGAGACACGGAGACAGCCCCTCCGTCAAGCGCCCTTTTGCGGGAGAATGCCATTCACAGGCGTTGAAAAGCGCCGCCGATCTGGTAACACCTAAAAAGGGCTGCTGTTTTTCTCCCCAAATGGGATGAAATATTCTCATGCCGCAGCCCCCTGGATGTGAGAGGAAACTGGCCGTGGCTCCCAAAGGCAAGGCGACGATCGCGGATGTGGCGCGCGCAGCAGGCGTTTCCACGGCAACGGCCGGCCGCGTTCTCGGCGGCTACGGCTATACCAGCGAGGAGAAGAAGGAACAGGTGCTGAAGGCCGCCCAGGACCTCGGCTACCGGCCCAACGCGCTCGCCCGCAGCCTCATCACCGGCAAGACGCGTACGCTCGGCGTGGTGGCCGGCGATATCCAGAACCCGTTCTACGCCTCCGTCCTGCGCGGCATTTCCAACGTCGCGGAGGCGAACGGCTTCGGCCTGCTGATCACCAACAGCGACGAGGCCCAGCCCAAGGAAGTCCATTCGGTCGAGCTCCTGGCGCAGAAGCAGGTGGACGGGCTTATCGTCACGCCCAGCGACACCCGCAGGGCGCGGCACCTGCACAACCTGCGGGCCATGGGCGTGCCGCTGGTCCTCATCGACCGCGCCGTCGCCGGCCTGATGGTCGACCGCGTGGCGACCGACAACATCGCCGCCGCCGAACATGCCGTGCGCCATCTCATTGCCGCCGGGCACCGCCGGATCGGCATCGTCGCCGAACTGGTCGACGAGGAGAGCGGCGGGCTCGACGCCTTCCTCGCCCGCGCCATCGCGGGCGACCCGATCGAGAGCGAAACGCTCTACCCGAGCTGGCAGCGCCTGCTCGGCTATATCCGGGCGCACCGCATCGAGGGGCTGCCCGTGGACCCTGGCCTGACGCTGCGGGCGGGAAGCTATTCCGCCCTCGCCGCCCATGCGGCGGTCCCGCGCCTGATGACGGCGCCCGACCGTCCGACGGCGCTGTTCACGACGGACGGCACCATGTCGGAAGGCGCCATGCGGGCCCTCACCGAGCTGAAGCTCTCGATCCCGCAGGACCTCTCGCTCGTCTGCTTCGACGATCTCGACTGGATGAGCTTCCACCGCCCCGGCATCACCACCGTGGCGCAGCCGCGCCTCGCCATGGGAGAAGCCGCCGCGCGCATGCTGCTGGAGCGCATCCGCGGCGAGGACTATCCGCCCCGCACGGTGCTGATGCCCGCCGAGCTGATCGAGCGCGGCTCCGTCGCCCGCATCTGACCTTCCAGCGCCAGCCGCCTCATAACGGTGGGATTCCCGACGCTTTTCCGCGCCGCTCCCCGGCAGAGCCCGCGAAATCCATCGCATCTCCTCGCCGTCGCAGGCCGTTCCTTCATTCCATGCAGCCCGCCTCCGCGCAGCTTGCGGCAGGAAACCATTTGCCTTTTCTGCCGCCCGACGATAATTGAGAACGTTCTCAGTTTTCATCTCAGGAGAGCCTGCCCGATGCCCCGCCCCGCCCGAATCCTCGCCTTCGGCGACAATGTGGTCGATTGCTACCGCGACCAGAACCTGATGTTTCCCGGCGGGAACTGCGTCAATCATGCCGTCTTCGCCCGCCGCGCGGGCGCCGAGACGGCCTATGCCGGCGCGGTCTGCGACGACGATGCGGGACGGCTGATCCGCCAGGCGCTGGTCGAGGAAGGCGTCGATGTCTCCTTGCTGCGGATGGAGCCGGGCACGACCGCCTATTGCGTGATCGAGACGCCGGACGGCGACCGGCTGTTCGTCGGCGCCAATCTCGGCGTGTCGATCATCGCGCCGTCGCGGGCGGACCTTGCGCGGCTAGCGGATTTCGACGCGATCCATACCGGCCGCTCCAGCCATGTCGATGCCTGGCTGCCGCGCTTTGCCGAGGCGACGAAGGTTTCCTACGACCTTGCCACCGTCCATGCTCCCGACCGCATCGCGCAGGTCGCGCCGCACTGCTTCCTCATCGCCTTTTCCGCCGGCGGCCTGACGCGCGAGAAAGCCCTTGCGCTGGCGCAGACCGCGCGGGACGCCGGCGCGCGCTGGAGCCTCGTCACCCGGGGCATCGAAGGGGCGCTGCTTGCCGGCGAGGCCGGCGTGTTCGAGGCGCCCGCCCAGCCCGTCGAGGCCATCGACACGCTCGGCGCGGGCGATACCTACATCGCCAATGTCCTCGTCGGCCTGCTCGACGGGCGCCATCCCGAAACGATCCTGAAGGATGCGGCACAGGCGGCAGCGAACACCTGCCTGATGCGCGGCGCCTTCGGCCATGCCGCCCCCATGAGCGTCGACCTTTCGAACATGATGAGCCTCGAGGAGGTCTACCGCACCACCCGGCCCGCAAAAGCGCCCGAAGAGGCCTGACGGGCGCGCGGCTCAGATGGCCGCATCCGCCATGGCGGTCCTTGCGAGCGCGAGGCGGATGGCGGCGGGGACCGGCTCGATGATGGGGACCGCGAAACGGGCGCCCAATGCAACGGCGTGAACGGCGAGCGGTCCGCCGCCGATGATGACCGCTTCCGCGCGGTCCTCGGAGATCGCAAGGGCGCAGGCCTCCATGAGGCTTTCCTCCAGCCGCACCGGGTCGCTCATCACGCTGGCGACGTCGCCCTCCGTGAGGCGGACGCCGGTGAAGGAGGCGGAAAAGCCGTAGGCCTCCACCCGCTTTTCGATGGCTTCGACCAGATCGGGCGTCGTGGTGACGATCGAGAAACGCCGTCCGGTGCCGGCCGCCTCGATGATGCCGGCTTCGGCGATGCCGGTGACCGGCACCGGCGAGAACCGCCGCAGCGCATCGATGCCCGGATCGCCGAAGGCCGCGACGACGATGCCGGAATGGCGGGCAAGGTCGAGCGTCCTCGCCAGCTCCACGACGGCGGAGGCTCCGACCGACAGCAGCGCGTCGTCATAGATGAGCGGCGCGCCGCGCCGGGCCGTCACGCCCTCCACCGCCTGGCCGGCAGGCGCGGTGTTGCGCGCGATGGCCACCATCTCCTCGGTGGTGGCGGCATTGGTGTTGGGGTTGATGAGAAGCAGGGGCTTCATGGCCTATTCCTTGTGTGCGAAGGCAGCCGGAGGCATGCCGTCCACCTTCGCCGATGGGTTCGCCGGGCGTTCCCGCCCGGTACACTCTTCCTAGAGATCCAGCAGGTTTTCCGGGTTGGTCTTGACCATGGTGTGGATTTCTTCCGGTGTGAACTCCAGATCGAGAAGCGAGCTGATCAGGATACGCATGCCCTCGACGGGCGTCGGGCCGGAGCGGATGCCGTAATCGGTGCCGACCACGAAATGCTCGATGCCGATTTCCCGGATCTGCCGCGCCCAGGGCACGATGCCGCTGAAGGCATCCGGCGAGCTGGCGATGCCGGCGATCTGGTCCGCCCATTCGCGCTCGACATAGTAGTTCGTGCGCGGCAGGCCGCGATGGAACATCCAGTCCGACACGCAACCCTCCAGCATCACGCCCTTCTTCGCAAGGTCCTTCTGCTGCTGCGTCGACAGGCGGACGCGGCAGGGATGGGCGACGACGATCTTCCTGATGCCGAACTCGATGGCAAGGTCGACCAGCCGGATCGCCTCTTCGGCGGAAATGTGCCCGGTATTGAGATGGACATGGGGATGATCGGCGATGAGCTGGAGGATTTCGGCAAGCTCTTCCGAAATAGGCCCTTCCAGCGGGATGCGGACCGCGCGGGACAATTCGTCCCTGGCGAATTTCGGATACTGGTCCTTGAAATAGACTGGCTTGCCGTCGACGAAGGAGCCTTCGTGGCTCGCCATGTAATGGGTGCAGTGGGCGCCGAAATGCACGAAGCGGGCGCCGGCGCCGTAATAGAGCGCCGTCTTGACCGCACGCGGATTGAGGCCGCCGAAATTGGAGGTGAGGATGATGCCGCCGAAGACATCGATGCCCGGCACCTGCCAGTTGACCAGCTGGGACGTACCGTTGCTGACGCCGAGCGTGTGGTCGTAGAAGACGAGCGCCTTCATGCCCGCCGCCTTCGCCTGCTCGGCGATCTCGAAGGGCGTCAGCCGGCCGGGGCAGGATTTCAGCCAGGGACCGCTATGGACATGGATGTCGGTGGTGCCGACCATCAGCTCGTCCGGCAGGCTCATGGAGCGATTGTAGAAGGTTTCGCGCGGCAGCGGCTTTGCGGTCTCGGGGGCGTCGGTCACGTCGGTTCTCCTTGTATGCTGTTATAGTGGCCGCCGCCCGCAACTTTCGGCATGCGGGCGGCGCGCCGGATCACGAAGCTGCAGCTTTTCCGGCCGGCAGGGCGGTGGTCTCGGCCGGCTCCTTGCGGATGAAGAGGAGGATCAGCAGCACGGCGATGAACTCCACCCCGGCGATGATGAAGAGGCCGGGCGAATAGACGCCCGTGGCGGTCTTGACGGCGCCGAGGAACTGCGGGGCGAAATAGCCGGCAAGGTTCGCGATCGAATTGATGAGCGCGACGCCGGCGGCAAGCGCCGTTCCCGACATGAAGCGCGGCGGCAGGCTCCAGAACACCGGGATGGAGCCCATCGTGCCGGCGGCCGAAAGGGCAAGCGCGGCGATGACGCCCGGCGCACTGCCGGCTTCCTGGGCGAATGCCGCCAGCACGAGGCCCGTGGCGCCGAGCGCGGCGGCGACGGCGGTGTGCCAGCGGGATTCGCGGCTGCGGTCGGAAAGCCAGCCATTGGTCATCATGCCCATCCAGCCGAACAGGAAGATGCCCGACATGATCCAGCCGACCACCGTGATATCCGTAAAGCCCGCGGCGGTGATGAGGCTCGGCCCGTAGAAGGAGAGCGTCGCATTGCCGGTGATGATGCAGAAGAGGGTGAGGATGAGGACCCAGACGTCCCGGCTGCGCAGCGCCGCGCCGAACTTGTGCTCGCGGCCCTGCATCTGCGCCGCCTCCTGGTCGAGCTCATAGGCCACCTGGTCGCGCTCGGCCTGGCTCAGCCACTTGGCCTCGCTGGGCTTTGCGGTCATCACGAAGACGGCGAGCAGGCCGAGGATGATCGACGGGACGCCCTCGATGATGAAGAGCCATTGCCAGTCCCGCATGCCCATCAGGCCGTCGGTGCTCGTCATGATATAGGCGGCGAGCGGGCTGCCCAGAAGCAGGGCGATGGGCGAGGCGGACATGAAGATGGCGATGGCGCGCGAACGCCGGTGCGCCGGAAGCCAATAGGTGAGATAGAGGATGAGGCCCGGATGAAGACCGGCCTCGAAGGCGCCCTGAAGGAAACGCAGCACGTAGAAATGCCAGGGCTGCGTGCACAGCGCCATCAGCACGGACACGACGCCCCAGCCGAGCGCGATGCGCAGGATGGTCTTCGGCGCGCCGATCTTCTGGAGAAGCAGGTTGCTCGGCACCTCGAAGAGGAAATAGCCGAAGAAGAAGATGCCCGCCCCCGCGCCGTAGACGGCGTCGCTCCAGCCGAGATCGTCGAGCATGGTGAGTTTGGCAAAGCCGACATTCACCCGGTCGAGCCATGCGAAGATATAGACCAGCGTGGCGAAGGGCAGAATTCGCCAGGCGATGCGCTTGAATGTCCGGTCCCTCTCCTCAAGGGTCGAGACCGTCGTTTTCGGTTTCGTTTCCACAGCTATCCTCCCATAGGACTGTGTCGCATGCCCAGCCGGAAGGCGAGCCTGCTTATCTGATGGTTGCGCCGGCCTCCGTCCCGTTTTCCAACCGCCGGCCGGCAGGCGGTCGTCTCTTTCGAAGAGCAGCCGGAAACCTCCGCCGGCCACGACTTCATGAAAGCATTTTTTCAAAAAAAGTGTCTACAAAAAAATACATTCATGGAAAAATTGTTTTCAGGGGCGCCCTTCCGGCCTACGAAAAACGCCTTGAACCCCTTGTTATCATGGCTATTTCCATCAGCCCTGGTGAAAAGGCAGTTCCCTTCCCGGCCGGCAGCGGCTAGAGTTTGCGAAAGAAGATTTTCATGGACGCCCGGATGCAACAGCCCGTTCCCAAGCAGTCATTTCTCCAGCGCATCAGAAACGAGCTGCGCCAGATGCATCCGGCGGAGCGGCGGCTGGCGGATTTCGTGCTCAGCTTTCCGGGCGAGCTTGCGAGCTATACCGCGTCGGAGCTCGCGCGGCTGGCCAATGTCTCCAACGCCACCGTCTCGCGCTTCGTGCAGCGGCTCGGTTATACGAACTACGAGGAAGCGCGCCGGCATGTGCGGTCCGAGCAGATGTCGGGCGCCGCGCTCTACCGCGTCGTGTCGCCCGCCGACCCGCCGGACCAGACGCTGCATGCCCATCTCCAGCAGATTCACGCCAATATCGACCGTTCCTTCGCGGCCATCACCTTGCAGGAGATCGACGACGTCGCGCAGGCGATGCTGTCGGCCCGCCGCGTCTGGATTGTCGGCTTCCGCACCAGCCAGTCCTTCGCCACCTACCTGCAATGGCAGGTCCAGCAGATCATCGAGAACACGGCGTCGCTTCCCCATGCCGGCCAGACGATGGCCGAGCATATCGCCAGCATCGGAAGGGAGGATTGCGTCATCGCCTACGGGCTGCGCCGTCAGGTGCGCGCCTTCCCGCTCATCCTCTCGCAGATCGTCAAGACCGGCGCGAAGACGATGGTCGTAACGGACGACGACTGCGAGCGCCTTGGCGAGGTGACGTGGCATTTCCGCTGCCAGACGGCAGCGGCGGGGCCGCTCTACAGCCATGTCGCCGTCATGGCCCTGACGGACCTGCTCGCGACGCGCGTGATGGAGCTTGCCGGCGCCAAGCGCCGCGGCCGCCTCTCGGCCATCGAGACGCTCCACGACGCGATCGAGGAAATCTAGAGCTTTGCCCTGGTCGAACGCGGTGTCGACAGGAGAAGGCTGGTTTCGCTGCCGGTAATGCCGGGCACGAGGCGGATCTTGCGCAGAACGGCGTCGAAATCGGCAAGGCTCGCGGCGCTGAGCTCCACCAGCAGATCCCAGCGGCCGTTCGTCGTATGGATCTGCGATATCTCCGGAAAGCCACCGAGCGTGCGGATCACGCGGTCGGTCACATGGCCCTCGATCTCGATCATCATGACGCCGCGCACGACGTCCTCCAGCGCATCGGCGCGCAGCATCACCGTATAGCCGAGGATGGTGCCGTCCTCCTCCATGCGCTCGATGCGGCCACGCACGGTCGCCCGCGACGCGCCGGTTTCAAGGGCAAGGTCCGAGACGGAGCGGCGGCCGTTGCCGCGCAGGAGGGTCACGATCTTCCGGTCGAGGTCATCCATGTCAATCTGGTCTCCTGGCTTTCCAATCTGGTCAATATGCCATTCCGATATGCCAAAATTCAATATTCAGTCTGCCAGTTGCGCTTTCTACAATGGGGAAAACGAACGGGAGTACACCATGGACTGCACGCTGATCGGCGCCCCCTTGCAAATCGGTGCGGGGCAGCTCGGCTGCGAGATGGGGCCGAGCGCCCTTCGCATCGCCGGCCTTCGCACCGCGCTGGAGGAACTCGGCCATGCCGTGAAGGACATCGGCAATCTGAGCCCCCGCCCCTTCGCCGAAATGCCCCATCCGAACAAGGCCGTGCACCACCTCGGCGAGACGGTGGCCTGGGTCGAGGCGCTGTCGGCGGCGGCCTACGAGCACAGCAGGGGCGGCATGCCCATCTTCCTCGGCGGCGACCATGCGATCTCCGCCGGCACCGTTCCGGGCCTCGCGCGCCGCGCCGCCGAGCTCGGCCGGCCGCTCTTCGTGCTTTGGCTCGACGCCCATACCGACTTCCACAGCCTCGAGACGACCGCCAGCGGCAACCTGCACGGCACGCCGGTCGCCTACTATACCGGCCAGGCCGGCTTCGGCGGCTACTTCCCGGAACTCGCCCACGCCGTTCCGACCGAAAACGTCTGCATGATCGGCATCCGCAGCGTCGATCCCGCCGAGCGGGCGGCGATCCGCAAGACCGGCATCACCGTGCACGACATGCGCGTGATCGACGAGCACGGCGTTGCCGTCCTGGTGCGCAGCTTCATCGAGCGCGTCCGGGCCGCAAACGGCCTGCTGCATGTCAGCTTCGACGTCGACTTCCTGGAGCCGGACATCGCGCCCGCCGTCGGCACCACCGTGCCGGGCGGCGCGACGTTCCGCGAGGCGCACCTGATCATGGAAATGCTCCATGACAGCGACCTCGTGACGAGCCTCGACATCGTCGAATTGAACCCGTTTCTCGACGAGCGCGGCAAGACCGCCAAGCTGCTCGTCGATCTCGTTTCCAGCCTGATGGGCAAGCGGGTGATGGATCGCCCGACGCTCGCGGGCTGAACATCGCTGTTCCGGTTGGAGGAAAAATGAACACGGATCCGAAATTGAACGTCGTCCCGTTCGTCAGCGTGGACCACATGATGAAGCTGGTGCTGAAGGTCGGAATCGACAGGTTCCTGACGGAGCTTGCGGCCACCATCGAGGAGGATTTCCGCCGCTGGCCGGTCTTCGACAAGACCCCGCGGGTCGCCTCGCATTCGCAGGAAGGCGTCATCGAACTGATGCCGACCAGCGACGGCACGCTCTACGGCTTCAAATATGTCAACGGCCATCCGAAGAACACCCGCGACGGCCGCCAGACCGTGACGGCCTTCGGCGTGCTCTCGGATGTCGGCAACGGCTATCCGATGCTGCTGACCGAGATGACGATCCTGACGGCGCTGCGCACCGCGGCGACCTCGGCCGTCGCGGCGAAGTACCTCGCCCGGCCGAACGCCCGCACCATGGCGATCATCGGCAACGGCGCGCAGAGCGAATTCCAGGCCCGCGCCTTCAAGTCGCTGCTCGGCATCGACACGCTGCGCCTCTATGACATCGACGCCTCGGCGACGAGGAAATGCGCGCGCAACCTCGCGGGCCTCGGTTTCACCATCGTCGAATGCGGCTCGGTCGAAGAGGCCGTCGAGGGTGCGGACATTATCACCACCGTTACCGCCGACAAGCAATATGCGACGATCCTTTCCGACAACCATGTCGGCCCCGGCGTCCATATCAACGCGGTGGGCGGCGATTGCCCGGGCAAGACGGAACTCAGCAAGGACATCCTGCTGCGCTCGGACATCTTCGTCGAATATCCGCCGCAGACCCGCATCGAGGGCGAGATCCAGCAGCTTGCGGCCGATCACCCCGTCATCGAACTCTGGGAGGTCATGACCGGCGCAACGCAAGGCCGCAGGAGCGCGGACCAGATCACGCTCTTCGACAGCGTCGGCTTCGCCACCGAGGACTTCTCGGCCCTTCGCTATGTGCGGGAAAAGATCGCCGAACACGGCATGTTCGCGGAACTCGACCTCCTGGCCGATCCCGACGAGCCGCGCGATCTCTACGGCATGCTGCTGCGCTGCGAGAAGAAGCTCAACGCCGCCTGAAAAGAGCGCCGGTGAAAATGCGACCGCCCGGCTTGCCGAAAGGCAGGCCGGGCGGAACTGCTTTCAATGCGTGGAGCGGTTGCGCTACGTGCGGAACCGCAGGTTGCTGGTCGTCAGGCGATCGACGGTGGCGCAGCCCATGAGCTTCATGCCGCGCTCGATTTCCGTTTTCATCAGCGACAGCGACCGCTCGACGCCGGCCCGGCCGGCGGCGGCCAGCGGGAAGAGATAATAGCGTCCCACGCCGACGGCCTTCGCCCCCAGCGACAGGGCCTTCAGGACATGCGTGCCGCGCTGGATGCCGCCGTCCATCATGACATCGATGCGGTCGCCGACCGCATCGACGATTTCCGCGAGCTGGTCGAACCCGCTGCGCGAACCGTCGAGCTGCCGCCCGCCATGGTTCGACAGGACGATGCCGGTGCAGCCGATATCGACGGCGCGCCTCGCATCCTCCACGGTCATGATCCCCTTGAGGCAGAAATGACCGCCCCACTCCTTCACCATCTCGGCGACATCGTCCCAGTTCATCGCCGGGTCGAGCATCTCCGTGAAGTAGCGGCTGATCGACATCGTCCCGCTGCCCATGTCGACATGGCTTTCCAGCTGCGGCAGGCGGAATTTCTCATGCGTGAAATAGTTGAGCGCCCAGCCCGGCTTGACCGCGAACTGCGCCATCCCGGCGAGATTCAGCCGGAACGGGATCGCAAAGCCGGTCCGCTGGTCCCGCTCGCGGTTTCCGCCGGTGATGCTGTCGACGGTCAGCATCATGACCTCGACGCCCGCCTGCTTCGCGCGCGCCATCATGTCCCGGTTGAGACCGCGATCCTTGTGGAAGTAGAACTGATAGACCTGCGGCGCGCTGCTGATGCGCCGCGCTTCCTCCAGGCTGATCGTGCCGAGCGAGGAAACGCCGAACATCGTGCCGAACCTGTTCGCCGCATGGGCGACCGCCCGCTCGCCTTCGTGGTGAAACAGGCGCTGAAGCGCGGTGGGCGAGCAGTAGACCGGCATGGCCAGCTTCTGCCCCATCACAGTCACCGACATGTCGACGTCGCTGACCCCGTTGAGGACGCTCGGCAGGAGATCGCAGTCCTCGAAAGCCGCCGTGTTGCGCCTGTAGGTGACCTCATCATCCGCCGCGCCGTCGATATAGTTGAAGATCGGGCCGGGAAGACGCTTTTTGGCCAGGCGGCGGAAATCGTGGAAATTGTAGCAATCAGAAACCCGCATGGCCGACCTTGATCATCTCTCGTCATCAAAAGCACGTCATAACAGCGCGCCGCGAGTCCAACTAGGCCTCCCGCGGCCTTGTGGACAAGCGGGCGGCAAAGAAAATCTTCAATCGGCTGCGGGATTTTCTCCCGCATGCCCGCGAATTGCCCTGTCGAGATGCGTATAGCCGCCATCCGGGAAAAGCCACTGCCCCGTCATGTGGCTGGCGCGGCTCGACAGCAGGAAGGCGCAGGTGTCGCCGATCTCGCGCGCCGTGGTCATGCGCTGGCCGAGCGGAATGCGCCGGACGATCTCCTCGAGGGCCGCCTCGCCATCCGGCAGGGTATCCAGCCAGCGCCGGTAGAGCGGCGTCATCACCTCGGCGACGACGATGGCATTGACGCGCACGCCGTCAGCCAGGAACTCGACCGCCCATTCGCGCGTGAGCCCCAGTTGTGCAGCCTTGGCGGCGACATAGGCCGAGGTGCCGCCCTGCCCGGTCAGAGCCGTCTTGGAGCTGATGTTGACGATGGCGCCGCGCGCCGCCCGCAGGTCGTCCTGCAACAGATGGACCATCGTGTAATAGTGGATGAGGTTCTGGTTGAGGCTGTCGCGAAAGGCATCCGGCCCCTTGCCGATGCCGACGCCGTCATTGGCGCCCGCATTGTTGACGAGGCCGTGAACGGCACCGCATCGCGACCGGACGGTTTCGATCGCGCGCCGGCAGGCCGCATCGTCGGAAAGTTCCGCCTGCACGAACTCGGCGCCGGTGCGGCGCAGCCAGTCCGCGTCGGGCGTCCGCCGTGCGACGATGACGGGCCGGGCGCCCTCCTCCGACAGCACTTCCGTGATGCCGGCGCCGATGCCCGAGCCGCCGCCGGTCACCACGACGACCTTGCCTTGAAGCCCGAGGTCCATCACGCCCCCCGGAAACGGTAGGCTTCGAGGCTGTCGCGCTTCATCTCGATGGAGAAGCCCGGCGCCTGCGGCGGCATATAGGCCGCGTCGCGGATGATGCAGGGATCGACGAAATGCTCGTGAAGGTGATCGACGAACTCGATGACCCGCCCTTCCCGCGTCCCGGCAATGCAGAGATAGTCGATCATCGACATGTGCTGGACATATTCGCACAGGCCGACGCCGCCCGCATGGGGGCAGACCTTCAGCCCATATTTCGCGGCCATCAGCATCACGGCGAGAACCTCGTTGAGCCCGCCCAGCCGGCAACTGTCGATCTGCACGACATCGATGGCGCCGCGCATGATAAACTGCTTGAACATGATACGGTTCTGGCACATCTCGCCGGTCGCGACCTGGACGGGCGCGACGGCCTCGCGAATCTTGCGGTGACCTTCCACGTCGTCGGGGCTTGTCGGTTCCTCGATGAACCACGGCTTGACGAAGGCGAGTTTTTTCACCCAGTCGATCGCCTGGTCGACTTCCCAGACCTGGTTGGCGTCGATCATCAGGTTGACGTCGGGGCCGACTTCGTCCCGGGCGATGGTGAGGCGGCGGATATCGTCGTCGAGGTCGCGGCCGACCTTCATCTTGATATAGTTGAAGCCCGCATCGACTGCTTCGCGGCAAAGGCGGCGCAGCTTGGCGTCGTCATAGCCGAGCCAGCCGGCCGAGGTCGTGTAGCAGGGGTAGCCCTCGGCCTTCAGCGTCGCGATACGGTCCTGCTTGCCCCGGGCCTGCTCCGTCAGGAATTCGAGCGCCCATTCGGGCGTGATGCAGTCCGTGAGATAGCGGAAGTCGATGCAGCGCACGAGGTCCTCGGGCGTCATCTCGGCGACGAGTTGCCAGACCGGCTTGCCCTCGATCTTGGCCCAGAGGTCCCAGACCGCATTGACCACCGCGCCGGTGGCAAGATGGATGACGCCCTTGTCCGGCCCGACCCAGCGCAACTGGCTGTCGGAGGTGATATGCCGCCAGAAGCGTCCCATGTCCTCCGCCACCCACGCCATGTCGAGGCCGACGACGAGCGGGCGCAACGCCTCGATGGCCGCCACGCAGATCTCGTTGCCGCGGCCGATGGTGAAGGTCAGACCGTGGCCTTCGTGCGGGCCGTCGGACTCCAGGATCACATAGGCCGCCGAATAGTCCGGATCCGGATTCATCGCGTCGGATCCGTCCAGATGCTGGCTTGTCGGGAAGCGCACGTCCATAGTGCGAAGACCGGTAATCTTCATGCCTTCATAACCTTCTGCATTTTTTCGCGGAGTGCTTCGGTGCCGAGCCGGATCGTACGCCGCGTCTCGGAAAGGGCCCGGAGACCTTGGTCCCCGGGCCGGATTTCGGATCAATCGTAGAGAACGGCGGAGATTTCCGGCGAGTCGATATTGGTCTTGTCGTACCAGTAGAAGCCGGTATCGATGTTCTTCTCGACCGCCTCGCCCTTGGCGGCGGCAACGGCAGCCTTGACCGTCTCGTAGCCGATGCCGACCGGGTTCTGCGTGATCGCGCCGGCCATGGAGCCGTCACGGACCGCGTCCTTCTGGGCCTTGCCGGAGTCGTAGCCGACGACCACCACCTTGGCACCCGCTTCCTTCACGCCGTTGACGACACCGATGGCGGAGCCTTCGTTGGTGCCGAAGATGCCCTTGATGTCGGGATTGGCGGTCAGGATCGCCTTGGTGATCTCCGTCGACTTCAGATGGTCGCCGCCACCGTATTCGATGGTAACGATCTCGACATTCGGATGGCTCTCCTTCATCCGGTTGACGAAGCCGTCGCGGCGGTCGACGCCGGTGCGCGAGGTCTGGTCGTGGGCGACCACGGCAACCTTGCCGGCATCGCCGATCAGCTCGGCGAGCTTGTCGGCGGCAAGCGCGGCCGCCGCGATGTTGTCCGTCGAGGCCGTCGCGACCGGGATGTCGCTATCGACGCCGGAGTCGAAGGCGATGACCGGGATCTTGGCGTCCTGGGCCTGCTTGAGAAGCGGAATGGCCGCCTGGCTGTCGAGCGCGGCAAAGCCGATGGCGGCCGGCTTCTTGGCGAGGGCTGCGGCCAGCATGTCGATCTGCTTGTCGACCTGGCTTTCGTTGTCCGGTCCCTCGAACGTCACCTCGACGCCGAGTTCCGCACCGGCCTTGTCGGCGCCGGCCTTCACGGCCTGCCAGAACTGATGCTGGAAGCCCTTTGAGATGAGCGGCACGTAGAGCTTGTCCTGTGCGCCTGCTCCCGTCGCCGCACCGAGCAGCGAGATTGCCGCGACCGCACCAAGTAGAGTTCTTCTCGTGAACATGTTTTCCTCCTTGTGTTCACACTGCATGAACTTATCGACCGTCCGGAGGCCTCAGCCTCCCTCCGGTTATTTCGCCTCGCGCCGGCGCATCTGGTCGGCATAGACCGCGATGATGATGATGGCGCCGGTGACGACCGTCTGCCATTCCGGCGCAACGGAAAGCACGCGCAGACCGTTGGTCAGAACCGACATGATCAGCGCGCCGATCAGCGTGCCGAGGATGGTGCCGCGCCCGCCGGCAAGGCTGGTGCCGCCGATGACCACGGCCGCGATCGCCTCCAGCTCGTAGCCGAGGCCGAGCGCGGGCTGGGCGGAATTCAGCCGGCTGGCGATGAGAAGGCCGCCGATGCCGCAGATCGCGCCGGACAGCGTGTAGATGGCGATCTTCCAGAAATTCGTGTTGACGCCGGAAAGGCGCACCGCCTCCTCGTTGGAGCCGAGCGCGAAGGTGTAGCGGCCGAGCACGGTGCGGCTGAGGATCCACGAGGTGATGCCCGCGACGATGAAGAGCACCAGCACCCCGTTCGGCACGGGAAAGGCCGGAACGAGCTGGCCGATCAGCGAGCCCTGCGCGATGAGGGTGAAGCCGGGCGTGTCGTTGAAATAGATCGGCTTGGTGCCCGTGACGATCAGCGACAGGCCCTTGAGCACCAGCATCATGCCGAGGGTGGCGATGAAGGGCGGTATCTTCATGCGGGCGACCAGACCGCCGGAAACGAAGCCGCAAAAGGCGCCCGTGCCGATTGCCGCCAGCACGCCGAAGGGCAGCGGCATGCCCGCCCAGGTCAGCACCACGCCCGTCATCACCGCGCAGAAGGTCATCAGCGTGCCGATGGACAGGTCGATGCCGCCGGTGATGATGATCATCGTCACGCCCACGGCCAGAACCCCGTTGACCGAGGTGGCCTGCAGGATCGCCATGATGTTGGAGACCTGGAAGAAGTTCGGGCTGGCCAGCGAGAAGCCGATCAGCAGCACGATGAGGCTGGCAAAGGCCAGGATTTTCTGCTGCGCGCTGCCGCGCAGGCTTGCCTTTTCACTCATAGTTCCCGTGTCCCCCTCAGGCAGCAGTCTTGCCGTTGCGTTGCGTTGCCAGTTCCATGATCCTCTCCTGCTCCGCCCCGCCGGGCAGGATGCCGGTCAGGCGCCCCTCGCACATGACGGCGATGCGATGGGAGAGCCGCAGCACCTCGGGCAGCTCGCTGGAAATGACGATGATCGCCTTGCCGGCGGCGGCCAGCTCGTTGAGCAGCCGGTAGATCTCCGCCTTGGCGCCGACGTCGATGCCGCGCGTCGGCTCGTCGAAGATCAGGATGTCGCAGTCGCGCAGCAGCCATTTCGCGATGACCACCTTCTGCTGGTTGCCGCCCGAGAGCAGCCGCACCTCCTGCCGGTCGCCCGGCGTGCGGATGGCGAGCTTCTGGATATAGTCCTTCGCCACCCGGGCGAGCGCGGCCTCGTCGATCCTGCCGATGGCGTCGCAATGGCGCCGAAGGCTCGCCATGGCGATATTGGCGCGCACATCCATGCCGAGCGCCAGGCCATAATGCTTGCGGTCCTCGGACAGATAGCCGATCCCCGCGCGCACGGCCTCGGCCGGGCTCGTGATGCGCAGGGGCTTTCCGTGGACGCGGATCTCGCCGCTGTCTATCGGCTCGGCGCCGAAGATGGCGCGGGCAAGCTCGGTGCGTCCTGCACCCATCAGGCCGGCAAAGCCGAGAATCTCGCCTTTCCTCAGGCTGAAGCTGATCTCCTTCAGCTCGCGCCCGCGGCTGACATCGATCACCTCCAGCGCCGTCTCCGCCCCGGAAAGGTCGGGGATCGTCACCGCCTCGTCGGTCAGCTCGCGGCCGACCATCATGGAGATGATCCGGGAGATCGGCGTCTCCTCCGCCGCGACCGTCCCGACATAGGCGCCGTCGCGCATGACCGTCACCCGGTCGGAGATGCGCTTGATCTCGTCCATCTTGTGGCTGATGTAGATGATGCCGACGCCCTCGGCCTTGAGGCGGCGGATGATGGTGAAGAGCTCGGCGATCTCCGCGTCGTTGAGCGCGGCCGTCGGCTCGTCCATGATCAGCACGCGCGAGCGGTAGCTCAGCGCCTTGGCGATCTCCACCATCTGCTGGCGGGCGATGGTGAGGCCGGCGACGGGCGTGCGGGGATCCATGTGGATGTTCATGCCGGCGAAGATGGCGGCGGTGTCCGCGTTCAGCTTCGCCTCGTCGAGCCGGCCGAAGGAAAGGCGCGGCTCGCGGCCGATCCAGATGTTCTGCGCGACGGTGAGATCGCGCATCAGGGCCAGTTCCTGGTGGATGATGCCGATGCCGAGGTCCTGCGCCGCCCTCGGCGTGGGGACCGACACTTCCTGTCCATCGACGAGGATACGGCCGCCATCGGGCCGGTAGACGCCGGACAATACCTTCATCAGCGTCGACTTGCCGGCGCCGTTCTCGCCCATCAGCGCATGGACCTCGCCGGTCTGCAGATCGAAATCGACGGCCTTCAGCGCATGCACGCCGGGAAAGCTCTTGTCGATCCCCTCCATTCGCACCAGTTCGCTCATGACGCGCTCCTCCCCGTCAGGCTCTCAGATGGTGACGCCGCCATCCACCAGCATGGCCTGTCCCGAGACAAATCTACTCTCGTCGGACAAAAGGAAAACCACCATCGGAACGATATCGTCGACCGTCGCAAGGCGCCCCATGGGCTGGCGCGCGATGAAATCCTTCTCAGCCTGCACCGGATCGGCCGAGGCCGCAATGCGCCCGCGCAGCGAAGGCGTATCGACCGTGCCGGGGCACAGCGCATTGCAACGGATGCCCTGCTTGACGAAATCGGCGGCGATCGCCTTCGTCAGGCCGATGACGGCCGCCTTGCTCGCGCCATAGGCCGTGCGATTGGCAAAGCCCTTTATGGAGGACGCCATGGAGGCCATGTTGAGGATCGAGGCGGTTCCCGTCTTCGCCGCCCGGTCGAGCATGCCGGGCAGGCAGGCGCGCGTCAGGCGCATCATCGCCGTGACGTTGAGGTCGAAGGCGAAGGCCCAGTCCTCGTCCTTGATATCGAGAAGCGTGCCGTTGTGCACCACGCCGGCGCAGTTGAAGAGGCCGTCGAGCGGGCCGACCCGGGCCGCGATGGCCTCGACGGCGTCGGGCCGGGTCACGTCGAGCACCGCCGTCTCTACGCCCTCCAGCCCTTCCAGCAGCGCACCGTCGATATCCGTCGCGATCACGCGGGCGCCCTCGTCCCGGCATGCAAGGGCGCTCGCCCTGCCAATGCCCTGGCCGGCTGCCGTCACAAGAACGGTCTTGTCTCGCAGGCGCATGGTTTCCTCCCCGCTCCCGTTTGTATATAAAATAATGTTTCACATACAAATCACTTTGACAAGCTGGCCCCTATGTCTTTTTTGAACGGGATCGGTATGAGTGCTGGATGGGAGGGCGAGATGGCAAGGAAATCGCTGAAGACGGAGACCGGGGAAGACCTCACCGCGGACGACAAGTACCGCGCGCCAGCGCTCGACAAGGGGCTGGACATCATCGAGATCCTGGCGCGGCAGAGCGGCGGCATGACCCGGACGGAGATCGTGCGCGAGATGGGGCTCAGCCCCTCGCAGATTTTCCGCATGCTGGAGCGCCTGGTCGCGCGAGGCTATGTCGCCCGGTCGGAAGGCGGCGACCGGTACTCGCTGTCGATGAAGATGTTCGTCCTCGCCAACCACTATCCTCCCTACCGGCGGCTGGCGGCCAGCGCGCAGCCCCTGATGGACGACTTCGCGCGCCAGACGGACCAGTCCTGCCACCTCGTCATCCCGGAATTCGGAGCGGGCCTCATCATCGCCCAGGCGAGCCCCGTCTCCCATTGGGAATTCCGGGCCCGAGTCGGCAGCCAGCTCGATCTCTTCACGACGGGTTCGGGAATAGCCCTGGTCGCCTTCCAGGCGCCGGAACGCATGGAGGAAACACTTCGCCAGTGGGGCGTCGCCTCCACCGCCGCGCTCGCCGGCATCCAGGACCAGATCGATGCGGCCCGCCGGCAGGGCTATCGTCTCGGCGCTTCCGGCCAGTTCGTCGGCGTCACCGATATCAGCGCGCCCATCTTCGGCCCCGACGGCGACGCGACCGCCGTCCTGACCTGCGCCTTCATCCAGCATGTCGACGATACCAGGGCACAGAAGCTGGACGACGCGCTGGCGCGGCTGCTCACCCTCACGGAAACGCTCCGGCTTCCCTGAACCGCAGCCCGCAAGCGTCGCCTGTCACCGCTGGTGCAAGATCAGGCGGCTCTTGCCTGCCGCCAGTCGAGCCCCTCCAGCTTCTCGCGGAAGGCGAAGCGCAGGAGATGGGATTCGATGATCGCCTGCGTCTGGGCCAGCCCCTCTGCATCCGCGGCGCTCACGGCCATGCTGAGGCCGCTCTCGTCCGCCTCGAAGATGGCTTCGCCGCGGGGAAAGCGACAGTCCCCACGGCTTTCCGTATAGGTGACGGCGATCTTGTGAGCGAAATGCTTGCAGAGCTGCACCAGATATTTCCGGCCGCTTGCGGTTTCGAGATAGGCGACGGATTCCTGCACGGACTGTCCTTTCAGAATATGGAAACCCCTGCCGCCGGAGCGGCAGGGATCGGGAAGATCAGAACTTCACGCCGGCATGCAGCGTGATCGTGCGGCCCGGCGCGTAGACCGGATCGATGCCGCCGCGGTTCGAGCTCGTGGCATAGCTCGATCGCTCGAAATACTTCCTGTCGAACAGGTTGTCGACGCTGAGGCGCAGCGTGACGTTCTCATAGGATGGCGGCGTCCACTCCGTATAGATGTTGACCACGGTATAGGACGGCTGGTCGTAGAAGCCGCTCGCCGTCGCCAGTGCGTCGGAGATCTTGCCGGCCCAGGCCACGGTCGTGCCGACCTTCATGTTGTAGTCGGGGATGGCGTGGTCGATGTAGAAGGTCGCCATGTCGCCGACCGGCATGAAGGTTCCGCTGTTCGGCAGGGCCGACTTGCCGCCCGCCGTCACCCTGGCATGGGTGAAGGTCGCGCCGAAGGTGGTCTCCTCCCATGTATAGCTGGCATTGAGCGTGACGCCGCGGCTGCGGTATTCGTTCGGATCGTTGTTCAGCGAGGGCGTGTCGTAGTTCGGCAGGCCGTTGATGCGCGTGTCGAACAGCGTCACGCCGGCATTCCAGTCCTCGCCGCCGAAATTCGCGCCGACCTTGAAGTTCTTCGCCGAGCCCGTGTCGAAGGACGGGTCGGTATAGAACGCGTTGTCGCGCGCATGAACATAGCCGTAGTCGCCGATGACGTAGCCGAGCCAGGTGCGCGAGGCGCCGGCGAATACCTCGAAGCTCTCGGTGAACTTGTAGGCGACCGTCGCGTTCACGCTCGCGCCGCTGTCGGAGAAGCGCTTGTCGTCCCAGTCGTTAAAGCGGTGCGTGTCGTAGCGCGCGCCGGTCGAGACGTTGAAGCCGTTGTCGAATTCGAAGCGGCCCTGCGTGAAGACGCCGAACTGGGTGGTGTCGAAGTCGCGGTAGCGGCGGTTGTTGTTGCCGTAGTTGTCGGTGTGGTAGTCGTGCTGGCCGAAATCTATGCCGGCGGTGATCTTGCCGGGATCGATCGTGAAGGTGTTCTGGATCTTTCCGCCGTAGAGGTCCTCGTTGAGGATCATGTTGCCGTTCGTGCGGTTCTGATAGTTGGTCCGCCAATAGTCGTTCTGGCTGTAATACAGCATGAACTCGGGGTCCCAGAGATCCGTCGGGGCGGTCGAGCTGTAGGTCAGCTTGACGGTGTCGCGGGCGACCTCCAGCGGGTGCAGCTCATCGCCCGCCAGGCCCATGTTCATCTTGATCAGGCGATCCGCCTTGTCGCGGCTGCGCTCGTAGCCGAGCTCGAAGCGGTTGTCCTCGACCTCGTAGCCGAGCTTGGCGAGGATGTTGCGGGCGGCCGGTTCCGTGCCCTTCACGACATCGCCGCCGCCGTCCTTGTAGTCCTTGCCCTTCTGGCCGTGGGTCATGACGAACCAGTCGAAGTCGCCGACGCGGCCATAGGCCGCCGCACTGCCGGAAACGCCGCTGCCATTGGTGCCGACCGAAGTGCCGATCCGCGCGCCGAAATCCTTGCCGTCCTCCAGCAGATCCTTCGCGCCGACCGTCTCGTAGCGCACCGCGCCGGCCGCCGCGGCAAAGCCGGAATCGGCCGCGGCCGCGCCCGCTTCCACCTCGACGCGCTTGAGGAAGGCGGGGTCGATGACGCTGGAGCCCGTATGGTGCCAGCTCGTCGCCGTCTGCGGCACGCCGTCGACCGTCACGGCAAGGTTGGACTGTTCCATGCCGAAGACGTGGATGCGCTTGGACGGCCCGCCGCCGCCGGATACGGTGATGGAGGACTGGCGCGAGAACAGCTCGGACACATTGGCCGGCTTCAGCTTCTCCAGCTCGTCCTCCGAGACGACCGTGCCGCCCGTGGCGACCACGTTCTCGCGGCCCTGGTTGATGATGGTGATCGTATCGAGCACGGTCACCTCCTCCTGTTTCTTCTCCTCGGCGTGGAGGGCGGAAGACAGGGCGAGCAGGGAAACGCCGGCAAGCGGCATCATGCGGGTGAATTTCATCTCGGTACTCCAGCCAGTCGATCGAAGGGGCGGGAAAGCCCCCTGCCTTCCCTCCGGGCGGCGGACTTGTCACCCGCGAGGGAAGGGCATAAACATGATTTCTGAACTCATGTATTAGGGAGCACCCGTCCCCCTGTCGACGCGAAAGGTTTTGTCGGAAATGTCAAAGATTTACGCGGAAACAGCATAGCGGCGGCGCACCCGAACCGATCGAATTCTGACCCCAGGGCCATCGCCATGCAGTACACGCCGGAAGAACTTTTCGTCGGCTCCGTCGAGAACGTGCCGAATTGCACGCCCTATACGGGCGAGCAGACGATCTGGCCGAAATTCATGCTGATGATCGTGCTGGAAGGACAGCAGCAGTTCGTCATCGACAACGTCCCGTTCCGGCTGGAGGCCGGCACGGGACGGAGCCGCATGCCGCTGGTCTTCATGCTGAACGTCGCGCAGCACAGCACGCTGCGCTTCATCACCAATAGCGGCGCGCCGCTGCGCAAGGTGATGATCGCCGCGCCCCGGCCGTGGCTGAGGCGCCTGATCGAGACGGAGGACGGCGTGCCGGCGCGGCAACTGCACGATTTCCTCGCCCGGCACCTGGCGCATTTCTCCTTCGAGCCGGGGCAGCATATCCTGCAGCTCGCGGAGAAGATCGCGCATCCCCCGCCGCTGCTGGAGGGCGAGCTCGGCTCCCTCTATCTGCGGGCGCAGGGGCTCGACATCATGTGGCAGTCCTGCCTGGCGATGATGGCGGAGGAGATGGAAAGCCCGCAGGCTCCATCCTTCCTCAGCCTCAGGGCCTGCGAGCGCGCCCGCGACTACATCCTTGCCAATCTCGGCAAGGAGCTCACCATCGACCTGATCGCCGGCGAGGTGGGCGCCAGTCCCTCCACCGTGCAGCGCCGCTTCAAGGAGCATTTCGGCGTGACGGTCTTCGATTTCGTGCGCGAAAAGCGGCTGGAAGCGGCGCGGGCGGCGCTTGCCAACGAACGCGTGCCGGTCGGCACCGCCGCCTATCTCGCCGGTTACAACCACGTCTCCAGCTTCACCACCGCCTTCCGCAAGGCCTACGGGCTGACGCCCAAGCAGGTCCGCAACAGCAGGCAGCCGTAAAGCACAGAAGGCTATTCGATCTCCAGATCGGCCCATAGCGGCAGGTGGTCGGAAGCGCGGCGGGCGAGAGGGGTATCGTGCACCGCCGTGCGGTGGACCCTGACCCCCTCGCCGACGAAGATGTGGTCGAGACGCAGGAGCGGGAAACGCGAGGGGAAGGTCGGCCGGATCCGGCCGCCGGCCTCGACCTGCGCATCCTTCAGCCGCCGCGCGAGGAGCTTGTAGGAGGCCGAACGCGTCACCGCATTGAGGTCGCCGGCAAAGAGGATGCGCGCATCCCCGGGCATCGGCGCGCCGAGCCAGTCCGGCCCGATCAGCGCCTCGGTCTGGCGCATGCGCTCGGCGCCGAGAAGGCCGAGATGGGTGACGAAGACCTGAAGCCTCGCCTCCCCCACCGGCACTTCCACCCAGAGCACACCGCGCGGCTCCCCGCGGGACGGCAGGCCGCCGGCCTTCACGAGCCGCGTCGGCAGCGCCGTCAGCAGGGCATCGCCATAGCGCTCCTCCTCGAGATGGAGCGCGGGGTGGAAATGCGAGACCATGCTCAGGTGCTTCGCGATGCTTTCGGCCTGGTCGATGCCGCCGCTGCGCGCCCGCGCGACGTCCACTTCCTGCAGCGCGACGATATCCGCCTCGCATTCGGCGATCACCTCGGCGATGCGGCCGGGATCGAGCCGCCGGTCCGTGCCGAAGCAGCTATGCACGTTGTAGGTCACCAGTCGCAGCCGCCTTGCCATGCCTTCCTCTCAAGCCCCGGACGCCGTTGGAACACGGAAGGCCTTGTTTTCGTTCCGCTCCGTCGGATTGAAGGAAAACGCATGAAACGCACCCATATCCTCCACGCGGCCGTCGCCGGCGCCGTTCTCGTCGCCGGCTGGCTCGTCTACCGGACGCTGAGTCAGTATACCTGGGAGGATATCCGCAACTCCGTTTCCGCGATCCCGAAGATGAATTTCGCCCTGGCGCTCGCCTTCTCGGCCGGCTCCTATGTCTGCCTGACCTTCTTCGATTTCCTGGCGCTGCGCTATGTCGGCAAGCCGCTTCCCTACCGGCAGGCGGCGCTCGCCTCCTTCACCAGCCTTTCCATCGGCCACAATGTCGGCATCGCGGCGCTCAGCAGCGGCGCGGTGCGCTACCGCTTCTACAGGCGCTGGGGCCTCGATACGGAAGAGATCGCCAAGCTGATCGTCTTCTGCGGGGTGACGGTCGGCCTCGGGCTGATCGTGCTCGCGGGCATCTGCCTCCTCCTGCTTCCCGGCACCGCCGGCAAGGTGGCGGGTCTCGGCAGGGCCGCCTCGCTGGCGCTCGGCCTCGCCTGCCTTGCAGTCGGCGCCGTCTATCTTGCGCTTTCCGCCTTCCTGCGCGGCGAGGTGCGTGTCCGGCACTGGCGCTTCGCGCTGCCGTCGCCGGGGCTGGCCGCCTTGCAGCTGGCGGTCGGCACGGCGAATTTCGCCTTCGTCGCGGCCTGCCTTCACCAGCTCCTGAATGGTGACGTCGGCTATATGGAAACGACGGCGGCCTATGTGGTGGGCAACCTCACGGCCCTCGTCAGCCATGTGCCCGGCGGGCTCGGCGTCATGGAGGCCGCGATCGTCTTCCTTCTCGGGAGCTCGGTCTCGATCGGCGCGCTGATCGCGTTCCGGGCGGCCTATTTCTTCATTCCGCTTCCGCTCGGGGTGGTCTGCCTGCTCGCCAGCGAAGCCTTGCTGGATGCGAACGGCGAGGCGGCCCTGCGCAGGAATCCGGGCTGACGGCCAAGCAGCGACCGCCAGCCGGCGAACCAGCCGGACAGCGGCCACCAGGGCGCGACAGGATCGACGAGCGCGGTGCCCGGAACGGCCGCCGTCGCCCCGCCACGCTTCACCTCGCGGAACGGCCGCAGCCCCCGCGCCTTGCCGTTGAATGCGTCGATCACCGGACCGAGACGCCCTTCCGCGCGCACGGCCGCGCCGAAGGTCCCGGCATCCGCATCGAGATGCTCGGCCAGCAACCGGTCGCGCAGCGCGAGGATGCCGCGCCGCTCCGCGTCCGACTGCGCCTCCACGGCGATATCCAGCTCGGTATCCAGCCCCTCGCTGCGCTGGTTGAGATTGGAGGAACCGACGCGCAGGAAGGCATCGTCGACGATGACCAGCTTGGAATGAATGACGATCTCCTGCTCCGAGCCGTCTGCCCTCGGCACGACGGGATAGAAGGCGCGCATCCGCCCGTGCCGGTCGCACCGCGCAAGGCGGCGGATGAAGCGGTCGCGGTTGGCCCCGAGCACCAGGCGCTCGATGGTGCCGTGGGAACTCAGGGTCGAGACGATGACGACCTCTGGCCCGTCCGGCTCGGCAAGCCTTTCGCACAGCACCTCGCAAACCCGCACCGAGGCGAAATACTGGCTTTCGATATAGATCTGGCGGCGGGCGGCCTTGAGGGCCGCGATGGTGAGCTCCACCGCCTCGGCGATGCCCTCTCGCCCGCGGATCGCCGGCTCCGTGCGGGCGAAGGCGACGCCGACCGCCGTCATGTCGGCGACCCGGCCGTCGAGGCGGATATCGGCCGGGATCTTCAGCGCCGGGACGGCCTCGTCCGTGGCGAGAAGCCAGCGGTGGCGCGCCATGTCGCCGGCAAGCCGGGCCGCCTCGCCCTCCAGCCCCACCTGCATGTCGTGCACCGGCTCGTAGCGCTTGCCCGAAGGCATCGTGCGGCGGGGATCGCCGGCGCGGTGGGCGCTCGTGTCCCAGCGCTTGGCCGTCAGGTCGATGCCGCCGACAAAGGCGACCTGGTCGTCAATGGCTACGAGTTTCTGGTGGTGCGATCCCCGCAGCGGATGGCGGCTGTCGAAGGCCAGCATGATGCGCGGGTGGGACGACCAGCGGCGCTTGCGGAACATCTTCAGCGATTTGCCGGAATAGACCGGCCCCATCGCCCAGACCAGCACGCGGATCGTCAGCGCCGGCCGCCCTTCGACGAGCCGCAGCAGAAAGGCGCCGAGCGTCGGGGATTGCGGATCGCCCGGCCGCAGGCGGATGTCGGGATTGAAATCCCAGCCGACGATCCAGACTTCCTGCCGCGCCTCCTCCAGCGCGCTTTCCAGCGCTTCGAAATAGGCTTCGCCGTCGACGAGCACGCTCAGCCTGTCTGCGCTCGCGACACGCCAGGCGTTGCGGCCGGGCTGGATGATGGAGGAAGGCATGCTTTCTGCTGCCCCGGTCAACGGAAACCCTTCGCTTCGCACTCTCTGCCGCCTTGTCTGCTGACGTCACTGGTTCGCGCGATCAAAATCCGCGGAAGAGCGTTTGGTTCCCGCGCGCCGGAGAAGGGGGCGCGCCAAACCCGCTGTTGATGGCCGGAAACGGCTCTGGACGGGAGCGGCAGGATCACGCTTTAACGGGGCGGACGGCATCTTCGCCGCAAAGCACCTCACCGGGCGGAACCAGATGCCGATCCACGAACTTGCCGCCCTCGGCGCCGCGACCTGCTGGGCCTTCACCGGATTGATCTCGGCAGGGCCCGCCGGCCATCTCGGGGCGCTTGCCTTCAACCGCGCCCGCCAGATCTTCGTCACGGGGCTGCTGGCGCTCTATGTGCTCGCCAGCGGGGCGTGGCATCAGCTCGACATGGCCAATGCGGGCCCGTTGCTGCTTTCCGGACTCATCGGCATCTTCATCGGCGATACGCTGCTCTTCGCGACGCTCAACCGCGTCGGCCCGCGCCGCTCCGGCATCCTCTTCGCGCTCAACGCGCCGATCGCCGCCCTGCTCGGCTGGCTGGTGCTTGGCGAATCCCTGCCGCCGCTTGCGATCGCCGGCATCGCGCTGACGGCGGCCGGCGTGTTCCTCGCCATTCTCTTCGGCAAGCGGCGGGCGCAGATCCACCAGTGGGAAACGGTCAAGGGGCCGCTCTGGATCGGCGTGCTGCTGGGGATCGGCGCGGCGACGGGCCAGGCCGTCGGCTCCATCATCGCCCGTCCCGTCATGGAGACGGGCATCGATCCCTTCCTCGCCTCGCTCATGCGGGTCGGCGTGGCGGCCTTCTGCCTCAGCATCCTGATCCAGCTGCCCATCCCCTCCGTCAAGCCGAAGGGACCGCTGACGCTGAAGATCGCGGTCCTCACCGCGCTGACCGGCATTCTCGCGCTGGCTATCGGCATGACGCTGCTGCTCTTTGCGCTTTCCGGCGGCAAGGTCGGCATCGTCTCGACCCTCTCGGCCACCTCGCCCGTCATGATCCTGCCGATGCTGTGGCTGCGCACCGGCGAACGGCCCGCCGGCGGCGCCTGGGCGGGCGCGGCCCTCGTCGTCATCGGCATGGCGTTCATCTTCATCCGCTGACCGCCGGAAGCCGCTTTCGGCAAGGTAAGAGGAGCCCGCGACCGGCACCCAAGAATTGCAGCGCAGCCATCGGGGAACACGAGGCAGGCCGATCCCGTTCCGGGGGCGGAAGAGGCATGCTGTCCGTCAACGGGACAGGCGGCACCTCTTCTTCGCCTGTGTTTTTCCGGCGCCACGCAGATAGTGAAAATTCGATTAAAATCGCTTCCTGCCGGTTTACGGGCCGCATACCAACGTGCCGCTCGCAATCGCCGGTAGGTGGGATCGACCGGACGAGGCGATACCTTGGCGCCGCTCCATGATGGAGCCTGATTCGAGGAATGACCATGCCCCACCAGCGCCTCCGCTGCCCTTTCCGGGACCACGCGCCCGCTGACCGTCTCGCCCGCGCGATCGACGACATCGACCGACGGATCGAGGAGCACCGCCTTGCCGACGAGCCCGCGCCGCTCAGCGCCTACCGCGCCCGCCGGATCCTTCAGGAGGCCTATTCCCGCTGCCGCGAGCGCGCGGAAAGCCGGGCGCCGGCAATTCCCTTCCCACCAGCTGCGCGGCCCGATGTGATGCCCAAGCCGCATCGGTCACGCAGGGACCCGGTCGAGCGATACGAGGCGCTCCCGGGTCCTCACCATCCCCTTGCCGGATCACAGGATTTCAGGGGTTGCCTTGGGCAGGCGACGGAGGCAGATTTGCGTTTCCGCAAATTCAAGCGCGGATCGCATGCCTATGAGGGGACGACCATGGCCTATGACTGGACCGGTGAAACGACGCGCAAACGCAACCGCCTGAAACTGGCAACCGCCGTCTTCCTCAGCCTCGCCATCGTCCTCGGCATCCCGGCGGCCGTTTCGCCCTTCCTCTGATCGGCCGCTTCCCTACCGACCGGCCTTCAGCGGACCGCCCTTTTCCGCCACCATCGTGACGAGCCGTTCGAAGACGGAAGCCGACTGGCGGATGCCGTCATGCTCGAATTCGTTGGTGATCCAGACATCCACGTTGCCGACGGCGCGGGCGGTCTCCAGCGAGAGGCCGGCATCGACATACATGTCGTCATGGTAGACGACCGCCGAGACCGGAACCTCATTCGTCACAAGCCGGGCCTTATCATAAAGCTGGCTATAGCGCGGGCGCCGGGCCAGCGCCTCGGCGCTAGCGCGGAAGGGCTTCAGCAGCGCGATCTCCTCGAACATCCACGGATAGATCATCTCGCCGGTGAAGAGGAGCGGCCGCGCCTTGGCGTCGAATTCCGGGAATTCGCCGAGCAGCCGCTCGGCCGCCCAGCCGGTGGCCCCCTCGCCCTGCCCGTAGATCGCCTCGTGGATCGCGGCGAAGAGCGGATTGCCGTTATAGGCGGTCGCGTGCATCACCGAGCCGAGGAACTGGTCGGAGAGGCGATCCGGCGCGGCGAAGGCCTCGTCGAGCAGCCAGTGGATGTTCTCGTGGCCCGGCCCCATGCCAAGGTCGAGGCCGAGGCTCTGGAAGCGGCGCACGGTGAGCCGGTCGCCATCGGGCAGCAGAACCGGCTTGGCTTCAAGGACATCGGCGATACGGGCGACCAGCGCCCTGTCGTCGGGGTAGCGCTTATAGAACATATCGTTCTTGGCGCGCACGCGCGGATAGGTGTGACGATAGACCGCCTCGGCGGAGGGATCGAGGCTCGGAATGCCGCCGGCGACATAGCAGGCCGAAAGCCCTTCCGGCGCGCGGCTGAGATAGGTCAGCGTCAGGAAGCCGCCATAGCTCTGGCCGAGCGTCTGCCAGCGCTCGCCGCCGAAGGCGGTCTTCCTGAGATGTTCGAGGTCGTCGACGATGGAATCGGCGCGGAAGCAGGCGAGATAGTCGGCGCCGGCCTCGCCGTCGAAGCGGGCGATGGTCGCCGCGTCGACCGGGGTGGATCGGCCGGTGCCGCGCTGGTCGGGCAGGATGATGCGGTGCGTCTTCAAGGCCTTGGCGAGCCAGGAGGGGCTACCCTTCGTCGGGCGCGGCGACTTGCCGCCCGGCCCGCCCTGCAGGAAGCAGAGGAGCGGCAGCGTCTCGTCCTTGCGGGCCGGATCGACCACCTCGCGGGCGAAGAGCTCGATGGTCTCGCCCACGGGCTTCGACCAGTCGAGCGGCACCGTCACGACATGGTCGCGCACATGGAGGCCGGGAATGGTGTATTCGGAAACGATCATGGAGAAGTCCTCCTTCAGTGCACGGCGCTGACGCAACCGGAATCGAGCAGCACCTAAAGCAGGTCGGCCACCGTGTTGGCAATGCCCTCAAGCTTCGCCTTTGCCCGACGCGAGCTGCGCGATGCCGCCGAGCGCGAAGGCCGCCAGGCGGGCGGCGAGCCGCTCGTTGCTCACATGGCCGCGGCCGAGCGGGGGCATCACTTCCGAGAGGCGCTTTTCGGCGATCAGCAGCATGAAGCAGGGCGCCATGATGGAAAGGGCGGCCTGGGCGACGAGGGGATGGTCGGTGGAAACGCCCATGATCTCGGCGATGACGCCGAAGACCAGCGCCTTCTTCGGTTCCAGCTCCTCGCGCCGCAGCCTTTCGAAATGCGGCGTCGGGGAGACGAGCTCGCGCGCGATCAGCTTCGCCGGCCAGGAGGCATCGCCCTGCGAGCGCACCACGCGCACGAGAAGGCCGATCAGGCGCCGCAGCCTGTCCTTGGGGTCCGTGTCGACCGAGGCGGCGCGCGCCAGCGCCTGATAGTTGACGAGGCGGCGATGCGCCTCGGCGAGCACTTCGGCATAGAGCGGCGCGATGCCGCCGAAATGATAGTTGACCGCCGCCGCATTCGCCCCGGCGCGGAGCGCGATCTCCTTGGCGGTCGCCCCGTCGAAGCCGTGCTCGGCGAAGACCGGCCCGGCGGCCTCCAGCAGGCTCGCACGCGTGGCGGCGCCGTCCGGCCGCGGGCCTGAGACAGACGATCGTCTTGCGCCTCGCGCCATGTCGGTCTCCCTTTCAGAATTCAAATCTAGATTTCAAATTTGGATTTGACAATCCCCTCCGATCGTCCTTAGCTGGAAAGGCTCGCCCCAGGAGCACCCGCGGAGTCAAACCGGCATGAAGCGCATCCTCCTCATCGTCCTCCTTCTCGCCGCCCTTGCCGCCGGTGCCTGGTGGTACCGGCACCGCGACAGCGGCCCGGCCGAGCTCGTCCTTTACGGCAATGTCGATTTCCGCCAGGTGACGCTCGCCTTCAACGGCAACGGGCCGGTCGCCGAGGTGCTCGTCGAGGAAGGCGCGGCCGTGAAGAAGGGCGAGGTCATCGCCCGGCTCGACACCGGCAGGATCCGCCCGCAGGTCGACCAGGCCGTGGCGCAGGTCGAGGCCCAGCAGGCGAACCTGACCCGCCTGAAGAACGGCAACCGGCCGGAGGAGATCGCGCAGGCGCGCGCCAATCTCGCCGCCGCCGATGCGGAAGCGGCCAATGCCCGCCTGCAACTGGAGCGCCAGAGCGCGCTCGTTCCCCGCGCCGCCGTCAGCCAGCAGGCGCTTGACAACGCCCGCTCCGCCGCGGCGGTGGCGGAGGCGAAGGTGGATGCCAGCCGCAAGGCGCTCGACCTCCTCGTCGCCGGCACGCGCGCCGAGGACATCCAGCAGGCCGCCGCCCAACTGCGGGCCGCCGAGGCGCAGGTCGCGTTCCTGAGGGCGGAGCTCGACGACGCCGACCTCAAGGCCCCGGCCGATGCGACCGTGCGCTCCCGGCTGATCGAGCCGGGCGAGATGGCCTCGCCGACGCGCGCCGCCTTCTCGCTTGCCACCAACAATCCGAAATGGGTGCGCGCCTATGTCTCGGACATGCAGCTCGGCCGGATCAGGCCCGGCATGAAGGCGGAAGTCCTGGTCGATTCCCTGCCCGGCCGCACGATCCCGGGCTGGATCGGCTTCATCTCCTCGGTGGCGGAATTCACGCCCAAGACCGTGCAGACCGAGGAATTGCGCACCAGCCTCGTCTATGAGGTGCGCGTCTTCGTCGACGACCCCGACAACGTGCTGCGCCTCGGCATGCCCGCCACCGTCCGGCCAGGGCAGGAAGGATGAGCCGCCATGGAGGACCGTCCGCTCTGTCTCGTCGCGAATGACCTTAGCAAGCGCTTCCAGCGGGAAACGAAGGAGACCGTGGAGGCGCTTGACGGCATTTCGCTCGCGATCCGCAAGGGCACGCTGACGGCGCTTGTCGGCCCCGACGGCGCGGGCAAGACCACGCTTCTGCGGCTTGCAAGCGGGCTGATCGCCCCGGACGGCGGAAGCCTCGAGGTCGTCGGCCTCGACGTGACCGCCGCCCCGCAGGCCGTGCAGGACAGGATCGGCTACATGCCGCAGCGCTTCGGCCTTTACGAAGACCTCAGCGTGCAGGAAAACCTCGACCTCTATGCCGACCTGCACGGCGTTTCCCATGCGGAGCGCCGGACGGTCTATCCCCGCCTCTTCGAGATGACGCAGCTCGGCCCGTTCAAGGCGCGGCCGGCCGGCAAGCTTTCCGGCGGCATGAAGCAGAAGCTCGGCCTTGCCTGCACGCTGGTGCGCGCGCCAGAACTGCTGCTGCTGGACGAGCCGACGGTCGGCGTCGATCCTTTGTCGCGGCGCGAACTCTGGGAGATCGTGTTCAAGCTGATCCGCGAGGATGGCCTCTCCGTCGTCGTCGCCACCTCCTATCTCGACGAGGCGGAGCGCTGCGAGCATGCCGTGCTGATGCATGCGGGGAAGATCCTCGACGAAGGCCCGCCGGCCGAAATCACGGCGAAGGCGGAGGGCTGCTGCTTTCTCGTCCGGGGGCCGGACGGCGTGCCGGCCCGCTCGTTGCAGGCGCGCCTCTTCGCGCTTCCCGGCGTCGTCGATGCCGTGCCGGAAGCGGGCCGCGTCCGCGTGGTGCGCCGGCGCGAGCAGATGGAGGAACCGCTGGCGCTCGAAGGGCTGTCCCTCGAAACGGAGCCGACCGAAGCCCGCTTCGAGGATGCCTTCATGATGCTGTTCGACCGCGTCGCGGGGGAGCGGGAGCATGTGGACCAGGCGGCGCTCGCGGCGGGCTCCGGGCAGCCGGCCGGCGAAAAGGTCGTGGAGGTGCGCGATCTCGTGCGGATGTTCGGCGATTTCACCGCCGTCGCCCATGTCAGCTTCAGCGTGCGGCGCGGCGAGGTCTACGGCCTTCTCGGGCCGAACGGCGCGGGCAAGAGCACGACCTTCCGCATGCTCTGCGGCCTCCTGCCCGCCACCTCCGGGGCGTTGCAGGTCGCGGGCGCCGATCTCCTCAAGGCCGGCGCGAAGGCGCGCGAGCGCCTCGGCTACGTCGCCCAGAAATTCTCGCTCTACGGCCAGCTGACGGTGGATGAGAACCTCGAATTCTTCGCCAGCGCCTACGGGCTGCGGGGCGGCCGCAAGAAGGAGAGGATCGCCACGCTGAAGGCGGCCTTCGATCTCGACCGCTTCCGCGACCTGCCGAGCGGGCAGCTCCCCGGCGGCTTCAAGCAGCGTCTTGCGCTCGCCGCCGCGCTCCTGCACGAGCCCGACATCCTCTTTCTCGACGAGGCGACGAGCGGGGCCGATCCGCTCGCCCGCCGCCAGTTCTGGGGCCGGATCACCGCGCTTTCCGAACAGGGCGTGACCGTCATCGTCACCACGCATTTCATGGAGGAGGCGGAATATTGCGACCGGGTGATCATCCTCGATGCCGGCCGCAACCTTGCGGAGGGAACGCCGGTCGACATCCGCGAGCAGGCCGGCACCGCAGCCGGCGCCGCGCCCGGCATGGAGGACGCCTTCATCGCCATCGTCGAGCGGGAACGCCGCAAGCGCACGGAGAAGGCCGCATGAGCGCCCCCCGCTCCATGGCCGGCGGCCTTGCGGGCCTGCTGCGGCGGACACGGGCCCTGATCCGCAAGGAAACGCGCCAGCTCCTGCGCGATTTCAGCAGCATCGCGATCGGCATCGTCATGCCCGTCACGCTGCTTATCCTGTTCGGCTACGGCATCAACCTCGATGTCCGCAACGTGCCCGTCGCGCTCCTCATGGAGGAAAGCTCCGCCCCGGCGCGGGGCGTTGCCGCGGCCTTCGAGCTCTCGCCCTATTTCTCCACCCGCAGCGTACGCACGATGAACGAGGCCGAGAAGATGCTGATGAGCGCCGAGGTGCGGGCCATCGTGCGCATCCCCGCCGATTTCGCCCGCAGCATCGATCTCGGCACCGCCGAGGTACAGGTCATCATCAACGGCGCGGATGCCAACACGGCGCGCATCTCGCTCGGCTACGCGCAGGGCGCGGTCGCCGTCTGGGCGGCCAAGGAGGCCGGGCGCAACGGCGCGGCGGCGGGCGGCGTCACGGTCGAGCCGCGCCTCTGGTTCAACGAGGCCAACGACAGCAGCTACTTCCTCGTGCCCGGGCTGATCGTGCTGGTGATGACGCTGATCGGCGCCCTCCTCACCGCGCTGGTGATGGCCCGCGAATGGGAGCGCGGCACCTTCGAGGCGCTGTTCGTGACGCCGGTGCGCCCGGCCGAGATCCTGCTCGGCAAGACCGTGCCCTATTTCGCCCTCGGGCTGATCGGCCTTGCGCTCTGCGTCGTCGGCAGCAAGCTGCTGTTCGGCGTGCCGCTGCGCGGCTCCCTCGTCATCCTCACAATCGTGTCGATGCTCTACCTGCTCGTCGCGCTGGGGCTCGGCCTCGTCATCTCCTCGGCGACCAAGAGCCAGTTCGTCGCCAGCCAGGTGACGGTGCTGCTCACCTTCCTGCCGGCCATGATGCTCTCCGGCTTCATGTACGATCCGCGCAGCATGCCCTGGATCGTCCAGATGATCACCTACATCTTTCCGGCGCGCTACTTCGTGACTCTGCTGCAGACCCTTTTCCTTTCCGGCAACAACTGGAGCGTCATCCTGCCCAACGCCGCCGTGCTCGCCGGCATGGCGACGGCGCTGCTGACGCTTTCGGTGCGCCTCACCCGCAAGAGGATCGCCTGATGCCGATGTCTCTCCTGCGCATCCTGACGCTCATCCGCAAGGAACTGCTCGTCATCCTGAAGGACCCGAAGAGCCGGGCGAGCCTCTTCCTGCCGCCGATCCTGCAATGCCTGATCTTCGGCTATGCCGCGACCTACGACCTCAACAGCGTGCCCTATGTTCTCGTCGACCAGGACCGCAGCGCCGCCTCGGTGACGCTCGTCGCGAAGCTGGAGGGCTCCGGCATCTTCCAGCGCCAGGGCACGTTCGCGCAGATCGATCAGGCCGCCCCCCTTCTCGACGCGCGGCGCGCGCTGGTCGTCGTCGTCATCGGCAACGGTTTCGAGCGGGATCTCGAGGCCGGCGCGCCGGCCCCCGTCCAGGTGATCGCGGACGGCCGCAACTCCAACACCAGCGGCATCGCCGAGGGCTATGCCAATGCCATCATCGGCGATTTCGCCGCCGCCTGGCTTTCGGAGAAGGGCATTGCATCCGCCGGGGTGAAGGTCTCGACGCGCGCCTGGTTCAATCCGCAACTGGAAACCCGCTGGAGCATGATCCCCTCGCTGATCGGCACGATCACCATGATGATGACGATGATGCTGACCGCCATGTCGGTCGCCCGCGAACGCGAGGAAGGCACCTTCGACCAGCTTCTGGTGGCGCCCTTCACGCCGACCGAGATCATGATCGGCAAGGCCGTGCCCTCCATGCTCGTCGGCATCACGCAGGCCTCGGTGATCCTGCTCGTCGCGCTCTTCTGGTTCCGCATTCCCTTCGCGGGCTCCTTCCTCACGCTCTATGCGGGCCTTGCGCTGTTCCTTGCCGCCGCCATCGGATTCGGCCTCTTCCTCTCCTCGCTTGCCGGCAACATGCAGCAGGCGATGATCCTCGCCTTCGTCTTCCTAA
Source organism: Shinella sp. R2-11 (assembly GCF_055330205.1). Classification (NCBI taxonomy): domain Bacteria; kingdom Pseudomonadati; phylum Pseudomonadota; class Alphaproteobacteria; order Hyphomicrobiales; family Rhizobiaceae; genus Shinella; species Shinella sp. R2-11. The sequence goes on along the minus strand of NZ_JBVAPC010000001.1, from coordinate 668,343 downwards.
TGCCCTTCATGCTGCTCTCGGGCCTGATGTCGCCGACCGAGAACATGCCCGCGGTCCTGCAATACGTGACCGTCATCAACCCGCTGACCTACGCGATCCGCATCACCCGCGCCGTCTATCTAGAAGGCGGCCGCTTCACGGACCTCCTGCCCGACATGCTCGCCCTCGTCGCCATCGCCGCCGTCACCATGCCGATCGCCGCGTGGATGTTCCGCCACAGGCTGAACTAGTTCGGATTTCGCGGGCGGCCTGTCGGAATCCCGCCCCGCCATCCGTCTTCCATGCACAAGCCAGGGAGAACACCGATGACGATCACCATCACAGCCTTCGAACGATCCCCCGACCGCGGCAAGGGGCTCGCCCGCGACATGCGCGTCCGCTGGGCGCTGGAGGAGGTCGGCCAGCCTTACGATGTCCGCCTTCTTTCCTTCGAGGCGATGAAGCAGCCCGGCCATCTCGCCCTTCATCCCTTCGGGCAGATCCCGACCTACGAGGAGGACGGGCTTTCGCTCTTCGAAACCGGCTCGATCGTCTTCCATATCGCCGAGCGCCATGCCGGCCTGCTGCCCCGCGAGGCGAAGGCTCGGGCGCGCGCCATCACCTGGATATTCGCCGCGCTGAACACGATGGAGCCGCCGATCGTCGAACTGGAGACCGCCGTGCGCGAGGAGCGCGGCAAGACGTGGCATGCCGAGCATCGCGCCGTTCTCGAAGGACGCGTGCGCACCCGGCTCGGCCAGCTTTCCACACATCTCGGCGCGGCCGAATGGCTCGAAGGCGCATTCAGCGCGGGGGATCTCCTGATGGTCTCCGTGCTGATGCGGCTCGCATGGTCGGACATTCTGGACGACTACCCCAACCTTGCCGCCTATCTCGCCCGGGGCCAGGCACGCCCGGCCTACCGGCGCGCCTTCGAGGCCCAGCGCGCCGTCTTCGCCACCGCCTCGGCGGGAGACTGAAACGACAGCTCAGCCGGCAAGATGCGCGAAGAGCCGGGCGACGGCCTCCGCGCCGGGATCGACATGGCCTTCGAGCTGCCGCGCGTTGACATAGGTCGCGCGGCCGGCTTTCGCCCGCGTCAGCGTCGCAGTGAAATCCGCCCCCTTGCGCGCCGCGGCCGCAGCGGCAGGCAGGCCGGCGTCCAGCGCATCCAGCGCCGGGGAAAGCGCATCCACCATCGTGCGGTCGCCGATCCGTGCCCCGCCCACTTCCTGCATGCGCGAAAGCCCGGCACGAAGCGCAGCATGCAGCGAGGCGCCGCCCGAAGCCGCATCGCCGGCCGCGGCGAAGAAGATCGCCAGCAGCACGCCGGAGGATCCGCCCATCGTCTGGCCGAGTTCCTGCCCGATGGCGAGTAGAAGCCGGCTCTCGTCGGCCAGCGGCAGGCGATCCACGGCCGCTATCAGCGCACGGGCCGCGCCCGCCAGCGTCGATCCCGTGTCACCGTCGCCGGATTTGGCGTCGAGCGCGTTGAGATTCTGCTCGGCGGCGATCATTGCGTTGCAGCAGCCGACGAGGAAGGCGCGCGTGGCCGCATTCTCGGACGGCGCCGGGGCAACCGGCGCAAGGCCCGCCGGCAGGGCCGCCACGGCGACCGGGCGCACCTCGCAAAGGCCCGGCCAGGCCGGCATCGCGACCGGCGCCTTCAGAAGCTCCAGCTCGGCCGCATCCGCCGGGAAGACGGAGAGGGAGAAACCCTGCATGTCGAGCGAGGTCATCAGCGGCGCGGGGCCGACCACATGCGCGATGCGCGCGCCGAGCGGGGAAGCGAGAAGGTCATGCGCCAGCACCGACATTTCGAGGACGGAGGTGCCGCCGAGATTGTTGATCAGCGCCACATGCGGCCCCTCGCCCATCGCGGCGGCAAGGCGCTCCGCCATGACCGCGACGGCGCCCCGCGCGCCGGCAAAATCGATCTGCTCCACGCCCGGCTCGCCATGAATGCCGAGGCCGAGCTCCGCCTTGGACTCGGGAATGCGCTCCTCGCGCGGCGAACCCGGCACCCGGCAGGTGCCGAGCGACAGGCCGATGGTGCGCGTTGCCGCGGCAACCCGCCTTGCCGCCGCCGCCACGCTTTCAAGGTCGGCCCCGCGTTCGGCGAGCGCCCCGGCGATCTTGTGGACGAAGAGCGTGCCGGCGACGCCGCGCGCCTGCGGCAGGTCCGGCAGGGCGATGTCGTCGTCAACGATGACCATGGCGACGTCGAGCCCCTGCGCCCGCGCCCGCTCGGCGGCGAGGCCGAAGTTGAGGCGGTCGCCGGTATAGTTCTTGACGATCAGCAGGCAGCCGGCCGGCCCCGTCACGGCAAGGATGCCGGCCAGCACCGCATCGACGCTCGGCGAGGCGAAGACGTCGCCGCAGACCGCGGCCGTCAGCATGCCGCGCCCGACGAAGCCGGCATGGGCCGGCTCGTGGCCCGAGCCGCCGCCGGAGACGACCGCCACCTTCGACCTGTCCCAATCACTGCGCAGCACCACGCGGATATGCGGATAGCCGTCGAGGCGGGCAAGCGTGCCGCCGGAAAGCGCGAGCGCCCCGTCGATGGCCTCGGTAACGACGTCCTCGCGCCGGTTGATGAACTGCGACATGGCGAACTCCCGAAATGAAACGTGGGCCGCAAGGCCCGATGCGGCCATGGATTTAACGGCCGAACCCATTTAATCCTCTCCGCAGGCGCACCGTCGCGGTTCGCCTGGAACGAGGACAAATGGTTTGAACGCCCGTGTCAAGCGCGGGCTCCGGAGTTGCGCCCATGCTCGTCGGAATTACGATCCTGCTTGTTTTTCAGTTGATTGGCGAAATATCCGCCTATTTCCTCGGCGGCTTCGTGCCCGGACCCGTCATCGGCATGGCGATGGTCGCCGTGGTGCTGACGCTGACCGGCGGCATGACGTTCCTGGAACCTGCCCATCGGCAGACCGTCGACACGTCCAGGGCGATCCTCGCCAATCTCGGCATCCTCTTCGTGCCGGCCGGCGTCGGCATCATCCAGCATCTCGACCTCATCCGCGACCGGGGCTTCGCCCTGCTCGCCATCGTGCTGCTGTCGACCGTGATCACGCTGGCGGTGACGGTCTGGGTCTTCATCCTCGTCAAGCGGCTGGCCGGAGGGTATGGCCATGACTGAGGGGCTCTGGGTCTATCTCGCTACATCGCCGCTGCTCTGGCTCGCCGGCACGCTCGTCGTCTGGCTGGCGGCGAACGGCATTGCCGGCCTCAGCCCGGGGAACCCGCTGCTGAACCCGATCATGCTCTCCATCGCCGTCATCGCCATCGTGCTGCTGGTCGCCGGGATCGACTACGGCACCTATTTCGAGGGGGCGCAGTTCATCCACTTCCTCATGGGGCCGGCGACGGTCGCGCTCGGCATCCCGCTCTACGAGAAGCTTTCGCTGGTCAAGAGCAACCTCGTGCCGCTGCTCGCCGCCCTCTTCATGGGCAGCCTGACGGCGGTGGGCTCGACGGTCTTCCTCAGCCATCTCTTCGGCTTCACGCCGGCCGTCGTCGCCTCGCTCGCGCCGAAATCCACCACCGCCGCCGTCGCCATGGCGATTTCCTCCGGCCTCAAGGGCGACCCGGCGCTGACGGCCGCCGTCGTCGTGCTCACCGGCATCTGCGGCGCCATCATCGTGACGCCGATGATGAACGCCATGCGCATCAGGGACTACAGCGCGCGCGGCTTTGCCGTGGGGCTCACCTCGCACGGCATCGGCACCGCGCGGGCCTATTCGGTGGATCCGGTGGCGGGGCTCTTCTCGGGGATCGCCATGGGCCTCAACGCCGTGCTGACCTCGCTGATCGTCCACCTGTTCCTCTGAAACGCGTCACGACGGCGTTTCGAGGGATGCGGGCACGGGCCGGGGCGCAGGCTTCGCCCGCAGGAGCGGCCGCTCGACCAGACGGTAGGCGCAGAACCCGGCGGCGACGCCGGCGCAGGCCGACAGGAGGAGGACGAGCGATGGCGGGAGGGCGGCCTTCGCCCCGATCTTCGCGACGACCGAGATCGCGAAGGTGTGCCAGAGATAGATCGAATAGGACGCATCGCCGAGCATGGCGGGGACGGTGAACCGCGCTATGCCGCCATGCCTGTCGAGCGCCGCCGTGCCGCAGACCAGCATGCAGGCGAGCGGGCCGCAGGTCCATTCGTCGAAGGGCAGCCGGAAGAGGCCGATGACCGCGAAGCCCGCAAGGCCGAGGCCGATCATCCCGAGCGCCGCGGTTCGGCCCGGCACGCGCCCGGCAAGCCACAGCCGCCCGATCAGCATGCCGGCCACGAATTCCAGGATGATGGGCCGCGTATAGGTGACGAAGAGCGGTGCGTCGCTGTCGACCGCGAGGCCGAGCGCCACCAGCAGGCAAAAGCCCGCCGCCATGACGGGAAGCCGCAGCCGCGCCGGCAGGAAGAGGCAGGCGGCGAAGGCGGCGTAGAAGAACATCTCGTAATTGAGCGTCCAGCCCTGCACGAGCACCGGCCAGAGTTCGCCGCTGCTCGGCGAGCGGGCCGGCACGAAGAACAGCGAGGCGGCGACATGCCCGGCCGTCAGCACCAGGTTGGGAAAGAGCCCGGCCAGCGCGCCCGCCACCATGACGCCCGTCGCCAGCCAGTAGACCGGCACGATCCGCCGGACGCGCTCGGCGAGGAAGCGGCCCGGCGTCACCGGCCGCCGCTCGACGATCACCCACATGATAAAGCCGCTGATGACGAAGAAGACATCCACCCCCGCCGCGCCGATGGCGAAGGCATGGCCGCTGCGCTCGGCGGCATGGAAGAGAACGACAGCGAGTGCCGCGAGGGCGCGAAGATACTGGATGCCGTATAGCGTTCCCCGGCCCTTGGCCGGCCCGGCACTCATGCGGGCACCGCATGGTGGCGGGGCGCCAGCGGCCGCACCGCCCTTCTCCGCCGGCCGTCGGCCAGCTTGCCGGCCGAGAAATAGAGGAGGAAGGAGCCGACGTGATAGGGATTGAGGATGTCGATCTCCACGAAGGTGCGCACTGCGAGCAGCGCGGCGACGGTGAAGAGCACCAAAGCCTCGCCGTCCCGCGCCGCCGAGAGGAGCCGGCCGAGATGGCCGGCAAGCGTGACGACGAGCACCATGGTCAGGAGGCAGCAGCCGATCAGGCCCGTTTCCACCGTGGCGGCGATGAAGGTGTTGTGGAAATGGAAGCCGCTGCGGGTGGAGATGAAGAAATCCGCCCAGAGCCGCTCCGCCTCGGCAAAGCCCTGCACCCAGAACGCCTGGTAGCCGATGCCGGCGAAGGGCGCTCCGCCCGCCGCCACGATGCCCTGCTGCCAGAGATAGGTTCGCCCCGTCAGCGTCGCATCCTTGCCGAAGGCGCCGAGGATCATCGCGTAGCCGCCGCCATAGGCGGCGGCAAGGCCGGTGAGCACGATGAGGACGGCGAGCGCCGTGAACAGCATCTTGCGGTGGAAGGGCGCCAGCATTTCGAGCGCCCTGAGCGAGAGGCAGAGGCCGGCGACGGCGGCGGTCGTCAGCACGGAGGTCGCCGATTGCGAGGCCTTCAGGCAATAGAGCGCGATGAGCACGGCGCCGACCGCGACGAGCTTCCAGACGCCGCGCTCCACCCCGAGGAAGAGCGCGGCAAAGGCGAAGAGCACGGCGAGCGAGGCATAGAAGCCGAGCTGGTTCTTGGAGGCGAAGGCGCCGACGAAGCTGTAGGTGCCGTCGAGCGGATCGAGATGGTAGACGCCGAAGAGAAGCGAGAAGACGAGCACCAGCCCGGTGCCGACCAGCCCGCCGCGCACCAGGATGCGCGTATCGACGACGCGCATGGCGATCAGCGCGCAGATCACATGGGAAAGGTACTGCACCGCCGCGCGGGCCGTGACGCCCGGCGCCTGCGACCAGAAGACCGAGAGGCAGGCGAAGAGCGCGAAGGCGAAGATCCAGAGATAATGCCGGTAATTGCCCAGCACGCGCCTGTAGTCCACCACGACGAGCGGCAGCCACAGGGCGTAATAGGCGAGGATCGAGGCCTGGCCGAAGCGGAAGGAATAGGCGAAGACGAAGAAGGAGAGCGCCACGGCGACGACGCCATAGGCCTCGTTGCCGGCAGGTCCGATCAGCCGCGCCTTGGCGATCCGCATCGAAGCCTCCCCGTTTACTGGGTCGCGGGGAGGTTGACGTCCACCTTCACGACGTCACCCGGCAGGACCGGCGTCGTCTCGGTGGCGCGGATCTCTTCGGCCTTGCCCTTGACGGTGCGCAGGATCGAATAGCCGATGTTGGCGGCCGAAAGCCCGCCCTTCAGGGAAGCCGCATCGGAGGACTGCATCAGCGCCTCGGACATGAGGTCGCGGCTAGTGCCGAGCTTCAGCGCCAGCGTGTCGAGCTCCTGCTCGGTGTTCTGCAGCTCCTGCGCCAGCTGGGCGTCCCAGTCGTTCGTAAGGTTCGTCTCGTCCTGCCCGGCCTTGTTGATATCCTGCCGCGCCTTCAGCGTGGCCGTGTCGATGTCGAGCAGGGCCGCCTGGAGATCGGCCGTGCGCTGTTCGAGCGCTAGGCGGCGCGAGCTGATGGCAAGGCCCTTCTCGGCCAGCGCATCCATCTTGGAAAGGTCGCCGTGGACGAGCTCGAGCTGGCGGGTCTGGGTCTCGGATTTCTTGCCGAGCGAACCGATCTCATTGTCGAGCAACGACTTGAGGTCGGCGAGCGCGGTCAATTGCAGGCGCAGCCGTTTTTCCCGCGAGGTCATCAATGCCTTCTCGCTCTCCATGATCGGGCGCGCCTCCTCGGATTTCTCGAGTTCCTTCGGCATCTCGATGTCCTTGGCCCCGCTCATCTCGGCGACGATGCGCGCCCGGCGGATGAGCAGGCGATTGCGTTCGGCGACGTAGACGGCCGCCTCGCCCTCCGACCGCAGGAAATCGCGGGCAAAACGCTGGCCGGGATCGGCCCGGCGCAGCCCGCCGCCGAAACTGACGGCCTTGAGCACCGTCAGCCCCGGCGCATAGGGATAGGCCCCCGGCGTCTGCACCTCGCCGGAGAGATAGACCGGCCGGTATTCGGCGATTTCCACCGAGGCGGAAGGCAGGTCCTTGAGGCCGAAGAGCACCTGCATCTTCTTGCCGATCTCGACGGAAAGCTCGGCGGCGGTGCGTCCGTCCGCCTGCAACTGCCCGATGAACGGCAGGGACAGCGCGCCATCCGCACCGATGCTGTAGTCGCCGCTGACGGCGCTCCAGTCGCGGATCGCGCCCTCGGCGGTCTGCCATTCGGCGACGCGGATGCGCAGCTTGTCCATCACGCCGAGCCGGTATTCCTCCGCCGAGGCGGCGGAGGCGAGCAGCAATGCGACGGCGAAGGCGGCCGATACCGTCTTGGTAATCGTCTTCATGAAGACCCCTCTCTTCAATAGCTGCCGCGCGACAGGCACACGGCCGGAATGGTGCGCGCGACGATGACGAGGTCGGAGGTGAGCGACCAGTTGCGGACATAGTGCGTGTCGAAGGCGATGCGGGCGGCATAGGAGACGTCGTTGCGGCCGCTGACCTGCCAGAGGCCGGTGAGGCCGGGGCGGCTGCGCAGATAGTAGACGGCGGACGCCTCGTAGAGCTCCAGCTCGTCCTCCACCACCGGGCGCGGGCCGACGATGCTCATCTCGCCCCTGAGGATGTTGATGAGCTGCGGCAGCTCGTCGAGGCTGAGCTTGCGCAGCACCGAGCCGACGACGGTGACGCGCGGATCGTCCTGGAGCTTGCGCGTCTCGCGCCACTCCTCCCGTGCCTGCGGGTTCTCGTCCAGATAGCGCTGGAGAAGGGCATCGCCGTTCTCCGCCATGGTGCGGAACTTCAGGCAACGGAAGGTCGATCCGTTGTAGCCGATGCGGCGGTGGCCGTAGAAGACCCTGCCGCCGTCGGAATATTTCACAAGCGCCATGATCAGCACGAAGATCGGGCTGAGCACGACAAGGGCGGCAAGCGCCACCAGAATGTCAAAGCTGCGTTTCGATATCCCCCCTACCGGCGGCGCGCCGGCTGCAATCGAACTGAAAAACGGCGAACTGGCCGATCTGCTCGCGGACTTCATAGAGATGGCTCCATTGGATTTGCGATATGGTCGGGTCCCTCGGACGCGTCCCGACATCCAATGCGGAGTGTATGGTCACAGTTTGTTTTTCGAAGCGTGATCGGCCGAATTGTTTACCCGTCGCCGGCATTTAAGAAATTCTTAATATCCGGGAATCTTGCGGATGAAAGTATCCGCCAAGTAACGGATCGCGCCTTGCGAAAAGAAATCCCCTGAACCGCCGGCGGTTTTGCGCCCGGCCACCCGCCGATCACTTCTTTTGAACGCCATGCCGCCAGCCGATTTACGTATCTATACGAGAACCGGCCGCCGAGGCGCTGCCGGGATAGGCGCGGATACCTGAAGACGGGGCATTATTTTGCAGTGCAATATTATCTTGCACTGCACATTTTTTCCATGAGGTATCGCTCATATTGTAACAAAGTGTGATCGGACAATTTCGGAGCCGCAACCCATCGGCTGCGGCCGCGAAGGGCGCACTCGCCCATACGGCGCATTTTCAGGCATCGGTGACGAAATCGCGGCAAGAAGGAGGCCGACGCGATTCTCCCGGCGGCCACAACCGGCTTAACGGAAGCGCAACACAAATGGACAAGGATCGGAACCGGCCCGCGGCGCACTGGTTAATCCTGATGATTGCACGCCCGCGTGCCGCACCCTATAGTCCTGAACGAGCCTGGAGGAGAAGGCGACCCACCGATGAAACTTGCGCCCGAAACGAAATGGCGGGAGAGCCCGGCCTATGCGCCGCGCTTCTTCCTGAGCATGGCGATCGCGCTCGTCGTCTTCGCCGTGATCAGCTATGCCAGCACGGGCTCCATCGCGATCACCGCGCTGCGCACCGTGGTCTGCGGTGTGCTCATCCAGGTCGGCTATTTCCTCGCCACGCTCTTTCTCGTGCGCCGCGCCGCGCGGGCCCGCCAGGCGGATCTCGAAAAGGCCAAGCCCAAGGTCTCCGTCTCGATGAACGAGCCCGGCCACTCCAAGCCCTGACCGCCGTATCCGGAAGGCCGTTTTTGTGCCCCCTTTCCCTTTCATGCTGCATTGCAGCGCAAACGCATGAAAGAGGTATGCCGTGATCCAGGATGAGAAGGTCTGCGTCATCATCGCCGCGAGGAATGCGGAAAAGACGATCGGCCGGGCCGTGCGCTCGGCGCTCGCCGAGCCCGAGGTCGACGAGGTCGTAGTGGTGGACGACGGCTCGGACGACCGCACCATGGCGGCGGCGGCCGCCGCCGACGACACGACCCGGCGGCTCGACATCATCCGCTTCCGCGCCAACCGCGGACCGTCCGCCGCGCGCAACCACGCCATCGCCGTTTCCCGCGCGCCGCTGATCGCCATCCTCGACGCGGACGATTTCTTCTTCCCCGGCCGCTTCCGGCGCATGCTCGCCTGTCCGGACTGGGACTTCATCGCCGACAATATCGCCTTCATGCAGGAGGCCGACACGGCCCCGCAGCCGGAGGACTTTCCGCCGCATCCGCGCCGGCTCGATCTCAGGGACTTCATCCTCGGCAACATCTCGCGCCGCGGCGCCCCACGCGGCGAGCTCGGCTTCCTGAAGCCGGTCATGCGCCGCGCGTTCCTTGACGCCCACGACCTGCGCTACCGCGAGGACATGCGGCTCGGCGAGGATTACGAGCTCTATGTGCGGGCGCTCCTTGCCGGCGCGCGCTATACCGTCATCGAAAGCTGCGGCTACGGCGCGGTGGTGCGCGCCAATTCGCTGAGCGGGCAGCATCGGACGAAGGACCTCGCCGCGCTGCACGAGGCCGAGCGCACGATCCTCGCCGCCGGCAACGTGCCCTCGGAAGCAGCCGAGGCCATGCGCCGCCACTGCCGCCAGGTCGGCCAGCGCCACGCGCTGCGCCATTTCCTAGACCGCAAGCGCGAGGGCGGCGCAGGCGCGGCGCTGGCCTATGCCGCCGCGAACCCCACCGCCCTACCCGCCATCGCCGGCGGCATCCTGCGCGACAAGCTGGACGCGGCGCGGGGGAGGATGCGCACGGAACCCGCGCCCCAAGAGGGATTGCGCTATCTGCTGCCTGCCGGGCGGTAATCCGCCCTGCTCTATGAAGGAAACCCGCGCCGTTCTGCCTCCTTCCCCCCGCTTGCGGGGAGAAGGTCGCGGCAGCGGGATGAGGGGCGGAACGGCAGCCGGAACCTCAGCCATAGCGGGTAGGTGGGCGCAGCAAACGCCCCTCATCCGCCTGCCGGCACCTTCTCCCCGCAAGCGGGGAGAAGGTGATGGGGCGAGGTCGTGCCTCAAGGGCCGTCTTATTCCTCAGAGATAGTCCCGCCGCACGCCTTCCAGCACCGCGTAAAGCCGCGCCTTCCGTTCCGAAAGACGCGCATCCGTGCTGAGCTGCGGCTCCGCCCGGCTCGCCTGCCACAGAGCCAGCGTCGAAGGCGCGGCGAGGACCTGCTTGGCGGCGCTGCGCAGGCCGGAGCGGGGCGCGGCCTGCGCGACGGCGACGGCGCCGCGGCCAGTGGCCTGCTCCGCGCCCTCGTAATCGACGCCCCAGAAGCGGGCGCCCTTGATGATGGCCTCGGCGCGGGTGGAGATCGGGATGCGCCGGGCGGTCGGGTCGACGCCGACCGTCGCGGCCCAGTCGCGCCACTTGAAGCCGTTGATATTGGCCGAGGTGCTGACCGCCACCCAGGGCACGCGGAAGGCATCGGCGAGGATCGCGCCGTGCATGGATTCGGCGATGATCAGCTCGCAGGCGGCGATCTCGCCGATCACGTCCTTCGCCTCGCCGCGCGGGTCGATATAGTGAATGCCCGCCGTCGCGCAGACGACCGGCCACAGCCCGGCCACCGCCGATTCCCAATGGGGCACGAAGGCGCATTTATGCCGCTTCGGCTGGTTCGCGAATTCCGGCATGTCGGCGACCAGCACCGCCGGATCGACGATGCCGAGTTCCTCCGGCACGCCGACCTTCCCGGCGGTCAGCGGGCCGCGCACGCAGCGCACGTCCCAGAGCTCCCGGTCGCGCATGTCCGGCAGCGTACCGTAGCCGAAGCCGCTGCCGAGCACGAGCTTGCGGCCCTCCTTCGGCAGGAGCGCGCTGTTCAGCACCGTGCCGACGCCGACGAGCAGCACGTCCTCATGCGCCTCGCGGAACCCCGGCAGCAGGAAATCCCAGAGCCAGAGATTGAGGTCGTCACCGAAATTGCCGTGCTGCGATTCCCAGTAATAGGGCTTCATCCAAAACTCCTGTCAGTTCAGCGGGAGAACTTGCCGACGGCAAGCCCGACGGCGCTCGCGAGAATGCGCGGATCGCGCATCGCCCAGCGGGCCAGCATGTCGAATTGCGGCAGCTTGCGGCGCTTGACGCGCCGGGCCTGGCTCCAGAGCGCCTGCCGGCGCGCCGTCTGCTTGTAGGAGCGCAGCGAGGCGACCTCGGCGGGGCGCTCGGCGAAGCGGCTCTCCAGCCGGTCGAGCGCCACCCAGGTATTGAACTGCTGGCGAAGGAACTGCGGCGAATCGTTGTCGACGCCGTGGAAGATATTGATCCCTTCCCCGCGCACCGCGCCCGCCGCACCGCTCAGCACCACCCGCCGCGCGGCGAGCACGCAGTCGCAGAAGAACAGCACGTCCTCGGCCGCAAGCCTCAGCGCCGCGTCGAAGCGCACCCGCTCGAAGACCGGCCGGGCGATGACCATGGCGGACAGGTGCAGGAAGCTCCAGTTCTTCAGCATGACCTGCGTGAGATCGGGAATCTCGATCAGCAGCGGATCGTCATTGAGACGTACCGTCGCCTCCGTCTTTTCGAGGTCCTCAACCCCGAAATGATAGTAGAAGGCATCGCCCCCGGTGATCGAGGCGAAATAGCAATCGGCGGAAAAATGCGTCATCGCGGCATGGGCGATCGCGAGGTGATCGGGCGCCAAGGTATCGTCCGAATCAAGGAAGGCGACGAAGTCGCTCGCCGCCGGAACATGGTCGAGCCCGGTGTTGCGCGCGCCGCCCGGCCCGGCATTCTCCTGGCGTATGACGCGCACGCGCGCCTGCTCCGCCTCGCAAAAGTCGATCAGATCGCCATCGGGCGGATAGGGGGATTCATCATCGACGACAATGACGTCGAAGTCGTTGAACCCTTGAGCAAAAACGGACGTGAGCGCACGCCTCAGGATGCCCGGCTCCTTCTGGTAGAAGGGGATGATAACTGTCAGCTTCGCCATCTTTTCGTCCCTGTGGTTTCTCTAGAAAGAGGTTCGTCTGGTCTCCTCCCACCGGGGCGCGGCCGTTTCCGGCGCAGGCTTTTCGTCTCGTCCAGGCTCCTTTTGTGAAGCGGAATCCACCCATGTCCCAGTCCGTCAACGCGAAGTCGGTAACGCGAAACGTCGGCTGGAGCGTCCTATCCAAGACAAGCACATTCGGGCTTAAATTTGTCACCGTGCCCATTCTCGCCCGGCTCCTGACGCCCGAAGAGTTCGGCGCGGTGGCCGTCGCGCTCGCGGTCGTGCAGTTCCTCGCCATGATCGGCGGGGCGGGTCTCGCCTCCGCCCTCATCCTCGAACCGAGGGAGGAACGGGAGACGATCCACTCGGTCTTCTGGGCCAATCTCGGCTTCGCCTGCCTGATGGCGGCGGGGCTTTATGTCTTCGCCGAACCGCTGGCCGACTGGTTCGGCGCGGCGGATGCGGCCTGGCTGCTCCGGATCATGTGCCTGCTCATCCCGTTGCAGCTTGCCGGCGACGTCGCCTATGCGCTGGTCGCCCGGCGCATGCAGTTCAGCCGCGACGCGCTGTGGAGCATGATCTCCGAATCGCTCGCCGCCATCGCGGCGGTCATCCTCGCCATCGCCGGCTTCGGCGTCTTCGCGCTGGTCGCCCAGCTCTTCGTCGCCGGGGTCATCCGGCTTGCCGGCCTCTTCTTCGTCTCGCGCTACCTGCCGCGCTTTCGCTTCCATGCGGCGAGCGTCGTGCGGCTGACGCGCTTCAGCCTCGGCCTGATGGGCTCGGAGGTCGCCAATTTCGTCACCTTCCAGTCGCCCATGGTGGTGATCTCGCGCTTCCTCGGCCTTGCCGATGCCGGCGCCTATTCCGCCGCCAACCGCTTTTCCAGCATTCCCAACCAGGTGGTGCTGTCCGGCGTCATGGGCGTGCTCTTCCCCGCCTTCAGCGCGATGATGCACGACCGCGAGCGCCGCTCGCAGGCGCTGATGCTCAGCACGCAGGTGACGACGCTCCTGCTCGCGCCGATGATGTTCGGCCTGTGGGCGCTGGCCGAGCCTTCCATGCTGCTGCTCTTCGGCCCGCAATGGGCGGCCGCCTGGCCGGTGCTCGGCCTTCTGGCACTCTCCAAGGGGCTGCTGACGCCGTGCAGTACCTTCATCCCCTATCTCAAGGGCTCGGGCCATGGCGGGGCGCTCTTCTGGTGGGCGGTCGGCCGCGCCGTGGCGACCACCGCCGCCGTCGCCTACGGCGCCTATGGCGGCACGCTCATCGAGGCGATGGTCGCCCTCTGCCTCGTCAATGCCGTCGTGCTCGTCGGCTATTCGCAGGTGGTGTTCCGGGCGGACGGGACGCCATTCCTGTCCGGCTTCTACCGCTCGATCCGCCCCATGCTCACCGCCGCGCTGATGGCGCTCGCCGTGCGCTACGCGCTCAATCACTATCTCGCGCCGCATTTCCATCCCGTCCTGCAGGTCGCCATCGGCATCGCGCTCGGCGGCGTGATCTATGCGGTCCTCACCCTTCTCACCGAGCGGCCGCTGCTGCGAAAGCTCCTCGACATGGTGCGCCGTCCCCGCGCCTCCGCCGTCGCCAGCCTGCCTTGAGCCTGCCCCATTTCGAGGCCCGGCGGCCGGAATTACCGCAGTCTCGCGGAGAATCGGCATGGCAAAGGCAAAAAAATTCGACGCCGCCTTCACCCAGAAATTGCGGATACATCAGTAATTTCGAATAAGCTTCAAAGTATTGAAGCACAGGTCTTCACATTTCCCTCACGCATATGTGAGCGTGTATTTCCGCCGGCATGCAATTCCGCGCGATATGCTGCAATGCAACCGGCCGCACTGACGAATTTGCTGCGTTGCCATATTTTCCGCCGCCCCGTCACCCAAACTCCTCTTCACGGGGCTCACGCCTCATTCGCTTGAAAGCCGCCCCACCGGCGGCCCACCAGAGGGGTGACGGAACCGTGCAGATCGACGCGACCGTTTCGGCACGCATCAACATGATGCGCATCGTGCTGATCACCGGGATCATCTTCGTGCATGTTCCCTACGATCCGGCGACGAGCCCCTATGCGGGCACGTTCGGCGGGCTCGACTGGCCGCGGGTGTTCCTGGCGGACAGCCTCTTCCGCATCGGCGTGCCTTGCCTTTCCGCCATCTCCGGCTACCTGCTCTTCCATCGCGGCATCGAGGCCTTCGATTACCGCCGGACGCTGCGCACCAAGGCATCGACCATCCTCCTGCCCTTCCTTCTCTGGAACACGGCCTTCCTCGCCCTCGTCTATCTGGCGCAGTCGCGCGGCATCGGCTTCGGCTACCTGCCCGATGTCGTCAACGCCACGCCGCGCGAGCTGATGAATCTCGGCCTCGCCGTCGAGAGCTGGCCTATCGACATCCCGCTCTATTTCCTGCGCGACCTGCTGCTCTGCCTCGTCCTGTCGCCGCTGATCGCGCTCGCGGTCCTGCGCTATCCGCGCATCGCGCTCGCCCTGATGCTGGCCTATGCGGTGCTGCCGCTGCCGAACGGCATCTTCCTGAAGAAATCCATCCTCTTCGGCTTCAGCTTCGGCGTTACGATGGCCCTCCACCACATCGATATCCGCCGCATGGACCGCTTCGCCCTGCCGGTGACGCTCGCCGTGCTGGCGATGGCGCTGGGGCTGTCGGCCGCGCTCTATGCCTATGGCCCGGAATTCCCCGTCTGGCTTGACATGCTGCGCGGCCTTGCGGCCATCGCCGGCATCTTCGGCGCATGGGCCTTCTCGGCGCTGCTCATCCGCACGCGCGCCGGAAAGGCGCTGGCGCGGCTCGGCGGGCTCAGCTTCTGGATCTTCTGCGGCCATTATCCGCTGCTCGTCCTGTTCTGGATGATCTGGAACCGGCTCGGCATCGCCCACTACCCGCTGTTCTACGCGGCAAGCCCGGTCCTTGCGCTTGCCATCCTCGTTTCCACCCACGCGGCCACGCGGCGCTTTTTGCCGGCGCTGCACGCCATCCTCACCGGCCGCCGCACGGGCCAGCGCAAGCAGCCCGCGGCCGGGCGACACCCGCATCCGGAGATGGAGCCCGCCGGTTCCATCGCCCAAAGGAGGTGACCATGACCGTTTCCCCGAAGATCACCCTCACGGCATCCGCCCTTCTCGTAGCGCTTGCCGCCGCAAGCCCCCTTTCCGCCCAGGACAGCGCGAACGGCACGTCCTTCGTCGAGGAATTCGACCGGCTCGACACCTCCCGCTGGTATATCTCCGACGGCTGGAACAACGGCGCGCACCAGAACTGCACGTGGTCGAAGGATTCCGTGAAGGTGGAGGGCGGCAAGCTCGCGCTCTCCTTCGACGCCAAGCCGGCCGGCGACCGCCAGTATGCCTGCGGCGAGATCCAGACCCTGAAGCGCTACGGCTACGGCACCTATGAGGTGCGCATGAAGTCGGCGACGGGTTCCGGCCTCAACTCGGCCTTCTTCAGCTATATCGGCCCGACCGACAAGAAACCGCACGACGAGATCGACTTCGAGGTCCTGGGCAAGGATACGTCCCGCGTGCAGGTCAACCAGTATATCGCCGGCAAGGGCGGCAACGAGAAGCTGGTCCCCGTTCCGGGCGGGGCCGACGGCGGCTTCAACGACTATGCCTTCGTCTGGCGGAAGGAGCGCCTCGCCTACTACGTGAACGGCACGCTCGTGCAGGAGGTGACGGACGCCACGAAGCTGCCCACCCATGCGCAGAAGATCTTCCTGTCGCTCTGGGGCACCGACACGCTGTCCGGCTGGATGGGCCGCTTCGCCTTTACAGGGCCGGCGACGATGGAGGTGGAGCGTATCGCCTTCACCGCCGAAGGCGAGCCCTGCCAGTTCGACGGTTCCGTCGCCTGCCTCGTGAACTGAGCGGACGGCGCCGATGCTTCAGGTCCTCTATCTCGTCCACGATCTGTCCGATCCCGCCGTGCGCCGGCGGGTGCTGATGCTGCAGGCGGGCGGCGCTTCGGTGACGCTCGCCGGCTTCCGCCGCGGCGAGAACCGGCTTGCCGGGATTGAGGGCATCACGCCCGTGCAATTGGGCGCGACGAAGGATGCCCGCTTCGGCCAGCGCCTCCTGGCGGTCGCCGGTGCGGCGGCGACGCTTTCCAGCAAGCTCGCCGGCATCCCGCGGCCGGACGTCATCCTCGCCCGCAACCTCGAAATGCTGGCGCTGGCGGGCCGCGCCTCGTCCCGCTTCGGCACTGTCCCCATCGCCTATGAATGCCTCGACATCCACCGCCTGCTGCTGCGGGGCGGCATGGTCGGGCGGGCCTTGCGGGGGGCGGAGCGCCATTTCGGCCGCAAGGCGGGCCTCGTCGTCACCAGCTCGCCGGCTTTTATCGAGCACTATTTCAAGCCGCTTTCCGGCATCCGCGCCCCCTTCCACCTGCTGGAGAACAAGGTGCTGGAGCTCGACGGCGAGGCGGACCTTCCCGTCCGCACGCGCCCTGCTGGAGAACCCTGGCGCATCGGCTGGTTCGGCGCGATCCGCTGCCGCAAGTCACTCGATCTCCTCTCCGCCTTCACCCGGCGGATGGAGGGGCGCTTCGAGGTGGTGCTGTGCGGGCGGCCCGCCTATTCCGAATTCGACGATTTCGACGGCCGCATCGCCCGCGAGCCCTTCATCCGTTTCGAAGGCCCCTATCGCAACCCGGAAGACCTGCCCGCCATCTATGGCGCGGTCGATTTCACCTGGGCCATCGACTTCTTCGAGGAAGGCCGGAACTCGCTCTGGCTGCTGCCGAACCGCCTCTATGAAGGCTGCCGGCACGGGGCGCTGCCCATCGTCCTCGAAGGGACCGAGACGGCGCGGCTCGCCCGCGAGCGCGGCATCGGCATTTCGCTTTCCGACGACCGTCCCGAAACCCTCGCCGGCCGCTTCGCCGACTTCGACGCCGCCACTTATGAGGCGCTGCACGCCGATCTCGCCAGGCTCGGCGCGCGTCCCTGGGTGCTCGACCGCGCCGACTGCGCCGCCTTCGTCCAGCGCCTCGCCGCCCTTCGCCGGCCGGCCGGGCAGGCGGCGGCGTTCGCCCCTCTTCCCTCCCTCGCGACAAACAAGGTGGATTGCCATGACCGCTGACGCCGCCGCATCCGTGCGTTGCCTGATCGTGATTCCCTGCCTCAACGAGGCGCGTTACCTGGAGCCGCTGGTCCGCCATCTCGAACCCACGCTCTGCGACCTCAACGCGACGCTCGTCGTCGTCGACGGCGGCAGCACGGACGGCACGCTCGACATCGCCCGCCGCCTCGCCGCAAGCGTGCCGGACATGCATGTTCTCGACAATCCGAAGCGCATCCAGAGCGCGGCGATCAACCTCGCCGTCGCCACCTTCGGCGTCGAGCACGACTATCTCATACGCATCGACGCGCACGGCACCTATCCTGACGGCTATTGCCGCGTGCTGGTGGAGGATGCGCTGGAGACCGGGGCGGATTCCGTCGTCGTCGCCATGCGGACCGTCGGCTTCGGCGCCTTCCAGAAGGCGACCGCCTTCGCGCAGAATTCCGTGCTCGGCAATGGCGGGGCCAAGCATAGGGCAGGCGCGGAAAGCCACTGGGCGGACCACGGCCACCACGCGCTGATGCGCATATCCGCCTTCCGCGCGGTCGGCGGCTATGACGAGACCTTCACCGCCAACGAGGATGCCGAATACGACTACCGGCTTCACCAGGCCGGCTACCGCGTCTGGATGACGGCGCGCACCAGCATGGTCTATTACCCGCGCTCAAGCGCCCTGCCGCTCTTCCGGCAGTATTTCGGCTATGGCCGCGGCCGGGCGCGCAATCTCCTGAAGCACCGCGCGCGCCCCGGCCTGCGCCAGCTCCTGCCGCTGATGGTCGCCCCGGTCGCCGCCGGTGCCTGCCTCGCGGCGATCACCTGGATCGCCGCCGTGCCCTTCGTGCTCTGGGCCGCCGCCTGCATGGGCTACGGCGCGTGGATGGCGCTCGGCGAGCGCAATCCCTACGGCCCGCTCGCCGCCGTCTCCGCCATGATCATGCATTTCGCCTGGTCGGCCGGCTTCTGGCGCGAGCTGCTCGACATCCGCCAGCGGAGGGCCTTCGCATGACGGCGCCGCTTCGCATCGACATCGCGGTCTGCACCTTCCGCCGCCCGGCGCTGAGCGAGACGCTCGCCTCGCTCTCGAAGCTGATCGTTCCGGCCGGCGTGCGCCTCGGCGTCATCGTCGCCGACAACGACATGGAGCCGAGCGCCCGCCCCCGCGTCGAGGCCGCCGTGCCGCTGCTGCCGACGGATATCGTCTATGTGCATTGCCCGGCCGGCAACATCTCCATCGCCCGCAATGCCTGCCTCGACTATACGGACGCCGACTTCATCGCCTTCGTCGACGACGACGAGATGGTGGACCCGCTCTGGCTCGACCGGCTGCTCGCGGCGGCGGAAAGAAGCCGCGCCGACGTGGTGCTCGGCCCGGTGCGCGCGCTCTACGGGCCGGACGCGCCCGGCTGGATGCGCAGTGGCGACTTCCACGCCACGCGCCCCGTCTGGGTGAACGGCGAAATCCGCACCGGCTATACCTGCAACGTGCTGATGCGCCTTGCCGCCCCCTCCATCGCCGGCCGGCGCTTCGACCTTGCGCTCGGGCGGAGCGGCGGCGAGGACACCGCCTTCTTCACCGCCGTCCACGCGGCCGGCGGCCGCATCGCCTTTGCCGAGGATGCCTGGGTGGAGGAGCCGGTTCCGGCCTCCCGCGCCCGCTTCTCCTGGCTGGCGCAGCGCCGGCTGCGCATGGGGCAGACCCACGGCCGGCTGCTCGCCGCGCGGCACGAGGGTGCCGCCCGGCTGAGCGCTGCCGGCCTTGCCGCCGCGAAATGCACGGCCTGCCTTGCCGGCGCCACGGCCTTCGCCCTCTCGCCGGTGCGCCGCAACCGTTTCCTGCTGCGCGGGCTTCTCCATGCCGGCGCGGTCGGCGGGCTCTTCGGCACCCGTGCCATCGAGCCCTATGGCAAGCTGGAGACGGCGCCATGACGGAACCCGACGTCAGCATCGTCATCGCCGCCTACAACGCGGCCGACACCATCCAGCGCGCCATCCGCAGCGCGCTGGCGCAGGAAGGCGTGACGGTGGAGGTGATCGTCGCCGACGACTGCTCGGCCGACACGACGCGCGAGGCCGTCACCACGCTCCGCGCGCCGGCCGTGCGGCTCGTACCACTCGACAGCAACAAGGGTCCCGGCGGCGCACGCAATGCGGGCTTTGCCGCCGCCCGCGGCCGCTGGATCGCCGTGCTCGACGCCGACGACACGATGCGGCCGGACCGCCTTCGCCGCATGATCGACGCGGCCGAAAGGCAGGGCGCCGCCGCGGCGGTCGACAATATCGACGTGCTGCATGGCGACGGCCGGAGCACACGGATGTTCCCCCGCGACCTTCTTGCCGCCACGCCGCAGCTGACGCTGCCGGCCTTCATCGATTCCAACCGGATTTTCCGCGCCACGCATAATTTCGGCTACATGAAGCCGGTCTTCCGCCGCACCTTCCTCGAAGACAACCGCCTCGCCTATGACGAGGCGCTGAGGATCGGCGAGGATTACCTGCTGCTCGCCGCCGTGCTCGCCGCCGGCGGGCGCTGCGCCGTCGTGCCCGAGGCCGGCTATCTCTACCATATCCGCGAGACCTCGATCTCCCGCGTGCTGCATCTCCACCATGTCGAGGCCATGCTTGCCGGCGACCGGCGGTTCCTCGCCCGCTTCCCGCTGCAGGGCGAGGCCATGGCGGCGCAACGCCGCCGCACGCGTAGCCTTGAGGAGGCCCGCGCCTTCCTCGCCCTCGTCCGGCATCTCAAGAACCGCTCGCTCGGGCCCGCCCTCAAGGTGGCGCTCGGCGATCCCGTCGCGCTCCGGCATCTTTCCATGCCGATCGCTGCCCGGTGGCGCCGCCTGACGGCGTCCCCGGCGTCCCATGCGGCGGCCGCATCCGGCCAGCCGCTCAAGAACAAAGGATAATTCCATGGTGCGAACCAAGACCGTCCGCAAGGCCGTCATCCCCGTCGCCGGCAACGGAACCCGCTTCCTGCCCGCCACCAAGGCCATGCCCAAGGAAATGCTGACCATCGTCGACCGGCCCGTCGTGCAATATGCCCTCGACGAGGCGCGCGAGGCCGGCATCGAGCATGTCGTCTTCGTCACCAGCCGCAACAAGCAGGTCATCGAGGACCATTTCGACGACACGCCGGAACTCGTCGCCGCGCTGGAGAAATCCGGCAAGGACGAGAAGGTGAGCGAACTCAGCGAGCTGCTGCCGGCCGCCGGCTCGGTGAGCTTCACGCGCCAGCAGGCGCCACTCGGCCTCGGCCATGCCGTCTGGTGCGCCCGCGACCTCATCGGCGACGAGCCCTTCGCGCTGCTCCTGCCCGACATGATCTCCTTCGGTGCGCGCGGCTGCATGGCGGGCCTGATGGAGCTTTACGAGGAGGTCGGCGGCAATGTCGTCGGCGTCGAGCAATGCGCGCCGGAAGAGGCCTCGCAATACGGCATCGTCGGCAAGGGCGCGGCCGTGCGCCATGGCTTCGCCGTCACCCATATGGTGGAAAAGCCGAAGGCGGGCGAAGCGCCGTCCAACCTTTTCCTCAACGGCCGCTACATCCTCCAGCCGGAAGTCTTCGGCCATCTCGCCCGCCAGAAGCGCGGCGCGGGCAACGAGATCCAGCTCACCGACAGCATGCTGAAGCTCTCCGAGACGCAGCCCTTCCACGCCCATCCCTATGAGGGGCGGACCTACGATTGCGGCTCGAAGCACGGCTTCATCGAGGCCAATGTCGCCTTCGCGCTCGCCCGCCCGGATATCGGCGCGGCCGTCTACGAATCCCTGCGCGACATGGTCTTGTCGCACGAGGGCCGGATTCGCGCGGCATAATCCCGTGGCTCCGGGCCGGTTCCAGTCCGGAGCCGCATCCGGGGAGGAAAGCTTTTCATCGCGCCGAAAGGCAGAACGGAGCCCCATGCATCAACGCACCGTACCGCACAGCAGCATCCTGCGACGGGAACCGGACCCTTCCGATTCCTTCATCGACCTCAACCGCCTGCTGGCGATCCTCGTCCGCCGGGCCCGGCTGATCGGGCTCTCGGTGGCGCTCGCCGTGGCGCTCGGTATCGCCTATCTCCTGTTCGCGACGCCCGTCTATACCTCGCAGACGCAGATCCTGCTCGACGAGGACCTGTCGCGCTATGCCGAGGAGAGCGAACCCTCGCCGCAGAGCAGCCAGCAGATCGACATGCGCATATCGAGCGCCGCCGAGATCCTGAAATCCGGCCGGCTGGCGCTGCGCGTCGTCGACGACCTGAAGCTTTCCGACAACGAGACCATCCTCAACCCGCCGCAATCGCCCGTCGCCATGGTCAAGGGCTGGGCGAAGGCCCTGACGTCCTCCGGCCCGGACGTCCCGGAAGAGGCGCTGGCGAACGGGCGGCGCGAGAAGGCCGCCGCCACGCTGCAGCAATCCCTGACGGTGGAGCGCGCCGGCCGCAGCGCCGTGCTCGCCGTCTCCTTCCGCTCGACCGACCCGCAGCTCGCTGCCGCGATCACCAAGCGCTATGCCGAAGCCTTTTTCGAAGACCAGCTCAGCGCCAATTTCACCGCGACGGAACAGGCCTCGACCTGGCTGCAGGAGCGCCTCACCGACATCCAGGCCCGCGCGCAGGACGCCGCGCTGGAGGTCGAGCGCTACCGCGACGAGAACGGCCTCACCACGGCGCGCGGCGAACTGATGTCCGAGCAGCAGCTCGCCGATCTCAACAGCCAGCTGATCCTGGCGCAGGCGGACGCCGCAAGCGCCTCGGCACGCTATGCCCAGTTCAAGGCCATCGTCGAACAGGGGCCGGACAAGGCCGTCGACAACGCCTCGATCCCGACGCAGCAGGCGGGCGGCTCGGTGCTTCAGGAGCTGCGCGAGCGCTACAATTCCGTCGTCAAGCGCGCGCAGGACATCACGCAGAATTTCGGCGCGGACCATCCGCAGGCGGCAGCGCTCAGGGCCGAGAAGGAAGACCTTGCCGGGCAGATCTACCGCGAGCTCCAGCAGCTCACCGCCAGCTACCGCAACGAATACGAGGTCGCCCGCTCGCGGGAAACGTCGCTGCGCGAGAACATCGACAAGGTCGCCGGCAGCAATGCCGTGGCGAACCGCTCCTCGGTGCGCCTGCGCGAACTGGAGCAGAAGGCGACGGCCCTCAAGGCGCTTTCCGAATCCTATCTCAGCCGCTTCGAGCAGGCCTCGCAGAAGCAGTCCTTCCCCATCGCCAAGGCGCGGGTGATCTCCGATGCCGGCGTGCCGACCGCGCCGTCGAGCCCGAAGAAGACGCTGGTGCTCGGCCTTTCGCTGGTGCTCGGCCTCATGGCCGGCGGGGCGCTGACCTTCGTGCAGGAGCTGCGCGAGCGCGCCTTCCGGCTGGAGAACGACGTGCGCACGATCCTCGGCCTGAAGCCGCTCGGCTACCTGCCGCTCGTCGGCGGGCAGAAGAAGCGCAAGCCCGCCATGATCGGCGCGAAGGCGGTGAAGGCCGAGCCCGCGCCGGGCGAGGCGGACGAGGACATACCGCTGGAACGCATGACGCGCATCGTGCTCGACGCGCCGCGCTCGGCCTTCGCCGAAACCCTGCGCAACGCCAAGCTGACCAGCGAGACCATGCTGACCGGCCGCGAAAGCCGGGTGATCGGCGTCACCTCGGCACTGCCCGGCGAGGGCAAGTCGACGGTCGCCACCAATTTTGCCGCGCTTCTCGCCATCAGCGGCAAGCGCACGCTGCTGATCGATGCCGACGTGCGC
Source organism: Shinella sp. R2-11 (assembly GCF_055330205.1). Taxonomy (NCBI): domain Bacteria; kingdom Pseudomonadati; phylum Pseudomonadota; class Alphaproteobacteria; order Hyphomicrobiales; family Rhizobiaceae; genus Shinella; species Shinella sp. R2-11. The sequence goes on along the minus strand of NZ_JBVAPC010000001.1, from coordinate 645,302 downwards.
CGGCCGGGCCTCAGCGCCATGATGAAGCCTGCCCCGCAGGTCGGCCTCATCGAGGCGGTGAGCGGCGAAATTCCCTGGACGCAGGCGGTCAAGACGGACCGGCGCTCGCAGCTCACCATCCTGCCCATCGCGCTCGGCAAGGACGTGGCCCGCCGCCACGACGGCAACGAGCTGATCAGCTCGCCCGCCATGAAGCAATTGCTGGACGAGGCGCGGCAGGCGTTCGACTACGTGATCGTCGACCTCGCGCCCGTCGGCCCGGTCGTCGACGCCAAGGCCTTCGAGCCGCTGGCGGACGGCTTCCTCTTCGTCGTGGAATGGGGCAAGACGCCGTCGAACCTCGTGCGCGACCTGCTTGCCGCCGAGCACCGCATCGAGGCCAAGACGCTCGGCGTCGTGCTCAACAAGACGGACATGGCCGCCCTTGCCCGCTACAGCGATGCGGGCGCGGCGGAAAAGTACCGCGACCTCTACGACCAGTACTATACCGACAACATGGAGGCCGCCGCCCGCAGATAGGGCGGCGGTTTCACCTGCGCCGTGCCAGCATGGAGCGGGACAGCACCACGGCAAGGCCGATGAGGATCGTCGCGGCGATGAAGAGGAAGGCCGCCGCCGCGATGGCCGGGCTGATATTCTCGCGGATGCTGGAGAACATCTGCCGGGCGAGCGTGCGCTGGTTGGGGCCGGCGACGAAGAGCGTCAGCACCACCTCGTCGAGCGAGGTGGCGAAGGCGAGCACCGCGCCCGACAGCACGCCCGGCATCGCGAGCGGCAGCGTCACCCGGCGAAAGACCGTGACCGGCGATGCGCCGAGGCTTTCCGCCGCAAGCTCCACCCGCCCGTCGATGCCGGCGAGCGCCCCGGTGACGCTGACCACCACGAAAGGCACGGCGACGACGGTATGCGCGATGATGACCCCGGCATAGCTGTTGGTGAGGCCGAAGCGGGCGAGCAGCACCTGCATGCCGACGCCGAGCACCACGGCCGGCACGACCATCGGCAAGAGGAAGAGCGTGCGGAAGGTGCCGCGCATGAAGAGCGTCCGGTTGCGCAGGCCGAGCGAGGCGGCCGTGCCGAGCGTCGTGGCGAGCAGCGTCGTGCCCGTGCCGACGATCAGGCTGTTGACGATCGCCCGCTGCCAGGCATCGGCGGTGAACAGCTCCGTGAACCAGCGCATCGACCAGGCGGGTACCGGATAGGTGAGGATGACGCTCGAGGTGAAGGCGAGCGGCAGGATGGCGACGAGCGGCGCCACCAGGAAGAGGATGGCGAGCGTTGCGAAAGTGAGGCGGGCAAGGCGCATCGGCATGGTCAGCGCCTCCCCGGCTCGTCGGCCGAAAGCCGGGCGTAGACGGTGTAGAGCGCGAGCGTTGCGATGAGCAGCACGACGCCGAGCGCGCCCGCCATGCCCCAGTTGGCCGAGCCGGTGGCGTAGAAGGCGATGATCGAGGAGATCATCTGGTCGCCCGGCCCGCCGATCAGCGCCGGCGTGATGTAGTAGCCGATGGCCGAGATGAAGACGAGGAGGCCGCCGGAGGCGACGCCTCGCAGGCTGAGCGGCAGGAGCACGCGCAGGAAGGCGCGCAGCGGCGGCGCGCCGAGCGAGGCGGCCGCCGGCATCAGGTTCTTCGGAATGGTGATCAGCACCGAATAGATCGGCAGCACCATGAAGGGCAGCAGCACATGGGTCATGGCGATGATCACGCCGGTGCGGTTGAAGATCAGCGGCAGCGGCGCGCTCGTGAGCCCGAGCCATTGCAGGAGGTCGTTGATGAGTCCCTTTTCCTGCAGGAGGATGAACCAGGCGGCGGTGCGCACCAGAAGCGAGGTCCACAGCGGCAGCAGCACGGCGGCCAGCATCAGGTCGCGCTTCCAGCCCGTCAGCGAGGCGGCGATGATGGCATAGGGATAGCCGATGCACATGCAGGCGAAGGTGACGAGCGCCGAAATCCAGAAGGTGCGAACCAGGATCACCCGGTTGACCGACTGGTCCGGCGGAAGCTGCTCGATATGGCCGTCGGCATTGCGGCCGAGATCGACGGCGGCCAGAAGGTTGCGGTCGGTGAGCGGCGAGAGCGCATCGGCGATGGCGAGCCAGAATTCGGGCCTTTCCCAGCGCTTGTCGACCGCGGCGAGATCGACCGGCGGGCCGGCGGGATCGGCGAGCGCCGCCGTCGTCTTCGACATCAGCGTGCGGAAGCCCGAACGGGCGCTGTTGAGGCGGCGCACCATGTCGCCGAGCGCCTGCTGGTCGTCCACCGCCTTGAGGTCGGCGATCAGCGCTGCCTGCATCTGCGGCGTCGGCGGCGACTTGCGGTCCCAGCCGGCCAGCACCTCGGCGCTCTGCGGCAGGAGGCGCAGCACCGCCGTGTCGGAAACCGACTGCGACATCATGCTGAACAGCGGCCAGACGAAGAAGGCGACGAGAAAGGCCACGAGCGGCGCGATCAGCAGGACCGAACGCCCCGCGCGGGAGCGCCCGGCGCTCATGACACCTGCCCCGGCGGCAGGATGACGCGGCAATCGCCGGCCGAGAAGGCGGCGAAGACCTTCGTACCGGGCGTGAACTCGCGCGAGCGGCGGCCGAGCTTGGCGATCAGCGGATGGCTGCCGGCGGCAAGCTGCACGCGCAGGTGATCGCCCTGGTAGACGGAATCGGCGACCTCGGTCTCCAGGCAATTGTTCGCCCCGCTCGCCGTTTCGGCAAGGTCGATCCGCTCGGGACGGACGGAGAGGAAGACGGGCTGGCCGGCGGAAACCTCCGCCGGGGCGGCGGCGAGGATCTCCGCGCCGGAACCGAGCCGGACGGCGGCCTCGCCCCCGGCGACGCGCGCGACGACGCCCTCCAGAAGATTGGTCTCGCCGATGAACTCAGCCACGAAGCGGGTGGCCGGCTCGTCATAGACCTGCCGCGGCGTGCCGATCTGCTCGATCCTGCCCTTGTTGAAGACGGCGACGCGGTCCGACATGGTCAGCGCCTCGGACTGGTCATGGGTGACGAAGACGATGGTGAGCCCGAGGCGGCGGTGCAGGTCGCGGATGTCGAGCTGCATCTGCTCGCGCAACTGCTTGTCGAGCGCGCCGAGCGGCTCGTCCATCAGCACCACGCGCGGCTCGAAGACGAGGGCGCGGGCGAGCGCCACGCGCTGCTGCTGGCCGCCGGAAAGCTGGCTCGGCCGGCGCTCGCGCATGGTGGAAAGCTGCACCATGTCGAGGGCGCGCGTCACGCGCTCGGCGATCTCCGCCTTGCCCAGCCCGCGCATCTGCAGCGGGAAGGCGATGTTCTCGCCGACAGTCATGTGCGGGAAGAGCGCATAGCTCTGGAAGACGACGCCCATGTCGCGCCGGTGGGTCGGCACGTCATTGACGGCCTGGCCGTCGACGAGGATCGCGCCGGATGTCGGCTGTTCGAAGCCGGCGAGCATCATCAGCAGCGTCGTCTTGCCCGAGCCGGAAGGGCCGAGCAGGCTGACGAACTCGCCCTTGGCAATGGAAAGGTCGAGATTCTCGACGACGCAGAGCGCGCCGTAGAATTTCGTTATGCGGTCGAAGCGGATGAATTCGGCCAACGGGTGCTCCCTCGCGCGTGCGGCGTCCGGGGGCGCGGAAAGCCGCGCCCTCGGAATTGCAGCAGACTTACTGGGCGAGCCAGGCGTTGAACCGCTGGGTCAGCGCCTCGGAATTGTCGATCCAGAAATCGACATCGAGCGAGAGCGCATCCGTCATGTTCGCCGGTTCGGTCGGCAGGTCCTTGGCAAGCTCCGGCGGCACCTTGGCGGCGGCTTCCTTCACGGGAAGGCCGTAGGCGACATATTGCGGAAGCTTCGCCTGGTTGTCCGGCTCGCTGGCGAAGGCGATGAAGTCCTGCGCGGCGTCCTTGTTCTCGGCGTCCTTCAGCACGACCCAACTGTCGACGGCATAGATGCTGCCCGGCCAGACGACCTTGAAGTTCTTGCCCTCGGTGCGGTTGATGCCGGTGATGCGGCCGTTATAGGCCGAGGTCATGGCGACTTCGCCGGAGGCGAGGAACTGGAGCGGCTGCGCGCCCGATTCCCACCAGACGATGTTCGGCTTCAATTCGTCGAGCTTCTTGAAGGCGCGGTCGACGCCCTCGTCGGTCGCCAGCACGTCGTAGACCTCGTCCTTCGACACGCCGTCGGCCAGAAGGGCGAATTCGAGCGTGTATTTCGGCCCCTTGCGCAGCGAGCGCTTGCCGGGGAACTTCTCGACGTTCCAGAAATCCGCCCAGGAGGCCGGGCCTTCCTTCAGCTTGTCGCCGTCATAGGCGATCGCCGTGGACCAGACGATGGCGCCGACGCCGCAATCGTTGACGGCCGAATCGAGGAACTTGTCCTTGCCGCCCATCTTGTCCCAGTCGATCTTCTCGTAGAGGCCGTCGGCACAGCCGAGCGCCAGCTCTTCCGCCTCGACCTGCACGGCATCCCAGTTCGGCGCGCCGGCCTTCACCTTGGATTGCAGCACGCCGATGCCGCCGTCCCAAGCCTCGTCCAGCACCGGCTTGCCGGTCTTTTCCGCGAAGGGCTTGAAGTAGATTTCGCGCTGGCCGTCCTGGTAGTTGCCGCCCCAGGAGACGACGGTGAGGTCGCGCGCGAACGCCGGCGCGGCAAGCCCCGCCGAAAGCGCCAGCACGGCCGCCGTCAGAATGCCCTTCCTCATGCTCTTGGTCTTCATGCTCTGCATCGTACTCCCCTTTTTTCGTTTTTTCGGACCGGCCCGATCGCCGGTCCCGAACGGTCCGTCCAAGACGGCAGCCCCTCCCGGGCCGGAGGCCTTCGCGCGATGTTCGCACCGCGGCAGGCGCCTCGTTCCTCTTTGATTTGCTATCGGGCCAATTCAGGCATTCCCGCCCGTCCCGGTCAATGGCTTTCTTGCGCCGTCAGACGTGCTGGCCTCCATTGATATGGATCTCGGCGCCGTTGATGTAGGATGATTGTTCGGTGCACAGGAAATAGATCGTCTCGGCGACCTCGCGCGGCTCGCCGAGCCGGCCCATCGGCACTTCGGCGGCAACCAGCTCGTCCGTGCCGGGCGAGAGGATCGAGGTCTCGATCTCGCCGGGGGCGATGGCATTGGCGCGCACACCGCGCTTGCCGAATTCGTGCGCCATTTCCCGCGTCAACGATGCAAGCCCCGCCTTGGAGGCAGCATAGGCGACGCCGGCAAAGGGATGGACACGCGAGCCGGCGATGGAGGTGACGTTGACGATCGAGCCTTTGGCGGCCTCCAGCTCCGGCAGCAGCGCACGGGCGATCAGCGCGGTCGAGACGAGGTTGACGTTGAGCACGTGGGTCCAGACGTCGGCGGTCGTCTCGGCGACGCCGAGGCGGCTCCTGTCCGGCCCCTTCGGCGAGATGCCGGCATTGTTGACCAGCGCCTGCAGCCTGCCGGAGGGCAGGCGCTCGCGCACCGTCGCGGCGAGGCGGTCGATCTGGGAAAGGTCGGCGAGATCCGCCTGGATATGGCTCTCGCGGGCGGAGGGCCAGGCGCATTCCTCGGAGAACGGCTGGCGCGAGACGGTGAGGATGCGCCAGCCCTTCGACTGGAAGAGCTTGACCGTCGCATGTCCGATCCCGCGGCTTGCCCCCGTCAGCAGCATGGTGGGGCGTTCTTCGGTCATGCGGGACTTCTCCGTTGATGCTTGATACATCGTAATGCGCGGCGGGCGAAATGCAAGCCTCGACGAAAGGTGGAGGCGATCAGGCCTTCCGCGTCCCCTTCTCGATGCGTTGCAGCAGCGGTTTCCCACCAAGGAGGATGTCGTCGACGATGGCCATGGAGGCGGCGGCCGGGTCGTGGCGCTTCAGCGCCTCGACGACGGGATAGTGATGGTCGATCATCGCCCGCCCGCCCGGCAGATAGGCATCCGAGATCAGCGGCCCCATCTGGAGCCAGAGCCGGCGCAGGATGCCGTTGAGCACCGGAAGGCCGGCGATCTTCGGCAGCATGAAGTGGAACATCTGGTTGAGCTCGGCCCCCTTCAGCCCGTCGCCGCAGGCAAGGGCGGCCTCGTTCTCGCGCAGGATCGCCTCCAGCGCGGCGATGTCGGCGGAGGTGGCGACCTGCGCGGCCGTCTCGGCCGCCAGCCCCTCCAGCCGCACGCGGATCGACCGGATCTCGCGGTAGCGCGCTTCGCTCATGGCGGGGATGCGGATGTCGCGCGGCGAGCGGAAGGTGATCGCCTCGTCGTTGGCGAGCTTCAGGATCGCGTCGCGGATGGGCGTGACGCTGGTGCCGAACTGCTCGGCGAGATCGCGGATCTTCAGGCGGTCGCCGGGCTGGAAACGCCCCTGGATCAACGCATCGCACAGCGCGCCGTAGATCGTGCTGTTCAGGTTGGAATGATCGAGCGTTTCGAATTCGGGCATCGCCGGCTCTGACAAAAATCAATGATACGATACTTGATGCATCTTTTTCCGCTTGTTTCAACCGTCGCATCGGGTCAAACATGGGCAATCCCGGTAAAGTGCGCGATGCCCGTACCCGGATTAACATTCGAACCAGAAGACGGAGCGTTTCGCAGTGGGAAAGCAGGCCTGTTCCGGGGAGCCACGATGACGCAAGAAACGCCCTTCCCGGCCCCGGCGAACGGCGGCGATGCGCCCGCCGGAGGCGATGCGATGTCCGCCGCCTTTAGCAAGACGGAGCTTTCGGATGCCGCCGCGCTCACCGGCGACATCTACGGCATCGCCGGCACGGCCGGGCGGCTTTCCAGCGAGCGCGACGAGACCTTCCTCTTCACCGCGACGGACGGCACGCGCTACACGCTGAAGATCGCCAATCCCGCCGAGGACCCGGCGGCGCTCGCCTTCCAGGACGGCGCGCTGCTGCATCTTGCCCGCCACGCCCCCGCCGTTCCCGTGCCGCGGCTGGTGCCGACCCGCTCGGGCGGAACGAGCCACCGGATCGCCACCCACGAGGGGCCGCGCATCGTGCGCCTCCTGACCTTCCTGCCCGGCGAATTGCAGTACCGTACGCCGCCCTCGACGAACCAGAGCCGCCATATCGGCCGTGCGCTCGGCGCGCTCGGCCTCGGCCTTTCCGGCTATGCCGGCCGCCCGCCGGCGGGCAAGCTGATGTGGGACATCTCGCACACGCTCGACCTTGCCGCGGTGGTGGATTCCGTCGCGCCCGAGCGGCAGGCGCGGGTCGAGGCGGTGCTGGAGGAATTCCTGCGCATGCTGCCGGCCTTCTCCGCGCTGGAGCGCCGGCAGATCATCCATAACGACTTCAACCCGCACAATATCCTGGTCGATCCGGCAGCACCCGAGCGCGTCGCCGGCATCATCGATTTCGGCGACATGGTCGAGGCGCCGCTGGTCAACGACCTCGCGGTGGCGATCTCCTACCATCTCTTCACGCCCGACTGGGCCGAGCGCGTGGGCGCCTTCCTCGAAGGCTACCTTTCCGCCCGGCCGCTTCTCCCGTCGGAAGCCGCGATGCTTCCGACGCTGATACGCGCCCGGCTCGCCATGTCGATCATCATCGCGGAATGGCGCTCGGCACGCTTTCCCGAGAACCGCAGCTACATCATGCGCAACCACGCCGCCGCCTGGGCGGGGCTGCACAACATATCGGACCTGACGCCGGCCGGGCTCAAGCGGCTGGCGCCCCATCTTGCGGAGGCTTGAAATCATGTCGATGGTGAACGCATTCTCGCGTGAGGATTTCGAACGACTGGGCGAGGCGGACAAGGAGCTGATCGCGCGGCGCGAGAAGGTGCTCGGCCCCGCCTACCGCCTGTTCTACGAGGAGCCGCTGCATCTGGTGCGCGGCGAAGGCGTCTTCCTCCATGACGCATCGGGCGAGAAATATCTTGACGCCTACAACAATGTCGCCTCGGTCGGCCATTGCCATCCCCGCGTGGTGGAGGCGATCACCACGCAGACCGCCGTGCTCAACACCCACACCCGCTACCTGCACGAGGGCATCGTCGATTATGCCGAGACGCTGACGGCGACCTTCCCGGACGCGCTCAGCCAGGCGATGTTCACCTGCACCGGCAGCGAGGCGAACGACCTTGCCGTGCGCATCGCCCGCTTCGTCACGGGCGGCACCGGCATCATCGCGACGGAGCTTGCCTATCACGGCCTGACGAGCGCGGTGGCGGAATTCTCCCCCTCGCTCGGCGAATCCGTGACGCTCGGCCCGCATGTGCGCACCGTGCCGGCGCCCGACAGCTACCGCCATTCGCCCGGGGAGATGATGGAGAAGTTCGGCCGCGACGTTGAGGCCGCCATCGCCGATCTCAAGCGCCACGGCATCAGGCCGGCCATGCTGATCACCGACACGATCTTCTCCAGCGACGGCATCTTCGCCGGGCCGAAGGGCTTCCTGAAGCCGGCGGTCGACGCGATCCATGCGGCCGGCGGCCTCTTCGTCGCCGACGAGGTGCAGCCCGGCTTCGGCCGCACGGGCGAAGCGATGTGGGGCTTCGAGCGGCACGGCGTTGCGCCCGACATGGTGACGATCGGCAAGCCGATGGGCAACGGCTATCCGATGGCCGGCATCGTGCTGCGCCCGGAGGTGATCGCCGAATTCGGCCCCCGTGCCCGCTACTTCAACACCTTCGGCGGCAATCCCGTCGCCGCGGCCGCCGGCAAGGCGGTACTCGACACGATCCGCATCGAGGGCCTGCAGCAGAACGCGCTGGAGGTCGGCAGCTACCTGATGGAGGGCCTCAGGACCCTCGCCCGCAGCCACCCCGCCATCGGCGACGTGCGCGGCGCCGGCCTCTTCGTCGGCGTCGAGATCGTGTCCGACCCGGCGGCGAAGCAGGCCGACGCGGCGCTGACGACGCGCATCGTCAACGGCCTTCGCCGCCGCCGCGTGCTGATCAGCGCCTCCGGCCCGCGCGCCAATGTGCTGAAGATCCGCCCGCCGCTCGTCTTCTCGCGCGAGAATGCCGACATGCTGCTGGAGGCGCTGGAGGACGTGCTGAAAACCGCCTGAGCGGACGGCGTCAGGCGTAGCGCCTGCGCCGGCCCGTGAAGTGGATCAGCCCCTTCTGCAGCAGGATGAAGGCGAAGAGCAGCAGGCCGATGAGGATCTTCGTCCACCAGCTCGACAGCGAGCCGTCGAAGGTGATGTAGGTCTGGATCAGGCCCTGGATGAGGATGCCGACCAGCGTGCCCGCGACGAAGCCGGAGCCGCCCGTCAGCAGCGTACCGCCTATGACGACGGCCGCGATGGCGTCGAGCTCGACGCCCACCGTCGCCAGCGAATAGCCGGCCGAGGTGTAGAGCGAGAAGACGATGCCCGAAAGGCCCGCGAGGAAGCCGGAGAGCGCGTAGATGCCGATCGTCGTTCCGGCGATCGGCACGCCCATCAGCCGCGCCGTCGCCGTGCCGCCGCCGAGCGCATAGACATTGGCGCCGAAGCGGGTGCGGTGCGCGATGAGGATTCCCGCCGCAAAGACCACCAGCATCAGCCCGCCTATCAGCGTGATGCGCCCGCCGCCGGGCAGCTTGTAGTAGAGGCCCTTCAGGGTCCCATAGAAGGGGTGCTTGATCGGGATAGAATCGATGGACAGCACGAAGGCCATGCCGCGCGCCAGGAACATGCCGGCCAGCGTGACGATGAAGGGCGGCATTTCGAGGTGATGGATGATCGCCCCCATCAGCGCGCCGAAGGCGGTGGTGATGGCAAGCGACAGTGCGAAGGCGACGAGCGGGTGGACCGACGTCGCCTGGAGCAGCACGGCGAGGAAGACGCCGGTGAAGGCGATGACCGCGCCGATAGACAGATCGATGCCGCCCGACAGGATGACGAAGGTCATGCCGACGGCGGCGATGCCGAGGAAGGCGTTGTCGGTCAGGAGGTTGCCGATCACCCGCGTCGACAGCATGTTGGGATATTGCGCGATGCAGACGGCATAGGCGATGAGGAAGATCGCGACCGTGGCGGTGAGCGGAAGATAGCGCGGGTTCATTTCGCCTCCTGTTCCGCCTTCTTCTCGCCGGCCCGGGGTCGGGAGAGGAAGGCGAAGGCCGTCTGGGCGCGCGGCGACTGGATGACCAGGATCAGCACGATGATCGCCGCCTTGATGATGAGGTTGAATTCCGGCGGGAAGCCGGAGAGCAGGATGCCCGTGTTGATCGACTGGATGATCAGCGCGCCGAGCAGCGAGGCCGCGATGGAAAAGCGCCCGCCGAGCAGCGACGTGCCGCCGACGACGACCGCAAGGATCGCGTCCAGCTCCAGCCAGAGACCGGCATTGTTGGCGTCCGCCCCGCGGATATCGGCCGCCGCGATGATGCCGGCGATGGCGGCGCACAGGCCCGACAGCACATAGGCGGCGATCAGCAGCACGCCTGTCGAAACGCCCGAGAGCATGGAGGCGCGGCGGTTGACGCCGAGCGCCTCGATCAGCATGCCGAGCGCCGTTTGGCGGACCAGCAGCGCCACGATAATGCCGAAAGCGATCCAGATGACGACGGGCATGGGCAGGCCGAGGAACGAACCGCCGCCGATGAAGATCAGCCCCGGATCGTTGAAGGTGAGGATCGCCCCCTCGGTGATGAGCTGGGCGATGCCGCGCCCGGCGACCATCAGCACCAGCGTGGCGATGATCGGCTGGATATCGAGCACGGCGACAAGGATACCGTTCCACAGGCCGCAGAGAATGCCGGTGCCGAGCGTAACGAGCAGCGTCGCCACCAGCCCGTAGCCCGAGGTGATGCAGGCGGCGGCAACCGCCCCGCAGATCGCCATGACCGCGCCGACAGAAAGGTCGATGCCCTTGGTGGCGATGACCACCGTCATGCCGATGGCGAGCAGCGCGACGGGCGCACCGCGATTGAGGATGTCGATCAGGCTGCCGTAGAGCCGGCCGTTCTGCATTTCGAGGCGGAAGAAACCGGGAAAGGCGATGGAGACCATGAGCAGGATCACGGCGAGCGCGGCGACCTGCGGAAAGAGGCGCAGGGCATAGGCTTTCAGCGTGGAGGTCATGCGTCCGCCCTCCCGCCGGCTGCGATGGCTTCGACGATACCCTCTGTCGTGACCTCGTCACCGGTCAGCTCCGCCACATGCGCCCGGTCGCGCAGCACGATGACGCGGCTCGAATAGGCGACGAGCTCTTCGAGTTCGGAGGAGATCACGATCAGCGACATGCCTTTCTCGCAGAGGGATTCGATGAGGCGGATGATCTCCGCATGGGCGCCGACGTCGATGCCGCGCGTCGGCTCGTCGAGGATCAGGAAATCCGGGTTGGTGGCGAGCCAGCGGGCGAGGATCGCCTTCTGCTGGTTGCCGCCGGAGAGCAGCTTGATCGGCTTTTCCCGGTCGCTGGTACGAATGTCGAGCGCCTTGATATAGTCGTCGGCAAGCCTGTCCTGCTCGCTGCGGCTGATCGGCCGCGCCCAGCCGCGCCGCGCCTGGAGCGCCAGCGCGATGTTCTCGCGCACCGAGAGGTCGCCGATGATGCCGTCGACCTTGCGGTCTTCCGGACAGAAGCCGAATTTCTCGCGGATGGCGGCGCGCGGCGAGGCAAGGTCGAGCGCGCGCCCGTCCGCCTCCGCCGTGCCGCTGTCGGCGCGCTCGGCGCCGAAGAGGATTTCCGCCGTCTCCGTGCGGCCCGAGCCGAGCAGGCCCGCGATGCCGACGACCTCGCCGGCGCGCACATCGAGGTCGAAGGGCTGGATATGGCCCTTGCGGCCGAAGCCGCGGAAGCGGAAGCGCACCTGCCCGGCCTCGCTCTTCGCGCCATGCCCGGCGGCGACTTCCTGCACCAGCTCGCGGCCGAGCATCATGGCGATCAGCTCGCGGCGCGAAAGCTCCGCCGTCTCGCGCGTGCCGACGAGCTGGCCGTTGCGCAGCACGGTGATGCGGTCGGAGATCTCGTAGACCTGTTCGAGGAAGTGGGTGATGAAGATGATGCCGAGGCCGCGATCCTTGAGGCGGCGCACGATGCGGAAGAGCATCGCGACCTCGTGGGCGTCAAGGCTGGCGGTCGGCTCGTCGAGGATCAGCACCTTGCCGGAGAGGTCGACGGCCCGCGCGATGGCGACCACCTGCTGCACCGCCACAGAATAGGCGGCGAGCTCGGTGGTGACGTCGATGTCGAGCTCGTATTCCGCCAGCAGCGCCCTGGCGCGGCGGTTCATCGCACGCGCATTGACGAGGCCGAAGCGCTTCGGCTGGCGGCCGAGGAAGAGGTTTTCGGCGACGGTGAGGTTCGGCAGGAGGTTCACCTCCTGGTAGACCGTGCCAATGCCGAGGTTCTGCGCCTCCAGCGTGCTCTGCGGATCGGCGTCCACGCCGTCGACGAGGATGCGTCCGCCGTCGCGGCGATAGGCGCCGGTCAGGCATTTGACGAGCGTCGACTTGCCGGCGCCGTTCTCGCCGAGCAGCGCATGCACCTCGCCGCGCCGCAGGGAGAAATCGACGCGGTTCAACGCCCTGGCGCCCGGGAAGATCTTGTCGATCCCCGTCGCCGAGAGAACATGGGAATTGTCAGGCTGCATGATCCCCGGTCCGCATGAAAGGACCGCCTGCCATCCCTGAGGAGACGACAGGCGGGCGAGGTCGATATCCCGCGAGGCGGGATATCGGGAGAGATCAGTAGCCGAGGCCCTTCTTCTCCTCGTATACCTTGGCCGGATCGTCGGCCTGGGTATAGAGCTTGGATTCCGTCTGGATCCACTTCGGCGGGGCCGTGCCGTCCTTGCGGAAGGCGTCGAGCGCGTCGAAGGCGGGGCCGGCCATGTTCGGCGTCAGTTCCACGGTGGCGTTCGCCTCCCCGGCGGCCATGGCCTGGAAGATATCCGGAACGGCGTCGATGGAGACGACGAGGATATCCGTGCCCGGCTTCAGGCCGGCTTCCTTGATCGCCTGGATGGCGCCGACGGCCATGTCGTCGTTATGGGCGTAGAGCGCACAGATGTTCTTGCCGCCGTCTTCCGCCTTCAGGAAGCTTTCCATGACTTCCTTGCCCTTGGTGCGGGTGAAGTCGCCCGTCTGGCTGCGGACGATCTTCAGGTTGTCATGGCCGGCAATGGCGTCCTCGAAGCCCTTCTTGCGGTCGATGGCCGGCGAGGAGCCGGTCGTGCCCTGGAGCTCGACGACGTTGCAGGGCTTGCCGGCGACCGTGTCCACCAGCCACTTGCCGGCGACATTGCCCTCGTGGACGGTGTCGGAGGTCACGGCGGTCATGTAGAGATCGTCCGACGCATCGACCTTGCGGTCGAGCAGGATGACCGGGATTTCCGCGTCCTTGGCTTCCTGCAGCACCTCGTCCCAGCCCGTCGCGACGACCGGCGCGACGAGGATGGCGTCGACGCCCTGCGCGATGAAGGAGCGCAGGGCCTTGATCTGGTTTTCCTGCTTCTGCTGCGCATCGGCGAATTTCAGGTCGATGCCGCGCTGCTCGGCCTGCTGCTTGGTGAGCGTCGTCTCTGCCGCGCGCCAGCCGGATTCCGAGCCGATCTGCGAAAAGCCCACGGTCATGTCGGCCGCGGACGCGACACCGAACATGGAGGCGGCAAGGATCGTGGCACTCGCGAGTGCGGTTGTGAATTTCATGATGTCCTCCCAAAGAATGCTGCTCCTCAGCAGCGTGAGTTAAAACATCATATTGTATTACTATTGTAAACCCAAAAATTGCGCTTCGGCACGTTTCGCCATGTGAACGCGCAGCCGGGCCGCACGGATATCCGGGCGGTCGCGGAACGCCGCCGTCTACGGGAACCGTTTCTGTGAAGGGCGTCAGCCGACGGCGGCCAGCCGGACGCGGTGCCGCGGGGCGATCTCGACCAGCTCGGACGGGAGCGGCGCGGAGAAGACATCCGGCGCGGTGCTGCCGTCGGTGACGAAGCCGCGGCCCTCGATCAGCGGCGAGTCGGGAATATTGCCCGGCCCCGTATCGAGGTTCAGGGCGGCATCCGGATCGGGGATGGCGGCGATCAGGCGGCGGGTATAGGGATGCGTCGGGTTCTCGAAGATCTCCCGCCAGCCGCCCTCCTCCACGACCTGCCCGAAATACATCACCAGCACGCGGTCGCTCATATGCTCGACCACGCTGAGGTCGTGGCTGATCATGAGGTAGGAGAGGCCGAGCTTTTCCTGCAGGTCGAGCAGGAGGTTGATGATCTGCGCGCGGATCGACACGTCCAGCGCCGAGACCGGCTCGTCCAGCACGACGATCTCCGGTTCGAGGATGAGCGCGCGGGCGATGCCGATGCGCTGGCGCTGGCCGCCGGAGAACTCGTGCGGGTAACGGCGCGCCTGCTCGGGTGTCAGGCCGACATTCTTCATCATGGCCTCGATGCGGCCCTCGATCTCCGAGGATGCCGTGATGCCGTGCAGCTTCAGCGGCGCTGCGAGCGAGGTGCGCACGGACTGGCGCGGATTGAGCGAGGCATAGGGGTCCTGGAACACCATCTGCACCGCTTTCGCGCGCTCCATGCGGCCCGGCGCGCCGGCACCGGCGAGCGGCTGGCCGCGATAGCGGATCGCCCCTTCCGTCGGCTCCTGCAGGCCGAGGATGGAAAGCGCGGTCGTCGACTTGCCGCAGCCGGATTCGCCGACGATGGACAGGCACTCGCCCTTGGCCAGCTGGAAGCTGATGCCGTTGACGGCGTGGAGCAGGCGCTTGCCGGCGCCGAAAAGCCCTCCGCCGGAAATCGGGAAGCGCACATGCAGGTCGTCCACCTGAAGGAGCGGGGCGGTCATGGCTGGCTCCCTTCCGCGCCGCGCGGCGCGATGAAGCGGGTCTCGGTCAGCTTCGAGCGGTCGGCGATGATGCTGTCGATATCGACCAGCCGCTGGCGGCCATGCTGGCTGCGGCTGCCGAGGCGCGGCAGCGCGCCGAGGAGGCCGCGGGTATATTCGTGCCGGGGGTTTTCGAAGAGCGCCCGCGTCTCGTTCTCCTCCACGAGGCATCCCGAATACATGACGCCGACGCGCTGGCAGATGCTGGCGATGACGCCGAGATCGTGGCTGATGAAGAGCACGGCCGTGCCGCGCTCGGCGCAAAGCTCCTTGATGAGACGCAACACCTCGGCCTGCACGGTGACGTCGAGCGCGGTGGTCGGCTCGTCGGCGATCAAGAGGTCCGGATTGCAGGCGAGCGCCATGGCGATCATCACGCGCTGGCGAAGGCCGCCCGACATCTGGTGCGGATAGTTTTTCGCCCGCCGGTCGGGATTGGGCACGCGCACGCTGGCGAGCGCCTCGACCGCAAGTTTCTGCGCCTCGTCCCAGCCCTTGCCCTGATGCAGCACGAACATTTCCGCGATCTGCCGGCCGACGGTGGAGAGCGGGTTCAGCGCCGTCATCGGCTCCTGGAAGATCATGGCGATGCGGTTGCCGCGCAGGCGCCGCATCTCGCGTTTCGAGAGGGCAAGGAGGTTCTGTCCCTTGAACAGGATCTCGCCGCCGGAAACGGCGAGCGGTTTCTTCAGGAGCCCCATGACGGCGAGCGACGTCACCGACTTGCCCGAGCCGGATTCGCCGACGAGCCCGTAGGCCTCGCCCGGCATGATCTGGAAGGAGACGCCCTTGAGGAGCGGATGGGAAACCGAGCGGCCGAGCGCGACGCCGAGCTGCAGGTCCCTGATGTCGAGCAGCGGCTGGGTCATGGCCTGCGCGTCCTCATATGCGGGTCGAGGCTGTCGCGCAGGCCGTCGCCGAGAAGGTTGAAGCCGAGCACGGAGAGGAAGATGGCAAGGCCGGGGAAGAGCGCCACCCAGGGCGCGAGCTGGATGAGCTGGCGCGCATCCGTCAGCATCGAGCCCCAGCTCGGGAACGGCGGCTGGATGCCGAGGCCGAGGAAGGAGAGCGCCGCTTCCGACAGCACCGCCGAGCCCATGCCGAGCGTCGCCATGACGAGGATCGGCCCCATCATGTTGGGCAGGATCTGCGTGAACATGATGCGCAGGTCGCCGTAGCCGAGCGTCTGCGCCGCCTGCACATAGCCCTGCGATTTCAGCGAGAGCGTCGAGGAGCGGGCGATGCGGCAGGTCCAGCTCCAGTTGGTGAGGCCGAGCGCGACGAGGAGCGAGGGCAGGCCCGGGCCGAGCACCGCCATCACGGCGAGCGCGAAGATCAGCGAGGGAATGGCGAGCATGACATTGGTGAGGCCGTTGACGAGGTCATCCCACCAGCCGCCCCAGTAGCCGGCGGTCATGCCGAGCGTGACGCCGATGATCGAATTGATCACCTGCGAGACGATGCCGACCGTCAGCGAGATCTGCGCGCCGTAGAGGATGCGGGTATAGACGTCCCGCCCCTGCCCGTCCGTGCCGAACCAGAAGGTGGCGTCGGGCGGCAGCTCGGAATTCATCAGGTCCGCGTCGAGCACCGGATCGAAGGGCGCGATCCATGGGGCGAGGACGCCGGCGAGGATCACCAGCACCGTCAGCCCCGCGCCGAGCCAGAAGTTGAAGCCGAGGCGCATTCTCGTCACTCCTGCTTGATGCGCGGATCGATCGCGGCATAGATCAGATCGACGGCGGTGTTGATGACGAGGAACCACAGCACGATGACGAGGATCGTGCCCTGCACCACGGGAATGTCGCGGATCGCCACGCTGTCGACCAGCAGCGAGCCGATGCCCGGCCAGGCGAAGAGCTTCTCGATGACGACCGCCTGGCCGATCAGCGAGCCGAATTGCAGGCCGACCGTGGTGACGATCAGCACCAGCGCGTTGCGCGCCACATGCCAGCGCACCACCTTCATCTCGCTCATGCCCTTGGAATGGGCGGTGCGGATGAAGTCGGCATTGAGCACGTCGAGCACGCCCGCCCGCGTGGTGCGCGCGAGAAGCGCGAGCGGCGTCACCCCTAGCGTGACGGCGGGCAGGATGAGGTTGCGGAACGATCCGTCGCCATAGCCGAAACTCGGCAGCCAGTTCAGCTGCAGGGCGAAGAGGTACATCAGCAGCAGGCCCAGCCAGAACTGCGGCATGGAAAGCCCCGAGACCGCCCCGACCATCGTCACCGTATCGAGCACCGAGCCGGGCCGGAGCGCCGCGAGGAAGCCGAGCGGCACGCCGACGACGAGGGCGAAGGCCATGGCAGCGATCGCCAGTTGCAGCGAGGCCCACATGCGGTCGTTGATGAGGTCGATCACCGGCTGGCGGGTGCGGAAGGAGGTGCCGAGGTCGAAACGCGCAAGGTCGGTGACATAGGTCACGAAGCGCTCGACGACCGGCTTGTTCAGCCCGAACTCCTCGTTGAGGCGGGCGATCATCTGCGGGTCGGCGGCACGCTTGCCGTCGGCGAAGAGGCTCGCCGCGAAGGTGCCGGGCACCACGGAGAAGATGACGAAGATGAGCAGCGCCACCACGACGACCGTGGGGATGACCTGCAGGATGCGGCGCAGGGTGAAGCGTAGCATGAGCGGTTCCGTGTTGGGCGCCCTTGCGGGGCGCGACAATCGATGCGGGGGCGGCGTGAAGACGCCGCCCCCGAACCCCTCAAGGCTTATTTGCGCGAGTCCGGCGCGGTCTCGTCGATCCAGATCTCGTCATAGGGCTGGACCGCCAGTTCCGTCGCGTTCGGAACGAGGCCGTGGATCCACGGCTGGTAGGCCATGACGGCCTTGTTGTAGTTGAAGAACCAGACCGGGGCGTCGTCCTGCACGATGTTGTTGGCCTGGCGCAGGAGATCGTTCTGCTTGGCCGGGTCACGCTCCTGCTGGGCCGCGTCGTAGAGCTTGTCGAATTCGGGGCTCGCATAGCTCGTATAGTTGCAGGCCGACTGCGCCGTCTTGGAATGGTAGCAGCGCAGCGCGTTCAACGGGTCGGGACCGGACAGGTTCGACCAGATGAAGGCCTGGAAGTTGTTCGTCGTCACCGCCTCGCCGAGGGCCGAGCTTTCCACCGGCTTCGGCTTCACGGTGATGCCGACCTTCTTCAGCATCGGCAGGATCGCCTCGACGATCGGCACGCCCCAGCTTTCGTTCGGGTTTGCGGTCACTTCGAACTCGAAGCCGTCGGCATAGCCGGCTTCCGCCAGCAGGGCCTTGGCCTTTTCCGGATCGAAGGCGTAGGGCGCCTTGTCCTTGTCGAAGGCCGGCGAGGAGATCGGCAGCCAGCCGGAGGCCGGATAGGCCTTGTTCTTGACGAGGCGCTCGATGATCAGCGGCGCGTTGATGGCATGGTTGATCGCCTGGCGCACCCGCTTGTCCTTGAAGGGCTCGAAGGCCGGGTTGAAGCCGATATTGCGGGTATAGACCTCGGCAACTTCCAGCAGGTGGTCCTTCAGCCCCTCTTCGCCCTGATAGGCCTGGTACTGCGTCGGGCCGAGGATCGAGACGTCGATTTCCTTGTTGCGGAAGGCGACGTCGCGCGCGGCGTCCTCGGCCATCAGCACGATGTTGATGCGGTCGAGATAGGGCTTGCCTTCCTCGTAGTACTTGTCGAACTTCTCGACGACGACCTGCGAGCCCGGCACATGCTCCTTGAAGACGAAGGCGCCGAGGCCGACGGGGTTCTTGCCGAAGGAGGATTCGTCCTCGACATTCGACGGATAGATGACCGTCGTGTTCTGCATCAGCGGGAAGCCCGGATTGATCGGGCCGGTATAGGTGATCTCCAGCGTGTTGTCGTCGATCTTCTTCAGGCCGGAAATCTCCTCGGCCTTGCCGGCGATATAGTCGTCCGCGCCCTTGATATTGGCGATGAAGCTTGCGCCCGGGAAGGCGTTCTTCGGATTGGCGATGCGCTTGTAGCTGTAGACGATGTCGTCGGCCGTCAGCGGCTTGCCGTTGTGGAAGACGGCGTTCTTGCGCAGGTGGTAGGTATGGGTCGTTCCGTCCTCGGAGACCTCTTCGGAATCGGCGAGTTCCAGCACCGGCTTGTTCTGGATGGAGTCCCAGCTATAGAGCGCGCGGTGGATGGCCTGGGTGATGAATTCTTCCTGCGTGTTCGGGCTTGCCTGCACGTCGAGCGTCGCGAAGCTCGAACCGTAGGGTGCGGTGAAGACGAGCGTTCCGCCGGAACGTTCGCCCGCGGCCAGTGCCCCGGTAGCCACCCCGAGGCCGAGCATTGCGGCCAGTGTCAGTCTTTTCAGCATTTCGTTCTCCCTCTCGTGCCGTTTTCGGCATCGTTTCGTTTCAGTCCGGCAGGCCGTCAGCGCGCATCGTGCACGACGCGGCCTGCAAGCAGGGTCAGCAGGCAGCGCGTGCCTGAGAGAATGGTCTCCGTCGGGGCCTCCAGAAGATCGTTGTCGAAGACGGCGATGTCCGCCCACTGGCCGGGCACGAGCCGGCCCTTCACGCCTTCCGCCTTCTGCGAATAGGCGCCGTATTCGGTATAGGCCTGCAGGGCCTCCTCGCGGCTCAGCGTCTCGGAAGCCTCCATCATCGTGCCCTTGCCGGTCTGGCGCGTCACCATGGCGTGGAGGTTCGGGAAGGGATCGGGCGAGCAGACCGGGGAATCCGAGCCGGTCGAGGGCTTGAGGCCGAGGCGCATCCAGGTGCCGATGGGGTAGGACGGAAGGCCGCGCTCCTCCCCGAGCACGGCGATGTAGCTGTCGCCGAAATCGTGGATGAAGGCCATCTGCGGCGCCGGCAGGATGCCCGCCGCCTTCATGCGCTCATGCTGCTCAGGCGTGGAAAATCCGCAATGCTCGATGCGGTGGCGGCGGTCCGGGTCGGGATTGCCGGCCAGCGCCTTCTCGTAGGCGGTGATGAGCTGCTCGATCGCCCCGTCGCCGATGGCGTGGCAGACCATCTGGTAGCCCCGGTCGTGATAGTCCTTGACGGCGGCATAAACCACGTCGTCGGGCAGCATCTGCACGCCGATATTGTCCGGCTCGCCCTCATAGGGCTTCGTCATCCAGGCCGTGCGCCCGCCGGCCGAACCGTCGAGGAAGACCTTGACGCCGCCGACCCGCAGCATGTCGTCGCCCTTGCCCGAAAGCAGCCCGGCCCGCCAGCAATCCTCGACGATGGAGACGCCGGGATCGCCGAGCAGCGTCAGCCAGACGCGCACCGGCAGGCGGCCGGCGAGCTTGGCCATCTCATAGGCCTGGATTTCCGCAAAGCCGGCGACATGGCCGACCGCCGCATCCATGCAGCTCGTGATGCCGAACGAAAGAAGATGCCTGCCGCCCCGCTCGATGGCATCGATCAGCTCCTCGGTCGTCGCCTCGGGCATTACGGCCTTGACGAGATTCTGGGCGTTTTCCGCAAGCAGGCCGTTCAGCCTGCCGTCGGTAAGGCCGATCACGCCGCCGTCCGGCACCGGCGTCGCCTCGGTGATGCCGGCAAGGTCGAGCGCGCGGGAATTGGCGATGGAGACATGGCCGCAGGCCCGCGTCAGCAGGACCGGATGATCCGGCACGGCACGGTCGAGATCCTCGCGCGTCGGGTGCCGGCCGGTATCCAGCTTGACCTGGTCGTAGCCGCGGCCGCGCACCCAGGCGCCCTTCGGCGTCGTCGCCGCACGTTCGGAAATCCGCGCCATGAGGGCGGCGAGCGTCGGCGCGGCGGCGGGCGTCGCATCCACATGGCCCATGGCGATGCCGGTGGCGATTAGATGCAGGTGGTTGTCGATGAGGCCGGGGCTCGCAAAGCGGCCTTCGAGATCGATGACCTCGGTCGAGGGGCCCTTGAGGCCCAGGATCTCGGCATTGCTGCCGGTTGCAAGAACCTTTCCCTGCCAAACGGCAAGGGCTTCGCTGACGCCCTCCGCGCGGCCGCGCCAGATGCGGCCGTTCACCAGGATAAGGTCAGCTTCAATTCCGAATGCCATTCACAGTCCCCCTGTCGGCACCGGCGGAGCGCGGAGACGCGACCACACACGCAACAGCGCCGAACGCTCCTGCGGCAGGACGGCTCCAGCCAGCACCTATTTCCTCCAGGTGCAACGTGAGAGGTTAAGCCGGCCTTGGCCAATTCGCTTTTGGCACCACCCTATGCGAAATCGGCATAGTGATTTCTATTGAATGACTTATGATCGCATTTTCAAGGCGCGGGAGGCGATGGGAGCCGGCGATGGAGATCAAGTGGCTTGAGGATTTCGTGACGCTTGCCGACACGTCGAGCTTTTCGCGCGCGGCGGAATTGCGCAATGTCACGCAGCCCGCCTTCAGCCGGCGCATCAAGCAGCTCGAGGGCTGGCTCGGCGCCACGCTGATCAGCCGCGCCACCATGCCCGCGGAACTGACGCCGGCCGGGCGCAACTTCCTGCCCGTCGCGCAGGAGGCGATCCGTACCTTCTATGCGGCGCGCGAGGCGCTTCGTCCGTCGAACGAGCCGGGCCTCATCCGCTTCGCCGCGCTGCATACGCTGACCGTCACCTTCTTTCCGCGCTGGCTGCAGGCGCTGGAAAGGCAAGGCGGCGCCTTCAGCACCTCGCTCATTCCCGACCGCGGCGGCATCGAGGCCAATCTCGACGCGCTCATCGGCGACGAGGCGGATTTCTTCCTGACCTATGCCCATCCCGAAGTGCCGTTCCACCTCGATCGCGGGCAGTTCGCCTCGCTGACCGTCGCGCAGGACCGGCTGGTCCCGCTCGTGGCGACGGAGATCGTGCTGTCCGGCACGCCGCAGCCGGGGCGCAACATCCTCGACCGGGCCGTCGCGCAGCCGCGGCTTGCCGTTCCCTATCTCAGCTACGGCTTCAATTCGTTCTTCGGTGTCGCGCTCTCGCGCCTGATGCTGCGCCGCCCGCCGTTCCGCCGCCGCACGACGCACGAGAACACGATCAGCGCCGGCCTGATGAACATGGCCATGACGGGGGCCGGCGTGTGCTGGCTGCCGGAAAGCCTTGCGCGCGAGGAAATCGAGGCCGGCCGCCTCGTGCCTGCCTCGGCCGACGAGGGCTGGAACCTCGACCTCGACATCCGCCTCTATCGCCACGCCGCGCCGCGCAACCGCAAGGTCGAGGACCTGTGGCGCACGGCGCAGCAGGCGCTGGAACGCGCCTGATCAGACTTTCAGGAAGAGCAGCGCGCGCAGGATCTCGGAAAAATCCCTGTGCTCGAAGGCAACGGCGCGGGGGCCGTGCGCCTTGGCGCCCGGATACCAGCCGGCGCGATAGGCCTCCGTTGGCGTGGCGAACTCGATCACCACCTCGTAGTGATCGGGCCTTGCCGGAAGCGCCTGCGCGAAATCGCCGGAGAGCGACGCCGCCACGCCTTCGCGGATCAGGCGGCGCGACCAGGCGGGCGAGATCGACGTGGAGGCCTTGCCTCTTCCGTCCAGCGTCTCGACCGCGGCAAGGCCGGGCACCATGGCCCGCGCCTCCGCGCACATGCCGACATCGCCTGAAAGGAAGACGGAGGGCACGCCGTAGCCGGCGGCACAGAGCGCATTGAAGGTGAATTCCGAGGCGACCTCGCCGTTGAGCAGCAGCCGCGAGATGCGGAGGTTCGACGTATGGGCGAGCGGGTTGACCTCCGTCCCCGCCTTGGAATGGTAGCCGGTATAGAGCGCTGCCGCGAAGGTCTCGTCGATGCCGAACATCATCTCGTCGGGATGGCCGGACCAGCCGCGCACGATGCGGGCATAATCCGGCAGGCGGTCGAGGATGAGGTTGCGGCCGCTGTCATGGGCGTCCTTGATCACCACCTCCGTCGCGCCCGCGGCCCGCGCGCCCTCGCAGGCGGCGACCACCTCGGCGGTCATCAGGGCGCGAAACTCGGCCCAATCGGGATGGGTGCGGTCGGCCTCGTTCCAATGGGCGATGCCGGCGGTGCCTTCGATATCTGCGGAGATGAAGACTTTCATGGCAGCGGATTCTCCTTGAGCCAGTCGGCGAGCGAGGGATAGAGGCGGCCGTTGCGGGCGGGCGTGGCGGGCGCCATGCAGAGCGCGTTCAGCACGGCCTCCTGCGTGGTCTCGGCGGCGGCGCGGAAGGCGATGTCGATATGGTCGTCGGCAAGCCGCTCCTGCGTGGCAAAGGCCTTGGCCGGATCGTGCTCCACCGGATCGGCGGTGGTGAAGCAGAGGACGACATCGCCGCTGCCATGCCCCCAGAACGCTCCCAGCCGGGCAAGCCCCGCCCCGCCGCGCCGCGCGACGCGCTGCAACTGGCGATCGCCGAGCGGAAGGTCCGTCGCCATCACAACGATGATCGAGCCGCGCTCGGGATTGGCCGGCGCGCGCGGATCGGGCCGGCGGCCGTCCGGCAGGACGAGATCGCCTGCCGCGCCGAAATTGGCGAGCACCAGCGCACCGAGCGTGAAATCGCGCTTGCCGATGCGCATCAGCCGCGAGGCCGTGCCGATGCCGGCCTTGAAGCCGAAGGCCGTCATGCCGGAACCGGCGCCTACCGCGCCCTGTTCCACCGGGCCGGACTTCGCCGCATCCAGCGCGGCGTCCGCATCGGCGGGCGTTACCGCCAGCGCCTGGATATCGTTGATGCTGCCATCGTTGCACTCGCAGACCAGCGCATTGACCGTCGAGGTCTTGCGGCCGATGGCAGGGTTGGCGGCGATAGCGCGGCGAATGAGCGCCTCGGTGCAGGCCGCGACGCTGAAGGTGTTGGTCAGGAGGATCGGCGTTTCGATGGTGCCAAGCTCGGCCACCTGCATCAGGCCGGCCGACTTGCCGAAGCCGTTGATGACCTCGACCGCCGCCCGCGGCTTCAGGCGGAACGGATCGCCGGCATGGGGAACGATGGCCGTGACGCCGGTGAAGCGCCCGTCGCCGCGCAGCGAGCGATGGCCGACGGCAACGCCAGCGACATCCGTGATGGCATTGCCCGGTCCCGGCGCGAGCCTGCCTTCGGGCATCAAGCCCCATTCCCGTGCCGTCTTCATGCCGCCTCTCCCAATTCCTGTCGTTCCTAGACCGGAACGCCGGCCGCTTCCAGATAGAGGGCCTGGAGTTTTCGCGTCATCGGGCCGGGCCTGCCATCGCCGACCGTACGCTCGCCGATGCGCACGACGGGCATGACGAGGCTGGAGGCGGAGGTCTGGAACGCTTCGGCGGCGCCCTGCGCCTCTTCCGGCGAGAAGGCGCGCTCCTCGATGACGAGGCCCTCGGCGGCGCAGAGCCGCGCAAGGGCGCGCTGCGTGCAGCCGGGCAGCGTCGCCTGCGAGGCAGCGCGGGTGAGGATGCGCCCGTCGGCGGTGATGACATGAGCCGTCGCGGAGGCACCCTCCGTCACCATCCCGTCCTCCACCAGCCACACGTCGTCGAAGCCCCGGGCGCGCGCTGCCTGCTTGGCCATGACCTGGCCGAGCAGCATGGCGGTCTTGATGTCCCGCCGCTGCCAGCGCGGGTCCTCCGCCAGATCGACGGAAATGCCCTCCCGCTGGCCCTTGGTGCCGGTCAGCACCTTTGCCTGCGTGAAGCCGACGAGCCGCGGCGCGAGCGCGTCCGAATAGAGGAAGTCGCGATCCGCCTCGCCGCGCGAGACATGCAGGTAGATCGTGCCGTCCCGCAGGCCGTTGCGGGCCATCAGCTCCGCCTGCACCGCCGCGATCTCCTCCAGCGGCAGCGGCAGCGGAATGGCGAGTTCCCCCACCGAGCGTTCGAGACGGGCAAGATGAAGGTCGTTGTCGATCATCCGGCCGTTGATGACGGCCGTCACCTCGTAGATCGCATCGCCGAACAGGAAGCCGCGGTCGAAAAGCCCGATGCGGGCCTCCTCCTCCGGCACGAATTGACCGTGGATATAGACGATCCTGCCCATCTCTTCCTCTTGGCTCCGGCTGCGCGGGACTGCCCCGCTTTCGCGCGGACCATAGGAACGACCGGCATCGGCTGACCAATTCAATTTGGGCAGGACCTTATGCAAAATCTGCCTAGGCTATTATCTTTCAGAAGCTTAGCCGCATTTTTCATAGCCGATGCCGCGCGCCAGCCAGCAGCCGAGCGTCAGGCCGGCAATGCGTCCGGCTTCGTCGCGATGGGCCTGCAGCGTCCAGTCGCCGGGCGCCGGCGCGTCCATCGAGCGCCGCGTCGCGACGATCCAGAGGTCCGGCCCCGCCGGCAGGACGATCTCCGGACGGCCTGTCCCGAGAAAGCCCTCGGCCCAGAGAAAGGTGGCGCCATCCCGGTATTCGATGACGACCCCGGCGTCCAGCTCCGTGGAATGGTAACGCCCGGCGATCTCCGCCGAGCAGACCGGCGGCGCGGCGGCTACCGGCACCAGCCGCTCGGCAAGGTTTTCCGAGGGGCGCCGCATCAGGATATCCCCGCCCTCGCGGCTGATCGTGGCGGAGGAGGAAGCAAGGCCCCCCTCCGGCACCTCCCAAAGCGTTTCCGGCGAGGTGGCGAAACGCAGGGTCGCCGCGTCGTATCCCGATTCCAGCCGCGCCAGCAGCCCGGTCTCGCGGCTGATCCACCGGCCCGTCCAGCGCTCCTTGAGAGGCTGGGCGACGGGATGCGGCAGGCCGAGCGCCGCGCGCAGGATCCGGTGGGCCGCACCATAGGCATCGCCGTGATGATTGAACATGACGACGACCGAAAGCCGCGCCTCGGTCGAGGCGATGCGGTAGGCGCGGAAGCCGCGCAGGGCGCCGCTATGGCCGGTGAAGGCGAAATCGCCGACGCGCGCATGCTGCAGGCCGAAACCATAGGCCGCTACCGCGCCGTCCCGGAAGGTCTGCGGCACGGCGATGCGCCGGTAGAGGCTTTCCGGGTCCTCGCGCGTCGCGTCGATCCAGCATTCATAGGCCAGCATGTCGTCGAGCGAGGCGGAAATGCCGGCATCGCCCCGCCAGTAGATGCCGTTCTCCGCCGGCATGTAGCCGGCTGCGTCGTTGCCCTCATAGCCGACGACCCCGTCTTCCGGCCGGCGCGTATCGGCCGTCAGCACCGCACCCGCCATGCCGGCCGGCTGCCAGATGTGGCGCGCATAAAGCGCCTCCAGCGTCTCGCCGGAAGCTTCCTCGACGAGCTCGGCGACGAGCCGGAAATTGCCGTTGCTGTAGGAATAGCGCGTGCCCGGCGCGAAATGCCCGGTGCGGGTGCGGGCGAAGACCTTCGCCGCATCCTCGCGCGAGAATTCCTGCTCGGCCTTCGCGCCATGCAGCACGGTCAGCGCCCAGTAGTCGCGCAGGCCCGACTGGTTGTTGCAGAGGTCCCGCACCGTCGGCAGGGGTCCCTCGAAATTCGGCAGGCGCGCGGCGAGCCGCGTATCCAGCGCCTCGGGCGAGCCGCAGGCGGCGAGCATCGCCGCGCAGGTGAACTGCTTGGACACCGAGCAGATCGGCAGCCGCGTTGCGGCGGTCATCGCCCGGTGCGTGTCGAGATCGGCAAAGCCGAAAGCCCGCCGGGCGATCACGCGCCCCTCGCTCACCACCCCGACAACGCCGCCCGGACCGGAAAAGCACGCCGCAAGCCCGTCCAGCTCCGCCTCGATCCGCCCGCTGTCGATCATGCCCATGCGTGTCTCCTTCGATTCTTCCGGCCGGATATTGGTCAGCGCCGGCAGGCGAGGCAACTCCTCAAATTCGGGAACGCTTGAAGGCATCGTCGTTGCCGGTTCGGCAATTTATCGCATCTAATCTTCCGAAGCAGGATATTTTCGACAACGTTTCCCTGTCATGGCTGAAATATTCTTGACATAATTCCGTTTCGGAAATTTACTCTCCCCATTCAGGCCGATATGGAACCGGAAATGAGCCAGCGCTACATCGTCGACGATCTGGACCGCGAGATCATCCGCTATCTCTCCGAGGATGGCCGTCTTTCGGCGGCGGAAATCGCCGGCCGGATCGGCAGCGTCTCCGAGCGCACGATCCGCAACCGCATCGCCGGCCTCCTCCAGGCCAAGATGATCGTGATCGGCGCCATTCCCGATCCCGTGGCGCTCGGGCGCGACGTGCAGGTCGAGCTCCTGATCGAGGTCGAGGCGGGCAAGCTGGAGGAGGTCGCCATCCAGCTCGCCGAATACGAGGAGATCGGCTACCTCGCCGCCACCAGCGGCACGGCCAATCTCAGCGCCTCGCTCTTCGTCGCCGACCATGCGGCACTTCTCGAATTCATCGACCAGGAGCTGGGCAAGCTGCCCGGCGTCAAGCGCGTGACGAGCTCGGTCGTCCTGCGGCTCTACAAGGTATTCGGCACGAGGACGACCGCGATCAGCCGCGGCTCGGACCTCGGCGGCAAGAAGAAAGGATAATCCATGCTGCGCATTGGGGTGGATGTGGGCGGAACCAACACGGATGCGGCGCTGCTGCGCGGCACCGAGGTTCTGGCGACGGTGAAGTCCTCGACCACGGCGGACGTGACCTCGGGCGTGAGCGCGGCCATCCGCACGGTGCTCGCCGAGGCGGGCGTCGCCGCCGGCTCGGTCGATGCCGTCATGATCGGCACCACGCATTTCCTCAATGCCGTCGTCGAAGGCCGGCACCTGGAAAAGGTCGGCGTGCTGCGCCTTTGCGGCGCCTCCACCCGCTCCCTGCCGCCGATGATCGACTGGCCGGACACACTCCGCCCCGTCGTCGACGGCGGCGCGGCGCTGGTCGGCGGCGGGGTCAACTATGACGGCTCGGAGATCGCCCCGCTCGACGGCCCGGCGATCCGCGAGGCCTGCCGCGACTGGCGCGCGCGCGGCATCGGCGCCGTCGCCATCTGCTCCGTCTTCGCGCTGGTCGATCCGCGCATGGAGAACGAGGCGGCCGAGATCGTCGCCGCGGAAATGCCGGAGGCGGCGATCAGCCTGTCGCACCGTGTCGGCCGCACGGGCCTGCTGCCGCGCGAGAGCGCCACCATCCTCAATGCCAGCCTCCACACGCTCGGCCGCGAGACGGTCGGCGCCTTCCGCGCGGCGTTTTCCGCGCTCGGCCTTAACTGCCCGCTCTATCTGACGCAGAACGACGGAACGCTGATGACGGCGGACTTCGCCGAGCGCTACCCAGTCTTCACCATCGCCTCCGGCCCGACCAATTCCATGCGGGGCGCGGCCTTCCTCACCGGGCTCTCCGACGCCGCGGTCATCGACATCGGCGGCACCACCACCGATATCGGCATGCTGGTCGCCGGCTTCCCGCGCACCCGCAGCGAAGGCGCGATGATCGGCGGCGTGCCGACGAATTTCCGCGTGCCCGACGTCTATTCCTTCGGCCTCGGCGGCGGCAGCATCGTGCGGCCCGGCGACGCGCCGACGGTCGGCCCGGATTCTGTTGGCTTCCGCCTGCCGGAAAAGGCGCTCTGCTTCGGCGGCGATACCTTGACGGCGACCGACATCGCGGTGGCCGCCGGCCTCGTCGATCTCGGCGAGCGCGACCGCCTGTCCCAAATCACGCCCGATTTCGCCCGCCGGATGCTGGCGCAGATGAAGGCCAGCATCGAGACGGTGCTCGACCGCATGAAGCCGAGCGCGGAGCCGATCCCGGCCATCCTCGTCGGCGGCGGCTCGGTGCTCGTCGACGGGCTGCTGGAGGGTACCTCCGTCTCGCTGAAGCCGGATCATTTCGGCTCGGCCAATGCCATCGGCGCGGCCATCGCGCAGGTCTCCGGCGAGGTCGACAGCGTGGTCTCGCTGGAAGGCACGACGCGCGAGAAGGCGCTCGAAAGCGTGGTGGCCGAGGCGCGCGCCCGCGCGGTCGAGGCGGGCGCGGCGGCCGAGACGGTGACGCTGGCCGAAATCGAGGAGACGCCGCTGGCCTACCTGCCCGGCAATGCCGTGCGCATCGCGGCGAAAGTCATTGGAGAACTCAGGGCATGAAGTACTGGACGCTCACCGAGGCGGATATCGACCGGATCGCGGTCGGCTGCGGCATTCTCGGCACCGGCGGCGGCGGCAGCACCTATCACGGTTCGCTGCGCGCCAAGGCGCTGCTGCGCGAGGGCAAGCGCATCCGCATGGTGCGCCCGGCCGACATGGCCCCGGACGCGCAGATCATCGGGATCGGCGGCATCGGCGCGCCGACCGTCGGCATCGAGAAGATCGCGGAGGGCGCCGAGGGCGTGCGCCTGATGCACGCGCTGGAGCATCACCTCGGCCGCAAGGTCGACGCGCTGCTCGGCGACGAGGTCGGCGGCGGCAACGGCATCGCGCCGATGCTGACGGCCGCCATGGTCGACCTGCCGGTG
The DNA here is from genome assembly GCF_055330205.1 of Shinella sp. R2-11. Lineage (NCBI taxonomy): Bacteria > Pseudomonadati > Pseudomonadota > Alphaproteobacteria > Hyphomicrobiales > Rhizobiaceae > Shinella > Shinella sp. R2-11. The sequence goes on along the minus strand of NZ_JBVAPC010000001.1, from coordinate 616,337 downwards.
GTGGACGCCGACGGCATGGGCCGCGCCTTCCCCGAGGTGCAGATGACGACCTTCTTCATCCACGGCCAGCCGGTGCAGCCGGCGGCGCTCGCCGATGCCGACGGCAACGTGTTGATCGTCACCGAGGCGACCACGCCGAAGATGCTGGAAAAGCTTTTGCGCGCCAGCACCATCGCCATGGGCTGCACGGCGCTGATGACGACCGCGCCGATGTCCGGCGACTTCGTGCGCCGCTTCGGCGTGCCGCACACGACGAGCCAGGCCTGGAGCCTCGGCAATGCGGTGCTGAACGCCCGCGCCGCCAAGGAGGACCCGGTCGAGGCGATCCTCAGGCAATCCGGCGGCATACGCCTGATGCGCGGCAAGGTCACCGACATCGCCCGCCGCGTCAGCGCCGGCTTCAACCGCGGCACGCTGACCGTCGCGGGGCTCGACGAGGACGCCGGCCGCTCGATCGCCATCGAGATCCAGAACGAATACCTCATCGCCCGCGAGGGCGAGGCGATCATCACCATGGTGCCGGACCTGATCTGCATCGTTGATTCGGAGACCGGCCGCGCCATCGGCACGGAAGAGCTTCGCTACGGCCTGCGCATCGACGTGCTCTCCATGCCCGCGCCGGTGCTGCTGCGCAGCGAGATCGCGCTCGAATCCGTCGGCCCGCGGGCCTTCGGCTATGATTTCGACTTCGTGCCCGTCGGCATATCCGCCGATGCGCCCGCCGTCCCGCAATACGAAGAAGACGCCTGACCGTCCGCCCCACCAACCTCCATGGGAGACCGACATGAATCGCCGTAATTTCCTGAAGACGACCGCTCTCGCCGCCCTTGCCGCCGCCGGCACCCGCTGGAACCTTGCCATGGCGCAGGGCACGGGCAGCATCTTTACCCTCGCCTGCCCGACCAGCTTCCCGGACCTCGACCCCGCGACCTCGTTCTCCAACGACGGCGCGGTGCTCGCCAATGTCTATGAGGGCCTTGCCCGCTACATCCCGGCGACCGATACGGCCGAGGCGAAGATCGAGCCGCTGCTCGCCACCGGCTGGGAAGTCAGCGAAGACGGCCTCGCCTGGACCTTCACCCTGCGCGACGGCGTCAAGTTCCACGACGGCAGCCCGCTCACCTCCGAGGCCGTCAAGGGCTCGATCGAGCGCACGAAGAAGATCGGCGGCGGTGCCTCCTTCATCTGGGGACCGGTGACGTCGATCGAAACGCCGGAGCCGCTGAAGGTCGTCTTCAGGCTTTCCGAGCCGCAGCCGCTCGACCTCATCGCCTCGGCCGGCTTTGCCGCCTGGATCCATGCGCCGTCGTCACTCGACAAGGACAATGCCTGGTTCAACGCCGGCAACGATGCCGGTACCGGCCCGTTCAGGATCTCGCGCTACGAGCCCGGCCAGCGCGCGGTGCTGGAGCGCGTGGAAGGCTATTGGGGCGAAGTGCCCGAAGGCGCCTTCCAGACGGTCGCCTTCGAGATCGTCGAGGATGCGACCCTCGCCCAGAACATGATCGAGAGCGGCCAGGCCGACTGGACCTACAGCCTGCCCTACGAGAACCTGGAAGCGCTGAAGTCCAACCCGGACCTCAACGTCGTCGTCAATCCGTCCTTCGAGACGCTGTTCGGCCTCTACAACGTCAAGCGCGCGCCGCTCGACAAGGTGAAGGTGCGCCAGGCCCTGTCGCTGGCCTTCCCCTATGACGACGTGATCGCCGCCGGCACCAGCGGCTTCGGCACGCGCGCCAAGGGCGTCGTTCCGGCCGGCATCTGGGGCCACGATGCGGACGCGCCGGTTCCGAAGACCGACCTCGAAGCCGCCAAGGCGCTGCTGGCCGAGGAAGGTATCGAGCCGGGCCTCGAACTCACCATGACCTATTCCACCTCGCAGGCGCTCGAAGCCGTCGCCGGCGAACTCTGGAAGGCCAATCTGGAAACCCTCGGCATCACGCTGACGCTGCAGCCGATGGCCTGGGAGGCCCAGTGGCAGCTCGGCAAGTCGAACCCGGAAGCCGCGCAGGACATCTTCGTCATGTTCTGGTGGCCGACCTTCGTCACGCCCTACGACTTCCTCTTCAACCTGTTCCACAGCGAGGAGAAGCCTAACTTCAACCTCGGCTACTATTCGAACGCCGATGTGGATGCCAAGATCGACGAGGCGGCCAAGCTCTCCGGCACCGACCGCGCCCGCGCGGAAGCGCTGTTCATCGAGGCGCAGCGCAAGATCATCGAGGACGCCGCGGCCGTGTTCATGCTGGACCAGCCCAATGTCCACGTCATCCGCGCGGACGTGAAGGGCTATGTCGACAACCCGGCCTACGGGCATGTCAACTTCGTCAACGAACTGAGCCGGTAAGGCTTACGGCGGTCCGATGGAACTTCTCCGCTACATCCTGCGCCGCATGATCCTCTCCGCCTTCGTGGTGGTGGGGGTGACCTTTCTGGTCTTCATCGTGGCGCAGGTGGTTCCCTCGGACCCCGCAGCGCTCTATGCCGGCCCGCGCCCGACGGCCGAGCAGATCGAGAAGGCGCGTCAGGAGCTTAATCTCGACGCGCCGCTCCCGGCGCGCTTCGCGACCTTCGCCTCGGCCATGGCCTCCGGCGATTTCGGCGTCTCCTACAAGTCGCGCCGGCTGATCGCGGAGGACCTTAGGGCCTATCTTCCAGCAACGCTGGAGCTCGCGGTCTTCTCCACCGGCCTTGCGCTGCTGATCGGCATCCCGCTCGGCGTCGCCGCCGCGGCGCGGCAGGGCCGGTGGCCGGACCGGCTCGGCAGCCTCGGATCCATCGCGGCCGTCGCCATGCCGACCTTCTTCCTGGCGATGCTGCTGCAACTCGTCTTCGCGCAATGGCTCGGCATCCTGCCGCTCTCCGGACGCCTGTCGCGCGAAATCGCCATTTCCGCGCCGTTGCAGATGGTGACCGGCTTCAACCTCATCGATGCGATCATTGCCGGCCGCGCCGACGTCTTCGGCAATGCGCTGGCGCATCTCATCCTGCCGGCCCTGACGCTCGCTTCCTATCCGGCCGGCGTCGCCATGCGGCTGACGCGCTCGGCGATGATCGAGATCCTGGAGCGCCGCCACGTCGTCGCCGCCCGCGCGCTCGGCCTTTCCGAGCCGCGCATCCTCTTCGGCCACGCGCTGCCGAACGCCATGGGGCCGGCGCTGACGGTGATCGGCCTCTCCTTCGCCTATGCGCTGACCGGGGCGGTGCTGGTCGAGATCATCTTCGCCTGGCCGGGCCTCGGCCGCTATGTCTCCGAGGCGATCCTTGCCAAGGACTTCCCGGTCATCGCCGCCGTCACCATGGTGGTGACGATCTGCTATGTCGTGATGAACCTCATCATCGACATCGCCCAGGCCCTGGTCGACCCGCGGGTGGCGCTCTCATGACACGTCTCGTTCAACGCCTCGGCTGGCCGGGCACCATCGCCCTTGCAATCGTCGTCCTCTTCGTCGCCGCCGCGATCCTCGCGCCGTGGATCGCGCCCTATCCGGCGCAGGGCGCCGGCGCGCCGAACGTCATCGCCAAGCTTCGGCCGCCCTCGGCGGAGTACTGGCTCGGCACGGACCATCTCGGCCGCGACATCCTCAGCCGCATCATCTACGGCACCCGCGTTTCGCTGACCAACGGCGTGCTGATCGTCGCCTTCTCGCTGCTCATCGGCCTGCCGGTCGGCCTTGCCGCCGGCTATTTCGGCGGCTGGATCGACGAGGCGCTGATGCGCGGAACGGACGTCTTCCTCGCCTTCCCGGCGCTGCTGCTCGCCGTGCTGATGGCCGCGGCGCTCGGGCCGGGCTTCCTCAACAGCATCATCGCCGTCGCCGTGACCTGGTGGCCCTGGTATGCCCGCCTCGCCCGTGCGGAAGTGCTGGTGCTGCGCGGCCAGCCCTATGTCGAGGCCGCGCGCCTTGCCGGCGTTTCGCATCCGCGCATCATCATAAGGCACATCCTGCCCGCCACGGGCCGGCCGCTGACCGTCCAGGCGGCGCTCGACGTCGGCCCGGCGCTGCTGACGGCCGCCGCCCTCTCCTTCCTCGGCCTCGGCGTCCTGCCGCCGACCGCCGACTGGGGCCAGATGGTCGATGCCGGCCGCAAGTTCTTCCCCGCGCGCTGGTGGTATTCGGCCATGCCCGGCATGACGATCTTCATCGTGGCGCTTGCCTTCAGCGTGCTCGGCGATGCCCTGCGCGAGCGCAAGGGAGGTGCCGCCCGTGCCTCTGCTTGATGTCCGCGACCTCTCGGTCAGCATCCCGACGCCGGACGGCGACGTCCATGCCGTGCGCTCCGTCAGCCTTGAGATCGAGCGCGGCGAAATCCATGGCGTGATCGGCGAATCCGGCTGCGGCAAGACCATGACCGGCATGGCGGCGCTCGGCCTCGCGCCGAAGGGCGCGCGCATTACCGCCGAGCGCTTCCATTTCGATGGCGAGGACCTTCGCGAAAATGCGGCGCGCCTGCGTGGCCGGCGCATCGGCCTTATCTCGCAGGACCCCGCCGCAGCACTCAATCCGGTGCTCTCCATCGCCCGCCAGCTCGACGACGTCATCCGCGCCCATCGCGACATGCCCCGGCAGGCCCGCCGCGCGGAAGCCCTATCGCTTCTCGCCGCGACCGGCCTTCCCGATCCGGAAAGGGTGCTGAAGAGCTATCCGCACCAGCTCTCGGGCGGCATGCAGCAGCGCGTCGTCATCGCGCAGGCACTCGCCACCGGCGCGGACTTCCTGATCGCCGACGAGCCGACGACGGCGCTCGACGTCTCGGTCGGCGCGCAGGTGCTGGCGCTCCTGCGTAAGCTCGTCGCCGAGCGGGGCCTGACCGTGCTGATGATCACCCACGACATGGACGTGATCGCGGAAGCCTGCGACCGGGCGACCGTGCTCTATGCCGGCCGCTCCGTCGAGACCGGGCCGGTCGCCGCCGTGCTGCAAAGCCCCGGCCATCCCTATACCCGCGCGCTCCTCGCCGCCCTTCCCGATGCCGCCCCGCACGGCGCGCGCCTTGCCGCCATCGAGGGCTCGATCCCGCCGCCGCGCTCGGCCATCACCGGCTGCGCCTTCGCGCCGCGCTGTCCGCAGGCCATGACCGTCTGCAGCGCCGAGCCGCCGCCCGAGCGCCGCCGCGATGCCCATCGCTGGCTGTGCCACCTGCCGGAGGACGCGGCATGACCCCGGCCCCGATGCTCGACGTCGACACGCTCGTCATCCGCTACCGCACCGGCCTCTTCGCCGCGCGGCCGAAGCCCGCCGTCAACGGTGCGAGCTTCCGCCTCGAAAGGGGCGAGACGCTCGGCATCGTCGGGGAAAGCGGCTCGGGCAAGACGAGCCTGCTGCGCGCCATCCTCCGGCTGCTGCCGGTCGAAAGCGGCGCGATCCGCCTCGACGGGCAGGACTGGCTGGCGCTGAAGGGCGATGCCCTTCGAAAGGCGCGCCAGAAGATCGGCGTCGTCTCGCAGAACCCCTTCCTGTCGCTGAGCCCGCGGCTCACCATCGAGGAAATCCTCGCCGAGCCCATGCTGGCGGCCGGCCGGCGGCAGGGCGTCGCCATGCGCGAGAAGATCGCGAACCTCCTCTCCGACTGCGGCCTTCCGGCCGACTTCCTCGCCCGGCGCGCCCGCGAGCTTTCGGGCGGGCAGGCGCAGCGTGTCGCCATCGCCCGCGCGCTGGCGCTGGAACCCGGCCTCCTCATCCTCGACGAGCCGACCTCGGCGCTCGACGTCTCCGTGCAAGCGCAGATCCTCAACCTGCTCTCGGACCTCAAGGAAAGCCGCGGTCTTTCCATGCTCTTCGTCACGCACAACCTGAAGGTCGTCGCGCATATCTCCGATACGCTCCTCGTCATGCGGCGCGGCGACGTCGTCGAATTCGGCCGGACCGAGGACGTGATCCGCGCACCCGCCGAGGCCTATACGCGCGAGCTCCTGTCCTTCGGCCGCAATCCCGCCATCGGCTGATCATTCCCCCAAACGACGACGCCGACCCCGGGACTTCCCGGGATCGGCGCAACATGTCGGACTGAAAAACCCCTTCAGTGCTTGAGCACGCGGGCGAGGAAGGAGCGCGCGCGCTCGTTCTGCGGGTTGTCGAAGAACTCGTCCGGCTTGCCGATCTCCAGGATCGAGCCCTGGTCGATATAGACGATGCGGTCGGCGACTTCCCGGGCGAAGCCCATTTCGTGCGTCACGATCATCATCGTCATGCCGTCGGCGGCAAGCTCGCGCATGACGTCGAGCACTTCGCCGATCATTTCCGGGTCGAGCGCCGAAGTCGGCTCGTCGAACAGCATCAGGTGCGGCTCCATCGCCAGCGAGCGGGCGATGGCAACGCGCTGCTGCTGGCCACCGGAGAGCTGGCCGGGATATTTGTGCGCATGCGCCTTTAGGCCGACGCGGTCGAGCAGCTTGAGGGCGGTCGCCTCGGCCTCGGCCTTCGACTTTTTATGCACGCGCATCGGCGCGATGGTGATGTTCTCCACCACCGTCTTGTGCGGGAACAGGTTGAACTGCTGGAACACCATGCCGACGCCCTTGCGAATGGCGGCAAGCTCGCGCTCGCCGCCGAGAAGGCGGTCCTCCTCGACCGGCACATGGTAGCCGTCCACGACGAGGCTGCCGTTCTGGTACATTTCGAGGCCGTTGACGCAGCGGATCAGCGTGGACTTGCCCGAGCCGCTGGCGCCGATCACCACCACCACCTCGCCGCGCGTGACGGCAAGGTCGATGCCCTTGAGGACGTGGTGGCTACCGTAGAACTTGTTGAGGTTCTTCATTTCGACGATGGTGCTCATGGAGCGGCCTCCGGCATTGTTCGTTTCGCTCATCGGGTGCCTCGCGCAAGATGCTTTTCGAGCTTCCGGGCGACGAAGGTGATCAGGGATCCGACGAGGAAATAGGTCAGGAACAGGAACGAATAGACTTCATAGGTGCGGTCGCCATATTGCGGATTGGCGAGGATCATCTGGCCGGCGCGCAGGAAATCGGTAAGGCCGATGATGAAGACCAGCGGGGCGGTGTTGAAGATGTCGAGCACGTTGCCGACGAGCGGCGGCACCACCACGCGAAGGGCCTGCGGCAGGACGATCGAGCGGTTGATGTCGAACTCGCTCATGCCGAGCGAACGGGCGGCTTCCGTCTGGCCGCGCGGCACGGCCTGCAGGCCGCTGCGCACATATTCGGCGACATAGGCGGAATAGAACAGCGTGAAGCCGATCATGCCGCGCACCACGTCGGCAAGGTTGAGCTGCGGCGTCAGCACGGGCATCAGGATCCAGATCCAGTAGACGACCATGATGAGCGGCACGGAGCGCATGACCTCGATATAGGCGGTCGAGATCCAGCGGACGCTGGAAAAGCGGCTGCGACGGCCGAAGGCGAGCAGGATGCCGAGCGGCAGCGTGACGATCGAGGTGACGAGCGTCAGGAGGATACTGAGCAGCAGGCCGCCCCAGAGGCCGGCGCCGGGCGGCGCCATGACGGCGAAGATCGCGATGAGGCCGACGAAGCTTGCCGGCACCAGGACCTTGCGGGCGGCCGGAAAGCGAGAGCTCGCCGCCCAGCCGAGGGCAAAGAGCGAGACGGTCGCTGCGACCAGCGCAACGTTGGCGGGGTTCTCCGTCCCGGTGAGAACGAGCGAAGCCGCGACGACGGCGAGAAGGCCGCCGGCATGGCGCATGCGGAAGGCGAAGACGCAGCCGAGCGCCGCACCCAAAAGGATGGCGATGATCATCACCGCGACCCAGGTGCGCCAGACCTGATCGGCCGGGAAGATGCCGATCATCAGAACGCGCAGGCTCTGCGGAATGATATCCCACTGCGCCACCGTCAGCGCCCAGCTGGCGATCTGCCAGAGGAGCCAGAGGACGCCGGGAATGACCGTCAGGGACAGGAGGGCGTCGAACGGCTTGCCGAACAGGTTGTGCCGCGACCATTTGAGGGGTTTTGCGATCATCGCGAGGCTCCGCGTTTGCTCATGCGGCGGTCGGCCCAGTCGACGGCGGCGCTGATGGCCCAGCTGAGGATCAGGTAGGACACCATGACGATCACGATGCCTTCGAGGCTGTGGCCGGTCTGGTTGGCGATGGTGCCGTAGATGTTGAAGAGTTCGGGATAGCCGATGGCGATGCCGAGCGCCGTGTTCTTCGTCAGGCTGATATACTGGTTGCCGAAGGACGGCAGCACGACGCGGAAGACCTGCGGCAGGATGATGTCGTTGACCGTATCGCGGCGGGTGAGGCTGAGCGAGGCGGCGGCCTCCCACTGGCCCTTCGGCAGCGCGTCGATGGCGCCGCGCACGATCTCCGCGATGTAGGACGCGCTGTTGAAGACGATGGCGAGCAGCAGGGCGGCCATTTCCGGGCTCATGCTGGTGCCGCCGCGCGCCTGGAACTTCGAGGTGACGGGAACGTCGAGGCCCAGAACGCCGGTCGCGAACATGACGCCGGCAAGAACGACGGCCGCGCCGGCGCACATCCAGCGCGCCTTCTTCTGCCGAATAAAGATAAGGCCGAGCACGGCTGCCCAGAAGAGGATCGCGACGGCGACGGCGAGCGGCGAGGAGCCGCCCTGCCATGCGGGCGCGGGGAAATAGAGGCCCTGCTGGCTGATGACGACGCCGTAGAACCTGGCGGCCGCGGCAAGCGGCGGGAAATGCAGGACGACGGCGAAATACCAGAAGACGAGCTGGATCAGCAGCGGCGTGTTGCGCACGAACTCCACGCACCAGAAGGAGAGGTTGCGCACCACCCAGTTGGTCGACAGACGGCCGACGCCGAGCAGCGTGCCGAGCACGGTGCTGAGGATGATGGCGAGGATCGCCACCTTGATCGTGTTGACGATGCCCGTGACGAAGGCCTGAGCGATCAGGCGATCCGACGTGAAGTCCGTCAGGCCCGGCCAGAAGCTTCCGTCGAAGACGAAGGTCTTGCCTTCGCTGATGTCGAAGCCGGCGGCGTCCCACAGGAACGAGAAGCTGAACCTGATGCCGTGGCGGGCGAGCCCTTCCTTCACGGCATAGCCGAAGAGCGCCACCAGAACGACAGCAGCCGCGATGACGGCGAACTGGATGGCGTCATACCGGATCCGGTTGCGCCGGCGGCGGGCCAGAAGATCGTCGTCGGCCGGAACTCCGGCCGCGTTCGCTTGGTGCACAGTCATATCGAGATACCACAGCCGAAGGAGGGACCGGGGCGGAATGCCGCCCCGGTCCAGTCATGGAGAGGATCAGTTCCAGAGGGGCGAGTAGATCGAGCCGCCCTGCGACCACTGGGCGTTCGGCGTACCCTTGCGGTCGAGGAACATCCTGGTGTTCGGGCCGAGGTTGCGGTCGTAGATCTCGCCGTAGTTGCCGACGGCCTTGATCGCCTGCATGACGAAGTCGTCGGAAAGACCGAAGTCCTTGCCGTAGCCGCCGCCGACGCCGAGGAACTTCTGGACGAAGGGATCCTCGCTCTTCAGCTTCTCTTCGAGGTTGGCCTGGGTGATCTCGGACTCCTCGGCCTGGAACAGGCCGTAGGTGACCCAGCGCAGCGCGTTGCGCCACTTGGAATCGTTCGCCGCGACGAAACCGCCGAAGGGCGACTTGTCGAGCGTGTCGGGCAGGATCAGGTAATCGGCCGGCTTCGGCGAGTTGCCGGCCCAGGCGGCGAGTGCGGACTTGTCCGTGCTCATCGCGTTGCAGCGGCCGGAATTGAGGGCGGCGAACAGCTTTTCGAGGTTCTCGTAGGTGAGGACCTTGGAGCCTTCCCAGCCGCGCGCCTTGAAGGCGCTGGTGAGGACCGTCTCGGTCACGGAGCCCTGCGTCGTGCAGAAGGTCGCGCCGTCGAGGTCGGCGAATTCCTTCACGCCCGAATCCGTCTTCACCATGATGCCCGTGCCGTCGTAGAAGTTGATCGGCAGGAAGTCGATGGCGATCGAGGATTCGCGCGCCGGCTTGATGGTGGTGTGGGCGAAGACGACGTCGACCTGGTTGGTGAGCACCGCGTCGAAGCGGCTCTTGTCCGTGACGGTGATGAACTTGACCTTCGAGGCGTCGCCGAGGACGGCGGCCGCGACGGCGCGGCAGAAGTCCACGTCGAGGCCTTCCATCTGGCCGGTCGTGGTGTTCAGGTAGCCGAAACCGGGCGCCGTGTTGTCGGTGCCGCAGTTCAGCGTGCCGCGCTGCTTGACGGTATCGAGGACGGAGGCAGAGGCCTGACCCGCGGTAAAGGCAAGACCGGCAAACACGCCGGCCGTGAGGAGCTTCATCAATTTCATTGCATTCCCCTGTGAATATCGCGACGGCTCGCACCGCGGTGCGCAGCCCTGTTCTCTTGCCGAGAGCTGATTTGGGCGATAGGCAACAGCGGCTCTTGCCGTTCTGCAGCGATTGTTCCCGCCATTGGCCTAAGTCCGCCGTCTGGTATCCAGATTGCGAACCCATATCAATCGACAAGTGAACGATATGAACAGGGTTTGTTCAGGTCTACTTAATTCTGCTTTACTTACTCTTTAGCAAAATTGATCGAACTCAGCCGCCGGCGGGTGCCGCCGAACCCGCGCCGAGGCCGATCTTCGGCTCGCCCTTGCCGGTCGGCAGGCGGCGGCGGGAATCGATCCGGGCATTCACCTCGGCGATGAAGGCCTGCACGGCGGGGCTGCGCTTTTCCCCCTTGCGGAAGGCGAGCGAGATCTTGCGGCGGATCTCCGGCTCCACCTTGCACACCCAGACATCCTCCAGGTCATAGCTCGCGCGCAGGCCCGGCAGGATCGAGATGCCGTAGCCTTCCCGGATCAGCGCGATCGTCACCTCGAAGCCCTTGCAACGGGCGATGATGTTGGGCGTGAAGCCGGCATCCTGGCAGGCGTCGGTGATCATGCGGTTATAGGCGGAGGAGGCGGTATCGAGCGCCCAGCGCTCGTCGCGGAGCTGATGCAGCATCACCGTCGGCTGCTCGGCCAGCGGATGGGTCTGCGAGACCATGACGTTGAAGACGTCCTCCATCAGCGGGATCGTCTCGATATTGGGATCGATGGCACCCGGGGGCACGTTGAGGTCGTCGATGATGGCGATATCCGTCTGCCAGCTTCGAAGCGCCGCGAGGCTTTCGGCCGGCTCCATCTCGTCGAACTGGACCGTCAGGTGCGGGTGGAGGCGGTGCAGTTCATGGATGGCGCCCGCCACCACGGCCGCCGCGACGGAGGGAAAGGCCGCCACCCGCAATTCGCCGGCAATCACCTTCTTCAGTTCAGCGATGTCGGCGCGGGCCGATTCGAGCTCGATGAGGATGCGTTCCGCCCGCTCGACGAGCTGCTTGCCGGCCGGCGTCAGCTCGACGCCGCGGCCGCGCCGCTCGATGAGGTCGATCCCCACCTCCTGTTCCAGAAGCGCGATCTGCTGCGAGACGGCGGACGGCGAGACGTAGAGCGCCTCGGCCACGGCCGCCATGGTCTTGCGGATCGACAGTTCGCGCAGCGCGCGCAAGCGGGCAAGGTCCATTCTCACCTCCTCCAATCGTCGCGGGAATGATTAGCAGATCAGAACGCATGTGCAAATATTATTAACTTTTTCTGGATCGAAGCCATCGCTAGCCTTTCTCCAAGCCCTCATACCCTTCCGCGGAGACAGGTCATGACCGAACAGACGAAAGCCTATTTCAACACGCCCGTCCACGAGCGCGACCCGCTCGTCGCACAGGCGCTCGACAACGAACGCAAGCGCCAGCAGGACCAGATCGAGCTCATCGCGTCCGAGAACATCGTCAGCCGCGCCGTGCTCGACGCCCTCGGCCACGAGATGACCAACAAGACGCTGGAAGGCTATCCGGGCAACCGCTTCCACGGCGGCGGCCAGTTCGTCGACGTCGTCGAGCAGGCGGCCATCGACCGCGCCAAGGAACTCTTCGGCTGCGCCTATGCCAATGTGCAGCCCCATTCGGGCACGCAGGCGAACCTCGCCGTCTTCTTCCTGCTGCTGAAGCCGGGCGATAAGGTTCTCTCGCTCGACCTCGCCGCCGGCGGCCACCTTTCGCACGGCATGAAGGGCAACCTTTCGGGCCGCTGGTTCGAATCGCACAATTACAATGTGAACCCGGAAACCGAAGTCATCGACTATGACGAGCTGGAGCGCATCGCCGAGGAGGTCCGCCCGACGCTGCTGATCACCGGCGGCTCGGCCTATCCGCGCGAGCTCGATTTCGAGCGCATGGGCAAGATCGCCAAGAAGGTCGGCGCCTGGTTCCTCGTTGACATGGCGCATATCGCCGGGCTCGTGGCGGGCGGCCAGCATCCCTCGCCCTTCCCGCATGCCGACATCGTCACCTGCACGACGACCAAGACGCTGCGCGGCCCGCGCGGCGGCCTGATCCTCACCAACAACGAAGCCTGGTTCAAGAAGCTGCAGGCCGCCGTCTTCCCGGGCGTCCAGGGCTCGCTGCACAGCAACGTGCTCGCCGCCAAGGCCGTCTGCCTCGGCGAGGCGCTGCGCGACGACTTCAAGGTCTATGCCGCGCAGGTCAAGGCAAACGCCCGCGCGCTCGCCGAAACCCTGATCGCCCGCGGCGTGCGCATCGTCTCCGGCGGCACGGACACCCACATCGTGCTGGTCGACCTGTCGAGCAAGGGCCTGATCGGCAAGCAGGCGGAAGACCTCCTCGCCCGCGCCAACATCACCGCCAACAAGAACCCGATCCCGAACGACAGCCCGCGTCCGCCGGAATGGGTCGGCATGCGCCTCGGCGTTTCGGCCGCCACCACCCGCGGCATGAAGGAAGACGAGTTCCGTACGCTCGGCAACATCATCGCCGACCTGATCGAGGCGGAAGCCGCCGGCAAGGCCGACGACGTCGTCCCGGGTGCGAAGGCCAAGGTTGCGGAACTGACCGCCGCCTTCCCTGTCTACGCCCACTAGGCGCGGCTTCTTGCGACCGCAAAGGAGTGCTGCGCCGCAAGCGCGGCGCTCTTGCCGGCCCATGACCGGGCCTTGAAGATGCGAAAGGGAACGTCATGGGAATGGATAGAGTTGCCGCCGGTGCGATCATCGACGGCAAGGCCTTCGCGGCCGGCCTCTTGGAAGACGTGGCGGCGAAGGTCGCCAAGCTGAAGGAAACGACCGGCGCCGTTCCCGGCCTTGCCGTGGTCCTCGTCGGCAGCGATCCCGCCAGCGCCGTCTATGTCGGCTCGAAGCACCGCCAGACGGTCGCCGCCGGCATGAATTCCTTCAAGCACGAGCTTGCGGCCGATACGACGCAGGACGAGCTGATGGCGCTGATCGGCCGGCTGAACGTCGATCCCGCCGTGCACGGCATCCTCGTGCAGCTTCCGCTGCCCGCCCATCTCGACGCCAACGCCGTCATCCAGGGCATCAATCCCGACAAGGATGTCGACGGCTTCCACGTTTCCAATGCCGGCCGCCTTTCCACCGGCCAGCCGGCGCTCACGCCCTGCACGCCGCTCGGCTGCCTGATGCTGCTGAAGGACCGCCTCGGCGGCAACCTCTCCGGCCTCCATGCCGTGGTGATCGGCAAGTCCAACATCGTCGGCAAGCCGATGGCGCAGCTTCTACTTTCGGAAAACTGCACGGTGACCATCGCCCATTCGCGCACCAGGAACACGCCGGAGCTCTGCCGCGCCGCCGATATCCTCGTCGTCGCCGTCGGCCGGCCGGGCCTCGTGCGCGGCGACTGGATCAAGCCGGGGGCCGTGGTCATCGACGTCGGCATCAACCGCGTGGAGATCGACGGCAAGTCGCGCATCGTCGGCGACGTCGCCTTCGAGGAAGCCCGCCATGCCGGCGCGATCACGCCGGTTCCGGGCGGCGTCGGCCCGATGACCATCGCGTGCCTACTCTCCAACACGCTCACGGCCTTCCGCCGCCAGCATTCCGTCACCATCGACTGACCGACCCGAAAGGATCGCCAATGTCCGCTCTTTCCAACCGCTATGCCCTGCGCGTCGCCTGCCCCTCCATCCGGGGCGTGACCGCCGCCATCGCGACCTATCTTTCCGCCAGCGGCTGCAACATCTCCGACAGCGCCCAGTTCGACGACAAGAGCACCGGCCGCTATTTCATGCGCGTCAGCTTCCAGTCCGAGGAAGGCCGCACGCTGGAGGAGCTGCGCGAAGGCTTTGCCGAGATCGCCGCGACCTATGAGGCGGATGCCGAATTCTTCGACGAGACGACCAAGCGCAAGGTCATCCTCATGGTGTCGCGCTTCGGCCATTGCCTCAACGACCTGCTCTACCGCTGGCGCATCGGCGCACTGCCCATCGACATCGTCGGCGTCATCTCCAACCATTTCGACTACCAGAAGGTCGTGGTGAACCACGACATCCCCTTCCACCACATCAAGGTGACGAAGGAGAACAAGCCGGAAGCCGAGGCCGAGCAGATGCGCATCGTCGAGGAGACGGGCGCCGAACTGATCGTTCTCGCCCGCTACATGCAGGTGCTCTCCGACGAGATGTGCAGGAAGATGTCGGGCCGGATCATCAACATCCACCACTCCTTCCTGCCCTCCTTCAAGGGCGCGAACCCCTACAAGCAGGCCTTCGAGCGCGGCGTGAAACTAATCGGCGCGACCTCGCACTATGTCACCGCCGATCTCGACGAAGGCCCGATCATCGAGCAGGATACCGTTCGCGTGACGCATGCCCAGAGCGCCGACGACTATGTCAGCCTCGGCCGCGACGTGGAAAGCCAGGTGCTCGCCCGCGCCATCCACGCCCATATCCACGGCCGCGTCTTCATGAACGGCAACAGGACCATCGTCTTCCCGCCCTCGCCCGGCTCCTACGCCTCCGAGCGCATGGGCTGAGGCCCCGCTCCCGACATTTGGAGAACATGCCATGATCCAGGAAATCCATACCACCGACGCCCCGGGCGCCGTCGGCCCCTTCTCGCAGGCGATCAAGGTCGGCGACCTGCTCTTCGTCTCCAGCCAGCTGCCGATCGACCCGGCGACGGGCGAGTTCAATTCCGACGATGCGGTCGCTCAGGCCGAGCAATGCCTGAAGAACCTCGCCGCCATCGCGGCCGCCGCCGGCACCAGCCTTGCCAGCACCGTCAAGACCACCGTGCTCCTGACCGACCTCGGCAAGTTCGCCGACATCAACGCCGTCTATGCCGGTTTCTTCTCGAAACCCTATCCGGCGCGCGCCTGCTATGAAGTGAGCGCCCTTCCGAAGGGCGCGAAGGTCGAGATCGAGGCCGTCATCGCCCTTGCGTGACGGCGCAAGGTGCGGGAAACCGGACACGCCCTCTTTGTTGCCGAAGCGGCCGCTTCAGACAGGAAGCCGACATGACGATTGAACTGCCGAACGATCCCGCCCGCGCGGACGTGCTTGCCGCCCGCCCGACGCTCTGGACCAATCCGCGCTACCGCGACAATGCGATTGCCGACGCGTCGCTGCCGCTCGACCCCGGTGACGTGGATGTGGCGGAGGCGAACTGGAAGCGACTCGCGCCGCTGCTTGAGACCTGCTTTCCCGAACTTGCAGCGGCCTCCGGCGCCATCCGCTCCGAGCTGGTCGAGCTGAAGGCGCTGCGGGACGGCCTCGGCTATAGCGACCCGGAGTTCGGCCGGGTCTTCGTCAAGGCGGACAATGCCCTGCCGGTCGCGGGATCCATCAAGGCCCGCGGCGGAGTCTACGAGGTCTTCGTCTATGCCGAGGAGCTGGCGAGGCGCGAAGGGCTGCTGAAGGACGGTGAGGACATCCGCACGCTTGCCGGGCCGGACGCGAAAGCCTTCTTCTCCCGCTACACCATCGCTGTCGGCAGCACCGGCAATCTCGGCCTCAGCGTCGGCATCGCCGCGCGCGCGCTCGGCTTCAAGGCGACGGTCCACATGTCTTCCGACGCGAAGGCCTGGAAGGTCGAGCGCCTGAGGAAACTCGGCGTCGAGGTCGTCCAGCACGAGGCGGACTATACCACGGCGGTTGAAAAGGCCCGTGACGTCGCCGAGAGCGATCCGACCATCTATTTCGTCGACGACGAGCAGTCCCGCCGCCTCTTCCTCGGCTACAGCGCCGCCGCCTCGGAACTGGCCGCGCAGCTTGCCGATGCGGGCGTGACGATAGACGCGGAGCATCCGCTCTTCCTCTACCTGCCCTGCGGCATCGGCGGCGCGCCGGGGGGCGTCGCCTATGGCGCCAAGCGCATCTTCGGCGACAACGTCCATTGCTTCTTCGTCGAGCCGGTGCAGTCGCCCTGCGCGCTCGTCCACATGGTGAGCGGCGCGAAGGACCTCGTCTCCGTCTACGACGTCGGCCTCACCAATGTCACGGAAGCCGACGGCATGGCGGTCGCCCGCATGTCCGCCTTCGTGGCGACGGTGATGCGCGACATGCTCGCCGGCGTCTTCACAGTCGACGACGCCTCGCTCTTCCGCTGGCTCCTGCTGGCCCACGAAACGCAGGATATCCGCCTCGAGCCCTCCGCGACGGCGGGATTCGCCGGGCCGGACTTCATCGTGAAGCATCCACAAGGCCGGGCATTCTGCAAGGCGCAGCGGATCGAGGGCCACCTTGACCGGGCGACCCATATCGTCTGGACCACCGGCGGCTCCTTCGTGCCGCAGGAGCAGTTCGAGGCCTTCCTGAAGACGGCGGCCGAGAACTGGTAACGCCACGCAAGCTCCGGCGCGTACGGCGCGGGGTGCGGACCTGCCATCGGCGGGTTCCGCCCCGCGCCGTCGTCCGTCTATGGACGCGACGTGCGCGCCCCCGCCATCCGGTGCGCGACCTTCTGCGCCACGAGGAGGGCGTGCTCCGTCACTTGCGGCAATCCCATCAGCTCGCCGAAGGTCCCGCGCGCCAGCGGGCCGGCGATGAAAAGCGTTTCGGCGGCCTCTCCGCTCGTGCCGATGGCGCGGCTGTCGTCGTCGACCGCGAGGCCGAGGCCGACCGTATCGAGCTGCAGCGCACCCGCTGCCGCCAGCGCTTCGAGAAACGGCTGGCTCGACAGGATCGCGCGATGGCCCGGCCCCGTCGTCACCACCACGGTATCATAATGCTCCACGAACGGCCGTCCGCCCCGGCGCGGCCGGAACGTCACCGCGATCGTGCCATCCGCCCGAAGCGCGGCATCGGCGAGGGAAGCCGCATGGATATGCAACGAGCCGGCCGCGAGACGCCGGTCGATGACGGCCTCCACCTGCGGCGCGATGCGGAAGCGATGCACATCCCAATAGGGCCGGAGGAAGCGGACGAGGCGGCGGCGCTCGGCAACGGGCAGCGCGCGCCAGATCGCGCCCCCCTCGCCGCGCAGCCTGTCGAAGACCGCATGCCAGGTGATGCCCGCCCCCGCCGCCTGTTCGAGCGTGCGGCGGACGCGGCGGAGAAGCTCGCGCGCCGAACGAGCGGGAGAGGTCGTGAAGTCGCCGAACGGCTCCTGCGGCAGGAGGGTGTGCCCGCGCGAGCGCAGGCCCCTGCGCGAGACCGCGGTGATCGGTCCTTCATGCCCCGCCGCATCGAGCACGGCGATCACATCGGCCGCGGTCAGCCCCGTGCCGACGACGAGCACGCGATCCTTGCGGGAAATGCCGGCAAGCGCGCCCGGCACCGTGGCATCGGGAATATAGGCCGGGTGGCCGGCAAGCGCCCGGTCGAGGACGGCGGGCGCCTGCGGGCTCGGATGGGTTGCCGCCACCACAACGCAGTCCGCCTTCAGGACGGAACCGTCCGCCGCCGCGACCCGCCATCCGCCGGCCGTGGCCGTCACGGCGCGAACGCGGCTGCGACGGTGCTCGATCCGCCCCGCGGCGACGAGCGGCCGGAGCGTGGCATCGACATAATGCCCGAAGGCAGAGCGGCGCGCGAAGATGCGGCCGTCCCTCGTCACCGCCTCGCCATCATCGGCGAGGGCGCCCGTTTCGAGCAGCCAGCGCTCGAAATGCGTATCGTCGCCGGGAAGGAGCGTCATGCGCGCGGCCGGCACGTTGATGCGGTGGACCGGCTCGTCCGTGTCATAGGCAAGGCCGCCGCCGAGCATGGCGCGCGGCTCGTAGACGACGATCCGCACCGTGCCTTCGGGCAGCAGCCGGGCCAGATGATAGGCGACGGCCGCGCCGGTGAAGCCGCCGCCGACGATCGCGACGGCCGGGACGGATATCGCGCCGACGATCATCTCAGGCGCCGACCGATTTGAGGGCGGGAACCGCTTCGGCCTCGCGGCGCTTCACCGCCTCGATGTCGCGGTAGCCGTCGGCGGGGTGGGTCTTCGGCAGGTACGGCCCCTCGCCGAAGAGCTTTTCGCGCAGTGTCCCCGGCCTGTAGGCCGTCGGATAGGCGCCGCGCTTCTGCAATTCCGGCACGATATGGGCGACGATGTCCTCGAAGCTGTCGGGCGTCACCGCATAGGCGAGGTTGAAGCCGTCGACATCCGTATCGTCCACCCATTCCTGCAGGATGTCGGCGATGCGCTCCGGCGAGCCGACGAAGACCGGCCCCATGCCGCCGATGCCGCCGAACTGCGCCAGCTCCTCGATAGTCCACGACTTGTCGCCGCCGGCAATGTGCTCGACGAAGGAATGGATGGCGTTGGTCTCGATCTTCTCCACCACGTCCGCCGGCGCATATTGCCCGAAGTCGATGCCGCTCCAGCCGGACATGAAAGTGAGCGAGCCGTCATAGGAGACGTAGCTCCTGTATTCCTCGAATTTCTTGTGCGCCTTTTCCTCCGTCTCGTCGGTGATGACGGTGACGAGCGTGTAGATATAGACATTCTTCGGATCGCGGCCGGCGGCGGCGATGCGCTGGCGGATGTCGGAGACATAGGCCTTCAGCACCGATTTCGTCGGCGCGGCGACGAAGATGCACTCCGCATGGGCGGCGGCGAAGGCCTTGCCGGGGCCGGACGCGCCGGCCTGGTAGAGAACCGGCGTGCGCTGCGGCGAGGGCTCCGTCAGGCCATAGCCCGGCACTTCGAAATACTTGCCCTTGTGGCCGATCTCGTGAACCTTTTCCGGATGGGTGAAGATGCGCTTCTTGCCGTCGCGGACCACCGCTCCCTCCTCCCAGGAACCTTCCAGAAGCTTATACAGCACTTCGACATATTCCGCAGCGACCTCGTAGCGATCGTCGTGCCGGCGCAGGCCGCCCTGCCCGACATTCCTCGCCCCGCTCTCCAGATAGGAGGTGACGATGTTCCAGCCGACGCGGCCCTTGGAATGATGGTCGGCCGTCGCGAGGCGGCGGGCGAAGGTATAGGGGTGCTCGAAGGAGGTGGACGCCGTGATGCCGATGCCGAGATGCTCGGTGGCGAGCGCGATGGGGGCGGCGAGCTGCAGCGGATCGTTCACCGGGAGCTGCGCGGCCTGGTGGATGGCGTGATAGTTGGAGCCCTTGTAGACATCGTAATAGCCGATGACATCGGCGATGAAGATGCCGTCGAAGACGCCGCGCTCCAGCGTGCGCGCGAGATCCTGCCAATAGTCGAGGTCCTTGTATTTCCAGGACTTGTCGCGCGGATGCGCCCAGAGGCCGGGCGACTGGTGGCCGACGCAGTTCATGTCGAAGGCGTTGAAGCGGATATGACGGGCCATGGGTCTCTCCAGGATAGCGAGGATGCCGGACGGCATCGTTCGCAGGCGAGGATAGCGCGGGCTTTCCTTAAATACAGAAATTCTATCTTTTATATAGAATAATTTCGGGAATGCCTTTTCTCGCGGCCGTCCTGCCCCTCTGGGAAGATGTCCGGGCGCGGCGGAACACCCCTTCCGCCAGCCTTCACCCCTCCTTGCCGTGGCGCCTGCCCGGAAGGAACCCGACAGCAGGAGACCCGCCATGACCGCCCTACACCTCGTCAAGGAGCCCGATCCGCAAGCCGACCGGGCCCGCCTCTTCGCGAAAGCCGAGGAGATTTCCGCCGATCTCGCCCGCCGCGGCGCGCAGCTCGATGCCGAGGGCAAGCCGCCGCTGGAGGAGATCGACCGGCTGAAGCGGGAAGGCCTGCTGACGGCGCTGCACCCGGCCGGGATCGGCGGCGGTGGGCTCGACTGGGTGGACGGGCTGCGGCTGGTGCGCATCCTGGCGCGCGGCGAAAGCTCGATCGGCCAGTTGCTCGGCTATCACTTCGTCAACAGCCAGTATGTCTACTGGGCCGCCAACGATCCGGACAGGGCCTGGACCCTCGGCGCCGAGACCGTCGAAAAACGGCTCTACTGGGGCGCCGCCGTCAATCCGCGCGATCCGGGCCTGACGCTGGCCCGCAGCGGCGATCACTACCTCCTCAACGGCCGCAAGACCTTCTCCACCGGCGCGCATGTCTCCGACCGCATCAATGCCAGCGCCGCCTTCGGCGAGGCGGTCGCCAGCCTCGTCCTGCCGACCGACCGGCCCGGCTACATCGCCAATGACGACTGGGACAATATCGGCCAGCGGCTCTCCGACAGCGGCAGCGTCGATTTCCGCGACTTCCCGGTCTACGAGAGCGACTTCCTCCTGCCGCTCGCCGCAAAGGATGCCGCGCCGCCGGTGCTCGCGACGTTCAACACGCCGCTGATCCAGCTCGTCTTCGTCAACTTCTATCTCGGCACGGCGGAGGGCGCGCTGGCGGCCGCGGCAGACTATGTGCGGACGACGACGCGCCCCTGGATCACCTCCGGCGTCGAGAAGGCGAGCGAGGATCCGTATATCCTCGAGCGGATCGGCGAATTCCGCGCCGTGCTGAAGGCTTCAGCGGCGCTTGCCGATGCCGCCGCAACCGCCGTTCAGTCGGCGCTTGCGCACGGCCGGGCCGTCACCGCGCGCGAACGCGGCGAGGCGGCGATCGAGGCCTATGAGGCTAAGCTCAACGCCACCCATGTCGCGCTCGACATCACCGCCCGCGTCTTCGAACTGACCGGCGCCCGCTCGACGGCCTCGCATTACCGCTTCGACCGCTATTGGCGGAACGTGCGCACCCACACGCTGCACGACCCGGTATTCTACAAGGCCCGCGAGGTCGGCGACTTCGTGCTCAACGGCCGCGTGCCGGAGCCGAGCCTTTATAGCTGAGGCTCTGCGCTCCCGAGCCCACCATCCACCTGCATGCCGGGTGGATGGATCCTCGGCTCAAGGCAGAGGATGACGGCGGCGGGCGAGGCAACCTCGCCGGCAAAAGGCCTCCCATGCCCCTCGTTCGTTCACGCAAAAAAGGCCGCAATCCCGAAGGATTGCGGCCAGGCGACCACCCCCACCACGAGGGTTGATTTCAGAGCGCGCCGTTTCTCGGCGGCGTGACGCCGTTGAGGTGATAGTTGCCGACGACGTGGTATTTCCAGCGCACCGGATCGTGCAGCGTGTGGGTGCGGGCGTTGCGCCAATGGCGCTCGAGGTTGAGGCCGCGTTTGGTGGCGGAGGTGCCGGCCAGCTCGAAGAGCACGTTGGCCGCATCGATGGCGAGCTCCGTCGTCAGCACCTTGGCGGCGGCGACGGCGAGGGTTGCCGCGACGGCATTTTCCGCGGTGAGGTTCACCTGCGCCAGGTCGACCTTCCGCCCGGCCCGCTCCAGCGTCGCCTCGGCCGCCTCGACGCGGATGGCGAGCTCGCCGATGCGGGCGATGGTCAGGGGATCGTCCGCCGCGCGCTCGACGCCGCTGTCGGTCCACGGCCGCGCCTTGTCGCGGACATAGCCGATGGTCTCCTTCAGCGCCGCGCGCGCGATGCCGAGATCGATGGCGGCATGGATGATCTGGCCGACCGAGCCGATGGTGCCGGGCCGCTCGAAGCCCTTCTGGTGCGGCACGACGGCATCGGCCGGCACGTAGACGTCGCGCAGGATCGTCGTGCCGCTGCCCGTCGTGCGCTGGCCGAAGCCGTCCCAGTCGTCGACGATCTCGATGCCCTCCGTCTCGCGCGGCACGAAGGACATGGTGAGGCGGTCTTCCCCATCCAGCGCGAAGATCGCCACCCAATGGGCGAAGAGCACGCCGGTCGAATAGAATTTCCGACCGTTGATGCGGAAGCCGGCACCGTCGGGGTTAATGCGCGTGTTGTAGTCGCCGACGGTCTTCGTGCCGACCTCGGAAAGCGCGTTGCCGAAGCGGTCGCCGGCAAGCGCGCGGCCGAAATAGAAGCGCTTCTGCGCCTCGCTGCCGTCATGACGCAGGGCTTCCAGGATGTAGAAGTGGTTCTGCGGGATCTGGCCGATGGAGCTGTCGGCCTCAGACAGGATCGCCGTCACCTCGGCCAGGACGGCATTCGACACGTCGATGCCGCCATAGTCCGCCGGCACGGTGATGGCGAGGAGGCCGGAGGCCGAAAGCCGGTCCAGCTCGGCGAAGGGAAGCGCGCGCTCGTAGTCGCGCCGGCTCGCGCCGCCCTCGAATTCGGCGGCAAGCGAGCGGGCGACGGCAAGCGCCTCCTCCTCGCTGGCGATGCGGTGGGCGGTCTCCTGCCGTTCGGCGAGCCGGGTGACGCTGCTCATGGTCGTTCCTTTCGCGCGGGCGGGATCAGGCCCTGGCCGGTTTCTCGAGAAGGTGAAGCAGGTCGGGATGGTGCTTCGCCGCGACGTCGGGATGCGAGCGCAGGCGGCTCTTCAGATGGTTGATGCCGACCTCCCGGAAGATCGGGTTGAGCGGGTCGACGGTGACGCCGCGCTCGCCGCGCTTCAGCTCCTCCGGCAGCGGAATGACCGGGATGGTCGCGTCGTAGCGGGCGCCGAGGAAGAAGGCGACCGAGAAGCGCTCCGTGCCGGCCGGCGGGGTGACGACGTCGTGCACGTCGGCGCGCACGAAGCCGTTCGTCGCCAGCTCAAGGAGCTCGCCGCTGTTGATGACGAAGGTGCCTGGTACCGGCGGCGCATCGATCCAGACGCCATCCTCCGTGCGGATGCGCAGGCCCGGCGTGGTATCCTGAAGCAGCACGGTGACGAAGCCGCCGTCCTTGTGCGCGCCGACGCCCTGGTCGCTGCCCGCCGCCTCGCGGCCCGGATAGCGGATGATCTTCAGGAGCTGGGACGGCGACGGCTCGTAGATGTCGGCAAAGGCGTTTTCCGGCTGGCCGAGGGAGAGCGCGATGGCCTTCAGCACATCGATGCCGATGCGGGTGACTTCCGTCTGGTACCGCAGAAGCAGCGGCTTCAGCTCCGGCAGGGCCTCCGGCCACTGGTTCGGGCCGTAGAGGCGGTTCCAGGGCGCCTCGGCGCTGTCCGCCACCGGCTCGCCCTCGGTGTTGACGTCGAGCTGCTCGCGCCAGTCCTGCTCGCCGCGGGTGCGCTCGTAGCCGGCGCGGTTATAGCCGCGGAAATGCGGCGACCTGACCATCTCGATCGACAGCTTGTCGGCTTCCGGCAGCGCGAAGAAGCGCTTGGAGGCGGCGAGCACGTCGTCGATCAGGCTCTGCGGCACGCCGTGACCGGTGAGATAGAAGAAGCCGTGGTCGTGCAGGACGCGCGTCAGCTCCTTGATGAAAGCCGCGCGCTCGTCCGCGCTGCCGTAGAAGCGGGAAAAATCGATCGTCGGCAGGTGGGCGGGCTTGGTGTGGATGGTCATGTCGGCTCTCTCCCCGAGAAAATGGTTGGACCCTGCTTCATTACCGCGCCGTTGCGGCCGGTTGAATCGGCCCGTTCGCGCGGCCGCGCCTGGAACTGGGGGAGAGAGTAGCGGCCATCCGGGCCGAATACAGAAAATCTATCATTTTTATGCACTTCAAGGAGGAATGATGTTTCTTTCTGAAGAACCGGCCGGAGGAAAACCCCGGCGCGAGGAGGGAGCGCCGGGGTCGCACGCCGATCAGGCGGCCGGCCTCAGGCCAGCGCTATGGCTCTTTCAAGATCGGCGATCAGGTCGTCGGGATGTTCGAGGCCGATGGAAAGCCGCACATAGCCGGGCGTGACGCCCGTCGCGAGCTGGTCTTCCAGCGAGAGTTGCGAATGGGTCGTGGTCGATGGATGGATCGCCAGCGACCGCGCATCGCCGATATTGGCGAGGTGGTAGAAAAGCTGCAGGCTGTCGATGAAGCGGCGCCCCGCCTCCCGTCCGCCCTTCAGCTCGAAGCCGACCAGCGCGCCGAAATGCCCGGCCTTGAAGTATTTCTCCGCCCGCGCCCTGGCGGCGCCCTCCTGGAACTTCGGGAAGATCACCCGCTCCACCTTCAGGTGGGCCTTCAGGTATTCGGCCACTTTCACGGCGTTCTCGTTGTGCTGGCGAAGGCGCAGCGGCAGCGTTTCGAGGCCCTGGATGAACTGGAAGGCGTTCTGTGGGCTGATCGCCGCGCCGAGATCGCGCAGCAGCACGGCCCGGGCGCGCAGGATATAGGGGTGGAAGGCGATGGCCGCCGCCTTCTCGATCCACGTCCTGCCCTGATAGCTCGCATCCGGCTCGTTGAGGTTCGGCTGGCGCGCGGCATGGTCAGCCCAGGGGAAATTGCCGCCGTCGACGATGGCGCCGCCGATGGAGGTGCCGTGGCCGCCGATATATTTGGTGGTCGAGTAGACGACGACCGCCGCGCCATGCTCCAGCGGCCGGATGATGAGGGGCGCGGCCGTGTTGTCGATAATCAGCGGAATGCCGTGGCGACGGCCGATGGCCGCGACTTCGGCGATCGGGAAGACCTCCAGCTTCGGGTTCGGCAGGGATTCGGCATAGTAGGCGCGGGTGCGCGCGTCGGTCGCCTTCTCGAAGGCTTCCGGATCCGCCGCATCGACGAAGCGCGTCTCGATGCCGAAGCTCTTCAGCGTCGCGGCGAAGAGCGCCCAGGTGCCGCCATAGAGGCCGGCGGCGCTGACGATATTGTCGCCGGCCCGCGCCAGATTGAGGATCGCGAAGGCCGAGGCGGCCTGGCCGGAAGAGACCGCCAGCGCCGCCGCCCCGCCCTCAAGCTCGGCAAGGCGCTGCTCGAAGGCATCCTGCGTCGGGTTGGAGACGCGGGTATAGAGATGGCCGGGCGCTTCCAGCGCGAAGAGCTTGTCGGCGCCGTCCGTGCCGGGAAGCTGGAAGGAACTCGTCTGGTAGATCGGCACGGCCACCGCGCCACTTGCCGGATCGAAGCGGAAGCTGCCGCCGTGCAGCGCGATGGTTTCGGGATGCCGGCTCTTGAAGGTCGCGGTTCCGGCCGGGACCTCGACGATATCCTGTTCGGCGACCTCGGGGGATTGATGGATCGTCATGACACTTCTCCTTTGGTGAGGCGCCCTCGGGCGCGCGAGGGACGAGCGGACAGAAGGGCGCCCGCGACGAGAATGGCCGCTGCGGCCCAGAAGGCTTCCGGCGCGTACCACCGGATGCCGTAGAGGTGATCATCGGTGCAGAGCGCCTGGGCGAGCGTGCAGAGTTCGCTTGTGCCCGCAAGGCAGGTGACGGCCTGCCGGACGGTGAGATAGTCGTTCCCGACCACCTTGCCGAAGATCAGCCACCACCAGCCGACGGAAAGGAGCGCGAGGACGCCGCCGGCGAGCGCGACGGCATGGTAGGAAAGGCGCGCGCTAGACGTCATGGGAGATCCCCAGCTTTTCCAGCAATGACCGGCGAAGGGCGACGAGGTCCGGATCGTCCCGTCGGCGCGGATGCGGCTGGCCGACGCGCACCTCCGCAACGATGGCGGCGGGCCGGTCGGAGAGAACGATCACCCGGTCGGCCAGAAGCAGCGCCTCCTCGACGTCGTGCGTGACGAGGAGCGCGGTGAAGCCGGCGCTCTTCCAGAGGTCGAGAAGCTCGTTCTGCATCCTCAGCCGCGTCAGCGAATCGAGCTTGCCGAAGGGCTCGTCGAGCAGCAGCAGCTTCGGATCGTTGACCAGCGCCCGGGCAAGCGCGGCGCGCTGCGCCATGCCGCCGGAAAGCTGGTGCGGGTAGAAATCGGCAAAGCCTTCCAGCTTCACGAGCTTCAGCACCTCGTCGATGCGGTATTCCCGCTCGCGGATGAGGCCGCGCGCCTCCAGGCCCGTCGCGCTGTTGGCGCGCACGGTGCGCCAGGGAAACAGCGTGGCGTCCTGGAAGACGAGGATGCGGTCCGGGTCCGGCGCGGCGATCGGCCGGCCGTCTTCCAGCACCCTGCCCGTCGTCGGCATCTCCAGCCCGGCGGCAAGGCGCAGCAGCGTGGACTTGCCGCAGCCGGAGGGGCCGAGAAGGGCGACGAATTCGCCCGGCGCGAGGGAAAGGCTGACATCGTCGAGGACCTCAAGGTCCTTGCCGTCGAGGTCGTAGCGATGGGTCACGCCCTCGATATCGAGCGCGATGCTGCTTGCGGGCGTGGCTTCGGCAAGAGCGAGCGACATCAGAGGATCCCCTTCTGCCAGCCGAGGAGTTGGTCGCGCAGGACGAAGAGCAGGCGCACGAGGCCGGCGCAGATCAGCGCCATGACGATGAGCGCGGCATAGACATTGGCATAGGCCGAATAGGCCGTATTGAACTGGAGGTACCAGCCGAGACCGAACTTCGCCCCGAGCATCTCGGCGACGACCAGCACGGCGAAGGAGTAGTAGAGCCCCATGAAGACGCCGACGAAAACGTTCGGCAGCGCGGCGGGGATCGCGACCTTGAAGATGAGGAAGCGGTTGTCCGCGCCGAGGGTGCGGGCGACGTCGTAATAGGCGCGGTTGACCTGCGCGACGCCGGCCGCCGTGAGGATCGCGACGGGAATGCCCGAGGCAAGCGCCACGAGGAAGATCGAGGCGTGGAACGTCGTCGGGAAAAGGAAGAAGGTGCAGGGGATCCAGGCGCTCGCCGGCACCGGGCCGATGAGCTTCAGGAGCGGCATGCCCCAATAGGCGAAGCGCTTCGACCAGCCGAGCGCCACGCCCCCGGCAAAGCCGGCGAGGAAGCCCGAGAAGAAGCCGAGCCCCCAGAGCCGCCCGGTATAGGCGACGCAGACGAGCAGGCGCTCCCAGTCCGTCACATAGACATGCAGCAGGCCCTGCGGCGGCGAGAAGAACGGCTTCGGCAGCCAGCCGAGCTTGGCCGTCAGCACCTCCCAGCCCGCAAGCCAGAGGCCGAGGACGATGAACCACGGCCCGTAGTGCACCAGCGTGCGGCCGAAGCGGCCGAGCCTGTGCACGGTGAGCGACAGCGCGAGGAAGAGCCCCGCGCCGGCAAGGGTGACCGCGGCGAAAAGCGCCGTCGCACCCCAGGTGATGACATCCGGCAGGCCATAGGTGACGGCCGCGGCGAGAAGCCACGTGCCGGCCGCGTAAAGGCCGTTTCGCCAAATCCCGCCGGCCGGCAGGGCGAAGGCCCGCCCTGCCCTGCCGAATGTTTCCTCTATCGCCGCGCTCATCGGGATCACGCGAAGATGTCGATGGTGACGCGGCCGGCGATTTCCGCGGGGTCGGTCGAGGCGTCGATGACGCCCGTCAGTTTCAGGTCCTCGTAGCCGATCTGCACTTCCTTCAGGAGGTCCTTGCCGAACCAGTGGTCGTGATAGGTGAAGGCGGCGAGGACTTCCGTCAGGTCCTCCAGAGAAAGGCCCGGCTTCAGCATGTCGAAGTACCATTTGGCCACCTCGTCGGGGTGCCTGGCCGTGTACTGGTGGATTTCGAGATTGGCCGCCGCGACGCGCTTGATGGCGTCCTTGTTGGCCTCGTAGTAGTCGCCGTTGACGCCGAGCACGCAGCAGACGCGATCCTTGAAGGTGCCGGTCTGCGTGTCCGCGACGCGGCGGAAGCCGTGCTGCTTCTCGTAGGAGTAGGCCCAGGGGTCCATATGCGCGACGGCATCCGCCTCGCCCTTCAGCACGCCCTCGGCGACGAGGTCGAAGGGGAAGACCTTCCAGGTGACGTCGGTTTCCGGGTTTAGCCCGGCCTTGGCGAGCGCGACCGAGAAGGCGACGCGCGAGGGCGACATGACGTCGAAGGTGCCGATGGTCTTGCCCTTGAGGTCGGTGAGCGTTTTGATATCGGAGTCCGGCTTGACGAGGATGCTCTGGCAGCCGCCATGCGAGCCCGCGAAAAGCCGCACGTCGAAGCCCTGCTCGATCGGCTTCAGCCAGTCGTAGAGAAGGCCGGGGCCGGCCTCGGCCTTGCGGGTGGCGAGCGCCTGGATGAGCGTCTGGCCGCTCGAACCCTGGTAGAACAATTCCACATCGAGGCCGTGCTTGGCATAGATGCCCTTGGCAAGGCCGAAACCGACGGGAGAATGGCAGGCGGCGACCTCGGTCCATTCCAGCTTGATCGGAATGAGGTTGCCGGCAATGGCATAGCGCGTCGAGCGCGCGCCGATCACGCCGGCGGTGGCGGCAACGGCCGTGACGCCGGCAGCCTTGATCAGGCCGCGGCGCGACAGGCCCCTGGAAAGGATGGTTTCGGACTGCTGGCTCATCGGATGTCCCCTCGAATGACGATGGGACCAGCCTAGCGATAACTAAT
Organism: Shinella sp. R2-11; assembly: GCF_055330205.1. Taxonomy (NCBI): domain Bacteria; kingdom Pseudomonadati; phylum Pseudomonadota; class Alphaproteobacteria; order Hyphomicrobiales; family Rhizobiaceae; genus Shinella; species Shinella sp. R2-11. The sequence continues at coordinate 588,096 of NZ_JBVAPC010000001.1, read as the reverse complement.
TTTGTTTATAGATTTTATAGATTATTATGGCGTCGAAAAGGGAAATATTCTTTCATCGAGGGCCGGCGCGATGGATTTGGCATGCGGCGTCGATAGCTAGCGGAGCAAACGAAAATCTGCGACAGCCCTTCAGGGAAAGCGGAAGGCGCCCGCCCCTCAGAACGCGAAGCGGATGGAAGCGCCGAGATTCACGCGCAGCACACGATCGATCTCATAGGGATTGATGGGTGTCGTGCCCAAATTACCGAAACGGGTATTGCCGGTCTCGAACCCGCCCGCATAGGAAACCAGGGCATCGAGGCCCAGGACGGCATTGGGTGCGATCCTGTGCCGGACGCCGGCGCCGACCTGCGCGACGGGGCCGATCTTCGTATGGCCCGCGACATCGGACACGAAACTCCCCGTCCCCCTGTCCGTCTCCGTCACGCCGGAGAGGGTGTTGAAGGTCAAGCCCAGCCCGGCCGTGCCCCTGAGCGTGGTGGCCTCGGAGAGGGGCATGTCATATTCGATGCTGCCCAGGATGACGTCGCTGCTCGCGATGCCTTTGAAATCCGAGGTACCGGCCGAGAAGGGCGGGTTCACCAGGAAATCCGCGCTCCATCTGATATTGCTGCGAATATGCTGATAGCCGAGGGAGACCGAGAGATCCGGATCGAGCCGATAGCCGATATGGGCGCCGCCGCCTATCGCACCGCCGAACCGCACCTCGTCCACGGTGCCGAAGCCGGCCCCGCCGTTGGTGGTGCTGGAGGAGCCGAAGGCAAAGCCGCCGAGCACATCCAGACCGGCGAAGAAATCATCCTCTCCGGCCAGCGCCGTCATAGGGAAAGCCGCGGAAACGGCGGTAGCCAGAAGCAGGTATCGCGGGCGCATGGGCACCATCAGGGGGTTCAAGCCAGGCCAGCCTGGCAAATCATGGTTAGCAAACCGATAATTACGCCCCCGCGCCGTTAACGGAATTCGCGAGAGTCTCTCCGTGACCAGCGCCCATTCTTCAGTCTCGGCGTCAAAAACCGGCCGCCCGGCCCGCTTTCCGGAGAAGCAATTTCCACCCCGGCATTCCAATTTGGGATGGGCATTCCTTAAATACAGTAATTTTATAGATAATATAAAAATACCTTCCGCATCCGGCGAAGCTTCGCGTGGCGGAAGCTCGGTTCTTTTGAAAATGGGGACATTTCGACATGACAGTGCAGAAGACCTTCCGGCGGGCGATCCACGCGGCAGCGGCCGCGGCTTTCCTCGCCACCACCATGCTCTCGGGGCTTGCCCATGCCGGCCCGACGCTGGACAAGATCAACCAGCGCGGCTCGATCAAGGTCGGCGTCGGCACGACGCCCGGCTTCTTCGCCCCCGACGGCAACGGCAAGTGGCAGGGCTTCTTCGTCGATTTCGGCCGCGCCCTTTCCATTGCCGTCTTCGGCGACCCGGACAAGGTGGAGTTCACCAATTCCTCGCCGCAGCAGCGCCTTCCCGCCCTCCAGAGCGGCGAATTCGACATCCTGCTTTCCGGCGTGACGGTGACGACCACCCGCGCCTTCAAGCTCGGCTTCCACTTCGGCCCGACGGTCTTTTATGACGGCCAGGGCATTCTCGTTCGCAAGGACCTCGGCGTGACGAAGGCCGCCGATCTCGACGGCGCGACCATCGGCGCGCAGAGCGGCACGACGGGCGAACTGAACGTCGCCGACTTCTTCCGCAAGACGGGCAAGTCCTTCACGCCGGTCACCATCGAGGATACCGGGCAGTTCATCGACGCGCTGGAATCCGGCCGCGTCGACGCGATCACGCAGGACTCCTCCGACCTCGTCGGCAAACGCACCCAGCTCAAGAAGCCGGACGATTACGTGCTGCTGCCCGAGCGCCTCTCCAAGGAGCCGCTGGCACCGGCGATCGCCGGTGGCGACGACCGCTGGCTGGAACTCGTCAACTGGACGGTGAACGCCACGATCCAGGCCGAGGAATGGGGCATCACCTCGGCCAATGTCGATGAATTCCTGAAATCGGAAGACCCGGCCATCCAGCGCTTCCTCGGCGTCGATCCGTCCTTCGCCAACGAGATCGGGCTCGATCCGAAATGGGCCTACAACATCGTCAAGACGGTCGGGAACTACGGCGAGATCTTCGAGCGCAACCTCAAGCCGCTCGGCTGGGAGCGCGGCTATAACAGCCTGTGGACCAATGGCGGCCTGCTCTATTCGCCGCCGTTCCGCTGAGCAACCCGGCAAAGAGAACAGCGGTGTTGCGCCTGGAATTGCGTAGGAACGGGGAGAGGGAGCATTTTCGTGCTTCGAAGAAGAGCGGGAATGCGCCGACCCCTGACCCACGCGTGTTCCGCACCGTCCTGCCGGGCCCGCAGCGGCCCGGCATCCTTGGGAAGATCCGCGCCTGGTGGGGCGGCTGGCCGCTCGGCCAGCTCGCCTTCCTCCTCGCGGTCGCCGCGCTCGGCGCGCTCTTCGTCGGCAATGTGCTGGAGACGATGGCGCGCATCGGCATCCTGCCGGGCTTCGGCTTCCTTTCCAGCTCCGCCAATTTCGAGATCGGCGAAAGCCCCATCGCCTTCCGCGCGGGTGATACCTATCTGCGCGCGATCCTCGCGGGCCTCGTCAACACGCTGAAGGTCTCCCTGCTCGGCTGCGTCCTTGCAACCATCCTCGGTGTCGCCGTCGGCGTCGCGGGGCTTTCGCGCAACCTGCTGCTTTCCGGCCTCGTGCGCTGGTTCATCGAGATCACCCGCAACACGCCGCTCCTGCTGCAGCTCTTCTTCTGGATGGCGCTTGCCAAGGCGCTGCCGGCGCCGCGCCAGGCAGCCGCCCTCTTCGGCTCCGTCTTCCTCACCAATCGCGGCGTCTACATTCCCGCGATCTCGCTGGAGGGCGGGCCGTTCGGACTGGCCGTAGCGCTCGGCATCACGGCCCTTGCCGCCGTCGCGCTCCTTCTCTTCCTGCGCGCCACCCGCCGCCTCACGCGCCGGACCGGATCGGTCGCACTCGCGCTCGCCGTCGCGGCGCCCCTCGCCTTCCTCCTTCTTTCCGGCGCCCGGCCGGAAGCCGAGATGCCGGCGCTTTCCGGCTTCAACATCCGGGGCGGGCTCAATCTCTCGCCGGAATTCGCCGCGCTGCTCACGGGCCTCGTCGTGAAATTCGCCACGCTGATCGCGGAGATCGTGCGGGCGGGCATCCAGTCGGTCGGCACCGGCCAGTGGGAGGCGGCGCGGGCGCTCGGGCTGCATGACGGCCAGATCATCCGCCTCGTCGTGCTGCCACAGGCGCTGCGCGTCATCACGCCCCTGACGACATCGAGCTATCTCGACCTCACCAAGGATTCCAGCCTTGCCGTCGCCATCGGCTTTCCCGATCTCGTCAGCATCGTCAACACGACGGCAAACACGACGGGCCAGTCCCTCGAGGCGCTGATCATCCTGATAGGCGCCTTCCTTACCATCAACCTTGCCCTCTCGGCCCTGATGAACCTCTATAACAGCCGCGTCGCGCTGAGGGGAACGAGACGATGACCGCCACCGCCTCCCGCCTGCTGCCGGCGCTGCGCACCGGCCTTTTCGGAACGCGCACCAACACGCTCATCACCCTTGCGACGCTCCTCGTCCTCTCGCAGGTCGTGCCGCCGTTCCTGCGCTGGGCGGTGCTCGACGCCACCTTTTCCGGCAATGCGGAGGCCTGCAGCCGCGAGGGCGCCTGCTGGGCCTTCGTCACGGCTAAGCTGCGCTTCATCCTCTTCGCCTTCTATCCGCCGGAGCTGCAATGGCGGCCGTCGCTGGTCATCGTGCTCCTCGGCGCGATCCTTGCGGCAAGCGCGCTGCCGCGCTTCTGGGGGCGGCCGCTGCTCGTCGCCTGGCCGCTGACCGTCCTTGCCTGCTGGCTGCTGATGCAGGGCGCCTTCACCGCAACGCCCATTCCGTCCAACCAGTGGGGCGGCCTGCCGGTGACGCTCTTCGTCTGGGCGGTATGCTTCGCCGCGGCGACGCCCATCGCCGTGCTTCTGGCGCTCGCCCGCCGCTCGACGCTCGGTGGCCTGCGCACCTTTTCCGTCCTTTATATCGAGCTGATGCGCGGCACGCCCATGGTCGCCATCCTCTATGTCGCCATGCTGATCCTGCCGATGGCGCTGCCGGACGGCCTTTCCTTCGACAAGATGCTGCGCGCCATCCTCATGGTCACGCTGTTCTGGGCCGCCTATATCGCCGAGGTCATCCGCGCCGGGCTCCAGGCCATCCCCAACGGCCAGACCGAAGCGGCGACGGCACTCGGCCTCGGCTACTGGCGCACCCAGCGCCTGGTGATCCTGCCGCAGGCGCTGCGCATCGTCATCCCCGGCATGGTGAACCTTGCCATCGGCTTCCTGCTTGCGACCTCGCTGCTCGCCGTCATCGGCATCTTCGACCTTCTCAACGCCGCCCGCGCCTCGGCCGCCGACCCGCAATGGCTCGGCTTCTACAACGAGGCCTATATCGTCGTGGCCGTCATCTATTTCGTGATCTGCTTCGGCGCCTCTCGCTACAGCCGCTGGCTGGAGCGGCGCCTCGCGGGCGGGAAGGAAGGCTCCGCCTCCGCGCCCGCAGGCATCCCATCGCCCGCCTTGCGCAAGGAATAATCCCGCCGGGGCGCTACAAGAGAATATAATTCCTTACTCAAACTATAGAATTTATTATCGTACCGACATTCTCATTCCCCAACCCGGAAGACAGCGCATGAGCAAGTCCGACCAGCCCCTCGATTTCCTCTGGTTCATCCCCAGTTCCGGCGATGGCGCCTATCTCGGTTCCGACGAGCTCGCCCGTCCGCCGGATCCGGGCTATCTTCGCGAGATCGCCGTCGCCGCCGACCGGCTCGGCTATTCCGGCGTGCTCATTCCCGTCGGGGCGGCCTGCGAGGAATCCTTCGTGCTGGCCGCCGATCTTGCCGCCCGCACGGAAAGACTGAAGTTCCTCGTGGCGATCCGCCCCGGCACCGCGACGCCTGCCTATTATGCCCGCCTTGCCGCGACGCTCGACCGCGTGTCGAACGGCCGTCTCCTCCTCAACATCGTGGTGGGCGGCAGCGCGCAGGAACTGGCCGGCGACGGCATCTTCCTGCCGCATGACGAGCGCTACGACCATGCCGCCGAGTTCTTCCAGGTCTTCAACGAGCTGATCGAGACGGGCCGTTCCACGCTCGACGGCAAATACATCAAGGCGATCGACGCGAAGCTCGGCCTGCCGCCGGTGCAGCAGCCCCGTCCGCCGATCTATTTCGGCGGCTCGTCCGATGCGGCGATCGATTTCGCCGGCGGCCTCGTCGACAAGTACCTCACCTGGGGCGAGCCGCCGGCGCAGGTCGCCGGGAAGATCGCCCATGCCCGCAAGGCCGCCGCCGCGAAAGGCCGGGAAGCCTCCTTCGGCATCCGCCTGCACTTCATCGTCCGCGAGACGGACGAGGAGGCGTGGGAGGCCGCCGACCGGCTGATCTCGAAGCTTTCCGACGACGCCATCGCCGCCGCGCAGGAGACGCTGACGAAGAACTCCGATTCCGTCGGCCAGGCGCGCATGGTGGCGCTGCACAACGGCCGGCGCGACAGGCTGGAGGTCTCGCCCAACCTTTGGGCCGGCATCGGCCTCGTGCGCTCGGGCGCCGGCACCGCCCTCGTCGGCTCGCCGAAGACGGTGGCCGCGCGGCTGCGCGAGTACCAGGCGCTCGGCATCGACACGGTCATCGCCTCGGGCTATCCGCATGTCGAGGAGGCCTATCGCGTCTCCGAGCTGCTCTTCCCCGAGCTCGGCCTGCCCGGCCCCCGCGGCCAGCTCCGCTCCTCCTTCGGCGACCGGCAGGTCTTCGGCGGCGGCGGACATGGCGGGAATGTCAAATTGACGTCAGCGTCGTAGCGCTCCCTTCGCATGAGGCAAGGCGCGTGTCTTGGCGCGCGCCCGGCCGGGCGATATAAGGCGGTCCGTACCCTTCGTTCGACCGCCTTCCCGCCCGGTTCCAGGACAATGACGACCATTCCGGTAGTAGAAACAGACCGCCTGCTGCTGCGCGGCTTCCGTCCCGACGATCTCGACGCCATGGCCGCCATGTGGGCGATGCCCGAGGTCGTGCGCTATATCGGCGGCGTTCCGCAAACACGCGAGCAATGCTGGATCCGCCTCCTCCGGCAGATCGGCATGTGGAGCGTCATGGGCTTCGGCTTCTGGGCGATCACGGACCGGGCAACGGGCGAGCTGATCGGCGAAGGCGGCTTCCATGAGATGCACCGCGCCATGGACCCCAGCATCGAGGGCACGATGGAGGCCGGCTGGGGCCTGATGCCCGCCTGGCACGGGCGCGGCTATGCCAGCGAGGCGCTGGGCGCCATGCTGGCCTGGGCCGAGGCGACCCATCGCGGCAAACCCGTCACCTGCATCATCGCCCCCGAGAACGCGCCCTCCATGCGGCTTGCCCGCAGGCACGGCTTTGCGGAATTCGCGCGCACCCTGTACCAGGATAGCGAGATCGCGGTCCTCCGGCGTCTCGACGGGCCGGAAGCGCCTTAAGCCTCGGCGCTTTCCCTCCCCCGAACGATAAAGGCCCGCCGGGAGGGCGGGCCTTCGTCATGCGTTCGGACCTTGGCCGCGATCAGCCGCCGGCCTTCAGGGCCGCGCTGCAAAGGCTCCAGTAGCCGCCGCCCTTCTGGATCCATTTCAGGTCGTTGAGCGTGCCGGCGTCCTTGTTGGCGTGATAGGAGTCCACGCAGGTCTTCAGGCGGCCCTTCGCAGGGGTCTCGCCGGCATATTTCTTGTCGACGGCCTTCGGGAAGCTGACGCCCCTCGGTGCCTTCGTCTTGGCCTTGGTGGGCTCCTTCTCGGTCGTCGCGGCGACGGCCTTGTTATCGTCCTCGTCTTCCTTGGCGGCATCCGCGCCGCAGAACTTCGCGCGGAAATCGTTCCACTTAACGCCCGTGGCGGAGCCGTCGGCCTTGGCGGCCTGATACTTGGTGCTGCATTCCTTCATCGTGAGGGCGGAAGCAGGGCTGACGAAAGCCATGGAAGCCAGGAGTGCTCCCGCAGCCATAAGCGTGACACGTTCGAACATGGATTTAGCCTCGATTGGATCGTGATGTCTGCGAAGGCCGCCCGGCTCAGGAGGGCAGCGTTCCATTCGGCGTGGCGGCATCGACCGCCTTGGGGAGATATTGCGCGAGAAGCGTCGGCACCTCGCTCAGATCGACCCCGAATGTCTTGGCCAGATTCTGAAGTTGCGTTGAAGAGAGGGCTTGCTGGATCTGCTCGGCAGAGACCGGAATATTCTCACCGGTCCCGACCCAGGATGCGACCTGTTCGCTGAGGCCCGCCGAATGCAGCTGCGCGAGAACCCCGTCGAGACCGCCCGTGTTCTCGAACACCTGCGTGGCGACCGCCATGAGGTTCACGTCCTTGCCCTGCAATACATCGGTCAGCACCGATCCCAGCCCATCGAACAATCCCATTGCGGGTGTCTCCTTCCATTGCTGCGGACAGCTATTCCTAGCACCGGCAAAACCCGTCCGCAAACGCGTAAATACGGCAGGCCAAGCCTGACCATCACGCGCGGGCGCCGGAATTTTCCCGTCCGCCCGCATCGTCCCTCCAGACAACCATGCGGCGAAGATTCGGACAAATTTATGGAGAGTTCGTGACGGCGCCCCGGCCGCGCCGATCTCCTCTACGGTAAAGCCCCGCAGCAAGGGGCCGACTCGGGCGCGCCGGCGGGCGGCGCGCCGCGAAACAGCGGGGCATTTGCCCGTTTCATCTTGAACCGCAGATTGAAAGTCTTATGCGCTTTCCGTGAAAACCCCACGCGCGGAAGTGGGAAATACGCCGTCAAGCACTTGGCTTTTCTGCATAATTTCCCTTGCGGGGATTGTTTCCGCAGGGCGCTCAAATAAGGCCGCAGTACCGAACGGTTCGGCTCGGCATTGACACAACCATGACTGTAGGATCACTTTCCATAGGCACAGGGTTCATTACGTCAAGAGGGGACAACAATGACGATACCACCCGGTGCATCTCCGCAATTGTACAACGAGGACCTCGCGCCCGCCGAAAAGCGCAACTGGGGCGCCTTCTCGATCTTCAACGTCTGGACATCGGACGTGCACAGCCTCTGGGGCTACTATCTCGCCGCCAGCCTCTTTCTCTTCTGCGGCAGCTTCGTCAACTTCCTGCTCGCGATCGGCATCGGCTCGCTGATCATCTTCGTGCTCATGCACATGGTCGGCCTTGCCGGCGTGCGCACGGGCGTGCCCTTCCCGGTTCTCGCCCGCGCCTCCTTCGGCATCTGGGGCGCGAACTTCCCGGCGCTGGTGCGCGCCATCGTCGCCTGCTTCTGGTACGGCGCGCAGACGGCGGCGGCCTCGGGCGCCATCGTCGCGCTGCTCATCCGCAACGAGAGCCTCCTGCAGTTCCACCAGTCGAGCCACATGCTCGGCCATTCGACGCTGGAGCTGATCTGCTACGTCATCGTCTGGGGCCTGCAGCTCCTCATCATCCAGAACGGCATGGAAACGGTGCGCAAGTTCCAGGACTGGGCCGGCCCGGCCGTCTGGATCATGATGCTGCTGCTCGCCGTCTATCTCGTCGTCAAGTCCGGCGGCTTCTCCTTCAACCACACGATCCCGATGGACGTGCTGCTCGAGAAGACCAAGGACGCGGGCGTGCCGGGCACGCCGGGATCGTTCGCCGCGCTCACGGCGGTCGCCGCGATCTGGGTAACCTATTTCTCGGCGCTCTATCTCAACTTCTGCGATTTCTCGCGCTATTGCCCGAGCGAACGCTCGCTGACGGTCGGCAATCTCTGGGGCCTGCCGGTCAACCTGATCCTCTTCTCGCTGGTCGCCGGCGTCACCACCATCGCCGCCTATAACGTCTATGGCGAGGTGTTGCTCTATCCCGACCAGATCTCGGCCAAGTTCGACAGCATCTTCCTGGCGCTGCTCGCCGCGCTCACCTTCGCGGTGGCGACGCTCGGCATCAACGTCGTCGCCAACTTCGTCTCGCCGGCCTTCGACTTCGCCAACGTCTTCCCCAAGCACATCGACTTCAAGAAGGGCGGCTATATCGCGGCGGTAATCGCGCTGGTGCTCTATCCCTTCGCGCCCTGGGAAGGCGGGGCCGCCCATTTCGTCAACATGGTCGGCAACACGATGGGCCCGATCTTCGGCGTGATGATGGTCGACTACTACCTCATCCGCAAAGGTCGGGTGAATGTCGAGGCACTCTACCGCGAGGACGGCGAGTTCCGCTTCGAGAACGGCTGGCACGTCAATGCGCTGATCGCCGCCGGCATCGGCATCGTCTTCTCGTCGATCCTGCCGGGCCTGACCTCCATCATGCCGTCCTGGTGGGGCGTCTACGGCTGGTTCTTCGGCGTCGCCATCGCGGGCGTGATCTATTACGCCCTGCGCTCGGCACGCGCTGGCAAGCCGCTGCCGGCCTGACGGGACTTCCCCGCGGGACGGGCGGCCTGCCGCACCGTCCCCGACTCCGGATCGGGGGTATCACGCTCCCGATCCCTTTCGCGTCCTTGCCTGCGGCCGGGGATAGAGCACCCGTATCTTTCCCGCCCATAGTGACTTTGCGCCGCGAAACTGGCTATGCTTCCGCCGACCAGAAGGATGGATTGCATGACCGAGAAATCTCCGAACGACAATTTCCCCGCCGGCTATGAGCCCGCCGAAGTGTGGACCTGGGACAAGGAAAACGGCGGTGCCTTCGCCAGCATCAACCGCCCCGTCGCCGGCCCGACGCATGACAAGGCGCTGCCCGTCGGCAAGCATCCGCTGCAGCTCTATTCGCTCGCCACGCCCAATGGCGTGAAGGTGACGATCATGCTGGAGGAGCTGCTGGCCGCCGGCCATGCGGGCGCCGAATACGACGCCTGGCCCATCCGCATCGGCGATGGCGACCAGTTCGGCTCCGGCTTCGTCGACGTCAATCCGAACTCGAAGATCCCGGCGCTTATGGACCATGCGCCAAAGGACGGCGGCAAGCCGCTGCGCGTCTTCGAATCCGCCTCGATCCTGCTCTATCTCGCCGAGAAGTTCGGCGCCTTCCTGCCGGCCGAGCTGCGTGCCCGCACCGAGGCGGTCAACTGGCTGTTCTGGCAGATGGGCTCCGCCCCCTTCCTCGGCGGCGGCTTCGGCCATTTCTATGCATATGCGCCGATCCGCATCAAATATGCGATCGACCGCTATGCCATGGAGGTCAAGCGCCAGCTCGACGTGCTCGACCGCCATCTCGCCGACAACCGTTTCATGGCCGGCGCCGACTACACCATCGCCGACATGGCGATCTGGCCCTGGTACGGCAGCCTTGCGCAGAACAAGCAGTACGGCAATGCCGGCACGTTCCTCGAAGTCGAGAGCTACAGGAACGTCCAGCGCTGGACGGCGGAGATCGCCGCCCGCCCGGCGGTGCAGCGCGGCCGCATGGTCAACCGCCTCACCGGCGACCCGTCCGAACAATTGCACGAGCGGCACGACGCCTCCGACTTCGACACGCAGACCGAGGACAAGCGCGGCAGAGCGTAGGAAGAATCGACATGGCAAACCTGCCCGACATGACCAAGCACCGCGGCTTTCCTTCCGGCATGCCGGGGACCGGCGTGCAGTTCACCATCCGCCGCGCCAATCCGCGCGGGGTGACGCCCATCAAGGCGCTGCCCCGGCGCGCCCGGCCGGGCACGGCGGAGCACCGCATCGACGCCGCGTTCCTGCATGCCCTCTGGCACCATTTCGGCGACGAGCCCTTCGAGCGGGGCAATCTCGACGCCGCGCGCCTCAGCCTGCTCTTCGGCCGCGAGGTCGTGCCGGCGGAGAAGGATTTCGATCCGCTCTCCTACGAGGCCATGCTGATGATCGACGAGCGGGTCGCCCGCCAGAGCTTCCCGGAATCCTTCGAGGACGTGTTCGACGTCTGACCCGCGGCGGCTCAGTTGAGCCGCTGCTCCGTCTCCGCGTCGAAGACGTGGAGCGCGGCGGGATCGACGGTGAGGAACACATCCTCGCCGGCCTCGATGCGAGCCGAAGCGGGGAGCGCCGCGACGAGGCGCTGGCCGCCGACCGTGACGGTGACGATGCGCTCCGGCCCGGTCAGTTCGGCGACCTCGCAGCGCGCGGCAAGGCGAAGCCCCTCGCCGCCGGTCCTGACGGCCTCGGGGCGCAGGCCGAGCACCAGCTTGCGCCCCGGCGCGAGCTTTTCCAGCCCCGGAACCGCAAGCACGATATCCGTCCCCTCGACCTTCACCCCGTCCGGCCCGGCGGTGGCGGAGAGGAGGTTCATCGGCGGCGCGCCGACGAAGGTCGCGACATAGAGCGTCGCCGGCCGGTCGTAGATCGCTTCCGGCGTGTCGAGCTGTTCGATGCGGCCGTTCCGCATCACGGCGATGCGCGTCGCCAGCGTCATCGCCTCGATCTGGTCGTGGGTGACATAGACGACGGTCGTCCTCGTCATCTGGTGCAGGCGCTTCAGCTCCGTGCGCATCTCCATGCGCAGCTTGGCATCGAGGTTGGAGAGCGGTTCGTCGAAGAGGAAGATCTTCGGATTGCGCACCAGCGCGCGGCCGATGGCGACGCGCTGGCGCTGGCCGCCGGAAAGCTGGCCGGGCTTGCGCTCGAGAAGATTCTCGATCTGGAGGAGCCTTGCCGTTTCCACCACCGCCCGGTCGCGCTCGGCCCTGGCCACCTTGCGCATTTCCAGGCCGAAGCCGATGTTCCGGTGCACCGTGAGGTTGGGATAGAGCGCATAGGACTGGAACACCATGGCGATGTCCCGGTCCTTCGGATGCATGCCGACGATGGAGCGGCCGTCGATGCGGATATCGCCGCTCGTCGGCTCGGCGAGGCCGGCGATGATGTTAAGCAGCGTGGACTTGCCGCAGCCCGATGCGCCGAGCAGCACGAGGAACTCGCCGCTTTCCAGCGCGATGTCGATGCCCTTCAGCGTCTCGACGGCGCCGTAGTTCTTGCGGATGGCCTCGATGGTCAGCGTGCTCATGCCGGTCCTTTCTCGGCGGTCGGGACATACCGCCTCGGATGGGTGGAAATCGCCGTGGAGGCGACGGTCGTGCCGGCCGCAAGGCTCGCTTCCAGCCCCCTGCCCCCGGCATAGGCGGCAAGGAACGCCGCATTGAAGACGTCGCCTGCACCGATCGTGTCGACCACCGCGACCTGCGGCGCCTCGGCCCGCAAGAGCCCGCCATCCGCATCGACGGCGATGGCGCCCTTCGGCCCGCATTTCACGACGACGACGGCGTCCTTCGGCATGCCCCGCTGCAGGATGCGGCCGGCCTCCACCGGATCGGCGACGCCGGCGAGGCTCGTCGTCTCCACCTCGTTGAAAAGAGCGATGCGGCAGCGCGACAGCCAGCCTTTCGCCGCCGCCCGGTTGCTTTCCGTCCAGCCATGCAGCGGCCAGCCGGTATCGAGCGCGACGGCGATGTCGTGGCGGTCCGCCCAGTCGAAGAAGCGGTCGTAGTCCTCGACCAGCCGGTCGGTGAGGAAGGAGCCGCACAGAAGCGCGATGCCGCCGGCAAGGCGCGGGCCGTCGAGCACCGTGAAGACATCCTCCAGGCTGAAGAGCGGCAGGTGCCCCCGCGTCGTGAAGAAGGTACGCTCGCCATCCGGATGGGTGATGCCGACGGAAAGCGTCGTGCTGTCGCCATGCACCGGCCAGTCCTGCGCCCGCTCGCCGAAGCTTTCCGCAAGCCAGGCGCCGAAGCGGTCGCTGCCGATGCTGGCTGCGATCTCGAAGGGCGTGCCGAGCGCCATCCAGGCAAGCGCCGCATTGCCGGCGGAGCCGCCGACACGCAGTTCGTCATGATCGACGATGATCTCCGTGCCCGGCTGCGGCCAGGGCGCAGCCGGCCCCATGATCAGGTCGACATTGACATTTCCGACGACGGCAAGCGGTCTCACTCATTCACTCCGGGTAATCTTGCTGGAGCGCACCGGCGTTCCGGCATCGGCGACACGCGCGGCGGCAAAGGCGATCATCAGGCGCTGCGCCGTCGGCAGCATGGAGAAGACGGCGGCAAGTCCCGCCGAGGGCGGGAAGGCAATCGTCGCGGCCCCCGCCACCGGTGGACGGCCGGAAGCGTCGAAGACGACGAGCTTCGCGCCGGCCTCGGCCACGGAGACCGCCATGGCCGTCACCAGGTCGGCGGTGGCATCGTTGCCGCGGAAGAGCACGACGCCCATTTCCGGCGACAGCATCTCCATCGGCCCATGCCGCAACTGGCCGCCTTCCAGCGAGAAGCACGGCACCCGCGACAGCTCCGTGAAGCCGAGCGCGATGGCTTCGGCAAGGCCCTGCAGATGCCGACCCGACGTCACGACGGAGCGAACGCCCGAAAGGGCGGCAAGCGCCTCCTCGATGGCGGGTTCCGCCGGGTTCTCCAGCGCGGCGATGGCCGGCCCCGTCTCCTCGCCAAGCGCGCCGAGGATGGCGAGATGCAGCGCGAAGCTCACCGTCAGGCTGCGTGTGGCGGCAAAGGCCCGCTCCGTGCCCCCCGCGCCGACAAGGCAGGGCGCGGTGCGGGCGAGGAAGGAACCATCCTCCAGCGTGAAGCCGAAGGTTTCCGCCTTGCCGCCCGTCTCGCCGAACCAGCGCAGGACCTCGGCGCTCTCGCCTGACTGCGAGGTGATGAAGACGGTCCGCCCGTCGAGGACGAGCGGCGCGCAGAGCTGTTCGGAGAGCGGCAGCGCAATGGCGTCGATGCCGAGGCGGCGATAAAGCGGCTCGACCGCGCGGCCGACGGCATGCGAGCCGCCCATGCCGAGAAGAAGTAGCCTGCCGGTCCGCTTGAGGCTTTCGGCGGCCCGTGCCGCCATGGCGCCATTGGCGTGGAAGGAGGCCAGCGCATCGGCGTGCTGGCGCGCCATTTCCCGGTCGATTGCCCGGAGCCCTTCCGGCCGTGTCGCATTCGTCGTCATCGTCATCCTTTCACGCCGCCGCTGGTGAGGCCGGAAATCAGGGCCCGTTGCATGAGAAGGCCGACCAGCACCGGCGGCAGCGCGGCGAGCACCCCTGCGGTCGCGATCAGCCCGTAATCGGAAACGCGCCCGCCCGCGAGGTCGGCAATGGCGACCGTCAGCGTGCGCGCGCGCTGGTCGGAGGTGAAGAGCAGCGCATAGAAGAATTCGTCCCAGCCGAGCAGGAAGGCGAAGAGTGCCGACGTCGCGACGATGGGCATGGCGAGCGGCAGGGTGACGATGCGCAGGGTGGCGAAGAGGCTCGCCCCGTCCATCATCGCCGCCTGCTCGATCTCGCGCGGGATCCCGTCGAAGCCGGATTTCATCAGCCAGGTGGTGAAGGGCGCGAGGATGCTGAGATAGACGAGCGCAAGGCCGAAGACGGAATTGAGCAGGCCGAGCGCGGCGAGCGCCATGTAGAGCGGCACGGCGAGCGCGACCGGCGGCAGCATGTAGGTGGCGATGACGAGCGACAGCGACCAGCCGACGGACGGCGTGCGCGACACGGCCCAGCCGGCCGGAATGGCGAGCGCGATGGCGGCGATCGTCGCCATGCCGGCAACGAGGATGCTGTTGACGAGCGAGGCGACGAAGGAGGCGCCGGCGCTGTTCGGCACGGTCGACAGGAGGTTGGCGTAGCGCGAGAAATCCACCGTGCCCGGCCACCAGCGCAGCGGCCGCGCCATCAGGTCAGCCGCCGGCGAAATGCTCATGACGAAGAGCCACAGGATCGGCGCGAGGATGACCGCCGCCAGAAGAAGCGCGGCACCGTGGATGAGGATCGAGGCGAGGAGGCTGCGGCGTTCCATCAGGCGGCACTCCCGGCGGCGCGGCGCACCAGCATGCCGTAGCCGATCGCCAGCACCGTCACGATCAGCGTGACGACGAGGGCGAGCGAGGCCCCGGAGCCGGCGCGCTGGAAGGAGAAGGCCTCCTGATAGACGAGGATCGACAGGGTGCGCGTGGAATTGGCCGGCCCGCCGCGCGTCATGACCCAGATGATGTCGAACACCTTGAAGGCTTCGATGGTGCGCAGCACCAGCGCCACCATCAGCGGTCCGGCAAGATAGGGCAGGATGACGAAGCGGAAACGGGCGAAGGGTCCGGCACCGTCGACCAGCGAGGCGGAGGTGATGTCGCGCGGCACCGCCTGCAGCGCGGCGAGCGCGATGAGGGCGACCAGCGGGAAGTTCTTCCAGCAGTCGGCAAGGATCAGCGCCGTCATCGCGGTGGCGGGCTCGCCGAGCCAGGAGCGGTAGGCATCGAGGATGCCGACCTGCGTCAGCGCGGCGTTCAGCGCACCGTATTCCGGGTTGTAGATCAACCGCCAGAGCGTCGCGTTGACGACCGTCGGCAGCGCCCAGGGCAGGATGAGCAGGGCGCGCAGTACCGTGCGGCCGTGGAATTGCTGGTTGAGAAGCAGGGCGGCGAGCACGCCGAGCACCATTTCCGCCGTCACCGAGACGACGGCGAACCATGTGGTCGCAGAAAGCGCGCGCAGGAAATTGCTGCTCGTCAGCATCTTCGCATAATTGTCGAAGCCGACGAAACTGCCGCCGAGGCCCACCAGCCTGGCATCGGTGAAGGAGAGCCGCACCGTGTCGACCATCGGCCAGCCGATGACGGCCAGCATGATCGCCAGAAGCGGCAGCATGAGAAGCCATGCCCGGGTCGTCATCCAGGTGCTGGACATAGCGTCCTCTCGTCCATTTCGGTCAGAGCGTGCGCGGGCGGCCGGGGCCGCCCGCAAGGCAATCCATCAAAGGCCGCTGTTTTCCGCGGCGGACTTCAGCGCATCCTCGGGCGTCGCCTGGCCGAGCAATGCTTCCTGGATGGCCTGCTGCAGCGCCGTCGACAGTTCCTGGTACTTCGGCGTGGTCGGGCGCGGATACATGGCGGCAAGGCTGAGCTTGGCGGCCGCGATCATCTCCTCCTGGCCGGCGGTGACGGCCGGATCATCATAGGAGGAGGCCCAGATCGGCAGGCTCAGCTTCGCATAGGCGTTCTGCGTTTCCTGCGAGGTCATGTGGACGATGTACTTCCAGGCTTCGTCCTGATGCTTGCTCGTGGAGGTGATGCCGAGGCCCATCGAGCCGTTGACGGCCGAAACCTCGCTCTTGCCTTCCACGCCCGGCGCCGGCACGACGCCGACCTTGCCGGCAACCTTGCTGTCCGCGCCGGCATTGGCCATGTTGTACATGTAGGTCCAGTTGAGCGCGAAGGCCGCCTCGCCGTTCTGGAAGACGTTGCGCACGTCTTCTTCGAGGAATTCCTTCGAGTTCGGGTTGGTGACGCCCGACGTGTAGCTGTCGACCATGTATTTCAGCGCGTCGAGCCCGCCGCCTTCGGTGAAGGCCGGCTTGCCGTCCTTCAGGAATGCGCCGCCATAGGCGCTGACGAGGGTGGTGTAGTCGCAGATCGCCGCTTCCGCCTGCGACCAGCTCCAGGCGATCGGCGTGGCGAGGATGCCCTTGTCCTTGATGGCCTTGGCCTGCTCATCGAGCTCGGCCCAGGTCTTCGGCGGCGCCTTGATGCCGGCCTTCTCAAGGATCTCCTTGTTGTAGAACAGGTATTTGGTGTCGAGAATCCAGGGCATGCCGTAGGACTTGCCGTCATAGTCGACGGTGGTCCATGCGCCGGGCAGCACGCCCTTCTTCATGTCGTCGGTGATGCGCGAGGTGACGTCGACCAGCACGCTGTTCGTGGCATATTCGGCCGGCCAGATCACGTCGAAGAGCACGACGTCGTAGCCGCCGCCGGAGCCCTGCGCCAGCACGGTCTTGTCGTGCAGGCCCTCGTAGGGCACGAATTCCAGGTTCACCTTGATATCCGGATTCGCCTTGGTGAAGGCGTCCGTCATGGCGCGCACATCCGCCTCGCTATAGGCGGCCTGCGCCATGAAAAGCGCGTTGAGCGTGGTCTCGGCAAAGGCGTGCGGGGCCGCCGCGCCCATGATGAACGCCGCGCCGAGCAGGGTCTTCGTAATCGATTTCAACATGCCGTCCTCCAGTTTGCTTGGTTATGAGCAAGGCGCCCATGGCGCCCTGCCCTGTTCCCGGAACACTTCGGTTCCTTATTAAGTCAAAACTATTGACTTAAGTGTTCTGTATTCTTCAAATGGTGTCAAGAGGGGATGCCTATGAACGCAATCAGGAAGATCCGCGCCAAGAGCGGCACCAACCAGGAAGGCACGAGCGCCCACAACCGGCGCGTCCTCATCGAAGCCATCCGCCTCAACGGCCCGCTGTCGCGCGCCGACCTCGCCCGCGCCACGCGCCTGACGAAGCAGACCGTGTCCAACCTCATCGAAAGCCTGGAGGCCGACGGGCTTGTCGCCTCGCAGGCGGTGGTGCGCGGGGCGCGTGGGCAGCCCTCGACGCCCTACGGCCTCGTTCCCGAAGGGGCGTTTGCCCTCGGCGTGCAGATCGACCGGGAGCTTGCCCGTGTCGTCGCGGTCGATCTTCTCGGGCGGGAAAATGCCCGCGCGGTGGCGAACCTGCCGCCCGGCGATCCCGCCGGCGGCAGCCGCGTGATCCTCGACCTCGTCGAAGCGGTGCGCGGCGAACTTGCCGCGCGCATTCCCGCCTCCGTCCACCGCCTCACCGGCCTCGGTGTCGCCATGCCCGGCCCCTTCGGCCTGGAGCCGCCGGACGACGACCGCTGGATGATGGGCAAGTGGCAGACCTTCCCGCTCCTTGAAACGCTCGCCGCCGGCACGGGGCTCGAAACCAGCCTGCAGAACGACGCCTCCGCCTGCGCCACCGCCGAGCGGATGAGCGGGGCGGCGGACGGGCTCGACCATGTGGTCTGCCTCTATCTCGGCTACGGCATCGGCGCGGGCCTCATCCTCGGCGGCGAACTCTACAGCGGCAGCAACCGCAATGCCGGCGAGCTGGGCATGGTGCTGTTCTCCCGCGGCGGCAGCGTGCAGCCGCTCGAGCATCGCGCCTCGCTCGCCTCGCTCTTCCAGAACCTCGGCCTCGATTCCGCGACGACCGACGCCTATGACGCGGTCGAGCGGCTGGCGGCGGAAGACGATCCGCGCATCCGTGCCTGGCTCGCCGGGGCGGCGGCGGATTTCCGCCAGGCGGTGCACATGGTCGAGACCCTTTTCGATCCGCAGACCGTCATCCTCACCGGCAGCGCGCCGCAGCCGCTGGCACGCCGGCTGTTCGAGGCGATCTTCCCCCTGCTGCCTTCCAATGCCGAGCGGCCGGGCCGGGTCCTGCCCCGCCTCCAGCTCGGCACGATGGATCCCTGGGCCGTCGCGCTCGGCGCTGCCGCCGAGCCGATCCGCCGGACCTTCGACCCGCTTTTCGCAGCGATCCTGAAGGAAGCCTCCTGAGGGGCCTTACGCGATGTTCATCGCCCGCTTGTGCCCGGCGACCTCCGCCAGCAGCCAGTCCTGGAAGACGCTGGTCCCCGCCTTGTTGCCGATGCTGCGGCGCTGCTGGAGATAATAGCCCGCCGGATAGGCATGGCGGGCGGAAAAGGGCGCGACGAGCTTGCCCTGCCGCAGGAGATCCTCCGCCATGATCGTGTCGGCAAGCGCGATGCCCGCGCCGTTCATGGCTTCGCGCATGATCAGGGTACAGTCGTGCAGGGTGGAGCCGGCCGGGACGGCGACGTCGGAAATGCCCTCCTGCTCCAGCCATTGCTTCCAGCGCGTCGTCTCGCATTCGTGGATGAGGTGATGGTGGAGGAGATCGGCGGGCGAGCGCAGCGGCACCGGCCCCTCCAGCAGCGACGGCGCGCAGACTGGGGTCAGCAGCAGCGGGATCATCATCGTCAGGGCGGGCCCGGCCTTGTAGACGAACTCGTCGACGATCGCGAGGTCGACATTGGTGCGCTTGCCCGAGGTGGAGATTTCGAGGTCGACATTCGGATGCAGGCGGCGGAAGTCCGGCAGGCGGTCGGCGAGCCACAGGTTGAGGAAGGTCGGCTCGCACATCAGCTTGACGCGCTGCGCCTTCTGGCTGCGCGGCCCCTCGCGCAGGCTGACATCCTCCGTCGCGCGCCAGATCGTCTCGAAGGCTTCCGAAAGCGTGCGGGCATAATAGGAGCCGCGCATCGTCGGCGTCACCTGCCGGAAGCCGCGCTCGAACAGTTCCTGGCCGAGCGTCTTTTCGAGCGTGCGGATATGCCGGCTGACCGCCGACGGCGTCAGGTGCAGCTCTTCCGCCGCATCCTTGATGCTGCCGAGGCGTGCGGCGGCTTCGAAAGCGCGCATGCCGTTGAGTGAAGGTAAAGCCATGGCGGAGAGCATGGATTATCACTTGAGTTTTTGTCAATCGATGTGGACGAAATTGACGCTTGAATGGCCGTCCCCTTCGGCGCTACCGATTTGAAATGAGCCCCTAAGTCGCCACGGGAAAACGGTTATTCCGTCCCTGGCCCCATCTTGCCACCGCTGATGGTTGGTTTTCGGCACGGCCATCTCTTGCGGACAGGCATCCAGTGCCGTCCCTTGGGAATAGGATGGTCCCTGGCAGCCAGCCTCCGCGTTGCCGTAACAGGAAGCAGGCCTATGCCCCAATCGCCCGTCCCGGTCTTCGAAGCGGCTGACGCCATCGCTGCCGATGCCTCCGTCATCGTGATCCTGAAGGCCGAAGGACAGGCCCTCGGCCCGCGCGCCGCGGCGCTCGACGAGGCTGCCGGCGGCATCCTCTCGCGCGCCTGTTCCACCGCGGCCGAAGCCGGCGCCTGCATCGATCTCGTTCCGCCGCAGGGCGTTGCGGCCCGTCGCCTGATCGTCCTGTCGCTCGGCAAGGCCGAGACCGTCAGCGCGCTTTCGCTGGCCAAGGCCGGCGGCAGCCTTGCCGCTCATCTGGAGGAGAAGGGCGAGGACGAGGCGACCCTCGTTCTCGATCCCGTTGCCGGCGTCTCCCTTTCCGACGCCGAGATTCTGGCGCGCGTCGCGCTCGGCCTCCGGCTGCGGCGCTATCGTTTCGACCTGCGCAACAAGCGGCCGGTCGCCGCCGCCGACAAGGCCTGGCGGCTGCAACTGGTCGGTGCGGAGAAGAAGGCGCTGGAGGCCGCGCTCACCCGCACCAATGCCGTGGCGGAGGGCGTCGAATATGCCCGCACGCTCGTCAACCTGCCGCCGAACCATCTTCACCCCGAAAGCTTCCCGAGCCATCTGGAGCCGCTGCGCGCGGCCGGCATCGAGGTCGAGGTGCTGGACGCCGACCGGCTGAAGGCGCTCGGCATGAACGCGATCCTCGCGGTCGGCGCCGGCTCGGTGCGCGCGCCGAAGATCGCGGTACTGCGCTATCGCGGCGAAGGATCGGGCGAGCAGCCGCTCGCCTTCGTCGGCAAGGGCGTCTGCTTCGATTCCGGGGGCCTGTGCATCAAGGGCGGCGCGCAGATGTTCGACATGAAGGCCGACATGGCCGGGGCGGCGGCCGTCGTCGGCCTTCTCCTGTCGCTTGCCCGGCAGAAGAGCCCGGTCCATGCCGTCGGCGTTCTCGGCATTGCCGAGAACCTGCCCTCCGGCACGGCGCTGAAGCCGCGCGAGATCATCACCACCGGCTCGGGCCAGACGGTGGAGGTCTTCGACACCGATGCGGAAGGCCGCCTCATCCTCGCCGACTGTCTCTACTATGCGGCGACGCGCTTCGAACCCTCCGCCATCGTCGACCTTGCGACGCTCACCTATTCCGTGATGCGCGGCCTCGGCTCGATCTTCGCCGGCCTCTTCAGCACGGACGACGCGATCGCCGCGCAGATGATTACGGCCGGCGAGACGGTCGGCGAGCGCTTCTGGCGCCTGCCGCTTGACCGCGCCTATGACGAGGGGCTCAAATCGCCGCTGGCGGACCTGCGCCACCATGCCAAGGACATGGAGGACGGTGACGCGCCCTATGCCGCCGCCTTCCTCCGCCATTTCACGGAAGACCGTCCCTGGGTGCATCTCGACATCGCGGGCAAGGAACTGGCCGGGGAGGATCGCCCGCTCGGCCGGGAAGGCGCCACGGCCTTCGGCGTGCAGATGCTGGAGGAATGGGTGCAGGCGAACAGGAAGAGCGCCTGAGCGGCTTGGCCTTGGAAGGGGGAAACATGTCGGATCGGATCAACAGCACGGAAGGACGGGCACCGTTCCGGGGCTACGAGACCTGGTACCGTATCAGTGGCGATCTTCGCAGCGGCAAGCTGCCGGTGGTCATCCTGCATGGCGGGCCGGGCGTCGCGCATAACTATGTCGACGCCTACAAGCTGCTCGCCCGCGACGGCCGGGCGGTCGTTCATTACGACCAGCTCGGCTGCGGCAACTCCACCCTGCTGCCGGAAAAGGGCGCTGACTTCTGGACGCCGCAGCTCTTCATCGACGAGCTGGAAAGCCTCGTCGACCATCTCGGCATCCGTGGCGGCTTCCATGTGCTCGGGCAGAGCTGGGGCGGCATGCTGGGCGCAGAATATGCCGTGCTGCAGCCCGAGGGCCTCGCCTCGCTGACCATCGCCAACTCGCCCGCCTCCATGAAGCTCTGGGTCGAGGAGGCCAACCGGCTGCGCGCCGACCTGCCGCAGGACGTGCAGGACACGCTGACGCGGCACGAGACGGCCGGCACGACGGACCACGCGGATTACCAGCAGGCGACGAACGTCTTCTACGAGCGGCACGTCTGCCGCGTCGTGCCCTTCCCGCCGGAGGTGACGGCGAGCTTCGAGCAGGCGGCGCGCAATCCCACCGTCTATACGCTGATGAACGGGCCGAACGAATTCCACGTCATCGGCACGCTGAAGACCTGGAGCGTCATCGACCGCCTTCCGGCCGTCGAAGTGCCGACGCTCATCATTTCCGGACGGTACGACGAAGCCACGCCCGCCACGGTGCAGCCCTTCAAGGACGGCATCAGGGGCGCGCGCTGGGAGATATTCGAGCATTCCAGCCACATGCCGCATGTCGAGGAACAGGACGCGTGCATGCGGGTGGTGGGAGACTTCCTCAACCAGCACGACAGATAGAAAACAGAAACAGACCGAAAAGGGGATCGAACATGAAAAAATTGCTTCTGGCGGCATCGACCGTCGCTCTCATGACCGGCACGTGGCTGGCTCCGGCACAAGCCGAATACCAGCAGGAACACCGCGGCGGCACCATACGCCTTCTCGCCCGCTCGGCGGCCGGCACGCTCGACCCGCATATCAACTACACCGACCAGGGCTGGCAGATGTACCAGCCGATCTATGACGGCCTCGTCGCCTTCCGCAAGGCCGAGGGCATGGACGGCTTCACCATCGTCCCGGACCTCGCCGAGGCGCTGCCGGAGGTCACCAACGACGGCAAGACCTTCACCTTCAAGCTGCGCAAGGGCATCAAGTTCTCCACCGGCCAGGAGGTCGGCGTGAAGGACGTGGTCGCCTCGTTCCAGCGCATCTTCAAGGTTTCCGGCCCGACCTCGGGCACCTTCTATGCCGGCATCATCGGCGCGGATAAATGCCTTGCCGAGACCAAGACCTGCACGCTGGAAGGCGGCGTGGTGGGTGACGAGGCCGCCGGCACGGTGACGATCAACATCCTCAAGCCGGATGCCGAATTCCTCTACAAGCTCGCCCTTCCCCATGCCGTGACGCTGCCGGCCGACACGCCCGCCGAGGATGCCGGCTCCGTGCCGATCCCGAGCACCGGCCCCTACATGATCTCGGCCTTCGACCCCAACAAGGGCATGACCGTCTCGCGCAACCCGCACTTCAAGCAGTGGAGCGAGGAAGCGCAGCCGGACGGCTATCCGGACGTCGTCCAGTACGACTTCGGCCTTTCGGAAGAAGCCGCCGTGACGGCGATCCAGAACGGCGAGGCGGACTGGATGTTCGACGCGCTGCCGAGCGACCGCCTTGCCGAACTCGGCACCAAGTACAAGGACCAGCTCCATATCGCGCCGCTTTCGGCCTGGTGGTACGCCCCGCTCAACACGCGCCTCGCGCCCTTCGACAACGTCAAGGCCCGCCAGGCGGTCTCCTTCGCCGTCGACCGCAACACGCTGGTCAAGCTCTTCGGCGGCAAGGTCCTCGCAGCGCCGGTCTGCCAGATCCTGCCGCCGGACTTCCCCGCTCACGTGGACTATTGCCCCTACACGAAGGATCCGGGCGCCAAGTGGTCGGCTCCCGATCTGGAAAAGGCCAAACAGCTCGTGGAAGAATCGGGCACCAAGGGCCAGAAGGTGACGATCATCGTCGAGGACACCGCGGTCTCGCGCTCCATCGGCGTCTACCTGCAGAGCGTGCTGACCAGCATCGGCTACGTCGCCGACGTCAAGCCGATCTCCGCCAACATCCAGTTCACCTACATCCAGAACACCAACAACAAGGTGCAGATGTCGGTGAGCCAGTGGTACAAGGACTATCCGGCCGCCTCGAACTTCCTGAACATCCTCTTCGGCTGCGCCTCGTTCCGCGAAGGCTCGGACGCCTCGGTCAACATCGCCGGCTTCTGCGATCCGGCGATCGACGCCAAGATGCAGAAGGCCTTCGACCTCGGCGTGACCGACCAGACCGCGGCGGACGCGCTCTGGGCGGAGATCGACCATGAAGTCACCGACCAGGCCCCGGCCGTCGGCCTCTTCACGCCCAAGCGCCTCGACTTCGTCAGCAAGCGCGTCGGCAACTTCCAGTTCAGCCGCCAGTTCAACTGGATCATCACCCAGTCCTGGGTACAGTAAGACCCGGCGGAGGGGTTTGCGTGTCGAATGAAGCCGTTGCCGTGCAGCGCCGGACGCGGGGGCCATGGGCCCTCGCTTTCGCGCGGCTGAGGCGCAACAGGGCCGCCATGGCGTCCCTCTGCGTCTTCCTCATCATCGTCCTCGCCTGTCTCAGCGCGCCGCTCTACGCGCGCTGGGCGGGCGTCGATCCGTTCACGTCGACGCTCGACGCGGTCATCCACGTCGACGGCGTGGAAGTTCCGGTGATGGAGCCTTCGACGGAAGGCCTCGGGCTCGGCTACACGCCGATCGGCCCGACCTGGGAACCCGGCAACTACTTCCTCGGCTCGGACAACCAGGGCCGGGACGTCATGGCCCGCCTGCTCTACGGCGGGCTCAACTCCCTGATGATCGCGGGCGCCGCGACCATCTTCACGCTGATCATCGGCACGGCGGCCGGCCTGACCGCCGGCTATTTCGGCGGTCTCACCGACACGGTGCTGTCGCGCCTGCTCGACGTCCTCTGGGCGTTTCCGATCTACCTGCTCGCGATCTCGCTCTCCATCGTGACGATCGCGCAGGGCATTTCCATCGGGCCGATCCTCATCGAATCCGGCAGTCTCTGGCTGCCGGTCATCATCATCGGCATCGTCTACGTGCCCTATGTGGCCCGGCCGATCCGCGGCCAGGTGCTCTCGCTGCGCAACAGCGAATTCGTGCTCGCGGCCATCAATCTCGGCGTTCCCGGCTGGCGCATTCTCCTGCGCGACATCCAGCCGAACATCACAACGACCCTCATCGTCTTCGTGCCGCTGATGATGGCGCTGAACATGCTGACGGAATCGGCGCTATCGTTCCTGTCCATCGGCGTGCAGCCGCCGGCGGCAAGCTGGGGCACGATCATCCAGGACGGACAGGCGCTGCTCTATACGCGCCCGCTCGTGGCGCTCGCGCCGGGCATCGCCATCGCGCTGTCCGTCATGGTCCTCAACGTCTTCGGCGACGGTCTGCGCGATGCGCTCGACCCGCGTTCGAAGGTCCAGCTGGGGCGCACGTGATGATCTACGCCATCCTGCGCCGCTTCGGTCAGATGCTGTTCGTGATGTTCGGCATTTCCGTGATCGTCTTCCTGATCTTCTTCGCAACGCCCGGCTCCGATCCCGCCGCGCGCATCGCCGGCCGCAACGCCTCGCCCGAGGTGCTGGAGGCCGTGCGCCACTCCTTCGGCTTCGACCGCCCGCTCTATGTCCAGTACGGGCTGATGATGCAGAAGATCTTCGTCACCGGCGACCTCACCTCCTTCGTCAACCGCGGCTGGAAAGTCGTGCCGGCCGTGCTCGACGCCATCCCCGTCACGCTGTCGCTGGTCTTCGGCGCGGCGATCCTGTGGGTGGTGATCTCCGTCATCATCGGCATCGTGGCGGCCGCCACGCGCGACAGCTGGCTGGACAAGCTCCTGATGGCGCTCGGCCTCATCGGCATCTCCATGCCCGTCTACTGGCTCGGCGAGGTGATGAACCTCATCACCCAGAGCCGCTATCACGATACCTGGCTGTTCTCCTGGGTGCCACCGCTCGGCTACAAGCCGCTGATGAGCGACCCGAAGGGCTGGTTCCTGACGCTGGTCATTCCATGGATCACCCTCGCCGTGCTCTATATCGGCATCTATGGCCGCGTGCTGCGCGCCGCGATCATCGAATCCATGCAGGAGGACTTCATCCGCACCGCGCGGGCCAAGGGCCTGTCGGAGACGCGCATCCTGCTGCGCCATGCCCTGCGCACCTCGCTGATCGCCTTCGTCACCCTGTTCGGTCTCGATTTCGGCGCGCTCGTCGGCGGCTCGGCGCTGCTGACCGAGGTGGTCTTCGGCCTCAACGGCATCGGCAAGCTCACCTATGACGCGATGCAGAACCTCGACCTGCCGATGATCATGGCGACGGTAATGTATGCCTCCATGTTCGTGGTGCTCGCCAATGCGGTGGTCGACTTCGTCTATATCCTTCTCGATCCCCGTGTGAGGACGTCATGATGCTCTCCGTGCGCGACCTCAGGGTATCGTTCCGCACCGAAGACGGCCTGGTGCAGGCCATCGACGGCGTCTCCTTCGATCTCGACGAGGGCGAGATCCTCGGCGTCGTCGGCGAATCCGGCTCCGGCAAGACCGTCTCGCTGCTCGCGGTGATGGGCCTCATCACCGACCCCAACGCCACGATCGAAGGCTCGATCCGCTACAAGGGCCGCGAGCTGATCGGGCTTCCCGCCCGCGAGCTCAGGCGCCTGCGCGGCAACGAGATCGCCATGATCTTCCAGGATCCGATGACGGCGCTGACGCCCGTCTACACGATCGGCTGGCAGATCGCCGAGCAGATCCGCGCCCACCGGAACATCAGCAAGGCGAAGGCGCTGGCCCAGGTGGAGGAACTGCTGGCGGAAGTGAACTTCCCCAATCCGCGCGAGGCCATGTCGCGCTATCCGCACCAGCTTTCCGGCGGCATGCGCCAGCGGGCGGTCATCGCCATGGCGCTCTCCTGCAATCCGGCGCTGCTGGTGGCGGACGAGCCGACGACGGCGCTCGACGTCACCGTGCAGGCCGGCATCCTCGACCTCGTGCGCAAGCTGCGGTCCACGCACAATTCGGCGGTCGTCTTCATCACGCACGACATGGGCGTGGTCTCCGAGCTCGCCGACCGGGTGATGGTCATGTATGCGGGCCGGGTGGTGGAACGCGGCAGCCGCGCGGCGCTGTTCTCCGATCCGCGCCATCCCTATACCCGCGCGCTGCTCGGCTCGATCCCGCCGCTGACCGGCGACAAGCCCCATCGCCTGCCGGCCATTCCGGGCTCGCCGCCCTCGCTGCTGTGCCTGCCGCAGGGCTGTGCCTTCGGGCCGCGCTGTCCGGTGCGCTTTGCGGCCTGCACGGCGGAAAAGCCGGCCCTTGGAAGCGGCCCCCACGCCGCCGCCTGCCTCCGCGAGGTGCAAGCATGAGCGACACGATGACCAAGACGGAAGGCCCCATCCTCGAAACCCGCGCGCTGATGAAGCGCTTTTCGATCGGCACCCGCTTTTCGGCGGAAGGCCGGCGCACCGTCCATGCCGTCGACAATGTCTCGCTGACGGTGCGGCGCGGCGAGACGCTGGGGCTCGTCGGCGAATCGGGATGCGGCAAGTCCACGCTCGCGCGCTGTCTGGTGCGGCTCTACGACATCACCGACGGCAAGCTGTTCTTCGAGGGCGAGGACATCACGGGCAGGTCGCTGAACGAGCTGCGGCCGATGCGCCGCCGCCTGCAGATGGTGTTCCAGGACCCGTCCGCCTCGCTCAATCCGCGCCGCCGTGTCGGCGACCTCGTCGCCGAGCCGCTGCGCATCCACACGAAGCTCTCCGCCGCCGAGATCGAGAGGCGTGTTGCCGAACTCTTCGACATCGTCGGCCTCCTGCCGGACCATGTCACGCGCTATCCGCACGAATTTTCCGGCGGCCAGCGCCAGCGCGTCGGCATCGCGCGGGCCATCGCGCTCAATCCGGACCTCGTGGTGCTGGACGAGCCCGTCTCGGCGCTCGACGTGTCGGTGCAGGCGCAGATCGTCAACCTGCTGGCCGACCTGCAGGAGAAGCTGAACCTCACCTATATCTTCATCGCCCACGACCTGTCCGTGGTGCGGCAGGTCTCGACGCGCATCGCGGTGATGTATCTGGGGTCCGTGGTCGAGGAAGGGCCGGCGGAAGCGGTGTTCTCCGCACCCGCCCATCCCTACAGCCAGGCGCTGATCTCGGCCGTGCCGGTGGTGGAGACGACGCCCGGCGGATCGCGCCGGCGCATTCTCCTGACCGGCGACGTGCCGAGCCCGCTCGACCCGCCCTCCGGCTGCCGCTTCCACCCGCGCTGCCCGATCGCGAAGGACCGCTGCCGCACGGAGCGGCCCGAGCCGACGGCCTATGAGGGCGACCGCAAGGTCGCCTGCCACTTCCCGACGATCTGAGGCCGCCGGCTTTCGCCGGCGGCCATGTCGGCGTCAGACGCCGACGCGCTGCTTCCTGCGGCCGGCCTGCTGGTCGGCGGCGGCGGCGTTGACTTCGGACCGTGTGCTCACCTGCGGCACGCCGACATCCCACCAGGCATCGCCCGGCGTCCAGGCGAAGGCGTCGGAGACGATGGTGATGACCGTGGTGCGGTCGGTGGTCTGCGCCCATTCGACCGCATCGCCGAGATCGGCAAGGCTCTCGACATGGCGCGTCAGCGCGCCCATCGCCTCGGCATGCTTGGCGAAGTCGACGGCGAAGGGTTCCTTGACGCGGCAATCCTTGATCAGGTTGTTGAAGCCCGGCGTGCCCTTGGCGTTCTGCAGGCGGTTGATGACGGCATAGCCGCCGTTGTCGCAGACGATGAGGATCATCTTGTGGCCGGACAGCACGGTCGAGTAGATATCCGAATTCATCATCATGTAGGTGCCGTCGCCGATCATCACGATGGGCGTGCGGGTCGGGTCGGCCATGGCCGCGCCCCAGCCGGCGGCGATCTCGTAGCCCATGCAGGAGAAGCCGAACTCGCAGTCGAAGGTGTTCGGCGCCTTGACGCGCCAGTTCTTCATCACCTCGCCCGGCAGGCCGCCGGCGGCGGTGATGAGGAGGTCGCGCTCCCTCGCTTTGGAATTGACGATGCCGACGACCTGGGCATAGGTCGGCACCGGCGCGTTGGTCGGCTTCTGGTAGCCGTCGAGCGCCGCGTTCCACTTGGCGAATTCCTGCCGGCCCTTTTCCGTCCAGCCGGCATCCGCCCTGTAGTCGCCGATGGCGGCTTCGAGCTCGCTCACCGTCTCCAGCGCGTCGCCGACGACGGCGACGGCGCGGTGCTTGTTCGCATCCCAGCGCGCCGCATTGATCGAGACGAAGCGGGCATCCGGCGAAAACGCCGTCCACGAGCCGGTGGTGAAGTCCATGAGGCGCGTGCCGACGGCCAGCACCACGTCGGCCTCGCCGGCCAGCGCATTGGCCGAGGTCGAGCCGACGATGCCGATGGGGCCGACATGAGCCGGATGGTCATGGGTGACGGTGCCCTTGCCGGCAATGGTCTCGCAGAGCGGGATGCCGTGCTTTTCCGCGAAGGCCGCGAGCGCCGCCTCGGCGCCGGAATAGCGCACGCCGCCGCCGGAGATGATCAGCGGACGCTTGGCCGCCTTCAGCACGCGAACGGCCTCGGCGAGGCTGTCGCGGTCCGGCCGCGGGCGCGGGGCCTTGTGGACGGTCGGGGCGAAGAAGCTTTCCGGATAGTCCCAGGCGATCTCCTGCACGTCCTGCGGCAAGCCGATGAAGGCCGGGCCGCAATCGGCCGGGTCCAGCATGACGGCGAGCGCCTGCGGCAGCGAGGCGATGATCTGCTCGGGATGGGTGATGCGGTCCCAGTAGCGCGTCACGGCCTTGAAGGCGTCATTGACGGTGATCGTCGGATTGCCGAAATGCTCGACCTGCTGCATGACCGGGTCGGGCCGGCGGTTGACGAAGCTGTCGCCAGCCAGAAGCAGCACCGGCAGGCGGTTGGTATGCGCCACGCCCGCCGCCGTCACCATGTTCAGCGCGCCGGGGCCGATGGAGCTGGTCGCCACCATGATCTGGCGGCGGCGCGTCGCCTTGGCGAAGCCGATGGCGGCGAGCGCCATCGACTGCTCGTTCTGGCCGCGCCAGGTCGGCAGCGTATCCTTCACGGCTTCCAGCGCCTCGGAAAGGCAGGTAACGTTGCCGTGGCCAAAAATGGCGAAGACGCCGGGAAACAGCGGCTCGCGCTTGCCGTCGATCTCGGTGAACTGGTTGCAGAGATAACGCACCAGGGCTTGCGCCATGGTCAGGCGGATGGTGGACATGGTAAACCTCCCTGAGCCGGCCTTCCGGCGCCGGCTCCTATCGAGAAACTTTTATTTCATACGAATTTATTTTGCAATACTAGTTGCAATTCACGCCGGAAGCCGGCAATCCGCCCAGTCGCCGGATTGGCTGGACGCCAGCGCGGCCTCGATGAATTTAACGCCGAGCGCGCCGTCCGTCACCGTCGGATAGTCCAGCAGCCCCTCTGGCAGCGTCCGGCCGAGCCGGCGCGCCTCGACGGCGATGGCGAATTCCTCGTAGAGGTTGCCCCAGGCGTCGCTCAGCGCCTCGGGATGGCCGCGCGGCATGTGCACGAAGCGGGCGGCATGGATGCCGATGCCCGCGCCCTCGCCGCGCGTCAGCAGGCGGGCCGGCTCGCCGAAGCGGCGGAAATGCAGCACTTCCGGCTCCTCCTGGTTCCATTCGAGACTCGCCTTGTCGCCGAAGGCGCGGATGCGCAGGCCGCAATGGGCGCCGGGCGCGACCTGCGAGATCATGATCGTGCCGGGAATGTCGCCCTCGTAGCGCACATGCATGAAGGCGGTGTCCTCCAGCGGCTTTTCCGGGCCGAGCGTGTGGAATTCCGCCCGCACCGACGTCACCGGCCGGCCGCAGACGAAGGCGCCGAGATGGTGGCAATGGGTGCCGATATCGCCCGTCGTGAAGGTGGGGCCGACGATGGCGGGATCGACGCGCCATTGCGCGCCCGCCCCGCCATCCTTCGGCGGCGTCAGCGCCCATTCCTGGAAATATTCGACATGGACCTGCTTGAGCGTCCCGAGCGCGCCCTCGCGGATCATCTGCCGCGCCTGCCGCACCATGGCGGAGGAGGCATAGGCATAGGTGACGGCGAAGACGAGGCCCGTCTCCTTCTGCCGGTGCACGAGGTCGAGCGCGTCGTTAAGCGTCGTCGTCAGCGGCTTGTCGCTGATGACGTCGAAGCCCTTTTCCATGAAGGCGACAGCGATGGCGTGGTGCGAATTGTTCGGCGTGGCGATGGCGACGGCATCGATGCCGTCCGGTCGCGCCGCCTCGCGCTCAGCCATCACGCGGTAGTCGGTATAGGCGCGGTCCTCGTCGAACAGCCATTCGCGGCCCGATTCCTTCGCCACCTGCGGGCGCGACGACAGCGCCCCCGCCACCACGTCCCAGCGGTTGGAAAGCCGCGCGCCGCGTGCATGCACCTTGCCGATGAAACTGCCCTGCCCGCCGCCGACGACACCCAGCCGCAAGCGCCGCTCCGCCTGCGGAAACGCCGCCTTGTCCGAATTTCCTGCCATGATCGCCTCCCTCGTCTCCTCTGCCCGAAAACGGGCTTGCAGAATTAATATTGAGAGAATATCAAAAACGCAACGAATTTTGCAAACGGAGGAGAACCGATGACGAGGATTGCACTGCTCGGCTGCGGACGCATCGGCAAGATGCATGCGGCAACCATCGTGCGCGCCGAGGGCGCGGAACTGGCCGCGGTCTACGACCCCGTGACCGCGGCCGCCGAGGAGACGGGCCGCCGCCACGGCTGCACCGTCGCCGCAAGCGCGGAGGAAGCCATCACGCTTGCCGACGCCGTGCTGATCGCCACCTCGACGCCGACCCATGCCGACCTCATCGAGGCCTCCGCCAGGGCCGGCAAGGCGGTGTTCTGCGAAAAGCCCATCGACCTCTCGCTTGCCCGCGTCGTCGCCTGCCGCAAGGCGCTCGCCGGCTTTACGCGCCCCGTGCAGATCGGCTTCAACCGCCGCTTCGATCCCGGCCACCGCGCCGCCCGCGATGCCGCCCGGGCGGGCGAGATCGGCGACCTCCAGCAGGTCATCATCACCTCGCGCGATCCCGGCCTTGCCCCGCGCGACTATCTCAAGGTCTCCGGCGGCATCTTCCGCGACATGACGATCCACGACTTCGACCTTGCCCGCTTCATGCTGGGCGAGGAGCCGGTCGAGGTCTTCGCCACCGGCAGCGCGCTGGTCGATCCGACGCTCGCGGAACTGAACGACGTCGATTCCACGATGATCGTCATGCGCACCGCGAGCGGCAGGCTCTGCCACATCAACAACTCCCGCGCCGCCGCCTATGGCTACGACCAGCGCGTCGAGCTGTTCGGCTCGAAGGGCATGCTGATCTCCGGCAACCGCCGCGCCCATCAGGTCGAGCGCTTCAATGCGTCCTCGACCGGCGCGGGCGAACCCTATCTCGACTTCT
The DNA here is from genome assembly GCF_055330205.1 of Shinella sp. R2-11. Lineage (NCBI taxonomy): Bacteria > Pseudomonadati > Pseudomonadota > Alphaproteobacteria > Hyphomicrobiales > Rhizobiaceae > Shinella > Shinella sp. R2-11. The sequence goes on along the minus strand of NZ_JBVAPC010000001.1, from coordinate 556,423 downwards.
TCATCGAGCGCTATGTCGAGGCCTTCGAGCTCGGCCTGCAATCCTTCCTGCGCTGCGTCGCGGAGAACCGCACGCCGGACGTCACCTTCGACGACGGCGAGAAGGCGCTGGTTCTGGCCGAGGCCGCCATCCGCTCGCGCGCCGAGGGGCGCTTCGTCAACGTCGCGGAGATCACAGGCTGAGGCGTCCCCTCAGCCCTTGCGCCGCTGCTTGCCCGTGACCGTCGGGATTTCGGGCGAGCCCTTCTTGTCCTCCTGCAACAGCGCGGCGAGCGCGACGGCGATGGCCTGCGTCAGGCACATGGGCGCGGCGAGCGAGCGCGAGAAGGAATATTCGTCCTCGGGGATGGTGAAGAGCACCGTGGCATTCTTGGCGAGCGGCGAGAGCTGGCTGTCGGTGATCGCCACAATGGGCGTGCCGTTCTCCGCCGCGACATCGGCGATGGTCACCACCTCCTTCGCATAGTGCCGGAAGGCGATGGCGACGAGCACGTCCTTCTTGCCCATGACCTTCGCCATCTCCGAGGCGAGCCCGCCGGCCGGATCGAGCAGGATGACGCGGCATTGCAGCATGGAGAGCACGTAGCGCAGGAACTTGGCGATGGGCTCGGAGCGGAGCTGGCCGGCGATGAAGATCGTGTCGGCGTTCTTCAGCGTGCGGGCCGTCCGCGTCAGGTTCTCTTCCGTCGTGGTGTTGAGAAGCTCCTGCAGGGTCGCGATGTCGCGTACCACGAGATCGTGCAGGAAGCCGAGATTGCCCTTGCGCTTGGTCTTCTCGAGGTCGACATCGAGCGCGCTGATGCGCTCGCGATAGCCGGGCGCCGCCGTCGAAAGCCGGCTCTGGAACACCGACTGGAGCTGCTTGAAGCCGGAAAAGCCGAAATGCTGCGCGAAGCGCACGAGGATGGAAGGATGGGCGCCGCACTGTTCGGCAATCGCATTGATCGACTGCATGGCGACGATGTTCGGATTCTGCGTGACGAAGCGGGCGACCTGCTGGAAGCGGTCGGAAAGGTTCGGATAGGCTTGCGTGACGAGGTTGACGAAGGTCTCGTAATTCGCCGTCTTCGGCGGCGGCTGGTCGGACTGCTTTACCCTCGGCATACGCCTACTCCCGAATATCCTCTTGCCGGCCGGAGGGCTCCGGCACCGGTTTCATGTGCAGTATTGCATAAAAGCAAAGTCTGCAACGTTCGGCCTGCGGGCGGTGCGGGCGTGGCTTCGGCCTACCGGCTCGAAGAAGGCGGCCGTTCATGCGCGGTTGCCCCTCACCCTAACCCTCTCCCCGCAAGCGGGGAGAGGGACTGGCCCCACCAACGGTCGTTGATGCGGAAAACGGTCCGGCATATCTCCTTCTCCCCGGCTTGCGGGGAGAAGGTGGCCGGCAGGCCGGATGAAGGGCGACGCCCCACCCCGGTCAGTAAGGCGCGTCGGGGAAGTAGTATTCCGCGGCGTTGTCCTTGGTGATCAGGGGGCTGCCGAGCACGTAGCGGCCGTTGATCGGGGCCTGGGTCGCGTATTTCATCGTGACGAGCTCGATAGCCGGGATGATCAGGGTCGGCGGGTAGAAGATGTCGGCATCGACCATGTCGTGGCCGTCTTGCACCAGCTTGATGACCTTGTTCATGCCCGAGCCGCCGAGCACGGCGACATTCTTGCGGTCGGCCTGCTTGATCGCCTCGATGGCGCCGAGCGCCGCGTCGTCGTCGCCGGCCCAGACGCCGTCGATCTGCGGGAAGCGCTGGAGATAATCCTGCATGACTTCAAAACCCTTGTCCGGGTTCCAGTTGGCGTACTGCATGTCGAGCACCTCGATCTTGGTGCCCTTCAGCGCCTCGTTGAAGGCCTCGATGCGGATATTGTCGATGGCCGTCGGGATGCCGCGCATCACGACGATCTTGCCGCCGTCGGGGAACTTCTTCTTGAAGTATTCGGCTGCCGCCTTGCCGTATTGCGGGTTGTCGCCGCCGACATAGAGGTCCTCGATGCCCTCTTCCGCAAGGCCGCGGTCGACGGTGGCGATGAAGACGCCCTTGGCCTTGGCGGCCTTGACCGGCTCGGTCAGCGGGTCGGACTCGAAGGGCAGCACGACGAGCGCGTTGATGTTGCGCGCCATCAGGTCCTCGATGTCGTTGACCTGCTGGGTGGCGCTCGACGATGTCGCCAGCACGAAATCGATGTTCGGGAAGGCTTCCTTCATCCGGTCGATGGTGCGCTTGGTGTGGTAGTTGAGGCCGCCCGTCCAGCCGTGCGTGGCGGCCGGAATGGAAATGCCGATCACGGCATCGGCGGCAAGCGCCGGCGAGGCAAGGCCCGCGACGGCGACCGCACCCGCGGCGATGAAGGTTTTCAGTCTGTTGAACATTCACTCGTCTCCCTGTTGAAGTGAAAAAGATCGTGGCGTCAGCCCTGCGCGCGGTCGCGCTGCAGGAGGACGGCGATGATGATGATCGCGCCCTGGAATGCGCCGTTGAGATAGGGGCTGATGAAGCCCGTGAGGTTGAGGATGTTGCTGATGAAACCGAGGATCAGCACGCCGACGATGGTGCCCCAGATGCGCCCGAAGCCGCCGGAAAGCGCCGTGCCGCCGATGATGACCGCGGCGATCGCCTCCAGCTCCCACATGAGGCCCGTCGAGGGCGTGGCCGCGCCGAGGCGCGGCACGTAGATGACCGTGGCGACGGCGACGCAGAGGCCCTGGATGACATAGGTGAGGATGCGCACGCGGCTGACGGGGATCGCCGAATAGAAGGCGACGTGCCGGTTCGAGCCGATGGCCGCGACATGCCGGCCGAAGCGCATGCGCCGCAGCGTCAGCTCGCCGATGACGGCGATGACCGCAAGCACGATGATCGGCACGGCGATGCCGAGGACCTGGCCGTAGTAGATCGGCCGGGCCGCATCGCGCAGCGAGAAGTCGAGCGAGATCGAGCCGCCGTCCGCGAGCCACGTGATGACCGAGCGGAAGATGCCCATGGCGCCGAGCGTGACGATGAAGGCCTCCACCCGGCCCTTGACGATCATGAAGCCGTTGATGAAGCCCGCGAAGGCGCCGATGGCGAGCGAGAAGGCGATGCCGGCGGCAACGAGCAGCCAGCCATCGCCGAGCGTGGCGGCGGCCGCGTTCATGAACATGATCGTCATGCCCGCGACGAGCGCCGAGAGCGAGCCGACGGAAAGGTCGAGCCCGCCCGCCGTGATGACGAAGGTGGCCCCGACCGCGATGATGCCGATGATGGCGCTGCGGGTGAAGACGTTGGAAAGGTTCTCCGCGCCGAGGAAGCTGTCGCTCATCAGCGAGCCGACGATCATCAAGAGGATGAGGGCGAGGAGCGGGCCGGCGGCCTCCAGAAGGCGCACGAGGGAGCGCCCGGGCGACGCAGCGGCGACGCCCGCGGTCGTTGCGGTCATGTCAGTCAATGGCTTGCCTCCTCCTGTGGACTTGCCTCTTCAAGGCCCATGGCAAATCGGATGATGTCGTTCTCGCTGATGGCCTCGCCCGAAAGCTCGCCGGCGATGCGCCCGCGGCGCATGACGAGCACCCGGTCGGAAAGGCCGACGATCTCCTGCATTTCCGAGGAGATGACGACGATCGCCTTGCCCTCGGCGGCGAGCCCCGCGATGATCTCGTAGATCTGCTGCTTGGCGCCGATGTCGACGCCGCGCGTCGGCTCGTCGAAGACGACGAGGTCCGGCTCGACGCCGAGCGTCTTGGCGATCAGCACCTTCTGCTGGTTGCCGCCGCTGAGCGCGCCCGCCGTCACGTCGAGCCGGCCGGCGCGGATGTCGTAGCGTTCGACCGCCGCCTCCAGATCGCGCCGCTCGGCCCGCCGGTCGATCCATGCGGCCCCGGCGATGGCGCCTCTCGTCAGCGCGACGTTCTGGTCGAGCGGCTTGCCGAGCAGCAGGCCCTTGCCCTTGCGGTCTTCCGTCAGGTAGGCGAGCTTCAGCGCCCAGGCCTCGCGCGCCGCCGGCAGCCGGCGTTCCCTGCCGCGCAGCACGAAGGAGCGGCATTTCGCCGGGCGAAGGCCGAGCAACGCCTCGAAGAGTTCCGTGCGTCCCGAACCGACGAGGCCGGAGATGCCGAGAACCTCGCCTTCGCGGATATCAAGCGAGGCATCCTCGACGACGCCCGGCGCGGACAGGCCGGCAACGCTGAGGAACGTCTTGCGCGGCGCAGCGCCGCGGCGGGGCGGATAGATCTCCGCCAGCGGCCGGCCGACCATGGCCTCGGCCATCTCGTTCTCGGAAATGGCACTCGTCTTCTCCACCCGCACGATCTGTCCGTCGCGCAGCACCGCGACGCGGTCGGCGATGGCCTTGACCTCGTCGAGGCGGTGCGAGGTGAAGATCACCGAGCCGCCGCTCTTACGGAAGGCGCGGATGCGGGTAAAGAGATTGCCGGCCTCGGTTGCGGAGAGGACGGCGGTCGGCTCGTCCATCAGGATGAGCTTCGGCTGGCGGGCGAAGGCTTTCGCAAGCTCGATCATCTGCCAGTCGGAGACCGGCAGATCGCGAAGCCGCGCCCTGACGGGGGCAGCCGAGCCGAGTTCGGCGAGAAGCGCACGCGCCTTCACCTCCATCGCCTTGCGGTCGGTGAAGAGGCCGCGCGTCAGCTCGCGGCCGAGGAAGACGTTCTCCGCCACCGTCAGGTGCGGGGCGAGGCAGAATTCCTGGTGCACCATGACGATGCCGGCGCGCTCGGCCTCGTGCAGCGTCGTAGGCGCGGGCGCGCCGTCGAGCAGCATGGTGCCGGCCGAAGGGGCGGCAAGGCCGGCGGCGATGCGCATGAGCGTCGACTTGCCGGCGCCGTTCTCCCCGACGAGGGCGAGAACCTCGCCCGGCTCGATGCCAAGCTCGATGCCCTTGAGGACCGGCACGACGCCGTAGGATTTCTCGATCTGGCGGAAGGTCAGGAGCGCCATGGTCAGGCCCCGACGGCCGAAAGGCGCTGTGCGGCGATCTTGGAGCGGTTGACGACCAGCGCCGGATCGAGCGTGCCCTTGAAATAGTCGACGATGTTCGTCGCCGCCGAAATCGCCATGCGGCGCGCGCAGGCTTCCGTCAGGCCCGCATTGTGCGGCGAGAGCACGACGCGCTCGCAGGCGAGCATCGGGTCGCCCGCGGCCGGCGGCTCGGCGTCGAACACGTCGAGGCCGGCGGCGGCAAGGCGGCCCTCGTTCAGCGCGGCAAGCAGCGCCGCCTCGTCGATCAATCCGCCGCGCGCCGTGTTGACGAGGACGGCCGAGCGCTTCATGGCGGCAAGCTCCGCCGCGCCGATCAGCGGTTCGGCGCCGGACTTCGGCACATGCAGCGAGACGACATCGGCGCGCTTCAGCCCGTCCATGAGGTCGCCGACCGGGGTGACGCCCGCCGCCGCGATCTCGGCGGCGTCCTGGAACCTGTCATAGGCGATGACCGACATGCCGAGCGCCGCCGCGATCTGCGCCAGCCGCCGGCCGATGCGCCCGAAACCGACGATGAGGAGCGTGCCCCCGTCGAGCTCGTCCGCATCGAGGCTGTTGCGGTAGTTCCAGTCGCCGGCGCGCATCTTGCGGTCGAAGAGCACGGTGCGCCGCGCCGCCGCCAGCATCAGCATGACGGCATGCTCGGCGACGGCGCGCGAATTGACGTCGCCGACGACGGCGAGCGGAATGCCCCGGGCATTCAGCGCCGCGACATCGACGGAATCGTAGCCGACGCCATGGCGGGAGACGATGCCGAGCCGGGGCGCCTTCTCCACGAAGGCGGCCGGCAACGGCTGGGTGCGGATGAGCAGCGCATCGGCGGCCGGCAGGAACGGCTCGTAGCTCGCCGCCGAGACCTCCTCGACATAATCCACCGTCACCCCGGGCGCGGCATGAAGGACGGCGAGGCCGTCGGCGTGGATCTTGCCCGCGACGAGAACCCTCGGCATTCAGTATCCTCCCGTGTCGATCTTGTTTGCCGGAACGACTTCCTGCGTCAGATCTCTGAACTTTCGAACGCTGGATTCGGCTGCGCCGGCAAGCAGGCGCACGTCGTTGGAAACGGTCACGAAATCGAAGCCCCAGCTCACCGCCTCGGCGGCATAGTCCGGCGTGCCGTTATGCAGCGCGGCGCGCTTGCCCGCCTTGTGGGCGGCGTGGAGGATAGTCTTGATCGCCTCGATCATCTCGGGCTCGCGGCGGTCGAAGCCGGGCGCATATTTCTTGCCCTGCAACCCGAGCGTCAGGTCGGCGGGGCCGATATAGACGCCGTCGAGGCCGGGGGTTGCGAGGATATCCTCAAGGTTCTCATAGGCCTGCGCCGTCTCGATCATGGCGAGGCAGATGATCTCGTCGTCGGCTTCCGCCGCATAGCCCGGGCCAGCGGAAAAGAGCGCCCGGCTCGGGCCGAAGCTGCGCACGCCGGCGGGCGGATAGCGCACATAGGAGACCAGCCGCTCGGCCTCGGCGCGGGTGTTGATCATCGGGCAGATGACGCCGTAGGCCCCGGCATCCAGCGCCTTCATGATGTCGGCGGGATCGAGCCAGGGCACGCGCACCAGCGGCGTCACGCCGCTCGCCCGCATCGCTTGCAGCATCGGCACCGCGCCGTCATAGCCGACGATGCCGTGCTGCATGTCGATGGTGACGCTGTCGTAGCCCTGCGCGGCCATGATCTCCGCGCTGAAGGAATTGGCGATGGAGAGCCAGCCGTTGAGCACCGGCCTGCCTTCCGCCCAGCGCTGCTTGACACCGTTCCTGATCATGGATGCCTCCCTCAGACCGTCATCTGCGCGAGCTTGACGTTGGAATAGTCGAGGATGCCCTCGGTGCCGCCCTCGCGGCCCATGCCGCTCGCCTTGATGCCGCCGAAGGGCGCCTCGGCCGCCGCCAGCGCAAAGCTGTTCACGCCGACCATGCCGGCCTCCAGCCGCGCCGCCGCCTCGCGGGCGCGGCCCGCATCGCGGGTGAAGACATAGGCCGAAAGGCCCATTTCCGAGGCATTGGCGCGCTCGAAGACCTCGTCCACCTTCGAGAAGGGCGTTATCGCGGCGATGGGGCCGAAATTCTCCTCGGCGATGGCCTTGGCGTCGTCGGGAAGGCCGGTGATGACGGTCGGTTCGAAGTAGAAGCCGGCATTCATCTCCGCCGGGCGGCGACCGCCGGCAAGGATCTTTCCGCCCCGGTCGCGCGCATCGGCGACGATCTCCTCGATGGCGGCGATGCGGCGCTCGTTGATGAGCGGCCCCATCTGCGTCGCCTCGTCGAGGCCATGGCCGAGCTTCAGCGCCCGGGCGCGGGCGGCAAAGCCCTCGGCGAAACGGTCGTGCAGCGCCTCGTGCACGTAGAAGCGGTCCGGCGTGACGCAGACCTGGCCGGCATTGGCGTACTTCGTCGGCACGGCGAGATCGAGCGCCCTGTCGAGATCGGCATCGTCGAAGACGATCATCGGCGCATTGCCGCCGAGTTCCATGCTGACGCGCTTCACCGTCTCGGCGCTGTCGCGGATCATCTGCTGGCCGACGCGGGTGGAGCCGGTCAGCGAGACCTTGCGCACCACGGGCGAGGCCATGATCGGCTTGTAGGTATTGGCGGTCGGGCCGGTGAGGAGATTGGCGACGCCGGCCGGAAGGCCCGCCTCGCGCAGGCAGTCGAACAGGATCATCGCCACGCCCGGCACCTCGACGGAAGGCCGCACGATAACCGAGCAGCCTGCGGCAAGGGCGGGTGCGACCTTGCGGGCGATCAGCGCCGCCGGGAAATTCCAGGCCGTGAAGGCCGCGACGACGCCGACCGGCTCGTGCGACACCTCCAGCCGGCCGCCCGGCGCGCGGCTCTCGACGATCCGCCCATAGATGCGACGGGCTTCCTCGGCGTACCAGCGAAACTGGTCGACGGCGAGGCCCCATTCGCGGCCCGACTGGGCGAGCGGCTTGCCGGTCTCCAGCGTGATCTGGCGGGCCGCTTCCGCCGCCCGGGCGGCCATGACATCGGCGGCCTTGTGCAGGAGGTCGGCGCGCGTCCAGGCGGGCGTCGCCTTCCAGCTCCGGAAGGCGCGGTTCGCGACCGATATGGCGCGCTCCGTATCCTCGACGCTCGCGGCGGGCACCGTGCCCAGCACCGCGCCGTTGCCGGGATCGGTGATCTCGGTGGAAGCCCCCTTTGCCGGCCCTGACCAGGCGCCGTCAATGAACAAACCGTATGAGCCGTACATGTCATCTCCTCCATGCGGGTCGCGGCCCGGAGGCCGCATCCGCACCCATATTTCCATGATCAGAAGAATAGCAATTATTATTGCAAGTCAAGAGCAATCCGCAACGCACCGTGCGCCGGGCGGCCCGTTCAGCGCGGCTTTTCGGGCAGCGTGAGCGGGGTGCGCCGGCGCGTTTCCATCGCGGCGACGATCTGGTCGGCGAGGCAGGTGGCGACGAGGCCGTCCCAGGCAGTCGAGCCATCCGCGGGCGGCGTGCCGGCGCGGATGCCGTCGACCCAGGCCTGGTCCTGGATGCGGTAGGCATCGCGGAAGCGCGGGATCCAGTTTTCCGGGAACGCTCCTTCCTCCGCGCCGTCGCGGCGGGTGCGGATCGGTGCGGGATGCGCCATGCCGACCGTGCCCTTCGCGCAGACGGCTTCCGCATGGACATGGTAGCCATAGGCAGCGTTCATGAAGACCTCGACGGAAACGATGCTACCGGCCTCCGTCTCGAAGACGAAGAGCGCGGGATCGCCCTCGGGAGACGGGATGACGGTGACGGCGCTGTATTCCGTCGACAGCAGCCAGCGGCAGACATCGATCTCGTGCACCAGCGAATTGGTGACGGCCATCGCGCCGGTGAACCAGGCGGGCGCGGCGAGATTGCGGTGCTGGCAATGGAGGATCCGCACGCCCCCGAGCGCGCCGCCGTCGATGGCCGCCTTCATCTCGCGATAGGCGGGATCGAACCGGCGCATGAAGCCGGTCTGCACCAGCGGGCGGCCGGCGCGCGCCTCGGCCGCGACGATCTCCAGGCACTCCTGCGTGCTGGCGGCGAGCGGCTTTTCGCAGAGCACCGGCTTGCCGGCGGTAATCGCCGCCAGCACCAGCCGCTGGTGCGTGGCATCCGGCGAGGCGATCAGCACGGCCTCGACCGAAGGATCGGCGATGAGGGCCTCGGGGTCCGCCATCGCCCGGCCGCCATGCGCCGCCGCCTCGGCCCGCGCCGGGTCCGCGTCGGCGACGGCGGCAAGATGTGCGCCGGAGACCTCGCGGGCGATAAGGCGCGCATGCTCCGCGCCCATCACCCCGGCCCCGATGACACCAATTCCGATACTCTTCATCGATTTCCCCTCCCCTTCGTCGCTTCAGCCATCGACTTCAAGCCAGCTTCCGGCGCGGGCGGACTTGTGGATCGTCTCGACCAATGTCTGGATGCGCAGGCCCGCGCGGAAATTGAACGGCTCGGGCCGAAGGCCGGCGATCGCCTCCAGATAGAAGGCGACCTCGATGGCCTTCAGGTCGTTGAAGCCGAGCTGGTGGCCGGGCGCCACGCAGAAGCGGCCATAGGGCACATGGTCCGGCCCCGCTTCGATGCGGCGGAACCCCTGCCGGCCCCTGGCATCCGCCGTCGAATAGAAATGCAGCTCGTTGAAATGCTCCTGCGAGAAGGCGAGCGCGCCCTTCGTGCCGTAGACCTCGAAATCGTGCTGCATCTTGCGACCGGTGGCGATCCAGTTGCCCTCGACGGAGCCGCTCGCACCGTTCGCGAAGCGCAGGAAGGCGCGGCCGACATCGTCGGTCTCGACCGGGCGCGTGCCGCCCCTGCCGTCCGGCCGCTGCGGGATCATCGTCACGCAATCGCCCATGACGCGGGTGATCGGGCCGAGCAGATATTCGGCGGTGGCCAGCGCATGGCTGCCGATATCGGCGAGCGCCCCGCCGCCCGCCGGATCGTGCCGGAAGGTGAAGGGCGCGCCGGCATCGGCCATGTAGTCCTCGGCATGGAGGCCGCGATAGCCGCGGATCTCGCCGAGCTCGCCGCCGGCGATCATCTCCTTCGCAAGGGCGAGCATGGGATTGCACAGATAGTTGAAGCCGACCTGCGTCTTGATGCCTGCCTTCTCGGCCGCCTCCGCCATCTCGCGCGCATCGGCGGAAAGTGGAGCGAGCGGCTTTTCGCAATAGACGTGCTTGCCCGCGGCGATGGCGGCAAGAGCCATCTCCTTGTGCAGCGCGTTCGGCGCGGTGATGTCGATGAGGTCGATCTCGGGATCGGCGACGAGGCTGCGCCAGTCGTCGGTGGCGCGCTGGAAGCCGAGCGCGGCGCGGGCGGCCTCGGCCTGCGCCATAGTCACGTCGGCGATGGCGGTCAGTTCCACCTCGTAAGGCAGGTCGAACACCCGCGCGGCGGCGGCAAAGCCGAACACATGCGTCTTGCCCATGAAACCCGACCCGATGAGGCCAAGGCGGAGCGTCTTCTTCATTCTGCTGATCCTCGGATATGCGGCCTCCTCGGGCCGGATGAATGCAATTATCTTTGCGGAATGATTGAAATGTCAATATTTGTTTTGTATGACCGTCCTGCCGGGCCGGGAGGCGGCCGGCATTCCCGTTTTCCGCGAGCCCGGAGCCCGAACATGAAAGCCAGACTTGGCATTGCCCCCATTGCATGGTGGAACGACGACCTGCCGGAAATCAGCAGCGACATCTCGCTGGAAGGCTGCCTTGCCGAAGCCGCAGAGGCCGGCTTCACCGGCATGGAGACCGGCCGGCGCTTTCCGATGGACGCGGCCGTGCTGCGCCCCATCCTCGAAAAACATGGCATCCAGGTCTGCGGCGGCTGGTTCTCCGGCCTCCTGCTCGACGGCGACATCGAGGCGGAGAAGGACCGGATCGCCGCGCAGATGGCGCTGTTCAAGGCGGTCGGCGCGCCCTGCATCGTCTATGGCGAGACGGCCGGCACCATCCAGGGCGACCGCAACGCGCCGCTTTCCACCAAGCGCCGGCTCTCCGAGGACGAGATCCGCGCCTATGGCCGCAAGATGACCGCCTTCGGCGAATGGTGCGCCGATCAGGGCATGCCGATCTCCTACCACCACCACATGGCCGCGCCCATCGAGACCGAGGAAGAGCTCGATCTCCTGATGAAGCATTCGGGCGAGGGCCTGCCGCTGCTCTTCGACGCCGGCCACATGGCCTTTGCGGGCGGCGACGTGCTGCGCGTCATCGACAAACACCACAAGCGCATCAGCCATGTCCACACCAAGGACGTCCGCCTGCCCGTCATCGCGGCGCTCGACCGCACGAAGGAAAGCTTCCTCGACGCGGTGATCAAGGGCGCCTTCACGGTTCCCGGCGACGGCAGCCTCGACTTCGAGGCCATCGTCAAGCGCCTCGCCTCCCACGGCTACGAGGGCTGGTTCGTCGTCGAGGCCGAGCAGGACCCCGCCCACAACCCGCCGCTCGACATGGCGAAGATCGGCCATAAGGAACTCCTGCGCGTCATGGCAGCCGCCGGTTACCAGGTGGTCCGCTAAGCTCCCTCCACCGTCACGGCCGGCCCTCGGTCTAAGCCCGAGAGCCGGCCATCCACGCCGGGAGGTAACGCGTGGACCCCCGGGTCAGACCCGGGGATGACGTGGGAGAACGGGGTGGGGCCGCGGCCCCGAACATTCGACAGGGCGTGCCGGGCAAATCGTCCGCCACGCCTTTCCTCGTTTCAGATCGTGCCGCCGAGCGAGCTTTCCAGCAAAGCGAGCTCCTGCCCGCCCGCCATCATGTCCTGCAGGGCGGCGGCGTCCACCGTGCCGCGCTCGGCCGTGCCCAGCGTCTGGCCGCGGTTGAGCACGGTGAAGCGGTCGCCGACGGCGAGCGCGTGGCGGACGTTGTGCGTGATGAAGACGACGCCGATGCCCTGCTTGCGCACCCGGTCGATGGTGCTGAGGACATTGGCCGTCTGGCGCACGCCGAGCGCCGAGGTGGGCTCGTCGAGGATCAGCACCTTGGCGCCGAAATAGACAGCCCGCGCAATGGCGACGGTCTGCCGCTCGCCGCCCGAGAGCGTGCCGACGGCCTGGTCCGGCCCGCGCAGGTTGATGCCCATCTTGCGCATCTCCGTCACGGTGATCTCGTCGGCCTTGGACGTATCGAAGGTCTTGAACGGCCAGATGCCCCGCTCCGGCTCCCGCCCCATCCAGAAATTGCGGCTGACGCTCATCAGCGGGATCATCGCGAGGTCCTGGTAGACCGTGGCGATGCCCGCGGCCATGGCGTCGCGCGGGCTGTGGAAGAGCGTCGGCGTGCCCTCCACCAGCACCTCGCCGTCGCTCGGCTTGTAGACGCCGGACATGATCTTGATGAAGGTCGACTTGCCGGCCCCGTTGTCGCCGAGCAGGCAATGGCACTCGCCCGGCCGGATGTCGAAGGAGACGCCGGCCAGCGCGATGACATGGCCGAAGTGCTTCTGGATGTTCCTCATCTCCACGATGGCGGTCATCAGCGTTCTCCCGTGATGATGCGGCGGATATAGGTGTTCATGATCACCGCCGTGAGCAGGATGACGCCGAGGAAGACGCGGAACAGCGAGCTTTCGGCATTGGCGAAGAACAGGCCCTGCTGCACCACGCCGAAGATGATGGCCCCGAGCGCCGCCCCGATGACGGAGCCGTAGCCGCCCGTCAGCAGCGCCCCGCCGATGACCACGCAGATGATCGCCTCGAACTCCTTGAGGAGGCCGCGGTCGGCCGCCGCCGAGCCGAACTCCATCACCTGGCAGGTGGCGAAGACGCAGGCGCAGAAGGCCGAGAACATGAACATCAGGATCTTCACCCGGTTGACCGGCACGCCGACATAGCGCGCGGCGAGCGGGTCGCCGCCCGAGGCGAAGATCCAGTTGCCGAACTTGGTGCGGGTGAGCAGCCAGTGGCCGAAGACGACGAGCACGATGGCCCAGACGACGAGCATCGGAATGCCGTCGATGACGGGCTGGCCGGCGCGGTTGCCGCGGGTGAAGGTGGCGATCCAGCCCGCCTCGCCCATCCAGGCGAAGAAGCCGGTCAGGATCTTGCCGCCGAAGAGCGGCGCCAGCCAGTCGCCGGCCGCCTTCTCGCCGACGCCGCCGATGATCGTCTGGCGGGTGAAGTAGACCGAGCCCCAGATCGTCAGGCCGCGCAGGATATAGAGGAAGGCGAGCGTCACGATGAAGGACGGCAGGCCCGTGCGGATGACCAGCCAGCCGTTCACCGCGCCGATGAAGACGCAGAAGACGAAGGTGGCAATGATGGCAAGCCACAGCGGCACGCCGAGATGGACGGAGAGGATCGCCATCATCACACCGGAAAAGCCGATCATCGAGCCGGTGGAAAGGTCGAACTCGCCCGCGATCATCAGAAGGCAGGCGCCGACCGCGATGACCATGAACTGCGCCGAGACCACGGTCCAGTTCATCACGCCCTCGGCGGCGAACATGCCGCTGTCGCCGGCGACGATGGCGAACAGCAGGAAGACAAGGATGGTGCCGCAGATGCCGCCGAGCTCGGGCCGGATCAGCGCGCGCTTGAGCGGCGAGACGGGCTTGATGCGCTCGTCCTTCGACGCGCCGTTAATGACGTCCGTCATGAATGCATTCTCCTCCCTCGAAAATCGTTCGGGGCGCGCCGTCGACCGGCGCGCCCCGACGGACCGTCAGGTCAGCGGTACTGGCCCGCCAGCGACTCGACGAGCGCGATGTTGTCCTTGGTCACGAAGCCCGGACCCGTGAAGATCGAGTTGGCCGGGGCGACGCCGTAGCGGACATAGTTCGTCAGCACCTGGATCGGGATCGAGCCCTGGAGGAAGGGCTGCTGGTCGATGGCGAAGTTGATCGTGCCGTCCTTGATCGCCGCCGAGATCTCGGAGGAGAGGTCGAAGGTGCCGAAATAGATGTCGCCGTCGAGGCCCATCTCCTTGACCGCGCGGATCGAGGGCTCGGCCGAGTTCGGGCCGAGCGTCAGGATCGCGCCGGTGTCCTTGTTGGCCGTCAGGTAGGCTTTCACCTTGTTCTGCACTTCCGACGGGTCGATGCCGGAATCGATCATCTGGTTGCCGAGTTCGACGCCGATGCCGTCGGCAAAGCCGCGGCAGCGCTCCACGGAGGCCGGGTTGGTGATGTAGTGGTTCACGCACACGAAGCTCTTGACGCCCGCTTCCTTGGCACGCTTGCCGGCACCGAGCCCCGCCTCGTATTCCGGCTGGCCGACATGCAGCAGCGCGCCGAGCTTCTGGCTTTCCTCGACCGTGCCGGAATTGACGGTGACGACCGGGATGCCCTTGGCGACGGCGTCCTTGATCGGCCCTTCGAGCACGTTGTAGTCGGCGATGGTGACGATGATGCCGTCGACGCCGGCCGCCGAACTCTGCTGGACGATGCGCGCCATGTCGGCAAGGTCGCCCGTCGGCGGGTTGCGGTACTCGGTCTCGACATGCATCTGCTCGTTCGTGACCTTGATGGCGTTCTTGATGACGTTGAACCAGCTGTCGCTGTCCGGTCCATGGCTGATCCAGACGAACTTCTCGCCGTCGGCATGGGCCGCGCCGGCAAGCGCGGTCGTGGCCAGAAGCGCGCCGAGCGCCAGGGATTGCAGAATCTTCTTCATATGTGACTTCCTCCCGAAGTTGGCTTCCTGTTCGCTCCCCGCCCGAAGCCTTTGCGGGTAACCCTCTGTTTCTTGTGAAGTCCGCTCAGGCCGCGCGCTTGGCGCCCTGTGCATCGAGAGCGGCATCGAGCCGCGCCTGGTCCCAGCCCTCCGCGACGGCGCGGGCGAGCAGGTCCTGCTGGCTCTCCGGCGCAAGGCCGCCCAGCGGCGGGTCGGTGTCGAGATTGGTCGGGAACGGATAACCGTCCGCCGTCGCCGCGATCACCGCCCGCCGCCCCGCCGGAGAAAGAGCCGCCAGGTGCGGATAGACTGCGCGCGCCATCGCCGTGCGGTCAAGGCTTTCCATGTGGCGCGCGAAAGCGGAAGCCGTCTGGATGAGGTTGACCATGCGCACGACGTCGCTCGTGCGGTTCTCGCCGGCGGCGTGGAAGAGCGCCGGGCTGAAGAAGATGGCGTCGCCCTTCTCCAGTGGAAGCTGGACGCAATGCTCCTCGAAATAGTCGCGGAATTCCGGGCGCGTGGCGGCGATATAGCCCGGCAGGTAGCGCTGCGAATGCGGCAGCAGCTTCGTCGTGCCGCTCTCCACCGGCATGTCGCAATGGGCGACGCCCCCCTGCAGGATCAGCGTCGGGCCGGTCGCGTGGATATGGGCCGGATATTCCGCCATCTGCTCGGGCTTCATGAAGCCGAGATGGTAGTCGCGGTGCGGGGCCTGCGCCTTGCCGCCGGGGCGCACCTGGTTGACCTGGGTGGCGATCTGGTAGCCCGGGCCCAGCCAGGCGCGGCAGGCGATGTCGATCACCGGATTGGCCATGTAGCGGGCATAGACGGCGGGATCGCGCAGGCACAGCTTCTGCAGGCTGTTCCAGATGCGGTCGTTGGCGCCGGCCTTGGCGAAATGGTCGCCCGCCGCCGTGCCGGCCGCCCGCTCATCGGCGATGATTGCGCGGAACACCTCGCTCGCCGCGTCGATGGCACCGGGATCGGTGAAGGCGCGCTTGACGACGAAGACGCCCGGCCCCTCGCCGATGACCGAGGCCCATTCCGCGGCGATGCCGTCGTCGACGGCAGCGCCGTCATAGATGGGGATGTTCTTCTCGATGGCGATCGCCGTCGGGCACATCGCCATCGTCGTCTCGGTTTCCACCTGGCGCCGGAATTGCGCAAGGTCGACAACCGTTGCAATATCATTCATCGAAATCCTCCTGTCCGATGTCCGAAGATCGTCCGACGGCAGCATCCATCGGTCCCGCACCGCCCCTCCAAGGCCGCGCGGGCCGCATGCGCAGATCAAAAATTGCAGCCATCAACTGTCTGCAATATTAATTGTGAAATTTTGCCGGTGTCAACACATAAGGCATGACCGGCGCAGGTTTCCGCACCAGCGACGGCGACGTCAGAAAATCTCGTCCTTCCACCCCGCTTCCGCCGGTGCGAGGCCGGCGAACCCCTTGCCGAAGCGCTCGCGCACCTTGCGGGAAAAAGCCGAGACGGTAGCGTGGTCGGCCGAGCGCGCGGTGACCAGCACGAATTCCACATCCTCCAGCGCCGGCAGAAGCGGCGGCGCAATCTCTCGAAGGCCTGCCGGCGCGAGGCTGCGCGGCTGGACCAGCACGCCCATGCCGGCGCGTGCCGCCGCCGTCAGCCCGCTGAGGCTCTGGCAGGAGCAGACGATCCGCCAGGGCATTCCGCTGCGCTCCAGCGCCTCCATCAGCAGGAGGCGCGTGAGGCTCGGCGGCGGGAAGACGATCAGCGGAAGCGCCGGCTTGGCGAGCATCGCCTCGGGATCGCCGGCAAGCCATACCAGCGGCTCGCGCAGGATCACATCGCCCCGCCGTTCGCCGATCCGCCGCTTGGCCATGACGAGGTCGAGCTCGCCGCGATCCTGCATCTCGGCGAGCGTCTTGGAGAGCGCGACGGAAAGCTGGAGGTCCACCGACGGATAATCCGCGATGAAATCCTCCAGAAGCCCCGGCAACTGCCCGCTCACGAGATCTTCAGAGATGCCGAGGCGGAAGGGACCGCGCGGCGCGAACGTGTCGAACTGCGCGGATGCCTGACGCTCCAGCGCCAGAAGCTGGCGGGCATGGGGCAGCAGGGCCTCGCCGTCGGCGGTGAGGCGGACGGCATGGGTGTCGCGGTCGATCAGTCGCCGGCCGAGCCCGCGCTCCAGCCGCTGCAGGTGCTGGCTGACCGTCGACTGGCCGAGGCCCAGCCGCTCGGCGGAGAGCGTGAAGCTGCGCGTCTGGGCCACCATGACGAAGCTGCGGAGCTGCACGAGATCAAGCATATCACGAACCTCGATAAGCGTTATCGATTGCATCGCAAATCAGGATAGCTAAACTGGAAGGCCTGTCGAGACCAACATTGCCGAAAGACATGAAGCGCCTTCTTCCCGATACGTTCACCTGGCTCCTGATCGGGGCCGTCGTCCTCGCTTCGCTGCTGCCGATCTCCGGCGTGCCGGCGGAATGGTTCTCCGTCGCCACGAATGTGGCGATCGCGCTCCTGTTCTTCCTGCACGGCGCGCGCCTTTCGACGGATGTGGTGATCGCCGGCTTCCTGCACTGGCGCCTCCAGCTCTTCATCCTCGTCATGACCTTCGCGGTCTTCCCGCTGCTCGGCCTCGGGCTCGGGCTGTTCTCGCCCTGGCTGATCGACGAGCCGATCTATCTCGGCATCCTCTTCCTGTGCGTGCTGCCCTCGACGGTGCAGTCCTCCATCGCCTTCACCTCGATTGCCGGCGGCAACGTGCCGGCGGCGATCTGCGCCGCCTCGACCTCCAACATCCTCGGCATCTTCCTGACGCCGGCCCTCGTCGCCCTGCTCTTCTCGGCCGGCGGGCATGTCGGCGTCTCCTTCGACATGGTCTGGAAGATCATGCTGCAGCTCTTCATGCCCTTCGTCGCCGGCCAGCTTTTGCAGCCCTTCATCGGCAACTGGGTGCGCTCCAAGAAGTCGCTGCTCACCCCCTTCGACCGCGGCTCGATCCTGATGGTTGTCTATCTCGCCTTCTCCGAGGCGGTGACGGAGGGCATCTGGCACCGGCTGGCGGCGCAGGACCTCGCGCTCCTCATCCTCGTCGACTGCCTGCTGCTCGCCGCCGTGCTCGTCGTCACCAGCATCGGCGGGAAGCTGCTCGGCTTCCGCCGCGAGGACCGCATCACCGCCGTCTTCTGCGGCTCCAAGAAGAGCCTTGCCAGCGGCGTGCCGATGGCAAGCGTCATCTTCGCCGGCCAGTCCATCGGCGCCATCGTCCTGCCGCTGATGCTGTTCCACCAGATCCAGCTCATGGTCTGCGCGTGGCTCGCCCGCCTCTATGCCGACCGGCGCAAGGCCGCCGAGGCCGGCGCGGCCACCGCCTGACCGAAGCGATGCATGACGACCGGCTTCAGATAGACGCCGCAGTCGCCGGGGCGATGATCCGGGCGCAGTTCCTGCGCTACCGCGACGCGCCGGTGGTCGCGCTCGCCGCCACCGGCACGGTGAACGCCATCTTCCGGGTCGGGGCACATGCGGCTGCGCGGTTCCCGCTGCGCGCCGCCGAGTCGGCGGCCTGCGAGGCGATGCTGCGCCGCGAGGCGGAAGCCATGGCCGCCTTCGCCGCGCATTCGCCCTTCCCCGCGCCGCGCCCGCTCGGCATCGGCGCGCCGGGGCCGCACTACCCGTTGCCCTGGTCGCTGCAGAGCTGGCTGGAGGGCGAGATCGCGACGCCCGACGGGCTTGCCGCCTCCGCCGCCTTCGCCGGAGACATCGCCACCCTGATCGCACGCCTTCGCCGCGTGGGCACGCAAGGCCGGCGCTTTGCCGGTCCGGGACGCGGCGGCCATCTGCCCGACCATGACGGCTGGATGGAAACGTGCTTCGAGAAAAGCGAGGGCCTCCTCGACGTGCCGCGCCTTCGCGCCCTGTGGCACCGGCTGCGCCTCCTGCCCGCCGC
Source organism: Shinella sp. R2-11 (assembly GCF_055330205.1). Lineage (NCBI taxonomy): Bacteria > Pseudomonadati > Pseudomonadota > Alphaproteobacteria > Hyphomicrobiales > Rhizobiaceae > Shinella > Shinella sp. R2-11. The sequence continues at coordinate 537,908 of NZ_JBVAPC010000001.1, read as the reverse complement.
AGGCCCTGACTGCATGACGCATGGCGACCTCATTCCCGCCAACCTTCTGGTGCGCGGCGAGGCTCTTGCCGGCGTGCTCGACACCGGCGGCTTCGGGCCGGCCGATCCCGCGCTCGACCTCGTCGCGGCCTGGCATCTCTTCGACCGGGAGCGTCGCGGGCTGATCCGCACCCGGCTCGGCGCCGGCGACGTCGAATGGAAGCGTGGCGCGGCGTGGGCCTTCCAGCAGGCCATGGGACTCACCTGGTATTACCGCCTCAGCCATCCGGCGATGGCCGCGCTCGGCCGGAGCACGCTTGCCCGCCTGCTCGACGACGCCGACCTCTGAGGCTTTCCAGGTCAGGACGATCCGGCTTGCGCGCTGCGGCCAGCACGGCGCTGGCCGATCCACGGATAGGCGCTGACGATCATGATGCCGACGAGCACGCCCGCCGTGCCGATGGAAAATTCCGGCGTCAGCGGTTCGCCGAGCAGCAGGATGCCGAGGACGACGCCGAAGACCGGCGTCATGAAGGAGAAGACGCCGAGCTGCGAGGCGCGGTATTTCGTCAGAAGCCAGAACCAGGTGAGGAAGCTGAGGAAGGACACCGCAAGCGCCTGGAAGGCGATGTTGAGCAGCAGCGGCCGCGCGGGAACGAAGGCCGCCTCGCCGCCGGCCACGGCCGCACCCGTCAGGATGACGAAGGCCGTCGCGAGCTGGTAGAACAGCACATGGGTCGCCGGGATCGCGCTCAGCCGCGTCGTGCGGATGAGGACGGTCGTCAGGCCCCAGGCCGCGCCGCCGAGAAGCGCCAGCCCGTCCCCCCACAGCATGGCGCCGAGGCCGCCGGCCGCTTCCCCGCCACCCTGCGGCGCGAGGAAGGCGAAGACGATGCCCGCCGCCGCGACCGCGATGCCGCCCCATTGCACCGCCGCAAGCCGCTCGGAAGGCAGCTTCCAGTGCAGGCCGAGGGCCGCGAAGATCGGGGCCGTATAGAGGAAGACGACGACATGGGAGGCGGAGGTATGCTTCAGCGCCTCGCCGACCAGGAAGAACTCCATGGCGAACAGCAGGCCCGCGAGCGCCCCGAGCCCCGCCGTCCCGCCGAGGAACTCCATCCTCTGCCCCTTGAGCTTCACGATGGCGAAGACGCAAAGGGCCGCGATGCCGGAGCGCAGGCCGATCTGGAGCACGGGCGCGGCGAAGCCGGCGGTCGATTTCAGGCCGATGGGCTGGAGGGCCCAGATGAGGCAGATGCCGACCATCAGGCCGACGGCCGTGATGTCGATGGATTTGCGGCTGTCCAAGATCGTCGCTCCGATTGTCCGCGGCCGCAATAGCATCTGGCAGGAATGAATGATATAATGATCTCATGACAGTCGGTATCGGAATCCTGACAGGCGGCAAGCCGGACGGCATCGCGCATTTCCGCGACGTGCCCTTCCGCGATGCGCTTCCCCATCCGCTCTACTTCCGCTCGGCGCAGATGCCGGACAACGCGACCTATCCACGGCACAGCCATCCGTGGGGCGAGTTCGTCTATTCCTATAGCGGCATGATGGAGGTGAGCCTCAACGACGCGCATTACCTCGCCCCGCCGCAATATGCCGTGTGGCTGCCGCCGGATGTCGAGCATCGCGGCCTCAACCGGCACGCCGCCGTGCATTGCTCGCTCTATGTCGCGCCAGCCCTTTGCGCCGCCCTGCCGCGGGAAACCACGGCGCTGGAGGTCAGTCCCCTGCTGCGGGCGATGCTGGAGCACCTGCGCGAAGAGGGCGATGCGGACCATGGTTCCCCCGCGCATCTGCGCTTCCTGGAAGTGGTCGTCGACCTGGTGGCTGCCGCGCCGAAGGTCGGCACCTATCTGCCCTGGTCCACCGACCCGGTCCTCGAGCGGGTGCTCGCCCATCTCCAGAAGGACCCGGCCGACAACCGCTCGCTCGCCGAACATGCGCGGCTGGCCGGCACCGCCGAGCGGACGCTGATCCGCCGCTGCCTGCGCGACCTCGGCATGCCCTTCGCCGAATGGAAGCAGCGGCTGCGCGTCGTCAAGGCCATGCCGATGCTGGAGGCGGGCGAGACGGTGGAACGCATTTCGGCGGCGCTGGGCTACAGCAACGCCTCTTCCTTCATCGCCATGTTCAAGCGCATGACGGGCATGACGCCGGACGATTACCGGGCCTCGGCGCGCTGAAAGCGCCGCCTGCCTCAAAGCCCGTCACGAGCCGCCTGTTTTTTGTGCAATCCGCTTCTTCCATACGCGTCCTTTCGCCATCGCGGCTTCACACGGGCGGAAACAAGCGCTTTTTCCGGGCCTTCCGCCGCCGGATTCCAAACTGGCACGCTTCCTGCTTTCTTGTTCTCATTGGCTGCCGGGCCGATCCCAAGGCCCGGCGTCCCGGCAAACCAGCGTGACGTGAGAGAACGAAATGACCAAGTACAAGCTCGAATATATCTGGCTCGATGGCTACAAGCCCACGCCGAACCTGCGCGGCAAGACCCTCGTCAAGGCGTTCGACGCCTTCCCGACGCTGGAAGAGCTTCCGCTCTGGGGCTTCGACGGTTCCTCGACGATGCAGGCCGAAGGCAACAGCTCCGATTGCGTGCTCAAGCCCGTCGCCTCCTATCCCGATCCGGAGCGCAAGAACGGCGTGCTCGTCCTGTGCGAAGTCATGATGCCCGACGCAAGGACGCCGCATCCCTCCAACACCCGCGCCTCGATCCTCGACGACGAGGATGCCTGGTTCGGCTTCGAGCAGGAATATTTCTTCTACAAGAACGGCCGCCCGCTCGGCTTCCCGGATGCCGGCTTCCCCGCGCCGCAGGGCCCCTACTATACCGGCGTCGGCTACAGCAATGTCGGCGACATCGCCCGCAAGATCGTCGAGGAGCATCTCGACATCTGCCTTGCCGCCGGCATCAACCATGAAGGCATCAATGCCGAAGTCGCCAAGGGCCAGTGGGAATTCCAGGTCTTCGGCAAGGGCTCCCGCAAGGCCGCCGACGAGATCTGGCTCGCCCGCTACCTGCTCCAGCGCCTGACCGAGAAATACGGCATCGACGTCGAATACCACTGCAAGCCGCTCGGCGACACCGACTGGAACGGCTCGGGCATGCACGCCAACTTCTCCACGAAATATATGCGCGAGATCGGCGGCAAGGCCTATTTCGAGGACCTGATGGCCGCCTTCGCCGAGGCGCGCGCCGACCACATCGCCGTCTACGGCCCGGACAACCACATGCGCCTGACCGGCAAGCACGAGACGGCCTCGATCCACCAGTTCAGCTACGGCGTTGCCGACCGCGGCGCCTCGATCCGCGTGCCGCACAGCTTCGTCAACAACGGCTATCGCGGCTACCTCGAAGACCGCCGCCCGAACTCGCAGGGCGACCCCTACCAGATCGCCTCGCAGATCCTGAAGACGATCTCCACCGTCCCGGCGGACGTGGAAAGCCGCGAAGCGGCCTGATCCTCCCGGCTTGCGCTTCCCGTGGCCGCCCCGTCTTCGGACGTGGCGGCCTTTTTTATCAGGCCTGATCCAGGGCCAGGGTCAGGTCGGCGATCAGATCGTCGGGATGCTCGATGCCGATGGACAGGCGAATGGTCGATTCGAGCACGCCGATGCGCTCGCGCACGTCGGCGGGAATGCCCGAATGGGTCATCGTCGCGGGATGGGAGGCCAGCGATTCCGTTCCGCCGAGGCTGACGGCGAGCTTGAAGATCTTCAGCGCGTTGAGGAAGCGGAACGAGGCCGGCTGGCCGCCCTTGATGTCAAAGGAGAAGGTCGAGCCCGCGCCGCTGCACTGGGCGGCGAAGACGCGGGCCGTCGCCGAGCCCGGATCGCTGAAGGGCAGGTAATGGATGCCCTCAACCTTCGGATGGCCGCGCAGGAACTCCGCGACGGCCGCCGCATTGCCGTTCGCCCGCTCCATGCGGATCTGCAGCGTTTCCAGCGAGCGGCCGAGCATCCAGCAGGAATGCGGGTCGAGTTGCGTGCCGATGGCCCCGCGCAGTGCCTTGACCGGCTTCATGACCGCCTTCCCCCCGAGCGCCGCGCCGGCGATGAGGTCGGAATGACCGCCGACATATTTCGTCAGCGAATAGAGCGAGATATCCGCGCCATGCTCGATGGGCCGCTGGTAGACGGGCCCGAGCAGCGTGTTGTCGCAGGCGACGACGGGCCGGTGACCCTGCCGCTCGCCGATCGTCTCGGCAATGCGCCGGATCATCGGGATGTCGACGAGGCTGTTGGTGGGGTTGGCCGGCGTCTCGACGAGGATAACGGAGACACGGCCCTTCTGCATGGCCGCCTCGGCGGCGGCCGTCACCGACGCCTCGCTGACGCCATCAGCAAAACCCACCGCCGTAACGCCGAGATCGCGGAAGGTCCGGCCGAGCAGCGTCTCGCTGCCGCCGTAGAGCGGCTGCGAATGCAGCACCGCATCGCCCGGCCGCACGAAGGCGAGCAGCGTCGTGGCGATGGCCGACATACCCGAGGAGAACAGCGCGCAGCTTTCCGTGCGCTCGTAGACGGCAAGGCGGTCCTCGACGATCTCGCTGTTGGGATGGTTGAAGCGGGAATAGACGAGGCCGGCGCCCCTGCCCTCCGGCGGCTCCTTGCGGCCGGAAACGTAGTCGAAGAAGTCGCGGCCGTCCTCGGCCGTGCGGAAGACGAAGGTGGAGGTCAGGAAGACCGGCGGCTTGACCGCGCCCTCGGAGAGCTCGGGATCATAGCCGTAGTTCAGCATCTGCGTCTCGGGATGCAGGGCGTGGTTGCCGATATGGGTTCGGGGCGGATGCGGCGCGGTCATGGAGCTCTCCCTTGGCGGTGAAGGTCTTGACGGCAAATTATATCAAATCCCGTGGCGCATTCTTGCTATTTCCGGCGCCTTGCTGTTTCTGAAAGCAACATCCTGCGGAGATTTTGGGAATATGTCGCAGAAAATTGCCGACGGCATCGACCGCCGCATCCTCAGGGAACTGGCGGCCGACGCCCGCATCGCCAACAACGAGCTGGCCGAGCGGGTCGGCCTTTCCGCCTCGGCCTGCCTGCGCCGGCTGCGGCGGCTGGAGGAGACCGGCATCATCCGCGGCTATGCCGCCATCGTCGATCCGGCGGTCGAGGGCTGGACGATGACCGCCATCGCCTCGATCCGCCTCAGCCGCCAGCACGAGGACGAGATCCGCATGTTCGAGGAGGCGGTGAAGGGCTGGGACGAAGTGATCGAGTGCCAGCTCGTCACCGGCGCGCGCGACTACGTGCTGACCGTCATGAGCGCCGGCCTCGACCATTACGAGCGCTTCATCAAGGACAAGATCGCCAAGTTGAAATGCGTCGACACCATCGAGACCAGTTTCGTGATGAACACGATCAAGGCACGGCGGTTCCAGGGCGGCTGACAGCAGGCAACAGATTTAAAAAGGGGCGCCTCGGAGCGCCCCTTGTCTTTTACGTCGCCTTTTCGAGCTCCGGGAGGATTTCGAAGAGATCGCCGACGAGGCCGTAGTCTGCGACCTGGAAGATCGGCGCCTCCTCGTCCTTGTTGATGGCGACGATGACCTTCGAGTCCTTCATCCCGGCAAGGTGCTGGATGGCGCCCGAGATGCCGCAGGCGATGTAGAGCTGCGGCGCGACCACCTTGCCCGTCTGCCCCACCTGCCAGTCGTTCGGCGCATAGCCCGCATCGACGGCTGCGCGGGACGCACCCACGGCCGCACCGAGCTTGTCGGCGACCGGAAGGATGACCTCCTGGAACTTCTCCGACGAGCCGAGTGCACGGCCGCCCGAGATGATGATCTTCGCGGACGTCAGCTCCGGACGGTCGGACGAGGACAGCGCGTCCTTGACATGCGTCGAGAGGCCCGGGTTCGCTGCGGCCGGGATGGTCTCGATGGCGGCATTGCCGCCCTCGCCAGCTGCGGCGAAGGACGCCGTGCGCACGGTGATCACCTTCTTCGCATCGGTCGACTGCACCGTCTGGATGGCATTGCCCGCATAGATCGGACGTTTGAACGTGTCGGCCGAGACGACCTCTACGATCTCCGACACCTGCGCGACGTCGAGAAGGGCCGCAACACGCGGCAGCACGTTCTTGCCGACCGAGGTCGCGGCCGAGACGATGGCGTCGTAGTTGCCGGCAAGCGACACGATGAGCGCTGCCAGCGGCTCCGCGAGGTTGTTGGCAAGGCTTGCGTCGTCGGCGACGAGCACCTTCGTCACGCCCGAGAGCTTTGCCGCCTGTTCGGCCGCGGCCTTGGCACCCGAGCCGGCGACGAGCACATGCACGTCCGAGCCGATCTTGCTTGCCGCCGTCAGCGCCTTGGCGGTCTGGTCGGAAAGGTGAGCGTTGTCGTGGTCTGCCAGAAGAAGAATGGCCATTATCGTAATCTCCTCAAATCTCGCCGATCAAAGCACGCCGGCTTCGGTCTTGAGCTTCTCGACCAGCTCGGCGACGCTCTTGACCTTGACGCCCGCCTTGCGGCCCGACGGCTCCTCGGTCTTCAGCACCTTCAGGCGCGGGCTCGTGTCGACGCCGAAATCGGCAGGCGTCTTCTTGTCGAGCGGCTTCTTCTTCGCCTTCATGATGTTCGGCAGCGAAGCGTAGCGCGGCTCGTTGAGGCGAAGGTCCGTCGTGACCACCGCCGGAAGCTTCACCTCGATCGTCTGGAGACCGCCGTCGACCTCGCGGGTGACCTGGGCAGAACCATTGCCGATCTCCACCTTGGAGGCGAACGTCGCCTGCGCCCAGCCGAGCAGCGCCGACAGCATCTGGCCGGTCTGGTTCGAATCGTCGTCGATCGCCTGCTTGCCGACGATGATCAGACCCGGCTGTTCGGCTTCCGTGACGCCCTTGAGGATCTTGGCGACGGCCAGCGGCTCGACGGCGTCGTCCGTCTCGACCAGCACGGCCCGGTCAGCGCCCATGGCGAGCGCCGTGCGCAGCGTCTCCTCGGCCTTCGCGGGACCGATCGATACCACCACAACTTCCTCCGCCTTGCCGGCTTCCTTCAGCCGCAGCGCCTCTTCCACCGAAATCTCGTCGAACGGGTTCATCGACATCTTCACATTCGCAAGCTCGACGCCCGAGCCGTCCGACTTCACACGGATCTTTACGTTATAGTCGACGACACGCTTGACTGGGACCAGGATCTTCATGGTGCAATTCCTCCTCGGTTCGTTACATGCGGCCGCGCAGGGCTTCCGGATCGTAGGGCGATTCCGCGATCACGCGGGCCTTGCGCCGCTCGCCGAGGATCGGCACTTCCAGCTCCGTGCCCGGCGTGCCGAGCTCGACCGGCAGCAGCGCGAAGGCGATGTCGTGGCCGACCGTATAGGCGTAGCTGCCTGACGTGATGCGCCCGACGATCCTGCCCTCGTGATAGACACCCTCGTGGATCAGCGAGCTTGCATCCTCCGTGTCGATGGCGATGGTCACCGAGCGCTGCTTCACGCCTTCCTGCTGCTGGCGCAGCAGCGCCGCCTTGCCGATGAAATCGCCCTTGTCGAGCCGGATGAAGCGGTCGAGGCTGCTTTCCCAGGCCGTCAGCTCCGGGTTCATGTCGCGATACATGGCGCGATAGGACTTTTCGAGGCGCAGCGATTCCAGCGCGTGATAGCCGACGAGGCGCAGGCCGTGCGGCTCGCCCGCCGCAAGGATCGCCTGCAACAGCTGCCGCTGGTAGGGCAGCGGATGGTAGAGTTCCCAGCCGAGTTCGCCCTCGTAATTGACGCGCAGCATGCGCACGTCGGTGGCAAGGCCGACCGTGCCGGACTTCACGCCGAACCACGGGAAGGCCTCATTGGAAAGGTCCATCTCGGTGAGGCCCTGCAGCACCTCGCGGGCCTTGGGGCCGACGACGGTGAAGCAGCCGCGCTCGTTGGTGACGTTGCGAAGCTGCACGCTGCCATCCTTCGGCAAGAGCTTCGACAGGTCGTCGAAATTCCAGCGCTCGGCACGCGGCGTCGAGATCAGGTAGAAGCTGCCGTCTTCCAGACGCGCCACCACATATTCGGCCTGCACGCCACCGGTCTTCGTCAGGTGATGGCTGAGATTGACGCGGCCGGCCTTCGGCAGGCGGTTGGCGAGAATGCCGTCGAGCCAAGCCTCCGCACCGGGGCCGGAGACCTCGAACTTGGTCATCGGCGTCATCTCGACGAGGCCGACGGCATTGCGCACCGCCTTCACCTCCTCGGCGACGTAATGACCCTTCTGCGTCCAGCGCCAGCTATACTGGTCCTTCGCCTCAACGCCTTCCGGCGCGAACCAGTTCGGCACTTCCCAGCCGTTGAGGACGCCCCAGACGGCGCCGCGTCGCGACAGGATATCGTAGGACGGGGCGGTCTTCTGTGGGCGGGCGGCTGGCATGTCCTGACCGGGGAAATGCAGCTCGGCATGGGTGCCCCAGCTTTCGCGCACCTTCTGGCGCGTCCATTCCTTGTTGGCGTAGTCCCCGAAGCGGCGCGGGTCGAGCTCGGACGTATCGAGGCTGTTGGCGCCCTCGACGATGCGCTCGGAGAGATAGTAGCCGATGGCGCCGCCCCACAGAATGCCGCCGGGCACGCCCTCGGCGATCCAGACATTCTCCAGTCCCCAGGCGGGGCCGACCAACGGCAATTCGTCAGCGGTCATCTGGAAGGGACCGCGGACATTCGCCTTGATGCCGACACGCCCGAGCGCCGGAACCATTTCCATCGCCGCTTCCCAGTTCCACGCCACCGCGTCGAAATCCTCTTCCACGAGGTCGGCGCCGAACCATTCCGGCACGCCGTTCTCGGCGAAGAGCTTCAGGTGCTCAGTCTTCTCGTAGGGGCCGAACATCAGCCCATCGCCCTCCTCGCGCAGATAGCCTTCGAAGCCCTCGTCGCGCAGGATCGGCATTTCCGGCAGGCCCTGGCGCTTGCGCTCGATGATCTCGGGAACGGCGTCGGTGATCCAGTACTGGTGCAGGATCGGGATGGCCGGGATTTCGAGGCCGAGCATCGCGCCGGTCTGGCGGGCATAGTTGCCGGTCGCCGAGATGATGTGCTCGCAGATGATCTCGCCATTGTTGGTGATGATCTTCCATTCGCCGCCGGCAAGACGCTCGAAGCCCTTCACCTCGGTGTTGAGATAGACCTTCGCGCCGCGGTCGCGGGCGCCCTTGGCCATGGCCTGCGTGACGTCGGCGGGTGCGATATGGCCGTCGTCGGGATGGTAGAGGGCGGCCAGCATGTCCTTGTTGTTCTCGAGCAGCGGCCAGAGTTCGCGCGCCTCCTTCGGCGTCACCAGTTCAGCGCGGATGCCCTGCACGGCGGCGACGCTCATGTAGCTCTTGTATTCGTCGAGGCGGTCGCGCGTGTTGGCGATACGGAGCTGCCCGCATTTGTGCCAGCCGACATGCTGGCCGGTCTCGGCCTCGAGGCCCTCGTAGATCTCGATGGTCTTGGCGATCATGCGGCCGATATTGATGCTGCGGGCATAGGAGGGGATGAGGCCGGCGGCGTGCCAGGTGGAGCCGGCGGTGAGCTGCGTGCGCTCCAGAAGCGCGACATCGCTCCAGCCGCGCTTGGTGAGACCGTAGAGAATGGCGGCGCCGACGCAACCGCCGCCGATGACGACGGCGCGAGCATGAGTTTGCATGGAATGGTTCCCTCGAATTGGTTTTCACCAACCTACAAACGGCCTTTGAGGCTGTAATCTTGCTAAAAATTGTCGAGGGGCATAACCTCAGATTATGCATAGACTCCGCTCCCTCGTTCCCTCCGCCAATTACCTCTTCTGCTTCGAGGCCGCCGCCCGCAGGCGCAGCTTCACCGCGGCCGCGCAGGAGCTGAATGTCAGCCAGCCGGCCGTCAGCAAGACGATCCGCCTGCTGGAGGAAGCGACGGGGCTAAAACTCTTCCGCCGCGAGCACACGCGGCTGGAGCTGACGGCGGAGGGCCAGCGGCTCTACAAGGAGACGCAGGAGGCCTTCGACCATCTCCATATGGTCATCTCCTCGCTGCAGAAGAAGCATTCCAACGATGTGGTACGCGTCTCCTTCTCCGCCTCCTTCGTGCAGCTCTGGCTGCTGCCGCGGCTGAAGGACTTCAAGGCCAAGCACCCGGACATATCGCTGCGCATCGAGGAAAGCAGCCGCGACGACCAGGACATGGTGGAGGAGGACATCGACCTTTCCGCCCGCCTCGGAAACGGCAAGTGGCCGGGTATCCATTCCTGGCATTTCGTGACGGAGGAGGTGCTGCCGGTGTGCAGCCCGGATTACCTTCGCGAGCACGGGCCGATCCGCGCGCCCGCCGATCTCCTGCGGCACACGCTGCTGAATTTCGAGGAGCGGCACCGCACCCGCCTCGGCTGGCGCGAATGGCTGGAGCGGCACGCGGTTCCCGTCGCGCGGCTGAAGCAGGATTTCGTCTTCACCGACGCGCTCGGCTCCATCGAGGCGGCCGTGCTCGGCCAGGGCATCGCGCTCGGCTGGAAGCATCTGGTGCACGACCATATCGAGGCGGGGCGGCTGGTCTACCCGCTGAGGGAATCCTACCGCTCGGGGCACGCCATCCATATCGTCATGCCCGCCCAGCGCCCGCCGAAGCGGGGTGCGGAGCTCTTCCGCGACTGGCTGGTCGAGCAGGACGCCGACGCGGACGTGCCGGTCTGAATATCAGGCCTTGCGGTCCTTCGGCTGGCCGAACACGTAATCCGTCACCTTCGGCAGGAAGGTCCCGGAACGATAGGTTTGTGGCTTCTCGCCGACCGCGCTGCCGGTGTTGAGGATGCCGGCCTGGTAGTCGTCGGCGAAGAGGCTGTAGGGATAGGGCGCGTCCACGGCGCTCGCCGCGTCGAGCGCGGCGCGCTGGCCGGCGGTCAGGTCGAAATCGAGCGCGGCGAGATTGTCGTCGAGCTGTTCGAGTCGGCTGGCGCCAACGATGGCCGCGGCGACGCCCGGGCGGTTCACCACCCAGTTGAGCGCCACCTGCGCCATGCTGCGACCCGCTTCCGCGGCTACCGCCTCAAGGGCCTCGACGATACGGCGATTGCGCTCGGTGAAGAGGCCAAGGCCGCTGCCCGAGGCATCCAGCGCAAGGCGCCCCTCCGTCGAGCCGGAGCGATACTTGCCGGAGAGCAGGCCCATGGCGAGCGGGCTCCAGGCGGTGATGCCGAGGCCGAGCGTTTCGGCGAGCGGCACGAATTCGTGCTCAATGCTGCGCTCGACCAGCGAATAGGGAAGCTGCAGGCTGATCGGCTGGGAGAGCGCATGCGCCTCCGCCCAGGTCTGCGCCCGCGCCGCATACCAGCCGGGCACGTCGGAGAGGCCCGCGTGGCGGATCTTGCCGGCGCGCACGAGATCGTCGAGCGTGCGCATCACCTCCTCCACCGGGGTCATGCGGTCCCAGGTGTGCAGCAGGTAGAGATCGATATAGTCCGTCTTCAGCCGCTTCAGCGAGGCATCCACGGCACGCATGATGTTCTTGCGCCCGTTGCCGCCTGCATTCGGATTGCCGGGCGCGGCATTGTTCGAGAACTTGGTGGCGATGACGACATGGTCGCGCAGGCCCGCCTCGGCGACGAAGCGGCCGACGAGGCTCTCGCTCATGCCGCCCGCATAGGAATCGGCCGTGTCGATGAAATTGCCGCCGGCCTCGACATAGCGGTCGAAGATGGCGCGGGCGCCCGCCTCGTCGCTGCCCCAGGCGCCGCCGATGCCGCGGATGCCCGCATTGCCGAAGGTCATGGTGCCGAGGGCAAGACGGCTCACCCGCAGGCCGGAGCGGCCGAGAAGGAAATAATGATCGAGCGCCATGCCGGTCCCCTCCTGTGCCTGTGGCTACATGCTGCCCGCATAGGGGCGGCGCGCCACGCTCTGCTGCACATAATCGATCATGGTGATGAAGTCGAAGACCGGCCGGCCGGTCGCCGCCTGCACCGCATGGGCATAGGGCGGCAGGTCGCTGCATTCGAGCAGGATCGACCGCACGTCGGGATTCTCCTCGACGAGGCGGCGGGCGACCGCCGTCACCTCGCGTTCGATGGCCGCCGAATCCAGCGTGCCGCGCTCCTCGAGGATCGCCTCGCGGAATTCCGTCTCACCCTCCATGCCGGCGATGGCGAGCGGCACGTGGTCGCCGACATTGCAGGCGGAGAAATGCCGGCGCGTGAGGCGCGAGGCATTGGCGGTGATGACGCCGACGCGCCCGCCGCTGAGCGCATGCATGAAGGGGATCTGCATCAGGCTGGAGAGGAAGACGGGAATGTCGACCGCCGCCGCCACCTCCTCCTGGAAATAGGCCATGAAGCCGCAGGCGCCGGTGATCGCCTTGACGCCGCGGTTCTGCAGCTCGACCGCCGCCTCGATGAAGACTTCCCCGAGGGCCGGGTCACGCTGGTTCAGCAGCCGGTCGATCGACGCGCCGCGCACCTCCTGGAACCGCACCGGATAGCGATAGGTGGTCGCATTGCCGACATTGCCGGGCACGCAGGGATAGGCCGCGTCGAGAATGAGGATGCCGATCTGCTCGCCGTACCACGACTGCGTCCGGCGCGTGACCGTGTAGACAGTCATCGTTGGTGTCTCCGATAGGGATTTCAGGTAAGGCGGGGGAGCATGGCTCCCCCGCTTGATCGCCTATTCGACGAGGCGCGGCGCGCCTGTATCGGCGGCGGTGCCGTCGAGGCCGTAGGACTTGAGGATGGTAACGATCGTGCCGTCCGCATGCATGTCGGTGATCGCGGCATCCAGCGCGACGCCGAATTCCTTGGCGTTCAGCGCATAGGGGAAGGCCGCCTGCGCGGCTTCCTTGGTCGCCTTCACGCGGTCGTCGGGCGCGGCGACATTGACCTTGACGTCACCCAGCGCGCCCTTCTGCGCCGCGACGACGCCGGTCGAATAGCCGTCGACCGCCACCTCAATGCGGCCGGAGGACAGGTCCTGCTGCATGTTGACCGAGTTCGGGTAGAGCTTCAGCGAGCCGCCCAGCATGGCCTTGAGGTCGGCGACCCAGAGATAGCCCTGTACCGTGCCGACCTGCTTGCCTTCGAGGTCGGAGACGTCCTTGAAGCCTTCCTTGGAATAGATGCCCATCTGGTCGGTATAGAGCGGGGCGGAAAGGCTCATGACCTTCGCGCGCTCGGCCGTGCGGTACCAGTCGCCGGTGGTGATGTCGGCCTGGCCGGAGAGCACGTACTGGATGGCGGCGGCCGGATCGACCGCGATGGCCTTGACCTTCAGGCATTCGCGCTTGGCGAATTCGGCGGCGATATCGCCGTCGATGCCCTTCATGGTGCCGCTGTCATCGACGAAGGAGTGGGGAACGAATGTGGTGACGGCAACCGTCAGCGTGCCCGCCTCGATGGTGGAGAACTGGTGCTTCGGCGTGCAATCCTCAGCAGAAGCGATCCCGGCCGAAAGGGCCAGGCCGGCGATGCCGGCAAGAAGGAACTGCGTGGTGTTCGTGATTTTCGGCATGCAGGTGTCCTTTCGGGTTGGTTTCAACGTTGCGCGTAGAGGCCGGCGCGTTTCTCGACGTGATTGACGAGGAGCGCGGCGGGAATGGAAATGGCGGCGTAGAGCACCCCGGCGGCAAGCAGCGCGGGGAAATAGCGGAAGGTGGTCGAGCCGATCTCGTAGGCCCGGCTCACCAGCTCCGGCAAAGCGATGGTGAAGCAGAGCGAGGTGCCCTGGAAGATGAGGATCGAGAAGCCGAGCAGCGCCGGCAGCGCGACCCGCAGGCCCTGCGGCAGCAGCACGTAGCGCAGCTCGTCGAACCGGTTGAGGCCGAGCGCCTCGGCCGCCTCCCGCTGGCCATGGGCGACCGATTGCAGGCTGGCGCGGATGATCTCGCTGGTATAGGCGCCGGTGTTCCAGGCAAGCGCGATCACCGCGGCCGAGAAGGAGCCGAGCGTCAGCCCGGTCGTCGGCAGGCCGAAATAGATGAACTGCAGCAGCACCAGCGCCGGCGCGCCTCGTCCGACCTCGACGAGGAAGAGGCTGAGTCCTTTCAGGAAACGGCTCTTCGCCAGCACCCCGAGCGCCAGAACGAGGCCGAAGGGAATGCCGATCGCAAGGCTCAGCGCCGTCACCTGGAGGCTGATGGAAAGGCCGCCCAGAAGGTCCGGCAGCCAGGCGGCGATTTCGTCTTGGGTCGGAAACATCAGCGTGCCACCTTTGCCCGGAGATAGCCGTCGGCGACGCGCGAGAGCCAGGCGATGGGCAGGCTCAGCAGCACGTAGAACAGGCCGACCAGCGCGAAGACCTCCAGCCCCCGGAAGGTGAGCTGCGAGAGCTGGTTGCCCTGATAGGCAAGCTCGGCCACGCCGATGGTCGAGGCGACCGCGGTCTCCTTCATGAGGCCGATGAGGTAGCTTGCCGCGGAGGGCAGCGCGACGCGGAAGGCCTGCGGCGCGACGATGTCGCGGAAGGTCGACCAGCGGCCGAGATCGAGCGCGGCGGAGGCCTCCCACTGGCCGTGATGGATGGAGGCGACCGCACCGCGGTAGATTTCCGCCATGTTCGCGGCCGCGATCAGCCCGAGGCCCATCAGCGCGGCGTTGAAGGGATTGATCGGCATGACGCTCATGCCGAGGCCGAAGAAGATGATGAAGAGCCAGAGGATCGGCGGGATGGCGCGCACGATCTGGATGACGGTCATGGCGAGGAGGCGGACCGGCCAGAGCCGGCTCTGCCGCGCGGCGAGCAGGGGCACGCCGAGCACGGCGCCGATGAGGAACGCCCCGCCGGTGAGCGCGACGGTCCAGACGAGACCCCGCAGGAGCGGCAGGAAATCCGCCGCGTTCATCGGTCGTGCACCGCGCGCAGGAAGCGCTTCGTGCGCTCCTCCCGCGGATTGCGCATGACGTCCTTGGACGGCCCCTTCTCGATGATGTTGCCGTCGGCCATGATCATGACCGTGTCGGAGACGTTCTCGGCAAAGCCCATCTCGTGGGTGACGACGATCATCGTCATGCCGCTCTCGGCAAGCTCCCGCATGACGGCGAGCACTTCGAGGCCGAGCTCCGGGTCGAGCGCCGATGTCGGCTCGTCGAAGAGCATGATCTCCGGGTCGAGCGCGAGCGCGCGGGCAATCGCGATGCGCTGCTGCTGGCC
This sequence comes from Shinella sp. R2-11, assembly GCF_055330205.1. Taxonomy (NCBI): domain Bacteria; kingdom Pseudomonadati; phylum Pseudomonadota; class Alphaproteobacteria; order Hyphomicrobiales; family Rhizobiaceae; genus Shinella; species Shinella sp. R2-11. The sequence continues at coordinate 522,846 of NZ_JBVAPC010000001.1, read as the reverse complement.
GCCGGAACACCGCACGGGAAACTGCCCCGCCTTGTCCGCAAGGCCGACGCGCTTCAGAAGCTGCATGGAGCGCTCGTCGGCCTCCGCCCGGCTGCGGCCGAGCGTTCGCTCCTGCGCGAGGCTGACATTGCGCAGCACCGACATGTGCGGGAAGAGGTTGAAGGACTGGAACACCATGCCGACGCGGCGGCGCAGGCCCGACAGTTCCAGCCGCCCCACCGGCCGCGCGGCGTCGATCGTCATGGAGCCGATGGAGATGGTGCCGCCGTCCGGCGGCTCGAGATAGTTGATGCAGCGCAGCAGCGTGCTCTTGCCCGAACCGCTCGGCCCGATGATGGCGAGCACCTCGCCGGACCGCACCTCCAGATCGATGCCGTCGAGAACCGTATGGCTACCGTAATGCTTGCTGAGGGATTTGAGGCGGATGAGCACGTTGTCGGAGGCTGGCATCATGTCGGATTGCGCCCCGCCCGGCCCGCGACATGGCCGATCTTCGCCCCGACGATAAAGGATGGCTTCAAGCAGACCATCATGTCCCCCATGATACGGCCGTCCACGCGCCACCCTTGCAGGCTGGTCGCTCCCGAACCGCTCTCTCGTGCAAGTGGCCGCCGGATTATCCGTTTCGGCCGTGTTCCCTTGTTATTTCAACGGATGTTAACACTCTGACACGCGCTGAGCAGGGCGAAAAAATTGCACACCCGCCAAACCTGAAGTTATGCCTATAAACGCAGGGAATGGTGCCGGCAGGGAACGCCGGCGTCGGCACCGCGCATGGCAGGCCTCAGTTGATCGAGACGAAATTGCCGCCCTTGTCGAACCAGCAATTGAAGACGGCCGTGCCCTTGCCGTCGGGATAATTGCCCTGCACGACATAGCCCCGGCCGCTCATGAAGGGCCGGTTGGTCGTGATGCGCGCTGGCCGGATGCGGAACTGCGCGGAGGCCTCGCCGCGGCAATAGGCCGGCATCATGCCGAGCGCGACGCCATCGGAGCGGCGGCGCGGACGGCCTTCCCCGGAGCCGCCGCCGTCCTCGTCCTGCATCTGCGCGGCGCGGTCGCCCCTGACGCGGCACACGCCGTTCGCCCCGCCCGGCCCCGTATAGGAGACATCGGGGCTGCCGTCGCGGTTGACGGAAACGGAGACGGTCAACCGGCCGAAGCGGGCTTCGTAGTAATTGTTGTTGAAGCGCTTCAGCCGGGCCTTCCGGCCGTTGACGAAGATGGGGCCGCCCTCGTCGGCATGCACGCTCACCCGCCCGGGGCAGGAGGCATTGAAGGCAGGAACCTTCGCCTCGGCGGCAGAGGAGAGCAACGCCCCCACAAGCACGAGAGCGGCAGTGAAAATCGGCTTGCGCATGGAGAACTCCCTCCGGGTTTCGCCCGATACTTTGCCCCCTTGCAGGCCGATTGCAAGAGGCGGCGGGAACAGCACGGGGCGCACGGCTCTTTCGCCGCGAAGAAGGGCTGCGCGCCGCGCGAAATCCACTATTTTGATCCGGTCTGATTCGGCCATGGCGGGAGAAAAGCAATGCGCGCAACACTGAACGACCTTGCGAGGGATCTTGCGGCGGGCAAGGTCACGGCCGCGCAGCTCATCGAGGAGTCGCTGGCGCGCATCGCGGAGCCGGCGGGCGAAGGCGCCCGCGCCTTCGTGAAGGTCCATGCGGAAAAGGCCCGCATCGCGGCGAAGGCCACCGACGAACTGCGCAAGGCCGGCCTCGCCCCCTCGCGCTTCGCCGGCATTCCGATCGCCGTGAAGGATCTGTTCGACCTTGCCGGCGAGCCGACCCCGGCAGGTTCCACGGTGCTCGCCGATGCCGCGCCCGCGACGAGCGACGCGCCTGCCATCGCCCGCCTCAAGGCGGCCGGCTTCATCGTCGTCGGCCGCAACAACATGACCGAATTCGCCTTTTCCGGCGTCGGCATCAACCCGCATTACGGCACGCCGGCCAACCCTTACGACCGGGCGACCGGCCGCATTCCGGGCGGTTCCTCCTCCGGCGCCGCCGTCAGCGTGGCGGACGGCATGGCGGCGGCCGCCATCGGCTCGGATACCGGCGGTTCCTGCCGCATCCCCGCCGCGCTCTGCGGCATCGTCGGCTACAAGCCGACGGCCGGCGCCGTGCCGCTTGCCGGCGCGCTTCCGCTCTCCTTCACGCTCGATTCCATCGGCCCGCTGGCAAACAGCGTCGACTGCTGCGCCAGCCTCCACGAGATCCTGAGTGGCACCTCGCTTGATCAGGAAGGCCAGCGCGGCGTCGCGGGCCTGCGCATCGCCGTGCCGCAATCCGTCGTCTTCGACGGCATCGAGCCGCACGTAGCCAGGACTTTCGAGGCGGCCCTCAAGCGCCTTGCCGATGCCGGTGCGGTGGTAAGCGAGATCGCACTGAAGGAATTCGAGATGGTCGGCCGGATCAACGCCAGGGGCGGCTTTCCGGCCCCGGAAGCGCTCGCCTGGCACCGCGACCTCCTTGAGGAACACGGCGAGGCCTACGACCAGCGCGTGCGCGCCCGCATCCTGCGCGCCCGCGAACAGACGGCGGCGGACTATATCGACATGCTGCACCTGCGCCGCGCCTATATCGAGGCGACGAACCGCGCGATCTCGGCCTATGACGTCCTCGCCATGCCGACCGTGCCGATGGTCGCCCCGGCCATCGGCGCGCTGGAAGCCGACAACGATCTCTTCGTGAGGACCAACCTCACGCTGCTGCGCAACCCGGCGCTGATCAACATGCTGGACGGCTGCGCCATCTCGCTGCCGGCCCATGCCGAGGGGGAAGCCCCCGTCGGCCTCATGCTCGCCGCCGCCGGCGGCAGGGACGCGGCGCTCCTTGCCAATGCGCGGGCGGTGGAGGCGGCATTGCGGCGCTAGAGAGTTTTCGCGATTCGGAGAAAAGCGGAAACGCTCTAGAGTCGCGGCCCATCCCCCTGATACGCGATCTGCTTGAGGCCGCGCAGCGCATCCTCCACGTCCCGCCGCCCCGCCGCCGCTTCCGGATAGACGGCATAGGCGGGATAGGTGAATTCGGGCGCGCCCTCGACGCGTTCGAGCTCGCCGGACGCAAGATGGCGCGCCACCGTTCCCTTGCGGAAATAGCCCATGCCGCCGGCACGCAGGATGTAATGAAGGGCGAGCGGCCCGAAGCCCACCTGCAGCGCCGGCTCGGCAAAGCCGGCAAGCCCGTAGCCGCCCTGCCCGGAGAACTGCGATCCCCAGTCGACATGCACATAGTCCGGCTCGCCGTCCTCGCCGGCCTTGCGCACGAGGATGAGTTGCTCCTCCTCGATCAGCTCCACCTTGAAGCCCGGCATCAGCTTGGGCGCATAGAGCACGGCGATGTCGAGCACGCCTGTACGCAACTGTTCCAGAAGCTGGTCGGGAATGCCGACCGCCGCGTGAATGGCGATCTCGGGGCAATTCCCCTTCATCCAGACCAGCCAGTCGAGCAAGAGTGGATTCCACAGGCTGACCTCGCCGCCGACCGCGACGACGGACGTGCGGCCCGGCGGCACCGTGAGCTGCTGGCGCGCCCGCTCCCACACCTGCACGAAGGATTGCGCGAAGCGCTCGAATTCCCGCCCCGCCGCCGTCAGCGCCGCGCCGTTGCGGGTGCGGACGAAGAGCTTGCGGCCGAGCGCCTCCTCCAGCGTGCGGATGCGCGCGCTCACCGTGGTCTGGGTGATGTGCAGCCGCTCCGAGGCCTTGAGGAAACTGCCCGTATGGACGATCTCAAGAAAGGTGCGCGCCCGGTCGATATCCATGGAAAGCCCCGCTCGATGCAATTTTCTTGCATCTATAGCGCATTCGACGCGGCGGGGCTTGCCCCTAATCCTTCGGCCGCTGCATTTCCCGCCGCAGCTCGGCAAGCGCCCGGCGCATGCCGTGAAGCTGGTCCATCAGGTGCAGGATGACGTCGATGCCGGCCTCGTTCGCCCCGATGCCCGATTGCAGCTCGCCGATCAGCCGTGCCCGGGCGACGTCGATCTCCGAGAAGCTCAGGCCCGACGGCGTCCTTTCCGGCAGAAGCCATTCCTGCTCGATCCACAGTTCCAGCACCCTCACCTTCAGGCCGGAGGTCTTGAGGAACTCGTCCTTGCTCATCGCCATGATCAGGCCTCCTCACGCGGATTGAACGCCTGCCCCTTCGCCCAGCCGGCCACGAAGGCCTCGAGCTCGGCATCGGACGGGCTCGGCAGCACCACCTTCAGCCTGACGAACTGGTCGCCGAAGCCGCCGCCGCGCTTCGGCGCGCCCTTGCCCTTCAGCCGCAGCGTCGTGCCGGTATTGGAGCCCTTCGGCACGGCCATGGTGACGGCGCCGGTCGCCGTCGGAACGCGCACGCGCCCGCCGAGCACCGCCTCGCTCAGGGAAACGGGCAGCTCGATGGTAATGTCGTCGCCCTCGCGGAAAAAGCGCGGATCGGCCAGCACCTCCACCTCGATCAGCGCATCGCCCGGCCCGCCCGTGCCGAAACCCGGCGCGCCCTTGCCCTTCAGCCGGATCGTCTGGCCGCTGACGAGGCCCGGCGGGATCTTCACGTCCAGCGTGCCGCCGTCCGGCAGGGTGATGCGTCTCGTCGCCCCGGCGATGGAATCGGCAAAACCGATCTCCAGATGGTAGTGCCGATCCTCGCCGCGACGGTTCGCCCGCGCCTTCTGGCCGCGGCGCAGGAGATCGGCGAAGATGTCGTCGCCATCCATGAAGTCGGCAAAGCCCGAGGCATCCGCATAGGGATGGTCCGCCTGCCCGCCGGCATAGTTGCGGTAATAGTCCTGGCGCGGCGGGCGCTCGGCGCCGGACGCGTCGATCTCGCCGGCATCGAAGCGCTTGCGCTTGTCGGCATCGCCGAGAAGGTCGTAGGCGGCGGCGACCTCCTTGAACTTCTCCTCCGCCGCATTGTCGCCCGGATTGAGGTCCGGGTGCAGCTTCTTGGCGAGCTTGCGATAGGCACTCTGTATCTCGGCCGCCGTCGCCGTCGACGGCACGCCGAGAACCTCGTAGGGATTTCTCACATCGGGCTCCGGAATGGATTGAACTTGCTCCCTATATTGGGTTGCAATACGCGCTCGGCAACGCATCGGGGCCGCCCCTTTCGCCTTTTTCTGAACACCACGCCGCAACCGCCGCCCGAAGGCTTGCCACCCGCCGGGCGAGGTGAAAGAAAAGGCTGGCGAACCGGGTCGGTCCGCATCGCACCGCCGCAGCAGAGAAGCCCATGATCCTGCGTTCGAAGCCGAGCTTCAAAGACATTCTCTTCACCATCAACGGCTCGATCCTGCCGCGGATCGCCTGGCATCTCGTTGCCGTCGCGGTGCTGAGCATCGTCGCCGTCTTCGCCGCCCAGCACCATCCCGGCATCTTCGTCAAGATCAGCGCCATACCTTTCACGCTGACGGGCATCGCGCTCTCCGTCTTCATGAGCTTCCGCAACAATGCCTGCTATGCCCGCTGGTGGGAGGGCCGCATGCTCTGGGGCGACCTGATCATCGCCGCCCGTTCCTTCGCCCGGCAGACCGCGCTTCTGGGCGAGGACGACCGGCGTTTCCTGCTCACCCATGTCTGCGCCTTCGCCGCCGGCCTTGCCGCGCGGCTGCGCAGCGAGGACGAAGCCGCCGCGATCGCCCGCTGGTCCGACACGGCCCCGCGCGAAAACAGCCCCAACCCGACGAACGAGGTGCTCGACCGCATCGGCCGGCACTGCATCATGCTGATGCAGACGCACCGCATCGACGCGATCCACTATTCGGTGCTGGAGACCCAGCTTGCGGCGCTCGCCCGGGTGCAGGGCGGCTGCGAGCGCATCGCGATGACGCCGGTGCCCTTCGCCTATTCGCTGCTGCTGCACCGCACGGCGCTGATCTTCTGCATCACCCTGCCCTTCGCGCTGGCCGGCTCGCTGGACTGGTGGACGCTGCTGCCCGTGCTGCTCGTCGCCTATACCTTCTTCGGCCTCGAAGCGCTCGGCCACCAGCTCGAGGACCCGTTCGGCCTCGAGCCGAACGCCCTGCCGCTCGGCGCCATGCTGCGCACGGTGGAGCGCGACATGCTTTCACTGCTCGGCGAAACGGACCTGCCCGAGCCGGTCGAGCCGCGGGATCATGTGCTGAACTGAGCCGGAAAAGCGAATATTGCCAATAGCTTAATCCGGGGAGGCGGCGCCTGCTGCAACGGCGCTGCCCGATCGCGCATCTGTATTATACATCCGTATAACAATTCTCTTGCCTGTCCCGGCATTCCCGATATGGTGGCTTCATCCGCGTGGCGCGCGGAGCAAATCTCTTCAGGATGGCATGACATGTCGCGAGACCCCCGCTTCGATATTCTCTTCGAACCCGTCAGGATCGGCCCGGTCACGGCGCGCAACCGCTTCTACCAGGTGCCGCACTGTTCCGGCATGGGCTACCGCTATCCCAATGCGGAAGCCGAGTTGCGCGGCATGAAGGCGGAAGGTGGCTGGGCGGTCGTCTCCACGCAGGAGGCGGAGATCCACCCGACCTCCGACCTGACGCCGGCCAACGAGGCGCGGCTGTGGGACGAGAGCGACCTGCCGGCGCTTGCCGCCGTCACCGACAGCATCCATGCCCATGGCAGCCTCGCCGCCATCCAGCTCGTGCACAATGGCCTGCATGTCGCCAACCGCTTCAGCCGGATGATCCCGCTCGCCCCTTCCCATGTCATCAGCGACTGTCTCGATCCCGTTCAGGCGCGCGCCATGGACAGGACAGACATCGCCGACATGCGCCGCTGGTACCGCAACGCGGCGCTGCGCGCGAAAAAGGCCGGCTTCGACATCGTCTATCTCTATGCCGGCCACGACATGAGCGTGCTGCAGCACTTCCTGTCGCGCCGCCACAACGACCGCACGGACGAATATGGCGGCTCCTTCGAGAACCGGCTCCGGCTCTTCCGCGAGATCATCGACGACACGCGCGAGGCCGTCGGCGACAGCTGCGCGCTCGCCATCCGCCTTGCCGTCGACGAGCTGCTCGGGCCCTCCGGCATCACCTGCGAGGGCGAGGGCAAGGATATCGTCACGGCGCTCGCCGAGCTTCCCGACCTCTGGGACGTCAACCTCTCCGGCTGGTCGAACGACAGCCAGACGGCGCGCTTCTCCGAGGAAGGTTTCCAGGAGCCCTATATCCGCTTCGTCAAGTCAGTCACGACGAAGCCGGTGGTCGGCGTCGGCCGCTACACCTCGCCGGACAGCATGGTGCGGGCGATCCGCCAGGGCATCCTCGATTTCATCGGCGCCGCCCGTCCCTCCATCGCCGATCCCTACCTGCCCAGGAAGATCGAGGAGGGCCGCATCGACGATATCCGCGAATGCATCGGTTGCAACATCTGCACCTCCGGCGACAATACCAACGTGCCGATGCGCTGCACGCAGAACCCGACCATCGGCGAGGAATGGCGCAAGGGCTGGCACCCGGAGATCATCCCCGCGGCGGCAACGCCGGAGCCCGCCCTCGTCATCGGCGGCGGGCCGGCGGGGCTGGAGGCGGCGCGGGCGCTCGCCCAGCGCGGCGTCGATGTGCTGCTGGCCGAAGGCGGCGGCGAATGGGGCGGCCGGGTGGCGCGCGAATGCCGCCTGCCGGGCCTTGCCACCTGGGGCCGCGTGCGCGACTGGCGCGTCGGCCAGCTCAGCGTCCGCCCCAATGCCGAACTCTACCTGCACAGCCCGCTTTCCGCCGAGGACGTGCTGCAATACGGCATCCCCCATGTCGCCATCGCCACCGGCGCGCGCTGGCGCACCGACGGCGCGGGCCGCACCCATCGCCGGCCGCTCGCCTTCCTTGCGGAAGGCGCCGTCGTCTCGCCCGACGCCATCCTCTCGGCGGGCGCTGAGGCCGTGTCCGCCGATGGCCCCGTGGTGGTCTTCGACGACGACTGTTTCTACATGGCCAGCGTGCTGGCGGAACTGCTCGCCAGGGCCGGCCGCGCGGTGACGTTCGTCACGCCCGAATCCCAGGTCTCCCCCTGGAGCCAGCACACGCTGGAACAGGGCCGGGTGCAGAAGCGCCTCATCGAGATGGGCGTCAATATCGTCACGGCAAAGGCGCTCGCCGGCCGCACGAAGGACCAGCTGGACCTTGCCTGCATCTACAGCGACCGGGTCGAGACCGTCGACTGCGCGACGCTCGTGCCCGTCACCGCCCGCCTGCCGGACGAGACGCTCTGGCTGGAGCTGAAGGCCCGCGAGGCCGAATGGGCCGATGCCGGCATCCGCAGCGTCACCCGTCTCGGCGACTGCCTCGCCCCCGGCCTCATCGCCGCCGCCGTCTATTCCGGCCACCAATATGCCCGCACCTACCAGACGGAGCCCGACCGCGATGCGGTCCCGTTCCGGCGCGAAGACATTGCACGGCTCTACGAACGCCACGCGTCGTAGGGCGTTCGGCGAAATCCGCGGGTGTGCTGCTTCGACGTCGCCGCTCTTCCATTCTCCCCTCGGGGAGAAGGGGTTGAGGCAACGGCTTCCCTTCAGATGCCATAGCCCTGCTCCGGAAGGGGCCGCCGTACGCGAACACGAAGACGCGGCGCACCGCCCCCCACGCCGGCACCGTGTTGCCATTGCGGTCGCAAAGCGTGAACGCACCGTTCTCTCCGTCGCTCTTTTCAACCGCGGCACGATCACCCATCTTGCGGGACAACGTTCCCTCCCAACGGACGCTTCGCGTCGAGGCAGATATCCATGAAGAAAATCGGTTTCCTTTCCTTCGGCCACTGGACGCCCTCATCCCAGTCCGAAACCCGCTCGGCCGGCGATACGCTGCTGCAGTCGATCGACCTTGCCGTGGCGGCCGAGGAGCTCGGGGCGGACGGCGCCTATTTCCGGGTGCATCATTTCGCACGCCAGCTCGCCTCGCCCTTCCCGCTGCTCGCCGCCGTCGGCGCACGCACGAAGAAGATCGAGATCGGTACGGCCGTCATCGACATGCGCTATGAGAACCCACTCTACATGGCCGAGGACGCCGGCGCGGCCGATCTCATCTCGCAGGGCCGCCTGCAACTCGGCATCAGCCGCGGCTCGCCCGAACAGGTCATCGACGGCTGGCGCTACTTCGGCTACGAGCCGCAGGAGGGCATGAGCGACGCCGACATGGGCCGCCGGCATGCGGAAGTCTTCCTCGACGTCCTCAAGGGCGAAGGCTTTGCCCAGCCGAACCCGCGGCCGATGTTTCCCAACCCGCCCGGGCTGCTGCGCCTCGAGCCGCATTCCGAAGGGCTGCGCGAGCGCATCTGGTGGGGCGCCGGCTCCAACGCCACCGCCGCCTGGGCCGCCAAGCTCGGCATGAACCTGCAAAGCTCCACGCTGAAGGACGACGAGACGGGCGAACCCTTCCACGTCCAGCAGGCCGCGCAGATCCGCGCCTATCGCGAGGCCTGGAAGGAAGCCGGCCATGCGCGCAGCCCGCGCGTTTCGGTCAGCCGCAGCATCTTTGCCCTCGTCGATGACCGGGACCGTGCCTATTTCGGCCGCGGCGGCAAGGAGCAGGATTCCATCGGCTTCATCGACGACAAGACACGGGCGATCTTCGGCCGCTCCTATGCCGACGAGCCGGACCGGCTGATCGAGCAGCTTGCCGCCGACGAGGCGATCAGCGAGGCCGACACGCTGCTCCTCACCGTGCCGAACCAGCTCGGCGTCGAATACAACGCGCATGTCATCGAGGCCATCCTGAAGCACGTCGCCCCGGCCCTCGGCTGGCGCTAGGCCGCACAAACAAAAAGGCATCGCCCCCTCGAAAAGGGGCGATGCCTCGGCAACTCAGCGCTCGAAGCGCTTGATTTTCGACCACGGCCTCAGAACATTGGCTTCCTGCCAGGCAAGCCGCAGGTTGTGCTGCGCGCCCGCCCTGGAGCGCGCAGCATGGCCGCTCAGAACAGGCCGGCGGCGGTCATCAGTTCGACGACCTTCTTGTTGTCGAGCGTCGAGGCCTCGACCTTCGGGGCATCGAGGTCCTTCAGCGGCACCAGCTTGGGATTGGCCTCGCCTGCGATCGCATATTCATAGGAATCGCCGTCGCGCAGGATGGTCTGGCCGCCCTTGCCGGTGATCCACTTGAGGAAGGCCTGCGCCTCCTTCTGGTGCTTGCCGGACTTCAGCACGCCGCCGCCCGAAATGCTGACGAAGGCACCCGGATCCTGGTTCCTGAAGTAATGCAGGGCGACGTTGCTGCTGTTCTCGCCGGTCTTCGCCTGATCGCCGAACCAGTAATAGTGATAGATGACTGCGCCCTCGATCTCGCCGGCATTGACGGCCTTCATGGCGACGCTGTTGCCCTTGTAGGGCGTAGCATTCTCCTTCATGGCCTTGAGCCAGCCGGCCGTCGCCTCCTCGCCCTTCAACTGAAGCAGTGCGCCGACGATCGCCTGGAAGTCCGCGCCGGCGGGGGAAGCGCCCCAGCGGCCCTTCCACGCGGGATCGGCAAGGTCCATCATGGATTTCGGCAGCTTGTCCTCGGTCAGCTTGGTCTTGTCATAGGCGAAGACCGTCGAGCGGGCGGCGATGCCCGTCCACATGCCGTCCGCCGGGCGGTATTCCGCCGGCACCTGGTCGAGCGTTTCCTTGTCGACCGGCGCGAAGCGGCCGGCTTCGTCGAGCAGCGCCATCGCCGGAGAATTCTCCGTCAGGAAGATGTCGGCCGGCGAGAGGTCGCCCTCCTCCAGGATCAGGTTGGCGAGCTGCATGTCGCTGCCCTTGCGCACGGCGACCTTGATGCCGGTCTCCTTGGTGAACGCCTCGACCCAGGCATTGCCGAGCGCTTCGTGCTGGGCATTGTAAACGACGAGTTCATCGGCTTCCTGCGCGCGGGCGCCCGACGCCAGCACCATTGTCGCAAGCGATAGCGCTGCGAATGTTACCCGGATCGATTGGTTCATGACAGTCTCCTTCGTGGATCGTGGCTGCGCGGCCGGCAGGAGCGGATCTGCAATTCCGATGCCGGCAATTGCGCTCCTCCCATAGCCGAATGCGGCCTGCGGCACCAGAAACCATTGCGTTTTACTCAAGAAATCCTTAGGGCAAGGTCAGGCCGCCATTGCCGCGCAATGGGGACCGGCTCCTCGTCATCGCATGAAGGCACGGCCTTGTTGCAGCAGAATACGGCAGAAACCCTCGATAGCGCTTGGCCGGCGCCCTCCAAGCGGCGGACGGCCCGCATTCCCTATGCCCCCGTCCTGGTGCTTGCCATGCTGGTCGCGCTCGTCAGCCTCGTGCCGCTCGGCTTCATCGCCCTCGTCACCTACGATGTCGGCTGGGAGACGGTGAAGGCGCTGGTCTTCCGCCCTCGCGTCGGCGAACTATTGCTCAGCACGATCTATCTGGAGCTTCTCACCGTTCCGCTGTCGATCGCGGTTGCCGTCAGCATGGCCTGGCTGACGGAGCGTACCGACATCCCCGTCCCGCGCCTGTGGGCCTGGCTCGCCGTGACGCCGCTTGCTGTGCCGGCCTTCGTGCACAGCTATGCCTGGGTCAGCCTCGTGCCAGGCATGCGGGGGCTGGCGAGCGGCGTCTTCGTCGCCGTCCTTGCCTATTTTCCCTTTCTCTACCTGCCCGTCGCCGCCGCGCTGCGGCGGCTCGATCCGGCCGTGGAGGATGCCGCGGCCTCCCTCGGGCTCGCCCCGACCGCCGTCTTCTTCCGCGTCGTGCTGCCGCAGCTTCGCATTCCCATCTGCGGCGGCTCGCTGCTGATCGGGCTGCACCTGCTGTCGGAATACGGCCTCTTCGCCATGATCCGCTTCGATACGCTGGCCACGGCCATCGTCGACCAGTTCCAGTCCTCCTATAACAGCCCCGCCGCCAACATGATCGGCGGCGTGCTGGTGACGTGCTGCCTGCTGCTGCTCGGCCTCGAAGTGCTGCTGCGCGGCAACGAGCGCTATGCGCGCGTCGGCTCCGGCGCGGCGCGGCCGACCGACCGGCGCCGCCTCGGCCGCCTGCGGCTGCCCGTCATGCTCCTGCCGCTCGGCCTTGCCGCGCTCACGCTCGGCGTGCCGCTCGCGACGCTCTGCCGCTGGCTCTGGGTCGGCGGGCTCGGCATCTGGACCGGCGGCGTCGCTCAGGCCGTGCTCCAGACCATCGTGCTGGCGCTTGCCGGCGGGGTCCTTGCCACCATCGCCGCCTTTCCCATGGCCTGGCTTTCGGTGCGCGCGCCCGGCCGGCTGCAACGGGTGCTGGAGGCCTGTCACTATTATGTCGGCTCGCTGCCCGGCGTCGTCGTGGCGCTGGCGCTCGCCTCCCTCACCGTGCGCTACCTGCTGCCGCTCTACCAGACCTTCGCCATGCTGCTCGCCGGCTATATCCTGCTCTTCCTGCCGCGCGCCATGGTGGGGCTGCGGGCCAGCATCGCGCAGGCCCCGGTGGAGCTGGAGCGCGCGGCCATGGCGCTCGGGCGCACGCCGGGACAGGCGGTGCGGCAGATCACGCTGCGGCTCGCCGCGCCGGGAGCCGCCGCCGGCATCGCGCTCGTCGCGCTCGGCATCGTCAACGAGCTGACGGCGACGCTCATGCTCTCGCCCATCGGCGTCGAGACGCTCGCCACCCGCTTCTGGTCGCTGACGAGCGAGATCGACTATGTCGCGGCCGCGCCCTATGCCGTGATGATGGTCGTGCTTTCCCTGCCGCTCACCCTTCTCCTCCATGCCCAGTCGAAAAGGACGGCCGGCCAATGACGCTGCTCGATCTGGAAAACATCAGCCGGCGCTACGGGCCGGTGCGGGCGCTGGACGGGGTGAACCTCTCGGTACCCGCCGGCAGCCGCACGGCCGTCGTCGGCCCCTCCGGCTCGGGCAAGACGACGCTGCTGCGCATCATCGCCGGCTTCGAATTTCCTGATACGGGCCGGGTGCGCTTCGACGGCGCGCTGCTGGCCGACGGGCCGGCGGGCGTGCCGGCGCACAAGCGCGGCATCGGCATCGTCTCGCAGGACGGCGCGCTGTTTCCCCATCTCAGCGTCGCCGACAACATCGCCTTCGGCTTCGAGCGCGGCGCGCCCGACCGGGAGAAACGGATCGAAAGCCTGCTGGAGATGGTGGAGCTGGAGGCCGCGATGGCAACCCGCCGGCCGCACCAGCTTTCCGGCGGGCAGCAGCAGCGCGTGGCGCTCGCCCGCGCGCTCGGCCGCCGGCCGAAGCTGATGCTGCTGGACGAGCCCTTCTCCGCCCTCGACACGAGCCTGCGCGAGAACATGCGCAAGGCCGTGGCGCGCGTGCTGCAGGCCGCCGGCATCACCGCCATCCTCGTCACCCACGACCAGACCGAGGCGCTTTCCTTCGCCGACCAGGTGGCGGTGCTGCGCGAGGGGCAACTGGTGCAGGCGGGGGCGCCGCAGGCGATCTACCACCAGCCGCTCGACCGCGAGACGGCTCTGTTCCTCGGCGATGCGGTGCTGCTGCCAGCCATCATCAAGAACGGCTTTGCCGATTGCGCGCTGGGGCGCGTGGCGGTCGACGGCGACCATGCCGGCAAGGCGGAAATCATGCTGCGGCCGGAACAGATCCGCGTCGCGGTCGACGGCGCGACGCCGCAGAACGGCGGACGCGTGGTGGACGTGCAGTTCGGCGGCGCGGTCTGCACCATCTCGGTGGCACTCGCCGATACCGCCCTGCCGCCCATCGTGCTGAAAACCTCCAGCGTCGCGCTGCCCTCGCCCGGAAACCTCGTGCGCCTCGACGTCGCCGGCAAGGCGCACGTCTTCGCCTGACAGGCATTCTTAGCGCAGACGATCGGGCCCGTTCGACCGCTATCGCCGACGTATCGCCGCCGGCTTTGCGGGCAGCGGCAGGCCGTGGCCTTCGCGGAAGGCGCTGGGGGAAATCCCCACGGTGCGGGAGAAGTCGCGGCTGAAATGGTAGGGATCGGGATAGCCGCAGGCGAGCGCGACCGCGGCGATCTTCTCAGCCGTGCGGGTCAGCAGCCCCTTGGCGTGGTTCATCCGCTCATGCCGCAGCCAGTCCATCGGCGTGGTGCCGGTCAGTCGGCGGAAGCGGCGGTGGAGCTGCGACGGGCTGAGATCGGTGATGGAAGCGAGGGCCTCGACGCTCCAGCCGCCGGCAAGGTCCGCCCGCATGGCCTGGATGGCAAGGCCGATACGGTCGCCGTCGTCCTCCCCCTCCTCTCCGCGTTGCGCCGCCAGCAGCGCGACGATCTGCGCCACGAATGCGTTCGACATCGCCTCGGGTGCCGCGGGCCGGGTGCGCAGCGCCTCGACCGCCGCCTCGAAGAGCGGGCGGGCATCGGCCGCCGCGCCAAGCTCGAAAAGCGGTGCCCGCCCGACCTGAAGCAGATGGAAAACGCGCTCCAGAGCCGCGCCCTCGCAGCCGAGCCAGACATAGTGCCAGTGCTGCGCCTGCGGGTGGCAGCCGTGGCGGTAGGCAAGAGCCGTATCCAGCCAGGCGACGCTGCCGGGCGCCGCCGTGCTTACCGCGTCACCGACCCGGATCTCCCCGAGGCCGGAAAGGGTGCAGATCAGGGTCTGGTGGTGAAAGCGGCGGGCGACGGGCGGGGCGGCCGGCGTGAAAAAGGTGTGGCCGCCGACGAGGATCCGATAGGGATAGGCGGCCGCATGCCGCCCCGGCGTCTGGAAGAAGATGGCATTGTCCTTGTCGGGCATCTCTATCGCCTTCGCATGTCGCTCGGAAAGCGGCCTATCATGCTGCAACCGTCGATGCGAGTTTTATCCATCATCCTGCGCCTGCGGTACATTCCCTCGTCGGCTAAATCCTCTAGTTTGGCGCGCTTGCGCCGGCAGGCGATGTTTTGGGAGACTTGATGGACATGACCGCGCCGCTTCAGGCTGACATGGATTTTCAGCCGCTTTCCACCGCCTTCGCCCAGAATCCCTACCCGGCCTATGCGGCGCTGCGCGCCCGCGGCGAGCCGGTCTACTTCGCCGATTTCGACATGTGGCTGGTCTCGCGCTTCGAGGATGTGGCGGCGATCGCCCGCGACAATGCCATGGTGCGCTCGGCGGAATTCTTCATGTCGCCGGAGGAGATCGAGGCACAGCAGCGGGCGCAGAACTGGCATGACATGCCGCACCATTCCCGCTTCGTGCAGTTCTCTATGCTCGACAGCGACGGCGCGGTGCACGACCGCCTGCGCAAGCAGGTCTTCCGCGAGTTCACGCCCGCCTTCATCGCCCGCCAGCGCGGCATGATCCAGGATTTCGTCGACCGGCTCGTCGACGGCCTGATCGACCGCGGCGAGATCGACTTCGTCGAGGACCTCGCCGCGCATGTGCCGGGCCATATCATCGGCCGCGTGCTCGGCGTGCCGGACGAGGACTGTCCGCAGTTGCGCGTCTGGTCGGAAAACGTCGTGCGCTTCTTCGACATCGACCGTTCCGACGCGCGCAAGGCCGCCGCCGAAAAGGCGACCACCGAATTCTACCACTATCTCCTGAAGCTGATGGCCGCCCGCAGGGCCGCCCCTGAGGACGACATGATCACCCGCCTGATGGCGGCGCAGGATGCCGGGCACCTTAACGAGGACGAGCTGGTCTCCACCTGCATGCTGATCCTCATGGCCGGCCACGGCTCGACCATCGACGTGCTGGGCTCCGGCATGCACGCATTGCTGCGCTATCCCGACCAGATGCAGCGCCTTCGGCAGGAACCGGGCGTCATCCAGACTGCGATCCAGGAAATGTTCCGCTTCGAATCGCCGCTGCCCTTCTTCCACCGCTATGCGACGGCGGACTGTCGGATCGGCGGCCGGCCGTTTGCCCGCGGCACGAAATTCGGCCTGCTCTACGGCGCGGCGAACCGCGACCCGGACGCCTTCGGCCCGGATGCCGACACGTTCAATATCGCCCGCAATCCCAACCGGCACCTCGCCTTCGGCGGCGGCGCGCATTTCTGTCTCGGCAACCATCTGGCGCGGCTCGACATGGAGGTGATCTTCACCACCCTCCTCAAGCGCATGGAGACGATCTCGCTCGCCGAAGCCGAGCCGCAATACAAGACCGGCCTTTCGGTCCGCGGCCCCAGGGCGCTGAAGATCGCCTTCAAGCCTGCCTGACCCTTCCCCGCAAAACCACGGAAATCCCATGCTCAAGATCAGTTTCATCGGCAATGACGGCAGCACCATCGAGGCGAGCGTCGAGGACGGCCAGAGCGTCATGTCGGCCGCCGTCAACAACGGCGTCGATGCCATCGCGGCCGAATGCGGCGGGGCCTGCGCCTGCGGAACCTGTCATTGCTACATCGACGAGGATTGGCTGGAGCGGCTTTCGCCGCCCGACGACTTCGAGGAGGCGATGCTGGAATGCGTCTCCAACCCGACACCGCAAAGCCGCCTGAGCTGTCAGGTCAAGATGTCCGCGGCGCTGGACGGCCTCGTCGTGCGCCTGCCACCCTCGCAGTACTGACCAGGCCGGGCAGGCCCGCCCTGCCCGCATCCCATCCCTTCCTGCCGCCGAATACGCGATATTCGGCGGGTTGCGACCAGATTTGCCTTTGACAGACGGGCGGGCGGGATTAAATCCCCTTACCGATCATCCCGGACCAGGGAACAAGGACCTGTCGCACGCTCGGCCGGAAGGACGATGAAACAGCATACGATTCGCCATTTCGGCCTGCGCAAGCGGCTGCGTCAGTTGCGCCCCTCGGTGCTCTACCGGTTCCTCAGCCTGGAACTGATGCGCACGCTGCCGCGACGAAGCGAATTCGGCCTTACCATCGCCGGTGTGCTGGTCGGCATCGCCGCCGGCCTCTCCGTCGCCGCCATGACCCTCATCGCGCGCACGATGCATTCGACGATCTTCGGCCTTGCTCCCGACCAGCGCCTCAGCGGCGCGGCCGTCGGAAATCCCGTCCTGCTGCTCGTCGCCCCCATCGCCGGCGGCATCCTGCTCGGCATTCTCCTGCTGCTGCTCGCCCGCTGGCGCAAGCGGCCGCTGGTCGACCCGATCGAGGCCAATGCCCTGCATGGCGGCCGGCTGTCGCTGACCGACAGTCTCGTCGTCGCGGTGCAGAACCTCATCTCCAACGGCTTCGGGGCCTCGGTGGGCCTCGAAGCCGGCTATACGCAGGTCGCCGCCGGCTTCGCCTCGAAATTCGGCAGCAAGCTGAAGCTGCGCCGCTCGGACATGCGCATCCTCGTCGGATGCGGCGCGGCGGGCGCCATCGCCGCTGCCTTCAACGCGCCGCTGACCGGTGCCTTCTATGCCTTCGAGCTGATCATCGGCGCCTATACCATCCTCTCGCTGACGCCGGTGGTCGTTTCCGCGCTCGTCGCCAATCTCGTCGCCCGCCTGCTCTCGCCGAGCGATGCGGGCATCGATGTCGGCAGCGTCGGCTCGGTGCTGCCGGCGGATTATGTGCCGGCCCTCTTGCTCGGTGCCATCTGCGGCGGCGTCGGCATCCTGCTCATGCAGGGTGTCGCGCTGGTCGAGGAGACCGCCCGCAAGAGCGCCATTCCCGGCTATGTCCGCCCGGCGATCGGCGGAATCATCGTCGGACTGCTGGCCATGATCAGCCCGCAGGTGCTTTCGGGCGGCCACGGCGCGCTCCACCTCAACCTCGAGACGAACGTGACGATCCTCGGCCTGCTCGGCCTGTTCCTCCTCAAGGCGGTGGCGTCGGCCGTCTCGATCGGCTCGGGCTTTCGCGGCGGCCTGTTCTTCGCCTCGCTCTTCATGGGCGCGCTGATCGGCAAGCTCTTCGCCTTCGCCGCGCCCTATCTCGGCCATGCCACGCTGGCGCCGGCAAGCTATGCCGTGGTCGGCATGAGCGCGCTCGCCGTCGCCGTCATCGGCGGCCCGCTGACCATGACCTTCCTGGCGCTGGAGGTGACGGGCGACTTTCCGATGACCGCGCTGGTGCTGGCCGCCGTCATCACCTCGTCCTTCATCGTGCGCACGCTGTTCGGCTACTCCTTCGCCACCTGGCGCTTCCACCTGCGCGGCGAGACCATCCGCAGCGCGCACGATGTCGGCTGGATCCGCAACCTCACGGTCGACAAGCTGATGCGCGCCGACGTGCGCACCGCGGACGCCGCCATGCCGCTCGCCGAATTCCGCGCGCGCTTTCCCATCGGCTCGACGCAGCGCGTCGTCCTCGTCGACGAAGCCGGGAAATATGCGGGGCTGGTGCTGGTGCCGGAGGTTCACGCCGATCTGGTGGAGACCAAAGATGGCAGCGTGCTGGTGCGGGACGTCGCGCGCCACCGCAGCGACGTGCTCCTTCCCACCATGAACGCCCGGCAGGCCGTCGCACTTTTCGACCAGACAGAAAGCGAAGCGCTCGCGGTGGTCAGCGACATGATCGGCCAGCGCGTGATCGGCCTTCTCACGGAAAGCCATACGCTGCGCCGCTACAGCGAGGAACTCGACCGCAACCGCCGCGAAATCTCCGGCGAGCTTTGAGGGAAGAGAAAGCGCCGCAGCCTAGAACATTTCCGCTTTTCTCCGAATCGCGAAAACGTTCTAACGCTTTATTTTAACGCAATTCCGGACGCAAAACCGCTTCGCACTTTTGCTGGAATTGCTCTAGCGATCGGCAAGAGCGTGTTCGGGCGGCGCCGCGTCCCTTGCTTCCAGCGCCGCCTCGATCTGCCGGATCACCTTGACGGCCTCCAGCAGGATCGCCTGCATCTCGTCGTCGTAAAGATGCAGCGGCACCCTTCCCGCCTGGATGAGATCGACGGCCTCGGCCGATTCCTGGAGGTGGTCGGACTGGCCGAGCGCCTCCCAGCCCTCATGGATCGTGATATAGGCGCGTCCCAGGAGGCGGAGCTTTTCTCCCTCCGAGAGCGTGGGAACCTCGGCCGCCGCGCGGCTCAGTTCGGCAATGACGTCCGGAATGCTTTTCATGGGGCACCTCGGATGCGCGAAAATACGCGGCGCAACCGGTTCATCGTTTATAAAAGTTAGCGCTTATATGAACAAAAACAAGCCGCTTTTACCCGCTTGCCGCGAATTTTTAATGAAGCCCGGAGAAAGGCGCCCGGATGCCGCAACGTTCGCGCAAGGACGCTGGCGCATCTTCCGCGGCCAATGAAATGGCAGGAGAAATGCGTGTACGACAAATCGGGCATCTTCACATCCAGCACCGAGCGCGCGGCCTGGAGCATCGCGGCGCGCCATCTTGCCCGCGGGCAGAAGGACCCGGTGCAGATGATCGTCGAAGGCATCGAGGAGGAGCGCCGGCGCTGCATCGAACTGCTCTATGCCGCGGCGGGCGAGGATGCGAAAATCCCCTCCTTCCTCGCCGACCCCGACAGCGAGTGGTAGCCGCCTGCCTCTCCCGATTTTTTGAAGGGACCGGCGGTGCCCGCACCTTGAACACCGGCGGCCCGATGCCCAGATCAGCGGACACGACGACGGGTGGACGTTATGGGCGATATCTTTTCCAAGGGCACGTTTGAACCGGAAGAACTGGGCGCGTTGCAGCAGATCTTCACCGAAGTGACCTCGCAGCCGTGGTTCGACCAGGCGGACGAGGCCAAGGTGGAGTTCGCGAAATATCTCTTCGAGACCTTCCCGGCCGTCTCCTTCGACGCGCGCAAGCACCGCTCCATCATCGAGGCGTCCGCGCGGATGTTCTATTCCCGCGAGGCCTCCTGAGGCGGCAGGGCGGGCCGTTCCCCCTATTGCAGATGCATGAGGATATGCGCTTCTTCCGCCGCTTCCACGAAGGCGCGGCGAACGTCGTCGTCCTGCGCCTCCTCCTCGAGGGCGTCCGCGCAGACTTCCAGCGCATGAATGAAGGCGCGGCCGTGATTGACGGGCCAGCAGTCCATCAGGAGAATGGCGGCCTCCCGCGTCGAGCCCACCATGAAGGGCCCACCCAGTGCTTCCAGGTTGATCGCGACGCCCGCCGGCCAGTTGATGAGCAAGGACGTATCCATGGTCTTGCCTCCTGCCCAATCAATGCGGAAATGCTACTTTAGGTTCCAGAAATTCCGTAATGGCAAGCCGGAAATCGACGCCCGCTCAGGCCATCAGCATCATGCCGAGATAGAGGACCACGCCGACGAGGACGGTCGCAAAAAGGCTGCGCGTCAGGAAGGCCACCACCGCGCAGCCCACGGCAGCCGCCACGGTCGCGGCCGTTCCGCCGTCCTCGCCGGCATATTTCACCAGCTCCAGCGTCACGATCGCGATCATGATGCTGGAGGGGATGAAGCCGAGCCAGGCCATGGCGAAGGCCGGCAGCCTTGCGCCGGCAAGGAAGACGATGGGCAGGGCGCGGATGCAGATGGTTATCGCCGCGCAGATCGCGACCGTCAGCAGGAACGAGCCGGTCATGACAGCCTCCCCCGGCGTTCCCGGATTTGCAGCGCGGTCGCGCAGATCGTCGCGGCAAGGGCCGTCGCGACCAGCACGGAGACATTGACGTCGAGGAAACGCATCGTCGCCAGCACGGCGGCGGCCGACGTGACCATCGCCACGATCTCCAGCCGCTTCCGGGCGCTGCCGAAATAGTTGAGCGCCAGCAACCCGATGAACATGGCCGTCAGGCTGAAGCCGAGGCCGTGCGAGATGCCGGCGGGGATGACCGCCGCGAAAAGGGCGCCCATGAAATTGGCGACGATCCAGTTCGCATAGGCCGCCACGTTGAGCCCGAGCATCCAGCGATAGGGCAGCACCCCGCGCCCCGTCGCGAACTGCGTGGCGACGCCGAAGGTCTCGTCGGTCAACAGCACGCCGCTGACGAATTTCTGCATGGTCGAGGCGCCCGAGAAGAAGCGCGCGAGATAGGAGCTCATCAGCAGGTAGCGGATATTGACGAGCAGTACCGCCAGCACGACCGCGGACGGCCCCGCCCCCGCCGTCCAGAGGGAATAGAAGAGGAACTGCGCGGAGCCCGCATAGAGCAGGGCGGAAAGCAGCAGGATCTCGCTGATGCTGAAGCCCGAGATCGCGCCGATGGCGCCGGAGGCAAAGCCGATGCTCCAATAGCCGAGGATCGTCGGCCCGCAGGCGATGACGCCCTCGATGAATGCGGAGCGCGTCCCGGCTACCGTGATGTTCTGTTCTGGCATGTCATTCAAACGTCTGTTCATTGACCCCGCCCGTTGCGGCGGGGAAAAGTTCCGGCCGGCACGACCGGAGCGCAGATATAGCCATCCGGCGGAAGGGTGTCACGGGCCGACGGCCATTCCACCACCCGCCCGCTCTTCACGCGGAAGCTACTCCCCGCACTCCCCCGGCACAGCCTCGTCGAGATTGCTCGTGGTGGCCGGTTTCAGGCTGCCCTTTTCGATCTGGAGAGGGCGGAAGGGCGGCTCCTGGATCGCGGGGTTCTCCTGCCGCACCACGTAGCAGCCCGCGAAGACCTCATCCTCGCCATCCGCGCGGTGGGCGCGGATGGCGAGGAGAACCTGGAAATAGACGCTGCCCGCAGCGCCCTCCTCGCTGACGGCGCCGAGCGCCACGTCGACGGCCTCGGTGCCGGCATAGCCTTCCGCGAAGGCCGCGAAGTCCGCCGCCGGCTTGCGGTCGCCGAAATAGTCCCAGGCCCGGGCATATTCCTTCCGGTCGATGGCGTTGTAGAGCGATCTTATTAGCGAGGCCGCATCGGAGCGGTCGTCACGGTAGGCGGGGTCGGCGGCCACCGCATGCGCCGCGGCAAGCACGACGGCGGCAGCCGAAAGGTATCTGATCATACGATCCTCCTTCTTCGCGACCGGGCAGATGGCAGGCCGGCGAACCGGGCCTGGAGCATTTCCAGCAAAAGTGCGAAGCGGTTTTGCGTTCGCAAATGCGGCTAAACAAAGAGTTCGAGCGTTTTCGCGACTCGGAGAAAGCGGAAACGCTCTAAGACGGACGCCGGGCGGGAACCGGCACGTCCTTGAGATTGTCGTTGGCCCAGGTCCTGATCGCATGGACCTCGCCGGGAATCTCGTCCTTCAGGTAGCTCTCGTGGCCCGGCAGGCCCATGGGATAAAGCGCATCCCGGCTTGCCTCATAGGCCGCGCTCTTGTCGGTGCACAGGCGGATGCGCATGTCCTCCGGCTGCAGATCGCCCCGGTTCTTCAGGTCCTCAAGGCGCCCCGCGCCGCTCTGAAGGCGCCCCTCGAAGGCCTGCGTCAGATATTGCGCGGAACGCTCGTTGCGCTCGCGCTCGGTCGTCGCCCCCATCATGACGACCATGACGCGCTTACCGTTGCGCGTGGCGAGCCCGACATAGTTCCGGCCGGAGGCACAGAGGAAACCGGTCTTCATGCCGATCGTGCCGCTGAAACGCGTCAGCAGCAGGTTGTTCGACTTGATCTCCTTGCCGTCGATCGTCACCGCGGCCGCCTGGAAGAAACGGCTATATTCGGGAAAGGCCCGGTCCACTTCCAGTCCCAGCAGCGCGAGGTCGCGCGCGGTCGTGTAGTTGGCCTTGTCGAAAAGCCCGTTCGGATTGGAAAAATGCGTGCCGGTCATGCCGAGGCGGGCGGCCGCATCGTTCATGCGCTGGACGAAGGCCTTCTCGTCGGGCACCACGGCTTCGGCAAGCGCCACGGCGACGTCGTTGGCCGAGGCGGTCAGCATGGCGAAGAGTGCGTCCTCCAGCGTCATGGTCCGCCCGAGGGTGAGGCCGGATTCCAGGAACGCCTGCTTGGTCGCATTGCGGGTCATGGTGACGGGGGTGGCAAGATCCACCTCGCCGGCCCGGATCGCCTCGAACACCACGAAGGCGGTCATCAGCTTGGTCGTCGAGGCGGGATACCAGGGCGCGCCGGCCTCTTCCTGATAGAGCACCTGATGGTTCCCGGCATCCACCACGAGCACGGGCGTGGCATGCGCCGGGGCCGTGAGCAGAAGGGATGCGATGAACGCCAGTCGTGTCCATGGCCGTCCGGCCGTCAGGGTCTTGATCATGCGCCAGTCTCCGGAGGAAGGCCCCTAATGCCACGAGGCGCGGCCGGAAGACAAGCATCTAGGCCGGTAAAGATGTCGCGGGTACGGCCGGCGACCACGGGCCCGGCCCGGCCGGAGCATTCTCCACAGCCTTTGGCGGGCTTTTCCCTCAAGCGGCATGATGCCGCCACGATCCGGGTCCAAGGCGCGAAGCGACATGCATCTCACAGGCCCTTCATGCTCGATTTCGATACCGATCTTTTTCTGCTCCTGAATGCCGGCGCTACGCCCAATACGATTGCCGCGTGGCTCGCGATCTTCATCGCCAAGTTCGTCGTCCTCGTCATTCCGCTTTATCTCGCCTGGCTGTGGATCGCGGGCGGCCGGCGCAACCGGCTGACGGCCGTCGCCCTCGTTCTCGCCTTCCTGCTGGCGATCGTGCTGAGCTATCTCATCGGGCTCGTCGCCTTCCGGCCGCGCCCCTTCATGGCCGGCGTCGGCCATGCGCTGGTCGAGCACCGGCCGAACGGCTCCTTCCCGAGCAATCACGGCCTTGCCTTCGCGGTCTCCGCGGCGCTGCTGTTCATGGTGCGGCGGCGCAGCGCGGCCTGGTGGGCGGCCGGGCTCGGCCTCCTGGTGGCGTGGTCGCGCATCTATATCGGCGTGCACTATCCGCTCGACATGCTCGGCGCGGCAATCCTCGCCGTTCCCCTCGCCATGGCCTCGCTCTGGATCATGGACCGGCACGGCAAGGCGATCCTCGACATGCTGGAGCACCTGCAGGCGCGCGCCCTCCTTCCCCTTGCCAGAAGGATGCGGCGCTGAGGCAGGCGCATCCTTTCCGGGAACAAATCCGCCCGAGCGGGATTTCGCGACGGTGCGGCCGCCTGACCGTCGCCATGCCCCGGGAGGAAAGAATGAAGTGGATCGTCGGTGTTGCTCTCGTCCTCGCCTCGCCAGCCTATGCCCAGAGCCCCGAGCTGCAGGCGACATGTACCGACATCGCCAAGAGCTTCTTCATGACCGACACGCTCAATATCGGCGTGGTGCAGTCCTTCCCCGAATTGAAGCCACCCGGCGTCCGCTTCACCTATTCCCAGCGGGCCGACCAGCAGAAATCCGAATTGACCGACGAGTTCGAATGCGAATTCGACAAGGCGGAACGCCCCTATACGTTGCGCCGCTTCTGCGTCTCGCGGACCTGCTACTCCCCGCAGGAGGACGACGGCGACCGCAAGCGGCGCTTCGATGAGATGCAGATCCTCCTGAAACGCGCGCAGAAATCGCCGTGAAGCGGGACGGTTGCATTGCAATCCTTGCATAGGTGAAATGCACAACCAATGCTTGTCATTTTGCCGGAGTTCAAGCATATTCAGGACAGCTGATGCATATGGCGGCCTTTCTCCTCCCAGTACCGCCGCAGCAGCTGTTCCCCTCTGGAGGTTCAGATCTCCACATCTCATGGGCCGCGGTTTCCGACGGCCCATTTTTTTGCGTCCTCGCCCATCATGCGCAAGCCGGACGGGACGAGGCACACTCTTCCGTCTCCCCGCTCCATCGGCTGGAACCGTCCGCATTTTTCTGGAATATAGCGCGCGCATGCCCGCTGCCGCTCCATGGCCGGCGGGCGCGGAAGGAAATGAACGATCGTGAATGCCATGAAATCCATGCTCCGGCTATGCGCCGCCTTTGCCGTCCTGTGCCAGATGACGGGACAAGTACCCGCTCGCGCCGAGGACGTGCAGCCGGATGCCGCCGCATTCGAGCTGACGCCCGGGACATTGTCGTCCCTTGCCGAATGCAGGGCGCCGCGCGAGGTGCTGGGCAAAACCGGAATGGCGCTCTTCATGAGCGGGAACCTGCCGGCATGGCTGAAGCCGGTCACGGACAACGGCCATGAGGGGATGCTCGGTCTGGAGACCTTCGAGCTCGCCGAGCCCGTTACCGTGTTCGGCAGGCCCGTCACCCGCATCTCCTTCCTGCAGGAATGGGTGGTGATAGAGAAAGCCTATGACGCGGCGCGGACGCTGATCGAGGCAAAAGGCATGAAGCGCGCGCCGATAAAAATGACCGAGCAATATTACCGCTTCGTCGACCCCGAGAGCGGCCCGATGCTCGGTGCCTTCGCTCCGACGGACAACGCGCTCGCCATGATGCTGGGAGCACCCGCTGAAACGGGGAATCCGCAGACGATGTTCGTCGGCTGCAACTATACGGTTGCCTCGCAGCAGGAATTCCTCGATGCCGCCGGCAAGGCCGACGCGACGGCGGCCGGCGCCGGGGCGGATATCATGGAGATGCTGGAAGGCGAGCCCTGAGCCTCACCAACGGCATTCACAGGTCGAGGCGCTGACGCAGGTTATTGATAACGTCTGCCGACCGCCTTCATCCCGCCCGGAAGCCCGGGCTTGCCGAGACCGCCAATACCGTTTGCAAACATCCGCCTTTCGGAAGGCGAGCCGTCTGGCTGCAGGGCAAAGACAAGGATATCGCCTGTTCGGCCCGCGGGCCGGCTTGCGGGCATGGAAAAGCCGCAAGGCGCGCAACCGGCGCCCTGCGGCTCGTGAAGGCCGTCAGAACGCCGGTTCGACGGTCTCGACATTGGCCTTGGTGACGACGGTCAGCGGGATCGGCAGGCGGGCCTTGACGTCCTTGCCGTCGAGGATCTCCGCCATGGTCTCGATGGCGAGCTTGCCGTCCTCGACCGGCGACTGGACGATGGTCGCGTACATCTCGCCCGAGCGGATGGAATCGAAGGCATCGCGCTGGCCGTTGATACCAACGATCGGCGGCGTCGGCTTGCCCGAATTGGCTTCCTTCCAGGCGTCGATGAAGCCGCGGGCCATGGTGTCGTCGTTTGCGTAGACGCCGGTGATCCTGTCGCCGAAGCGGGTGATCAGGTCGCGGCTGGCGACGAGCGCCTTCTGCTGGTCGAAGTCGGCATTGACCGTTTCCAGCACCTCGACCTTGCTGCCGATCTCCTTGAGGCGATCGACGAAGCCGCCGACGCGGCCGATGGTCGTGCCGTTGCCGGCCTGGCCGGCGATGACGACGACGGCGCCCTCGCCCTTCATCGCCTCGTTCAGCGAATCGGCGGCAAGCTTGCCTTCCTCGTAGACGTCGGGGCCGGTGAAGGACTTGACGAAGTCGTTCGCCTGCTCGGCCATCGGCGAGTTGATGAGGATCGCCGGGATGTTCGCCTGCTTGGCGCGGGCGAGCGCGGGGATATAGGCCTGCGGATCGAGTGGCCAGAGAATGATGCCGTCGGCCTTGCGGGCGATGCAGGTGCTGACCTGCTCGGTGCCGGTCTGCACGTCGAAGTTCTGGCTGAGGCTCAGGATCTCGATGCCGAGCTCCTTGGCGCGGTCGTTGAGCGCGACATTGGCCGGCGTCGCATAGGCGTGGGAATCGGCGGCCGTGACGTAACAGACCGTCTTGGCGCTGGCGAAGGCCGTCGAGGCGAGCAGTATGGCCGCCGCGGCGGCGGGCAGGCGTGCAGTCTTACCAATCATGTTTTCCTCCTTCATCGATTGGAAAAGTGTCAGGCATGGGCGGGGGCCGCGGCCGGCTTGCGCCGGCCGGTGCGAACGGTTCGGTCGAGGACGACGAGCAGGATGAGGATCAGCCCGGAGGCGACCTGCTGCATGTAGGCGGGGACAGACTGGAACTCCATCGCCGTCGTCAGCGCGGCGATGGTGAGGACGCCGCCGAGCGTGCCGAGCGCCGAGCCGCGCCCGCCCTCCAGCCGCGTGCCGCCGACGACGACGGCGGCGATGACGGCGACGGTGAGCTCGGAGCCGTAGACCGGCGAACCCGTATTGGTGGCAAGGCTCTGCAGGACGCCCGCGACACCGGCAAGGGTGCTCGCGAAGACGAAGGACAGGAACATGATGCGCCCCGCCGAGATGCCGCTCGCCTCCGCCGAAAGCGCGTTGGAGCCGACGGCAAAGAGGTTGCGGCCGGCGACGGTGCGCGTCAGCCAGACATGGAGGGCGAGGATCGAGACCAGGAACAGGCCGCTGCGGACGGTGAAGACTTCGAGATAGATCTCGCTGAGCGTGATCGAGAACATGATGTCGTTGCCGGGGATCGGCTGGCTTGCCGTCATCCAGTGCGCGACCGAGCGGAAGACCAGCATGGTGGCGAGCGTCGCCACCAGCGAATTGATGCGCAGCACCACGACGAGGAAGCCGTTGACCACGCCGGCGGCGGTGCCCGCCAGGACACCGGCGAGCGCCGCCCACCCCATGCCGAGCGCCGGCTGGAGCATGATCCCCACGATGCCGGAAACGGCGAAGACCGAGCCGACGGAAAGGTCGATCTGGCCGGCGATGAGGAGCACCGTCAGGCCGATGGCGATGAGGCCGATGGTCGAGCCGCGGTCGAGGCCGAGGCTGAGCGTCGTGAGGCTGGCAAAGCCCGGCACGATGAGCGTGGCGGCGGCGAGCGTCAGACAGAGGATGACGGCGACGCGGTAGCGCAGGAGCGCGGAAACGAAGGCGGACATCAGGCAACACCCCGCTTGCGCAGCGCGATGTCGAGCGCGACGGCACCGGCGATCAGGAGGCCGAGGACGAAGCCCTGGATCGGCGTGCGCACGCCCTGAAGGACCATGACATTGGTGAGAAGCTGCACGAAGACGAGACCCGCCATGGCGCGCGGGATGGAGCCGAAGCCGCCCATGATCGACACCCCGCCGACGACCACCGCCGTGATGGCGCTGAACTCGTAGCCCTGGCCGACGAGCGGGCGGGCGCTCTGCAGCGTCAGGCCGAGCAGACCTCCGCTGAAACCCGCGGCAAAGGCGGTGATGACGAAGGCGCCGGCCCGGACGGCCCGCACCGGCACGGCGCTCGCTTGCGCCGCGCTGTAGTTGCCGCCCGTCGCGATGGTCCAGCGGCCCCAGAAGGTGCGCGACAGCACGAAATTGCCGAGGATTGCGATGGCGATGAAGATGACGGCGATCATCGGCACGCCGAGGATGCGGCTCTTGACGAAATCCGCCGAGCTCGGATCCGTGCCGTAGACGATGACGCCGCCGACGGCGGCCTGCACGATGCCGAGCACGATAGTGCCCATGCCGAGCGTGGCGATGATGGGATTGATGCCGACATAGCCGACGAGCACGCCGTTGACGAGGCCGGTGAGCCCCGCCAGCAGCACCGCGACGGCAAAGGCCGGAACCGGGCCGATATAGGGCTGGAGGGCGAGCGACAGGATCGCGCCGCAGGCGATGGTCGCCGGCACCGAAAGGTCCGCCATGCCGCCAACGACCAGCACGAAGGTCATGCCGACGACGACGATGCCGACGATCGACATGGACATCAGCACGTTCACGAAATTGCCGGCCGTGAAGAAGACCGGATTGGCGAGCGAGCCGTAGAGGATGACGGCGAGGATGGCGAGCGTGAGACCGGCGCGCGAGATGAGGCCGACCATGCGGCTGCCCTGGCTGAAGCGCGCGGCGTCCTTCGTCGTCTGTCCCATGGCGGCGATGTCCGTCATGCGGCCTCCCCTTCTGCACTTTCCTCGCCCGTGGCGAGCGCCATGATGCGCTCCTCCGTCAGGCCCTCGCGGGCGAGCGGCACGGAGGCGCGCCCGTCGCGCATGACGACCACGCGGTCGCACACGCCCATGATTTCCGGCAGCTCGGAGGAGATCATCACCACGGCCATGCCGTTCGCGACGAGCTGGCCGATGATGCCGTGGATTTCCGCCTTGGCACCGACATCGACGCCGCGCGTCGGCTCGTCGAGGATCAGCACCTTCGGATATGTGGCGAGCCAGCGGCTGATCACCGCCTTCTGCTGGTTGCCGCCGGAGAGCAGGCCGATGCGCCGCTCGCCATCCGGCGGCACGATGGAGAACTTGCGCACATAGGTGCCGGCAAGCTCGCGCTCCGCGCCGCGCCGCACGCGGCCGAAACGGTTGGCAAGCCGGCGCAGCACCGGCAGGCTGATATTCTCGCGCACCGTCATGGCGGGCATGATGCCGTCGCCCTTGCGGTCCTCGGGCACATAGGCGATGCCGGCGCGGGCGGCCGCCGCGGGCGAGCCGATCGTCACCGGCGCGCCGTCGATCTCGACCGTGCCCGATGTCAGCGGCGCAAGGCCGAAGATGGCGCGGGCGACCTCCGTGCGGCCGGCGCCGACGAGGCCGGTGAGGCCGAGGATCTCGCCGGCGCGCACGTCGAAGCTGATGGCGTGGAAGCGCTCGCCGTCCCCGGCATTGCGCACCCGCAGCACCTGCCTGCCGATGGTCGACGGGGTCTTCGGGAAAACGTTGCTCACCTCGCGGCCGACCATGAGGCGGATCATCTCGGCGGCGGTGATGCCGCTTGCGGCACGGGTCTCGATCATCGCGCCGTCGCGCAGCACCGTAACCTCGTCGGCGATATCAAGCACCTCCTTGAGGCGGTGGCTGATATAGATGATGGCAATGCCGGCATCGCGCATCTTGCGCAGGATGCGGAAGAGCGCGGCGGTCTCGTGCTCGCTGAGGCTGGAGGTCGGCTCGTCGAGCACGATGATGCGCGGCTCGGCGGCATAGGCTTTCGCGATCTCCACGAGCTGCTGCTGGCTGATCGACAGGTCGCCGAGGCGCTGCTGCGGATCGATGGCGGCGCCCAGCTCCGCGAGGATGGCGGCGGCGCGGCGCACCATGCCGCCGCGGTCGAAGAAACCGAGGCGCCTCGGCATGCGGCCGAGGAAGATATTTTCGGCGACCGTGAGGTCGGGAACGAGGTTCAGCTCCTGGTGCACCATGCGGATGCCGAGCTTCTGCGCATCGGCCGGGCGCTTCATGCGCACCTCCGTGCCGGCGACCTCGATAGTGCCGGTCGTCGGGGCGTAGGCGCCGCTGAGGATCTTCATCAGGGTCGACTTGCCGGCGCCGTTCTCGCCGACGATGGCATGCACCGTGCCGAAGCGGACGGCAAGGTCCACGCCGGACAGGGCCTTCACACCCGGGAAGACCTTGCCGATCCCCCTCATGTGCAATGCGCTCGCGGCCGAAGGCATTCCTCTCTCCCCTTGCCGGCGCGCATCGCTGTCGATGTCTCTCCTCTTACCGGCGCTGTCCTATTACACTAATATAACAGACCTCGCAAGCGTCGTTCCGCATATCCACGGAGCCATGGTTCGGATCGGGCGCGGCGGCAACCGCCGGGGCGGCTCAGAGGCGGTAGAAGCTTACGGCATTGCCGCCGAACACCTGGGCCATGCCGTCCGCGTCGAGCAGGGGATCGAGAATGCCGCGGGCGGCGTTCAGGACTTCCGCATAGGAGGCGGCGAGCAGGCAGACCGGCCAGTCGCTGCCGAACATCAGCCTGTCGGCGCCGAAGACATCGAAGACATGCCGGACATAGGGCGTCAGATCGCCCGGCGCCCAGCCCGCATGATCGGCTTCGGTGACCAGACCGGAAACCTTGCAATGAAGGCCCGGATGGGCGGCGAGCCGTGCCATGTCCTCCGCCCAGCCCTCCAGCCTGCCGCTCGCCACCGGCGGCTTCGACAGATGGTCGACGACCGCCCGCACGTCCGGCACGGCATCGAGCATGCGCAGGATCACGGGCAGATGGCGCGGAAAGGTGAGAATGTCGAAGGCGGCGCCCGCCGCGGCGAGATGGCGGATATTGTCGAGCACGGCCGGGCGCAGGACGTAGCCGTCGTCCGCATGGTCCTGCAGCATCGGCCGCAGCCCGACGAATTTCGGCCGGCGCATCAGCGCTTCGAGCTTGGCGGGAAAGGCGGCATCCTCGAAATCCAGCCAGCCGACGACGCCGGCGATGAAATCCGTTTCCGCCGCGAGCGAAAGCAGGAAATCGGTCTCCGCCTCCGTCTCAGCCGCCTGGACGACGACGGTACGGTCGACCCCGGCCCGCCGGAGAACGGGACGAAGGTCAACGGCAACATAGTCGCGCGCCAGCACCGGCATGTCCGGCGACATCCAGTGATAGTCCCCGCGGCCGACCCGCCACAGGTGGTGATGCGCATCGACGATCATCCGGCTTCCTCCCGTACCCGGTTGCTTCGGGCATCCATATTGGCTTTCATGCGTAACACTAGTATTATACAGCCGGTATCCGCAATGCGGATTCTCGCGCAGGCACGACCGGGACAGGAATAAATCAGACCGCGGGGTACGTCTACCGGACGCTGACACCCCTTCATTGACATCCTGTTATTCCGGGTGCTTTGGTTCAACAGGCTTTTATAAATTACGGCGGCCCATGGACATCGACGCATCCAACCTCAACCGATCCCTTCCGCTGCGCGACCAGATCTATCACAAGGTCCGCGGCCTGATCGTCAGCGGCCAGATGAAGCCAGGCGAGGCGATCAACGAGATGGCCATCGCCCAGACGCTCGGCGTTTCCCGCACGCCGGTGCGCGAAGCCGTCAAGCGCATCAGCGACGAGGGCCTCGTCAACGTCTTCGCCCAGACGGGCACCTTCGTCGCGCGCATCAGCATCCGCGACATCGAGGAGGCCTATGTCATCCGCAATGCGCTGGAGATGGAAAGCGCGCGGCGGGCCGCCGAAAAGCTGACGCAGGCGCAGGCCGAGGCGCTGGAAGACAATATCGCCGCGCATCGCACGGCGATCGCCCGCGGCCGCTACAGCGACGCCATCCAGCTCGACGACGCCTTCCACCGCACCATCGCCGAGGTGAACGGCTTCCACATGCTCTGGCGGGCGGTCGACATATCCAAGGCGCAGATGGACCGCGGCCGCTATCTCGCCATTCCCAAGCCGGGCTATGGCGAGCAGACGATCCAGCAGCACCAGGCGATCCTCAAGGCACTGCAGCGCCATGACGGCGAGGCGGCGGCCAATGCCATGCGCGAGCATCTCAACACCTCGCTCCGCAACACGCTGGAAGTCGCCGTCGCCAACAATGCCTTCGGCTGAGCGGCCACCCCAATCCCACGGAGACTGACATGCAGCGAATGGGCCTTTGCATCGGGCTGAAACCCGAGGTGATCGACGAATACAAGGCGCTGCACGCGGCTGTCTGGCCGGATGTGCTCGCGGTCATCAGCGCAGCCAATATCCGCAATTATTCGATCTTCCTGCGCGAGCCGGAAAACCTGCTCTTCGCCTACTGGGAATATCACGGCAGCGATTTTACGGCCGACGCCGCCGAGATGGCCCGCTCACCCGCCATGCAGAAATGGTGGGAGATCTGCGATCCCCTGCAGCAGCCGCTCGCCACCCGCAAGGACGGCGAATGGTGGGCGCAGATGGTGGAAGTCTTCCATCACGATTGACCGGTATGCCTGACCGGCAGCCGCGCCGGCAGCCCTTCCGGGACGCATGGCAACCGATGCCCGCACGATGCCGGGCGCAGGCGTGCTTGACCACGCGGCTACTGTTATATTAGTATTCAAATATCACAACCTTTCGCGGAACGCCCCAGCGCGAACCCGCCCGAGCATGCCATGGCCCGTTTCATCCAGCTTTCCGCCGCCGACAACATCGTCCTCGTGACCGACCCCTTCAATCCGGGCGACCTTGCCGGCGCGGTCGCCGCGACCGCGCGCATCCCGCGCGGCCACAAGATGGCGATGACGGCGATCGGCAAGGACCAACCGATCGTCAAATACGGCCAGGTCATCGGCTTTGCCCGCGAGTCCATCGCGCCGGGCGACTGGGTGCACGAGCACAATGTCTACATCCACACCTTCGAGCGGAACTACATGTTCGGCGAGGGGCTGAAGGAGACGCAGGTGCTGCCGGATGCGGAGCGCGCGACGTTCCTCGGCTATCGCCGCGCCGATGGAAAGGTCGGCACGCGCAATTACGTCGCCGTGTTGACATCGGTAAACTGTTCGGCGAGCGCCGCCCGCTTCATCGCGGAGGAGATCAACAAGTCCGGCATCCTGAAGGACTATCCGAATGTCGACGGGGTCATCTCGCTGGTGCACGGCACGGGATGCGGCCTCGACGTCAACGGCGAGGCGCATGACCTGCTCAAGAAGACGCAATGGGGCTTTGCGACCAATCCCAATGTCGGCGGCGTGCTGATGGTCGGCCTCGGCTGCGAGGTCTTCCAGATTCCCCGCTGGATGAAGACTTATGGCGTCGAGGAGAATATCACCTTCCGCACCCTGACCATCCAGGAGACGGGCGGCACGCGCAAGACGGTGGAAGCCGGCGTCCGGGCGATCCGGGAGATGCTGCCGGTGGTGAATGCCCACAGGCGCACGCCGGCGCCTGCCTCCGAGCTGATGCTCGCTCTCCAGTGTGGCGGTTCCGATGGCTATTCGGGCATCACCGCCAATCCGGCGCTCGGCGCGGCCGTCGACCTCCTCGTCGAGCAGGGCGGCACGGCCATCCTGTCGGAGACGCCGGAAATCTACGGCGCCGAACATCTCCTCACCCGCCGCGCCGAAAGTCGCGCCGTCGGCGAAAAGCTCGTCGAGCGGATCCGCTGGTGGGAGGACTACACCGCCCGCCACAACATGGAGATGAACAACAACCCCTCCCCCGGCAACAAGCTCGGCGGCCTCACGACGATCCTGGAAAAATCGCTCGGCGCGGCCGCGAAGGGCGGCTCGACGAACCTGCGCGCCGTCTTCGAATATGCCGACACGGTCGACGCGAAGGGCCTCGTCTTCATGGATACGCCCGGCTACGATCCGGTATCGGCGACCGGGCAGGTCGCGGGCGGCGCCAATATCCTCTGTTTCACCACCGGCCGGGGCTCCGCCTTCGGCTGCAAGCCGACGCCCTCCATCAAGCTCGCCTCCAATTCCTATATCTACGAGCAGATGCGGGAGGACATGGACATCGACTGCGGCGACGTCCTGAACGGCGTTTCGCTGGAGGAAAAGGGACGGCAGATCTTCGACCTCATCCTCCGGACCGCCTCCGGCGAACGCACGCGATCCGAAGAACTCGGCTATGGCGACCTCGAATTCGTGCCCTGGAACATCGGCGCGACGATGTAGGACCGGCGCGGCCCCGCGACGGGGCCGCGGCCTTCAGGCGGCAAGCCCTTCCCGCTCCAGCGTCTGCCAGAGCTCCGCCGGCACATCCTGTTCGAACCATTCAACATTCTGCCGGACCTGCCCGGCATCGCGCGGGCCGATCAGCACCGCGGTCACGGCGGGATGGCGCAGCGGATACTGGATGGCGGCGGCCGAAAGCGGCACGCCGAAGCGCGCGCAGGCCGCCGTCAGCGCGTCCACCCGCCGTGCGACGGCCTCGGGCACGTCCTGATAATTGAACTTGCGGTGGCCGCCGGGGCCGGCGGCGAGGATTCCGGAATTGAACACCCCGCCAATCATGATGCCCATGCCCGCATGCCGGGCCTTCTCAAAGAGGTCGAGCGCATTCTGTTCCAGAAGCGTATGGCGGCCGGCGAGCAGCGTGCAGTCGAGGGTGGTTTCGTTCATCGCATCGAGCACGACGGCCGCCTCGTTCACCCCGAGGCCGAAGCCGCCGACAAGGCCCGCGGCCTTCAGCTCCTCCAGTGCGCGGAAACCGCCGCCCTTCGTCAGCGCCGCCCAGTGGCCCGCCTGCGCATCCCCATGGGTGACGCTGCCGATGTCGTGCACGAAAAGAAGGTCGAGCCGTTCGAGGCCAGTGCGCTGACCGCTGTCGTCGAAGCTGCGCATGATGGCGTCATAGGAATAGTCGAAGACCTCGCGGAACGGCAGGCCGTTGTGCCAGCCCGAATCGAGCGGGTTCTTCGGCGGCGCCGGCGGCAGGTCACGCCCCGGCCGCTCGCGCGCCATCAGCCGGCCGACCTTCGTGCTGACCGTGAAGGACGCATCGGGGCCTGCCTTCTCGCGCAGGAAATGGCCCAGCAGGTGCTCCGACCGGCCGAGGCCGTACATCGGGGCGCTGTCGAAATAGCGGATGCCCGCCTGCCAGGCCGCTTCGAGAGCCTCCAGCGACGCCTCTGCCGAAACCGGCGCGTAAAGCCCGCCCATGGCCGCCGTACCCATGCCGAGGGCCGTCACCGTCAATCCCGTGCGCCCGACCGTCCTCGCCTCGCTTGCCCGCATGCAAATCTCCTCCCGCGGCGGCGCGAAAATCGCCGCCGCCTTGTTGCGATTGTTACACTAATATAATAGATCGGATCAAGCGGCGCGTGGCGCCGGAGGAGAGA
Organism: Shinella sp. R2-11; assembly: GCF_055330205.1. Classification (NCBI taxonomy): domain Bacteria; kingdom Pseudomonadati; phylum Pseudomonadota; class Alphaproteobacteria; order Hyphomicrobiales; family Rhizobiaceae; genus Shinella; species Shinella sp. R2-11. The sequence continues at coordinate 487,921 of NZ_JBVAPC010000001.1, read as the reverse complement.
ACGCAAACCGGAGGAAGCCATGAACCAGATCGATCTTTCAGGCCAGCACGCGGTGGTGACGGGCGGGGCGCAGGGGCTGGGCTTCGCCATGGCCAAGCGCATCGTCGCCTCCGGCGCCACCGTCACGCTCTGGGATATCGACGAAAGCCTGCTGGCTTCGGCGCGCGAGACGCTCGGCGGCGCGGCAACGACCGCCGTCGTCGACATTTCCGACTGGGAGCAGGTCGACGCGGCCCGGCGGCGGACCGAAGAGATCGCCGCTCCCGCCTCGCTGCTCGTCAATTCGGCGGGGATCGCCGGCGCCGCAGCACCACTCGACGCCTACGACATCGCCATGTGGAAGAAGATCATCGACATCAACGTCAACGGCACCTTCTACGTCAACCGCGCCCTCGTGCCCGGCATGAAGGAGCGCAACTACGGCCGCATCGTCAACATCGCCTCCGTCGCTGGCAAGGAGGGCAATCCGAACGCGGCCGCCTATTCGGCCTCCAAGGCCGCGGTCATGGGGCTCACCAAGTCGCTCGGCAAGGAGCTCGCCGGCTACGACATCGCCGTCAACTGCATCACCCCGGCGACCGCACAGACGCGCATCCTCGAGCAGCTCACCCCGGAATTCATCGAGTACATGCGCTCGCGCATCCCGCGCGGCCGCTTCCTCGAAGTCGACGAGGCCGCCTCCATGGTCGCCTGGCTGCTCTCCAAGGAAAACAGCTTCACCACCGCGGCGACCTTCGACCTTTCCGGCGGGCGGACCACCTACTGAGCGCCCGTTTCGGGCCCGAAATCGCATGCTCCGGCGACGCAGGCTCGCGTCGCCGGAAGGCGGCACACACTCTTCTTTTGCGTTCCGTGGAATATGTCCGATATTTGCCACATCCGCGGATAACATGCGCCCGTTGCTGCATTACGGGTCGCACTCATGTCAGACAAAAATAGCGTGGTCACCGAGGATCGGGCATCCTGGCTCGTCCGGTCGTTTCTGACATACCGGCTCTACATTCTCGGCGTGGCAAGCCTCCTGGTCTTCGCGCTGGTGGCGGTCGGGGTCTACCGGCTGACGGCCGAGGTGCGTTACGACGAGGTCCTGGCGGCGCTTTCCGCGACGTCGTGGAGCGCCATCGCACTTGCCGCGCTCTTCACCGGGCTCAGCTTCCTCGCGCTGATCTTCTACGATTCCAACGCGCTGGACTATATCGGCCGCAGGAAGCCGTTTCCCGCCATCGCCGTGACCGCCTTCATCGCCTATGCCGTCGGCAACACAGTGGGCTTCGGGCCGCTCAGCGGCGGCGCGATCCGCTTCCGCGCCTATTCCCGCCTCGGCCTCCTGCCGGGCGATATCGCGCGTATCATCGCCTTCGTCACGCTGTCCTTCGGCCTCGGCCTTCTCTCGGTCAGTGCGCTTGCGATCCTTGCCGTCGCCCCGCGCGTCGCCGGCATTCTCGGTATCGACGCGCTCTGGCTGCGCGCTATCGCCGTCGTCGTCCTCGTCGCGCTCGTCACGGTGTTCTATATCGGCCGCAACGGCCATGTCCTTTCCTTCAAGGGCCTGACCCTGCGCCTGCCGGACAGCCGCACGACATCGCGGCAGTTCCTCGTTTCGGCGCTCGACATCGCCGCCGCCGCGTCCGTGCTCTATGTCCTCCTGCCGGATACCCATGTCGGCTGGCCGACCTTCCTTGCGGTCTATGCGGTGGCCATTGGCTTCGGCGTGCTCAGCCATGTCCCGGCCGGTCTCGGCGTGTTCGAGGCCGTCATCATGGCGGGCCTTTCCAACGCGATCGGCATCGACCAGTTGCTCGGCAGCCTCGTGCTCTACCGGCTGATCTACTATGTCCTGCCGCTGCTGCTCGCCACCGTCCTGCTGCTGGTCACCGAGACGCGGCATTTCGTGCTGAGGCCGGGTGTTGCGGAAGCCGCGCAGCTCGCCGGCAAGCTCGCCCCGACGCTGATCGCCACCCTGTCGCTGGTGCTCGGCACCATGCTGATCTTCTCGAGCGTCGTTCCGACGCCCGATTCCAATCTCGATTTCCTCTCCAACTACCTGCCGCTCCCGATCGTCGAAGGGGCGCATTTCCTGTCGAGCCTGCTCGGGCTGCTGCTGATCGTCGCCGCCCGCGGCCTCGGCCAGCGGCTGGACGGGGCGTGGTTCGTGGCGCTCGGCGGCGCCTGCGTCGCCTTCGCCTTCGCCTTCCTCAAGGGCATCGCGGTCGTCGAGGCGGGGCTGCTTGCGCTCTTCATCGTCGCGCTCATCGCCAATGCCCGCGCCTTCGACCGGCACAGCTCGCTGCTGCGCCAGGCGCTCGGCCCCTCCTGGCTGGCCGCGATCGGCGTCATCCTCGCCACCGCCTTCGTCATCCTGCTCTTCGTCTACCGCGATACGGAATATGCGCACGAGCTCTGGTGGCAGTTCGAATTTTCCGAGGAAGCGCCGCGCGGCCTGCGCGCGCTCCTCGCCCTTGCCATCGCCGCCTCGGCGCTGGCCCTGTTCAGCCTGTTGCGGCCGGCCCATTTCCGCACGGAAGGTCCCACCGCCGCCGAGCTGGAACAGGCGGTCGCGATCACGATGGCGCAGGACATGGCCGACGCCAATCTCGTGCGCTCCGGCGACAAACGGCTGCTCTTTTCCGCGTCCGGCCGGTCCTTCATCATGTACGGCATCCATGGCCGCTCGTGGATCGCGCTCGCCGATCCCGTCGGCGTCGAGGACGAGTTCGCCGAACTCGTCTGGCAATTCGTCGGCGCGGCGCGGGCTGGCGGCGGGCGGGCGGCTTTCTACCAGATCTCACCGGCGCTGCTTGCGGCCTGCGCCGATGTGGGGCTGAGGGCCTTCAAGCTCGGCGAGCTTGCGATCATCGATCTTGCCAGTTTCGAGATGAAGGGAAGCCGCTTCGCCAACCTGCGGCAGTCCTACAGCCGCGGCGCGCGCGACGGGCTCGCCTTCTCCGTCGCCCGTCCCGACGAGGTCGCCGCCATCCTGCCGGAGCTGCGCGCGGTCTCCGACAGCTGGCTCGCCCACCACAATGCCAAGGAGAAGACCTTCTCCCTCGGTGCCTTCGAGGAAGGCTACGTGCTTTCCCAGCCGGTCGCCGTCGTGCGGATCGAGGATCGCATTGTCGCCTTCGCCACGCTGATGGTGACGGACACCAGGGCGGAAGCAACCGTCGACCTGATGCGCTTTGCGCCCGACGCGCCCAAGGGGACGATGGATTTCCTCTTCGCCAGCATCCTCGACTATCTGCGCGGCGAAGGCTACCGGCAGTTCAATCTCGGCATGGCGCCGCTTTCCGGCATGGCGCGGCGCGAGGCCGCCCCGGTCTGGGACCGGGTCGGCGGCACGCTCTTCGAGCACGGCGAGCGGTTCTACAATTTCAAGGGCCTGCGCGCCTTCAAATCCAAGTTCCATCCCCGCTGGGAACCGCGCTATCTTGCGGTGACGAACGGCACGGGGGCGGCGCTGGCGCTGATGGACGTGACCTTCCTAATCGGCGGCGGCGTCAAAGGAGTGATTGCCAAATGAGCCTTCTTCATTCTCTTGCAGCGGCCGGCCTCATCGCCGGCCTCCTGCCGCTGGCTGCTGCGGCGCAGGACGCACCCCGGACATTCACGACCGGCATGATCCCTCCCGGCCACATCCTCATGCCGGATGGCGCGCCCGACGCGAGCGTCTTCCTGATTTCCGGCGCCGCCGGATGGGGCGACGACGAGGAGAAGCAGGCCGCCGCCCTCGTGGAGAAGGGCGCGGCCGTCATCGGCATCGATTTCCCCGCCTATATGAAGACGCTTGCGGCCGACGACGGCGACTGCGTCTACATGATCTCCGACGTCGAGTCGCTCGCCCATCAGGTGCAGCGCGCGGGCGGCGCGACGAGCTACAACCCGCCGGTCCTTGCCGGCATCGGCGAGGGCGGCGCGCTGGCGCTCGCCATGATCGCGCAGAGCCCGGCGGCCACCATCGACGAGGCCGTGGTGGTCGATCCCGAAGCCGGCATCCCGCTCGACAAGGTTCTCTGCACGCCCGCCTCCAAGACGAAGGCGGACGGCCGCACGATCTACGGCCTGACCGACGGGCCGCTTCCCGCCGCCGTCACGGTGCTTCTCACCGACAAGGCGCCCAAGGGCGGGCGCGACCATGTCGCCGCGCTCAAGGCCGCCCATGACGATATCGACATACGCGACGCGGCCGCCTCGCCGGCGGAAGCGCTGGCCCAGGCGCTCGCCGACCGGATGGATGCGGCCGGCGACACGGATTCCCCGCTCGGCCTGCCGCTCGACATCCTCAAGGCGAAGCCCGCCTATGACACGATGGCCGTGGTCTATTCCGGCGACGGCGGCTGGCGCGACATAGACAAGCAGGTGGCCGGCGCGCTGCAGCAGCGCGGCATTCCGGTCGTCGGGGTGGATTCGCTGCGCTACTTCTGGTCCGAGCGCAAGCCGCAGGAAACGGCGGACGACCTGGCGCGCATCATCGAGGCCTTCCGCAACGAGTGGAACGTGGAGCATGTCCTGCTCATCGGCTATTCCTTCGGCGCCGATATCCTGCCCGCCACCTACAACCTGCTTTCGCCGGAAGACAAGGCGCGCGTGCCGCAGCTCACGCTCATGGCGCTGTCGCATCAGGTGGATTACGAGATTTCCGTGTCCGGCTGGCTCGGCGTCGTCGGCGAAGGCGCGGGCGGCGATCCGGTCAAGGACATTGCGAAGATCGACCCCAGGCGCGTGCAATGCATCTACGGCGCGGACGAGGACGACGATCCCTGCCCGACGCTGAAGGCCTCCGGCGTGGAATCGATCGGCATCGACGGCGGGCATCATTTCGACGGAGATTATGATGCTCTGGCCGAGCGCATCATCGCCGGCCTCAAGCAACGGCTTGCAAAATAGGCGGCCCCTGCGGCGAAGATTACAGCCGTGTCATGTTCGGCGGGACCGCGCGGCGCACCGCGGCTCCGCTGATTTCTTTCAAGGGTTTGATTTTACAAAGGAAAAATCGCCATATGCTCAAGGCGATCTCGCCGATCCGGGCAATAATTTGGCAAATCGGCCCATCGGAACTTTATTTAATTGTAACATGACCCCGGCGGCCCGGCGGGCCTATAGATGATGCCAGGCTGGATGCCGCCGGTGGGAGATGGAACCCACGACGCGACGACATCGGACAGCCGGCGGGAAAGCCACGCCTTTCCCAATCATCCAGGAGACGCGTCATGCGCTCGACATTCAAAACCATCACAATCGCAACCTTCGCTCTTTCGATCGCCGCCGGCGGCGCCCTTGCCGCCGACCATTCGCACCACCACGAGGGTCGCCACCATTATGCGCCGGCCGTGACCGAAAATTCGGGCGACTTCGACTATTCCACCGTGGAGCCGTCGGACACCCCGACCGTCACTCCCCTCATGGTCCGTCATGTCCGCCTCGACCGGGTGCTGGGTGAACTCGGCTCCGCGCAGCAGTCCATCCGCCGGGATGAGGCCATGCACAGGCTCTCGGCCAGCGCCTATCGCAGGCTCGAAGGCGAGGCCGGCGCCATTCGCAGCCGCGCGATAACGGTCGCCGACATGCACGGCGGCGCCCTGCCGCAGGCCAACTACCAGCGCCTGCAGCAGGATATCCGCAAGCTCGACCGGGATATCGTCCGGATGAGCTGACCCTTCTGCCGGCGGGCGACACTCCGCCCGCCGGATAGCCGGCCGCCGGCCCTCTCAGCGGCGGCCAAGGAGCGGGCCGGGCGTCACGCTGGCGCTCCGCCCCTCTGGAAACCCCACCCCCGTGAACACGCAACCGGCCGCCCTCGCAGCCGTCCGGTTCCGCGCGCCCGGTGCCGGCACCACAGGCATCCGGGCGCTGACCAAAGGAAGACGACCATGACCAGGATTCTTGAAAAGCATCGTGTCGCAGCGCTTCTCGGCGTTGCCCTGCTGGTGGTGCCGGTGGCAGCCTCCAGCCTTGCCGGCGCCAGGGCCGCCCATGCAGCGGCGGCGCCGGAGACCTTCAATTCCGCCCTCACCCAGGGCTCCTTCGCGCCGATCGTGGCGGCCGACAAGCCGGCCGTCGTCACCATCATGACGACGCTGAAGGTGGAGAACACGTCCTCGCAGGACGGGGCCTCGCCGTTCGGCGGCGATTCGCCCTTCGACCAGCAGTTCCGCGACTTCTTCGGCGAACGCCAGATCCCCCTGCCGCAGCAGCGCCCGACCGAACGGGCCGAAGCGCTGGGCTCCGGCTTCGTACTGACCAGCGACGGCTATATCGTCACGAACAACCACGTCATCGACAAGGCGAGCACGATCAAGGTGACGCTCGACGACGGCACGGAACTGCCGGCCAAGCTCGTCGGCACGGATCCGAAGTCCGACCTTGCGGTGATCAAGATCGAAAGCGGCAAGCCGCTCGCCACCATCGGCTGGGGCGATTCCGACAAGCTGCGCGCCGGCGACCCGATCCTCGCCATCGGCAATCCCTTCGGCATCGGCACGACGGTGACGGCCGGCATCGTCTCGGCCCGCGGCCGCGACCTGCACAGCGGGCCCTATGACGACTTCATCCAGATCGACGCGCCGATCAATCACGGCAATTCCGGCGGCCCGCTCGTCGGCCTCGACGGCAAGGTGGTCGGCATCAACACCGCGATCTATTCGCCGAACGGCGGCAGCGTCGGCGTCGGCTTCGCCATTCCTTCCGACCAGGCGCAGGGCATCGTGGCCAAGCTGATGAAGGACGGCTCCATCGCGCACGGCTTCATCGGCGTGCAGATCCAGCCCGTGACCTCCGACATCGCCGATGCCATCGGCCTTGCCAAGCCGGTCGGCGCCCTCGTGGCCCGGGTCGATGACGGTACCCCCGCCGCCAAGGCCGGCATACGGTCGGGCGACGTCATCACGGCACTGGCCGGCAAGGCCGTGAACTCGCCGCACGAACTGTCGCGCATGGTGGCCGATCTTTCGCCCGGCGCGAAGGAAAGCCTGACGGTCTGGCGCGACGGCGGCAACAAGGACCTGTCGATCACGGTCGGCAACAATGACGACGCCGACAAGCAGGCAAGCGCCGATACGGGCAGCGAACCCGGCCTTCCCGGCGCCCAGGGCGTGCCGACCCTCGGCGTCCAGCTCGGCGACCTGACGCCGGACGTGCGCGATTCGCTCGGCCTGCCGGAAAGCGAGACGGGCGCGATCGTCGAGGGCGTCAGCCCGGACAAGCCGGCCGCCGATGCCGGCCTCCAGCCGGGCGACGTCATTCTCTCGATCAACCAGAAGCCCGTCCACTCCGCCCGGGAGGCGAAGGCCGCGGTCGCACAGGCCGGCAAGGCCGGCCGCAAGGGCGTGCTGCTCCTCGTCCAGCGCCAGGATGCGCAGACCTTCGTGACCGTGCCCTTCGCCGCGGGCTGACGGACGCTTCTTTGCGCATGCCATGCCGCCCGGTGATCGCCGGGCGGCATCGGCGTTTTTGGCGGGCCGATCATACCGCCGGCTTGCCGCAGATCAGCCATGGCCCGGCCGCGGGTTGACTTGCCGATCCATTTACGTTGATATCAATTCATTACGGCCCCGCCCATGCTGCGGCATGCGGGCGACGAGGAGAAGGAGGAGCCGACCATGAAGATCGTGACCAGCCTGAGTTTCCAGGGACAGTGCCGGGAGGCATTCGAATTCTATGCCAAGGTCCTGGGCGGCAGGATCACCGCCGCCTTTCCCTATGGCGATGGACCGCCCGGCATGCCGCTCAGCGATCCGAAATACAAGGACTGGCTGATGCATTGCTGGCTGGAGGTCGGCGATCAGGCGCTGATGGGGGCGGACATGGACATGGATGCCGCCTGGGCGCCGAATATCGAAAAGCCCAAGAACGGCTTCGACGTCACGCTGCACACCGCCGACAAGACGGAGGCCAAGCGCTGGTACGATCAGCTCTGCGAGGGCGGCCGGCCCGCCATGCCCTTCGACGAGACGTTCTGGTCGCCCGGCTTCGGTTCGCTGATCGACCGGTTCGGCGTGCCCTGGATGATCAACACCATCCCCTCCGCCGACTGGCGGCCGCCGCAGGGCTGAGGGAAACCGGGAGTGCCGGTCAGGAGACGGAGCGGCGCTCCTCCGCGGGAACAGCCGGCTCCTCGCGCGCGCCGGAAAACAGTTGCACCATGCCGGAATGCAGCAGGCTGCCCGCGAACAACCCGCCGATGCCGCCCGCAGCCTTCACTGCCGCATCGGCAAGGTGCGGGTGCCGTGTCGGGGAGATGAACTGGAACAGCTCCGCCCCGCCCGCCACCAGCACCACCAGCACGGCGATCGCAAGGCGATGGCGCGGATAGGCGAAGACGAACAGCGCCGACAGGACCGCATAGGCGGCTGCCCGGTCGAAATCGGTCGAAACCACGTCATGCGGCCGGTAGCCGATCGGCGAGACCGTCACGAAGAGGATGGCGGCAAGGGCAAGCCAGGCGCCGATACGGATAAGGCGGGTCAACATCGCTCGTGTTCTAAAGCATTCGGGTGAGAGTAACAGCCTTTTGCGCGGGGAATCGCGCCAAAACAAGGCGCAGGCGGCCGTATGCTGCGCGGCTTCCCTTCCCGGATATTAGAATAGTCTTTACGATAAACGGCTTTCGAACGCCCGCAACGCCCCGGAACCCGCCCTTACCGGGCCGGCACCGCCGTTCCTTGACCTTTTCTTCATCCGTCTCCCGTAAGCAGGCTTGTGGCGTCTGCCGTCCGCGGGGAACCGGACGGGACGGCCTCCGGGTGGGTTGAAATGTCGAGCGTACGTTCATTTGAGGCGGGGGACATCGGGACGGTCGCGGACCTTTTCCAGCGCCTGCTGCGCAAGACCGACGCCCCGGCCAGCGCCGATCTCAAATCCTATCTCGGCACGCTTTTCCTCGACGGCGAAAGCCTTCGCACCGGCCTGACCTCGCGCGTGCATGTCCGCGGGGACGGAACGGTTTCGGCTTTCCTCGGCGTCCTGCCGGTGGAAATGGAATTCGACGGGCGACGCCTGCTGGCGGCCAATTGCGGCAGCTTCGTCAGCGACGACAGGGACCCCGATCCTTTTGCAGGCGCCCGCCTGCTGCGCGAAGTCCTCTCCGGACCGCAGGATCTTTCCTTCAGCGAAACCGCGAACGAGATATCGACGGAGATGTGGCGCGGTGCGCGGGCGAGCGTTCTCGGCCCCTACAGCCTGGAATGGCTGCGGATCCTGAAACCCTCCGCATTCGCGCTGGAGGCGGTGGCGAGACGCTTACCCTTCACACGGGTGGCAAGGCCGCTTGCCCGGCTTGCCGATGCCGTCGTCTGCCGGCGCGGCGAGAAGCCGGCCTGGTTTCACTACAGGCCGCTTCCCGGCAAGGCGGACAGCTTCGTCGATGTCCCGGCGAGCGACGACGACTTCATCGCGGCTTTCCTGAAATTCGCCCAGGCCTTCGCCCTGCGCCCGCGCTGGGAGCCGCCGGTGCTGGAAGCCATGCTGCGCCATGCCAAGCGCAAGGCATTTCATGGCGAGCGTGTCCAGCATCTGGTCAAGGCCCGCTCGGGAGCGGTGGTCGGCGCCTATCTCTATTACGGCGATGCCGGCGGCGTCGGTCGCACGGTACAGCTTCTTGCCGCGCCGGGGCAGGAATCCGTGGTGATCGACTGCCTTATCCGCAATGCATATGAGCGGGGTCTGGTCGCCATCCGCGGTCGCACCCTGCCGCCCCTCCTGCCGGCGATGGTCGGCAAGAAATGCGCCTTCGTCCATGGCGCCGCAACGATCGTCCACACCCGCGACCCCGCGCTCCTCGAGGCCATGGCGGCCGGAAAGGCCTTCATCAACGGCCTTGTCGGAGAAGGCTGGACCCGCCTCATCGGCGACCGTTTCGAGTAGCGGCGATGTGCGGGATAGCGGGATATCACGGCAGCGCCATCGCCCCGGACCGGGCGGCAGAATGCCTCGGCCACATGGTGGCGGCGCTCAGGCATCGCGGGCCAGATGCCGAGGGGATTCTCGTTCGCGGCGAGACCGGCCTTGCCCATACCCGCCTTTCCATCGTCGGCCTTCAGGACGGCGCGCAGCCGATGACGTGCGAGGACGGCAGGCTCGCCGTCTCCTTCAACGGCGAGATCTTCAACTATGTGGAGCTGCGCGAGGACCTGAAGGCGCGCGGTCATCGTTTCCGCACCGCCTCGGATACGGAGGTGCTGCTCGCTGCTTATGCGCAGAAGGGCCTCGACTGCCTTGCGGATTTCAACGGCGACTTCGCCTTCGCGCTGCACGATGCCGCGACCCGCACGCTGGTCCTCGCCCGCGACCGCATGGGCGTGCGCCCGCTGTTCTATACCGAACATGAGGGCACGCTCTTCTTCGCCTCCGAGCCGGGCGCGCTCCTCGCCCTGCCGGGCATGGCTACCGAGATCGACCCGGTGGCGCTCGACCAGATCTTCACGCTCTGGTGCCCCATTCCGCCGCGCACGGCCTATCGCGGCATATCGGAACTGCCGCCCGGCCACATGATGATCGTGAAGGACGGCGAGCGCACGATCCGGCCCTGGTGGCAGCTTTCCTATCCCGACCGGGATGACGCGCCCCCGCCGCGCCGGGTGGAGGAGCAGGCCGAGGAGCTGCGCGCGCTGCTGGAGGATGCCACGCGCATCCGCCTGCGCGCCGACGTGCCCGTGGGCGCCTATCTCTCCGGCGGCCTCGACTCCTCCCTCGTTGCCGCGCTCGCGGCGCGGACGGTGACGCACGGCCTCAGGACCTTCTCGCTGACCTTCCGCAGCGCCGAACATGACGAGCGCGACTGGCAGCGGGAGATGGCCGCGACGCTGGATGCGGAGGCGGACAGCGTCGAATGCTCTTCCGCCGGGATCGCCGCACGGATGCCCGAGGCCATGCGGCATATCGGCTGCCCCATCCTGCGCACGGCGCCCGTCCCGCTCCACCTGCTCTCGGCGCGGGTGCGCGAGCGGGGCATGAAGGTCGTGCTGACCGGCGAAGGCGCGGACGAGATCTTCGCCGGATACGACATTTTCCGGGAAGCGCGCGTCCGGCGCTTTTGCGGCCGCATGCCGCAATCCGCCCGGCGCACCCGCCTCTTCCAGCGGCTCTATCCCTATCTGCCGGGCCTGAAGCAGCAGACGCCGGACTATCTCGCCCGCTTCTTCGCCTTCGGCTCCGAGGCGCTCGACGATCCGCTTTACTCCCACCGGCCGCGCTTCCGCTCCACCGCCGCGGCAAAGCTGTTCTTTTCCGCCGCGCTGAAGGAGGCCATCGGCGACTACGATGCCGCGGCGGATCTTGCCGCGCAGCTGCCGCCCGACTTCTCCCGCTGGCATCCACTGCATCAGGCGCAATATCTGGAAACCGCCTTCTTCCTGCCCGGCTATCTCCTCTCCAGCCAGGGCGACCGCGTGATGATGGCGAATGCCGTCGAGGGGCGCTTCCCGTTCCTCGATCCGCAGGTCGTGTCCTTTGCCGCCGGGCTCTCGCCTGATGCGAAGCTGCGCGGGCTTCGCGAAAAGCACATCCTCAAGGAGGCCGCCCGCGGCCTCGTGCCGGCCCGGATCATCGACCGCGCCAAGCAGCCCTATCGCGCCCCCGATGCCGAGGCCTTTGCCGGCGCGGCGAAGGCCCTCGACACCGTGCTCGCGCCGGAGCGGCTCACTGAAGCCGGGCTGTTCAGTGTGCAGGCGGTCGGCAAGCTGAAGGAAAAGGTCCTCAAGGGCGAGGCCACGGGCTTTCGCGACAACGCCGCCTTCATCGGCGTCCTCTCGACCCAACTCCTGCGCGACGGCACGGCCGCGCAATCGTCACAACCCCTATCGAGCATCGGAAGAAGCTGAGAATGACCGCAGAAACCCAAGCCACGATCCGCGCCTTCATCGTCGAGAACTTCCTGTTCGGCGACGAGAGCCACCCCCTGCCGGCCGATCTGTCCCTGATCGACAACGACCTGATCGATTCCACCGGCATCCTCGAACTGGTCGGCTTCCTCGAGGAACGCTTCGCCATCAAGGTCGCGGACGCGGACATCGTGCCGGCCAATCTCGACACGATCGAGCGGATCGCCGGCTTCATCGCGCGCAAGCAGGCGGCCTGAAGGCGGAAACCGGCCATGCGGATCGAGCAATATCTCCGGCAGAGCGCAGCACGGGACGGGGCGAGGATCGCCATCGTCGCGGGCGACCTGCGGCTGAGCTACGACCGCTTCCTCGATCTTTCCGCCCGCATGGCAACGACGCTCCGGGCCGGCGGTGTCGCTCGCGGCGATCGTGTCCTCATCCTGCTCGACAATGGCTGGCAGGCCGCCGTCGCCGTCCTCGCCACCTGGCTGGCGGGCGCCGTCATCTGCCCGGTCAATCCATCGACGAAGGCCCCCCGCCTTTCGCAGATCGCCGCCGACTGCACGCCCGCCCTCGTGATAACCGAGGCGCGGCTCGAACGGCTCGTCACGGGCGTCGCGGAGCTTGCCGATGCGCCGCGCCTCGCGGCGGGAGAGGCGGGCAGCTTCGAGGCCGGGCTGAACGCCGCGCCATTGCCCGCGGAAGACCTACCGGACAGCGACCTTGCCGCATTGATCTATACGTCGGGCTCGACCGGCGTGCCGAAGGGCGTGATGCTCGCCCATGACAACATGGATGCCGCGGCCCGCTCCATCGCCTTCTATCTCGAAAACACCGCCGCCGACACGCTCCTCGTCGTCCTGCCGATGTCCTTCGGCTACGGGCTCAACCAGCTCGTGACCGCGATGCTGACGGGCGCGACGCTGGTGATCGAGAAATCCTTCGCCTTTCCGCAGGCGGTCTTCGAGAAGATCCGCGACGAGCGCGTCACCGGGTTCGCCCTGGTGCCGGCCATGGCCGCGATGATGATGCAGGCGCGAGACCTCGATCCTTCGCTCTTTGCGAGCCTTCGCTACATCACCAGCGCCGCCGCACCGCTGCCGCCGGCCCATCTCGACTGGCTGCGCGCCTTCCTGCCGCATGTCCGCGTCTTCTGCATGTACGGCCAGACCGAATGCACCCGCATCGCCTATCTGCCGCCCGGGGAGATCGAGGCCCGTCGCGGCTCGGTCGGCATCGCCATTCCCGGCGTGCGGACCGAGGTCGTGGACGAGGCAGGCGTTGCCGTCCCCCCCGGCACCGTCGGCGAGCTGGTCGTCACCGGCGCGAACGTGATGCGCGGCTACTGGCGGAACGAGGCGGCGACCCGCAAGGCGCTGCGCCCGGATCCGCGGACCGGCGCGATGCGCCTCCATACCGGCGACCTCTTCACCGCGGATGCGGACGGCTATCTCACCTTCGTTTCGCGCACGGACGACATCATCAAGTCCCGCGGCGAGAAGGTCGCGCCCAAGGCGGTGGAAGACGTGCTGCACCGCATGCCCGGCATTGCCGAAGCCCTCGTCGTCGGCGTTCCCCACGATGTTCTCGGGCAGGCCGTCAAGGCGCTCGTCGTCGCCTCGGATACGGCCCTCACCGAACGGGACGTGATGCGCTTCTGCGCGCAGAACCTCGAGGACCACATGGTCCCGAAGATCGTCGAATTCCGGCAGTCCCTGCCAAGAACCGATTCCGGCAAGGCAAGCCGCAGGCTTGCCGCCGAGCCCATCCCCATCACAGGATCGAACGCATGACCGCACAGACATCCCACAGGCCCGCCTTCGCCCCGCTGGTGCTCGATCCCGAAGCGGAGGTGGAGCGCATCACGACATGGATGCGCGAGCGGCTGCGCCTCGACCTGCGCAAGCGCGGCCTCGTGCTCGGCCTTTCGGGCGGCATCGATTCCTCTGTCTCGGCGGCGCTGGCCGTGCGGGCGCTCGGCGCGAAGAACGTCTTCGCGCTCTTCATGCCGGAAAACGATTCCGATCCGGAGAGCCTGCGGCTCGGGCGGAGCGTGGCGGAAACCTTCGGTATCGACAGCGTCGTGGAGGACATCGGGCCGGCGCTCGCGGCGATGGGATGCTACGAGCGGCGCGATGCCTTCATCCGCGAGGCGGTGCCGGAATATGGGGCGGGCTGGGCCTCCAAGATCGTCTTCGACAATCCGATGACGACGGGGGGCTACAACATCTCCTCGCTGGTCGTCCGCTCGCCGCAGGGCGAGACGCGCAAGGTGCGCCTCGGCGCCGGCGCCTATCTCGGCATCGTCGCGGCGACGAACATGAAGCAGCGCACCCGCAAGCAGCTCGAATACTACCATGCCGACCGGCTGAACTTCGCCGTGCTCGGCACGCCGAACCGGCTGGAATACGACCAGGGCTTCTTCGTCAAGAACGGCGACGGCGCGGCCGACATCAAGCCGATCGCCCATCTCTACAAGTCGCAGGTCTACCAGCTCGCCGCCCATCTCGGCGTGCCGGCCGAAATCCTCTCCCGCCCGCCGACCACCGATACCTATTCGCTGCCGCAGACCCAGGAGGAATTCTATTTCGCCCTGCCCTACGACAAGATGGACATCTGCCTCTACGGCCTCGAAAATGCCGTGCCCGCCGATGCGGTCGCAGAGGCGACGGGGCTCAAGGCGAGCGACATCGAACTGGTCTGGGCCGACATCGCGGCCAAGCGCAAGGTCGCGCGCTACCTGCACAGCCAGCCGCTGATCATTTCCTGACGAAAAAGGCCGGGACCGCCTCACGCGTCCCGGCCTTCCTGCATCAATCGTGAACCGCCTCAGACGAGCGCGGTCACCTGGATCTCGACCAGCAGTTCCGGTGCGGCAAGACGGGCTTCCACGGTGGCGCGGACCGGCAGGTTGTCCTTGTCGATCCACTCGTCCCAGACCGTGTTCATCTGGCCGAAATGGGCAATGTCGCGGAGCCAGATGCTGGCGCTGATCAGCTTGGCCTTGGAGGTACCGGCCTCGGCGAGCAGGGCGTCGATCTGGGCCAGGATGTCGCGGGTCTGCGCGACGGTGTCGGCGCCCGCGCCGGTCACGCCGGCCGTGGTGACGACGCCGTTGACGACGACGGCGCCGCAGAAGCGCTGGCCGGGCTTGATACGCTTGATCATGGAAAGTCTCCCTGTTGGTCAAAGAATGGTTTTGCCGAGAATCGGCGGATGAAACGATGCGTTCTCGTCCGCCATCCGGGGCAGCGTGGCATCCATGCCCGAAACCCCGGCAGAGCGCAACGTGCCGCGCCGAGGCCGGGCGGCGATTGATGCCGCAGATACACGTTGAACGACACATCGCGCTTGCGGCCTTCGATAGAGTGTCCGGTATTTCAGACAGATGTGCATATATCGTTTACGCCCCGGCCGGACCATGTTTAAAGAAGCTCAAGTCACCCGGCCGCACGGCCGGTTCGCCTGCCCGTCCCGCTCCCATGATTTCCGGAGACAGCCATGATCGGACTAGACGATATCCGCGCCGCCAGGGACCGCATCGCGGACGGTATTCGCCGGACGCCCGTCATCCGCGCGGACCAGTTGAAGACCGCGCTTCCCGGCGGTGTCGAACCCATGCTCAAGCTGGAGCTTCTCCAGGTGACGGGTTCGTTCAAGGCGCGCGGGGCGACCAACCGGCTGCGGACCACGCCGCGCGAGCAGCTGGCGGGTGGCATCGTGGCCGCTTCCGGGGGTAACCACGGCCTTGCGACTGCGCGTGCGGGCCATCTGGCCGGCGTCAAGACCACGATCTTCCTGCCGGAAAACGCGACGCCCGCCAAGATCGCCAAGCTGCGCGAATGGGGCGCGGATACCGTGATCGTCGGCACCGCATGGCAGGAAGCCAACGAGGCGGCGCTCGCCTTCTGCGAGCGGACGGGCGCGGCCTATTTCCATCCCTTCGCCGATCCCCTCGTCGTCGCCGGACAGGGCACGGTGGGGCTGGAAATCCTGGAGCAGGTCGCCGATGTCGACACGGTCCTCGTCGCGATCGGCGGCGGCGGGCTGATCAGCGGCGTGTCGACCGCCATCAAGAGCATCGCCCCGCATATCCGCATTATCGGCATCGCCGCCGCCGGCTCGCCCACCCTGCTGCGCTCGCTGGAGGCCGGACGCAACATCGATATCGGCCGCGCGACCACCTCGGTCGCGACCATGTCGTGCTCGCATACGGATCCCCGCATCTTCGACATCGTCCGCAAGAATGTCGACGGGATCGTGCTTGTGGAGGACGCGGAGATGGCCGCCGCCGCAAAATGGCTCTGGTTCGAAATGGGCCTTGCCGCCGACCTCAGCGGTGCCGCCGCCATCGCGGCCCTGCAGCAGGGGCGTGTCGCCGTGAAGCCCGGCGAGAAGATTTGCGCGATCGTCTGCGGCGCCGGCCCGGACGCGCTGACATCCTGACATCCGCGCAACGCAGGAATGGAAACACGGGCACCAGCCCCGCTTGAGGGGCTGATGCATCGCGAGGCGGCATCAGAACGCGCCTCGGGTCAGGTCCGACGAGAGGGCGAGGTTCGCCCTCTCGTCCATGCCTTGACTACTTCTTGCCGCCCCAGCGTTCCGGGTAGCCCGGCAGCTCCTGGCAGCCGCAGAGGCTGTAGTGCAGCGGCGGCATGCGCTCGTCGACATAGTTCGCCAGAACGTCCTCGGTGATCGCCGGCTGCGGCAGCACCCATTCGGGGCCGGGAACCGCCTTGCCGTCCAGCACGTCGAGGGCCGCGATGACGGCCGTGCGCCACTGGTAGGTCGGGTAGGACGGACCGATCGCCGTCAGCTTCTCCGACTGCCACTTGCGCAGGAAGTCCTGCTGGTCCTCGCCGCTGATGACCGGATAGGGAAGGCCCGCATCCTCGAAGGCTTCGAGCGCCGCCGTCGCCGTATCGCCGGCATCCATCCAGACCGCATCGATCTTCTCGCCGCGGTTGATGTAGTCCTCGACGACGGACTTGGTCTTCGCCCGGTCGCTGCCGGTGAATTCCGAGCCGATCACGTTGATGCCGGCCTCGTCGAAGATGTTCTTGGCGGCCGAATAGCGGGTCTCCAGCACGTCGACGCCCGGCATGATGCGCAGCGCCAGCACATTGTCGCCCTTCTTCAGCTTGCCGGCGATGAACTCGCCCGAGGTGATGCCGAAGCCGTAGCCGCCGACCGGGTGGATATAGGTCACCGGGCAGCTCGTATTGACGCCGCGGTCGAAGACGATGACCGGAAGCTTGCCGCAGGCCGCTTCCACGGCCGGGGTGAGCGCCGCCGTCGTGTTCGGCGAGACGATCAGCGCATCGCACTTGCCGCCGCTGACGAGGGCCTCGATATCGGAGATCTGCTTGTCGTCCTTGCCCTCGGCATCGACGACGATCAGCTCCTTGAGGCGGTCCTTGTGCAGCTCGGCCTCGGCATTGAGGTTGTTGAGGCCGACGACGCGCCAGGGATTGAAGACGCCGGCATTGGAGACGCAGAGCGTGACCTGGCCATCCTTCCTGTATTTCGCCGTGTCGACCATGCCGTCGCCGAGATGCTGCGCCCAGGGCTGGCCTTCCGGTCCCTGCGGCGTCATCGAAAGCTGCTCGCGCTGCTTCTTGAACTCGGCCGGGTCGTTGAAGTCCTGCGCCAGCGCCTGCCCGGCGAATGTGAGCGCGACGGTCGTCGCCAGAAGTGTCCTCAGTGTCATGTCTTCCTCCTCCAGAATGCCGGCCGCGCCGGCGGTTGATGCTATATGTCGGGTCAGGTCCGCCGCCGGCCACGCCACACGCTGGCGCCCACCGCGGCGATCAGGATCAGGCCCTGGATGCTGTCGCGTAGCGCCTGCGGCAGGCCAATGAGATTGAGCAGGGTGAAGAGCGCGAAGAGGCTGAGCGCCCCGAACACCGCGCTCCAGATGGAGCCGCGCCCGCCGAGAAGCTGCGCGCCGCCGATGACGCAGGCGGCGATGGCCTGCAGCTCCAGCCCCTCGCCGGCGTTGACGGAGACGCCGGAAAAGCCGCCGATCAGGATGCCGGCCGTCACCGCCGAGACCGCGGAGACCACGAAGGCGAGGATGCGCGTTGCGGCGACCGGCGTTCCGGCGAGCTCCGCAGCCCGCGGATTGTCGCCGACGGCGAGTGCCCGCTTGCCGTAGACGGTGCCGTTGAGCACCCACCAGGCGAGCGCCACGAAGCCGGCAAGGACGATGGCCGCGAGCGGCAACGCGCCGACGAGGGGAACGTCGCGCCAGACCAGACGGCCGAGATTGCGGAAATTGTCCGGCAGGTCGCCGCGCGCCGCCCCGCCCGACCAGGCGAGCGCCAGCCCGTTGACGGAGAGCATCGCGCCGAGCGTCGCGATGATCGAGGGCACCTTGAGGAAGGCGACGACGAGGCCGTTCACGAGGCCGACGGCGATGCCCATGACATAGAGCACGCCGATGACCGCCCAGGTCGTCTCCGGATCGCCGTTGATCAGGATCGAGGCGGCGAGCACGACCAATGTCGCGACCGCTCCCATGGAGAGGTCGAAGCCGCCCGTCAGGATGACGTAGAGCTGGCCGCAGGCGAGGATGACGAGCGGCGCGGCGCGGCGCAGGAAATTCATGAAGAGGCCCGGCTCCAGATAGTTCGGCTGGAGGAAGGCGATGCCCGCATAGAGCGCGAGGAAGATCACGAGGCCGGCATTGACGGCGATGCGCGCCGGGCGGCGAAGGGAGGAAGGGGTCTGCGGGACGGGGCTCATGCGACATGCCCCTTCGAGCGGACGGCGTGGATGGCGACGGCGGCAACGACGATGGCCCCGCGCAGCACCTGCTTGAGGAAGGCGTCGATGCCGAGCATGTTGAAGCCCGCATCGAGGCTGGCGAAGAGCAGGACGCCCGCGAGCGTGCCGGCGACGCCGCCCTTGCCGCCGGCAAGGATCGTGCCGCCGATGACCGTCACGGCGATGGATTCGAGGTCGTAGATGCCGTCGCGGCCGATCCAGGGCGTGCCGGATTGCAGCCGGGCGGCGAGATAGAGTCCCGACGCGCCGGCAAACAGGCTGGCGACCACATGGGCGGACAGCGTGACGCGCTCCGTGCGGATGCCGGCGAGCCGCGCCCCGTCCGGATTGCCGCCGACGGCATAGATGCGCGCGCCGAACAGCGTGCGGTCGAGCACGAAGGCGGCGGCGAGCGAGAGGGCGGCGAGCAGCAGGATGGAATAGGGAACGCCCAGCACGCCGCCATAGGCGACGACCTGGAATTCCCGCGCCACCGCCCCCTGCAGCATGCCGAACGAGGCGGCGAGCACGCCCTGGATGACGAGCCCCGTGCCGAGCGTCGCGATCAGCGGATTGATGCCGCCATAGGCGACCAATGCACCGTTGACGAGGCCGACCGCGAGGCAGAGCCCGAGGCAGATCACGATGGCCGACAGGATCATCGCCGGATCGCCCTGCATGATATGCGAGGCGAGGACGGCGACGGCGCTGATGAGCGCGGCGACCGAAAGATCGATCGACCCGACGAGGATCACGAAGGTTTGGCCGACGGCGACCAGCCCGAGGGCCACCATGCGCTGGAGGAGGCCGACGATGCCCTGCCCGCCGAGCTGCGCGGTCTCGCCGGTCGCAAGCGCCACCACGACGAAGAAGCCGATGGAGAGCCCCGCCAGCAGCACGGCGATGGACAGGCCCGCAGCGGCCGGCTTCGGCTTCACGATATCCGTCGTCATGCGCGTGCCTCCGCTTGCGGCGCATCCGCAAGGCCGAGGGCGAGATGCATGACGTCCTCCTCGCTCGCGCCCCTTGGCAATTCGCCGGACAGGCGGCCCTGGTGCATGACGAGGATGCGGTCGGCGATGCCGATCAGCTCCGGCATGTCGGAGGAGACCACGACGATGCCGCGGCCGGAATCGGCGAAGCCGCGCATCGTCTCGTAGATCGCCGCCTTGGCCGCGATGTCGATGCCGCGGGTCGGCTCGACGAAGACGAGGATGTCGGATGCCTGCGCCAGCCAGCGCACGATGATCGCCTTCTGCTGGTTGCCCCCGGAGAGCGTGCCGACCTCCTGGCCGAAATCCCCGGCCCGCACGTCCATGCCGCGCAACCGTTCGTCGATGGCGGAAGGCGCGAAGGCGCCGCGCTCGGGCCGCGTGAAGAGGCCGGCCATGGAGCGCAGGGTCAGGAGCGCGTTGTCGCGCACGGACTGGCGCAGCGCGAGCCCCTCGCGCTTGCGGTCGCCCGGCAGGTAGCCGATGCCGGCGGCCGTCGCCTGCCGGGGCGTGCGAAGGGCGACCGGCCTGCCGCGCAGCGCGACCGCGCCGCCGGAGAACGGCGCGTCGCCGACCAGCGCCTGCGCCAGCGCGCCCTTGCCGGAATCTTCCAGGCCCGCCACGCCGACGATCTCGCCGGCCCGCACGCTGAGGGCGATGTCGCGCAGCGCCGCATTTGCCCCGCCCTCGACGGCAAGGAGGACGGCGCCCGGCGCGGAGACCGGCGGCGCGGGGTAGAAATCCTTGAGGTCGCGGCCGACCATCGCCCGCACGATCTCTCCGATCGGGGCGGCCTCGCGCGGCCGCGTCCAGATCTTCCTGCCGTCCTTGAGGACGGTGATGCGGTCGGCGATCGCCGTGACCTCCGGCATGCGGTGGGAGATGTAGACGATCGAAACACCCTCGCCCCGGAGGGTCCGCACCAGCGCGAGCAGCGCCCGGCTGTCGCGCTCGTCCAGCGCCGCCGTCGGCTCGTCCATGACGAGGATGCGCGCATCGAGGAGAAGCGCCTTGGCGATCTCCACGAGCTGCTGCGTGGCGATGGAGAGCGAGGAAACAGGCGCCTGCGGATCGATCTGCGCTCCGATGCGGCGAAGGAGCGCCGCCGCCTTATCCCGCATCGCCGCCTTGTCGAGGATGCCGCGCCGGGCGATCTCGCGGCCCATGAAGATGTTCTCCGCCACCGTGCGGTGCGGCAGCAGGCTGAGCTCCTGATGGATGATCGAGATGCCCGCTTCCGCCGCCTGCCGGGGATGGGTGAACTGCACGGCCCTGCCGTCGAGGCGGATCTCGCCGGTATCCGGCCGGTAGCTGCCGCCGAGGATTTTCATCAGCGTCGACTTGCCGGCGCCGTTCTCGCCGCAGATCGCATGGACCTCGCCGGGCAGGCAGTCGAAATCCACGCCGTCGAGCGCGCGCACGCCCGGAAAGACCTTGCCGATGCCGGACATGCCGAGGGCGGGAACAGCCGTCATGCCAGCCGCTCTCCCGCCGCCGCCCATTCGCGGCGGATGAAGGCGACGCTCTCGGCGAAAAGGCCGTCGAGATCGTCGAAGAGATCGCGCCAGACCCGCGTCGCGCCGGCGAGCTCCGGCAGGGCGCGGCCGAAGGATTCGACCGTCAGCCAGCCGTCGTAGTTGCAGCGGCGCAGCGCGTCGAAATGCGCCGCGAAGGGCACATGGCCGGAGCCGGGAACGCCGCGGTCGTTTTCCGAGACATGGAAATGGTTGATCTCGCCGTGATAGCGCTCAAAGGTCGCCGGCGGGTCCTTTTCCTCGATATTGGCGTGGAACGTGTCGAACATGTAGCCGTAATTGGGATGGTTGACGGCGCGGTAGATGGCCGATGCCTGAGCGATGGTCGACATCATGTAGCATTCGAAACGGTTGACCGCTTCCGCCGAGATGCGCACGCCAGCGGGGGCCGCATATTCCGCCATCGCGCGCATCGCCTCAACGCAGCGGCCCGTTTCCTCCGGCGTCGGCCCGAAACCGGTGAAGACGCCGACGGGCGAATGAAGGGGCCCCGCGACGATCTCGCCGCCCATCGCCGCCGTGCAGTCGACGATCCAGCGATGGTGGTCGCGCGCTTTCGCGCGCACCGCCGGATCGGGGCTGACGGGATTGGCCTCGGGCGTCGCGACGGCCGCCGCGCCCGCCGTCAGGCCGATATCGGCAAGCAGCCGGCCGAGCGCCGCATAGTGCTCGACCTTGCCGGAGAAGACAGGAACCTCCACCGCGTCGTAGCCGAGCGCCTTCAGCCGTTCGAGCTGGCGCGCGTGCTGCATGCCGATATCCGCGCCGATGACGAGCAGGTTGAATGCGACCTTCACTGATGTCCTCCCCTTCGCCGCGCCGGCCTCTCCCATCGGCCTGCGCGACACGGGCCACAATGGCAGGCTTGACTCGGCAATTCTTGCGGACGACAACAGTGGTAAATTTCTTAAGTCATTTTGTGTTGGGAGGCGCGACGTGAACAGACATGCGGTGATTTCGCCGGCCGATTGCCGGCCCTCGGTCTTCCGCCAGCCGGACTCCGTCATGTATGCAGACAACTGCAAGGAATTGCAGGCCGCCGCCCGGCGCGGCGAGGTCGAGCTTCATGCCTGGACGCGCGGCAGCTATCCCGGCACCTCGCTCGGCGAGCGCCTGCCGGGCATTCGCACCGTCGGCTTCTGGGATGCGCGCCACGGCCAGTCCTGGGGGCTCGGCCGGCATTGCAACGAAGGCTTCAAGATCGCCTATCTCGCCCGCGGCAGCCTCGACCTCGTCGTGGACGAGCGGACCTATGCGCTCAAGCAGGGCCAGTTCATCGTCATCCGCCCCTGGCAGCTCCACTCCATCGGCAATCCGAATGTCGGGCCGAGCCGGCTCTTGTGGATCATCCTCGATGCGGGCCTGCGCCGGCCGAGCGAAACGCCCGACTGGCCGGACTGGCTCGTCTTCTCCAGGGACGAGGCGGCGCGGCTCGGCGATATCCTGACGCAGAACAACCAGCCGGTCTGGGACGGCGGCGCCGAGCTCTGCCGCGCCTTCGAGGCCATACCCTCCATCCTGCTCGACCGCAGCCCGGAGGACGGCGAGACGCGCCTCAAGGTGGCGATCAACGCCATGATGCTGAGCCTGATCGACCGGATGGGCGAGCAGGCGCCGACGCTCGATCCCGATCTTTCGACCTCGCAGCACACCGTCGCGATCTTCCTGCGGCGGCTTGCCCATGCGCTGGAGGAGGACTGGTCGCTGGAAGGCATGGCCGAGGAATGCGGGCTCTCGCGCACCCGCTTTTCCGACTATTGCAAGAAGCTCACCAACATGGCGCCGCGCCAGTATCTCCAGCACCTGCGGCTGGAGCACGCCTCGCGCCTGCTGCAGGAGCCGCGCAACACCAGCGTCACCGAGATCGCGCTGAGCTGCGGCTTCAATTCGAGCCAGTATTTCTCCAACGCCTTCAAGAAGCGCTACGGCCACTCCCCAAGCAGCTACAGGTAGGGAAGCCGTTCACTTGCCCGCGTCGAAAGGCGGATTGGCGAAGCGGATGAGCTCGCGTGCCTGCTCGGGGAACCAGCCGCCGGCCGCCGGCGCCACGATCCCGCGGGCGGGATCGGCCGGTCCGGATGTGCCGCGATGGCAGGGGCCGTCCGATTCGCCGGGGACCTTTATCCAAAGGAAGCCGTCGATATAGGGATTGCCCGTCTTAAGCGTCGGACGCCGGCCGAGGCCGCGTTCCGGCGGGTTGCACCACGCTTCGGCATCCTCGTATTTGCCGTCGGGCGCTTTCCATGAACCCGCGCCGTTGCGGCTGGTGTCGATGATCGCATGTTTCTGCCCGGCCGGGTCGCGCGTCAGCCCGGCTTCCGCGAAGGCACGGTCATAGGCTTCGTCCGTTTCCGCCCAGGTCGTCACGTCGTCGAAGGTCGCGGGGTGGAACTGGCTAGGGCAGTTTTTTGCTTCAAGGCTACCTGCCGTGACGAGGGCGAGGCAGTCGCTCAGCCATGCCGCGAACCTCGTGACCCGCTCGTCGCTCTCGAAATTCGAGACGTTGAGGAAGAACCCGTCCGCCCTGCCGATATCCGCCCTGATCAGGCGGTCGGCGGCGTCGCCCGGCGAAAGCCAGTTGCTGCCGGTGCCGTCGAGATAGACCCGGGTGCCCGGCAAGGCCTTGAGGATCTCCACCGCTCGGCTCAACTGCGCGAAGCGCTCCGCCGCCGCATAGGCGGGGTCGGCCTTTTCCGGCTGGCAGGGCTCCAGGTCACCGGCGACGTTCCTGTTGAACGGGATGACGCCGAGGCCGTCCGGCTCAAGGATCACGATCGCCTTGCGGCTGCCGATCCCCGCGCCGAAGGCCTTGATCCACTGGATGTAGTCGGCCGTGTTCTTCGCGCCGCCCGCGGAATAGAGCGCGCAGTCCCGGTGAGGGATGTTGTAGGCGACGAGAACCGGGATCGCCTGTTCGGCGGAAGCGCGCTTCACGATATCGGCGACAGCCGCCTTCGTTTCCTTTTGGGAGCCCTCCATGAACCAGGTCGCGGAGGGAATGCCCGAAAGGGCGAGAGCATCCGCCTTCGCCTGCCCTTCCAGCGTCCCGGCCGCAACGCGCGCGCCGCTCCTGTCGTTGACAAAGAGTTTTTCCGCGTCCTGCGAAAAGGCCGCGGAAACTCCCGCCGTGACAACGCAAGCCGCCGCAAACACCATTGCCGCAATCCTTCTCCATCGCGAACTGGCGCCGCCAACCGGACTCATTGACGCCGGTCTCGCTCGTCGCGCATTTCGGCCAGCGCGCGGATGGCGTCCTGCCGGCCGGTCTCGCCGAGGGCCTCGAAGAGGCGGAGGGCATCGGCACGCAGGCCGAGATTCTTGTAGGCATAGGCGCGCAGCACCATCAGGTCCGCCGGCTCGGCCACGATCTGCTTGCGCTGGTCGAGGAACACGATGGTTTCGCGATAGCGCGCCGCGCGGAAGCTGCTGACGGCCCGGTCGGAGAGGATCGCGGCCTGCAGCTCGGCGCCGCGGCGGCCATCGAGCTTCGCCCTGGTGGCGGCGACGGCAGCATCGCTCGTCAGGCCCGCGCGAAGATAGGCAAGGCTCTGGCCATAGGCCGCGTCGCCGCGCACCTGCCCGTCGCCCGCCAGCGCGGCCTCGAAGGCCTGCGCCGCCTCCAGCGGCCGGTTGATCTCCATCAGGCACCAGCCGAGCGAGAGCGCGCCGGCCGGCGGCAGGCTGGCCGGATCGCCCGCAGTGCGGCAATTGGCAACGCCCGCCACGCGGCGCGGGGTGCGCTTTACACGTTGCGGCCGCAGGGCGACTTCCTCCACCGGCTGCGCGCGTTCCTCGGCGATGCGGTCCGAAACCACCTTACGCTCGACCGGCACGGCCTTCCGCCCGCCTCTGCGGACCACCTCGTCGTCGGCATTCCGTTCGCCAAGGCGCGCGATGCGCTCGGACCGGGCGCCCCAGGCCTGCCTGACGGCTTCGAGGCCCGCACGATCCTCAAGCCGCAGCCGGGCGACGCCGAGGCCATAGGCGGCGGGCTCGTAATCCGCCTTCCATTGCAGCACCTGCGCGAACCATTCCTCCGCCGTTTTCGGCTGGTTCATGGCGAGCGCATACCAGCCGAACTGCTCGCCCGTCTCGGGGTGCTTTTGCTCGATGGCGACGGCCGCGATACGGCCAAGGACTTTGCCGTCCAGCTTCGGCGGCGGATCGAGCGCCAGGAGATTGGCGGTGGCGGCGAGATAGGTCTCCATCGCCTGATCGGAGGTCGTCCGCCAGGGATACATCGCCTCCTCTGCCTCCGCCGGCATCTTGCGGGCGAGGAGGATGAGGGCGAGCCCCTGCGAGGCGGAGGCGGAATCCTCGATGGCGCGCGCCTTGCGGAAGAAGGGTTCCGCCACGGCATTCTCGTCGCGGCGCAGGTGATACCAGCCGAGCAGCAGGGCGTCCGAGGCAAGCCCCTGATCCGTCGAGAGCTTCTCCACGATCTTCAGATAGGCCGGCGCCACGGCGATCTTCGGGTCTTCGGCGCCCTCGCCCACGAAGCGGCGGGCGAGATCTGGCCGCAGCGTATCGAATTCCATGGCTCCGTCGGCGCCCTTGCGCTCGCGGGCAAGCAGGTCCTGCATGTCGCTGTAGCCGAGCACGGTGGAGGCCTTCTGCACCGTGGCAAGCCGGACGGCCGCGTCCGCGCAATTGTCGAGCATGTAGCCATAGGCATCCCGCGCCCGCTGCGGCCGGTCGGTCCTGGCGAAGGCATCCGCGACGCGCCAGAGCACGTCGGCATCGCTGCAGGTGAGAAGGCTCGGGGTCTCGGCGCCGAGGCGCACCACCTCCTCGCTGTTGCCGGCATTCGAGGCGGCAACGAGCGCGGCGCGCTTTTCCGCGACGTCCAGCCGGTCGACGAGATCGGCCGGCGGAACCCATTGCGGGTCTTCCTTCTGCCGCCTGGCGATGGCGGCCCGGACGTCGGCATAACGGGAGCGGCTGTAGAGCGCCCACATCTCCTCAAGCTGCTTGTCCTCGTTCACCGGCACGGCGAGCGGGTTTTCCGGCGGGATCCAGGTGGGGTAGAGCGTGCGAAGGCGCGCGATTTCGGCATTGAGGCGGGCGGTATCGCCCCGCGCGGCAAAATAGCGAAGCGCGCTTTCGTCGACGGCAGGCTTGTCTGCCGCGGCGTCCGAGGTGCCGGCCGGCTGCGGGGTCTGGCCGTCCTGCCCGGCCTGCGCGACTTCCATGCGGGACTGCTTGCCGGGCTGGAGCATTCCCGTGCCGCCGGCACTGGGCAAACCCTTGGCCGCGTCGCCCGACACGCCGAAGGAGAGGCCGGCGACGCTGGCAGCCCCGGCAGAGACGAGGACGAGCGCCATAAGGATCGACTTCATCCCGATTTTCCTTCGGTACGCGTTCGACATCAGGCTCCGGCTTGGACCGCGACGACACCATGCGCCTTGAACGCAGGAATACGGACCCGTATCCCCCAAGATGAGCCAACCACCTGCGATAAAACCGCGATATGGTTAACCACGGGTAAACGAGAGGTCATGAACCGCGGCCGAAACGATGGAGCAGGGCCGATGTGGCGATGCCGAGCAGGATGGACAGGCCGCAGAACGCCACCGCATAGGCGAGGATGTTCAGGGACAGCCAGTTCGCCGCGACAAGGCGCATGTTGGAGAATGTCCAAGGCTGCGTGGCGACGAAACGGGCGCGGTTGACCGGCCGGACGTCGAGCGGCAGCTTCCCGTCCTTGCTCGCAAGGCTCGCATAGCCGCCGAGCTGCTGCCAGCGCGCCTCCTGCGCCAGGCCATCCATGCCGGCCCGCAGGGCATCTCCCGTCGGCGCCGCAAGCACCGTCCATGCGCCGGTCTCTTCCGGGCTGTCGCCCTGTGCGACGAGGAAGCCCGCGCGGGCATCGGGGAGGATTTCCTGTTCGGGACCCGGCAGGAGACGAAGCGAGGACAGGGAGATGTCGAAGGTCCTGTGCAGCCACTCCTCGAAGGCGGTGATCTGTCCGCGCCAGGAGCCGGTCCGCACGCGCGACTGCCATTCGCTGAACGCATCCTGCGTCGCGCGCTGCTGCCCGCCGCCGGCCGCCGCGCCCCAGGACGATGCGCTCTCGCCGGCAATGTGCGTCTGGGCGAGCACGAGCGGGGGAAGCTGCGAAATGGTGCCGACGAGGATCGCGTTGCGCTCCCCGATGGCGAGCGCCGAGGCTTCCGGCCGGATCTGCAGCGCCCGGCCGCTCGCGACCGCCACCTTGCCGAGGAAGGTCGCGCCCGCCGAAAGCGTATCGCTGTCGAGCCGGTCGAGATAGAGCGCGATCGGATCGGTCAGGCCGTTATAGGGAAAGCCGGTGCCGGAAAGCGCATCGAGGTTCGGAAGCTGTGCCATGCGGGCGAAACGCGGCATGCGCAGCTCGGACGTGTCGAACAGCGCGAAGCGCGGCTCCGGCAGGGCGCTGGCCCCCGGCGCGCAGACCGCATCCGCCTGCGTCCGCAGGATCGTCTCGATATCGATGCGGTTGGGGCCGGGGCGGAAGTGGCGCATGGTCACGCGGATCGGCAGGTGCCGGAATATCCCGCCGTCCCGGTTGGTGATCGGCACGGTGGAGGCGATATTGCCGTTGACATAGATGTCGATATGGCTGCCCGGCAGCACTTCGGAGGAATAGGCGGCATCGAGCATCAGCGTCGCTTCGCCATAGGCGTCGGCATAGAAGTCCGACGGTATGCCGATGTCGAAGCCGGTGCGGAAACGCCGGCCGCTGAATTCGCTGGTGGGAACGCCGAGCGAGGAGAAGGTCAGCGCCGCCTCGCCCATGACGAGGGGCATTTCCGCGGCATTGCGCTGGCGCACGCTGAGCGCCTCGCGCGTGACGCCAAGCGGCCGGTCGACGGGCGAGACGACGCCCTCCACCGCACCCTCGATCGAAGGCCAGCTCGGTCCGCTCAGGACGAAGACCTTCCGCCCGCCGGGCGCATCGACGAAGGTCGCGAGCGCCGCGGTCTGCGCCGAAGCCGGCAGGGCGGGCAGCAGCGGCGAGAGGTCGCCGGCCGTGCCGACGAGCACCGTCAGCTCGCCCGCCTCGGCCTTTTCGGGCAGGGCGTTGACGATCTCGAAGGTCTGGTTCGGCATCTTCGCCATCAGCGCCAGCCCCTGGCTGAGGCGCATCAGGGCGTTCGTGGCGGCGGGCTGGCCCATCTCCGGCACGACCATGCGGAACTTCGTCCGGCCCGTCGGCCCGAGGCCCACGGCGGCGATGTCGTCGGTCGTCAGCAGGGCGCCGCCCTTTTCCGCCGGCAGGGTCAGGAACGTGCGCGCGGGATCGATGGCCGTCCACAGGTCATAGGTCGACTGGATCGTGCAGTCGGTGCGGTGACGCTGCGCGACGCTGAAGGTCACGCGGTTGCCGCCCGGCCGCAGCAGGCCGGGCGGCAGCGGGAGGCGCATGTCCGTCGTGCCCTCGGGCGACTGGACCGGCATCTCCTTCACCGGCACGTCATTGATGACGACCGTGAATTTCGAGGCTTCCGGCGCGACCACCACCGCGCTGGAATATCCGATGCTGATGGCATCCGCGCCGGCGGCCTGCTCCTTGGTCAGGAAGACCGGGAAGGAGCGGCTTGCCACCTCCCCTTCCAGAAGCAGGGTCTCCGCCGGAATGATGTAGCGCCGCGCGGCAGGGTCGGCCGTTGCGGCCTTCTTCTCCGGTTCGCTGGTCTGCGTCACCGGCGTCTCGGTGGCCGGCTTCTCCTCTTCTACCGCGGCGGGCTTTTCGACGGCGGGGCCGCGCTCGCCGGACATGTCGAAGGGGGTCGCCTGCTCCTGCGCGAAGACCGTGGAAGCCGAAAGGACGAGGGCAAAGCCGAAGGAAGCGGCGGTCGTGCGATAAGGCATCACGATGCCGCCTCCTTCCTGCTGCCCGTGAAGTTGCGCATGAGATAGATCAGGCCGCGGCTGGTCTGGTAGAGCGCGATGCCGAGGAACCAGAGCGATCCGCGCACGAGGCCGGGATTGTAGCGGCGCGAGACCTGGAAATCGCTCCACTGGTTCGAGTTGGCGAAGATCAGGTCGGCGACGAGCGAGTGGTGCCTTGCCTCCTCCGGCATGAAGCGGCAGCCGACGGCGACGACGCTGCCGAGGTTCTCCGTGTTGCGGATGTCGATGGGGAGCGTTTCCTGCTGCTCGCTTCCATAGGGCGTGAAGCGGAGCGCCGCGTGGGCGCCGGGAGCCAGTTCCCCCTCCAGTCCGAAGACCTGCATGCGCGCGCCGTTGGCCGAGACGTTCTCCAGCGTCCCTGGATATTCCCGTCCGTCGTAGGAGAAGACGCAGCGGCGGTTGATGGCCACGCGGCGGCTCGCCGCCCGCTCGCTGCGCTCGGAGACGACGCCGAGCGCGCACCCGGCGATGACGAGGTTGAGCAGGTTCCAGCCGCCGACGACGAAGGTCACGTCCGCCTTGTAGGGCTCCGAATAGAAGCGGTAGACACTCATCAGGAAGGCGACGAAGAGCACGGCGAAGATCACGAAGAACGGCCGGCTGATCTCCGACAGCCGCGCCACCTTGATCGACTCGTCCTTCGCCGTGACCTTGAATGTCGGCCTGGTCGGGTTGAGCATCACGGAAACGACGGCCGGCAGGAGATGCACGCTCTGCACATATTCGTAGAGCTCGGATATCCACGGCCAGCGGAACGAGCCGTAGAGATAGTTCTGCATCATCAGGTTCACGAGCATGTAGGCCAGCGTATAGCCGAGGAACTCGCCGCCGGAGGCGGTGAATATCTCCAGGTCGAAGAAGAGATAGAAGAGCGGCGCGAAGAGGAAGATCGTGCGTGGGAACGGGAACAGCCAGAACAGCGTCGAGGACATGTAGCAGAGGCGCTGCGGCACCGAGAGCCCGCTCTTGAAGAGCGGGAAGCGGAAGCGCAGGATCTGCATCATGCCCTGCGCCCAGCGGCTGCGCTGGCCGATGAAGCTGGCGAAGGTGGCGGGCTGCAGGCCGGCGATCAACGGCTTGTCGACATAGACGCTGTTCCAGCCCCGCGAATGGAGCGCCAGCGCCGTCTCGCAGTCCTCGGTGATCGACAGGCCGCTGAAACCGCCCGCCTCGTTGAGCGCCGTGCGTCGCAGCACCGCCGCCGAGCCGCAGAAGAAGGCGGCATTCCACTTGTCGAGGCCGCGCTGGATGATGCCGTAGAACATCTCGTTCTCGCTCGGCATCGTCTCGAAGGTGCGCAGGTTCCGCTCCAGGGGGTCGGGATTCAGGAAGAAGTGCGGGGTCTGGACGAGGAAGAGCTTGGGATCGTCGCCGAAATAGCCGACCGTTTCGCGCAGGAAATCGCGCGCCGGGGCATGGTCCGCGTCGAAGACGGCGATGAGCTCGCCGGTCGAATGCTGCATGCCGTTGTTGAGGTTGCCGGCCTTCGCATGCTCGTTGCGGGCGCGGGTGAGATAGTTGACACCGAGATCCTGGCAGAGCGCCTGCAACTCGCGGTGCCGGGCCTGCGCGCTCTGGCCCTCGACGACCGCCGTGGCATTGCGCTTCTGCTCCGTGCCGCCGTCGTCGAGCAGCCATACCGTGAAGCGGTCGGCGGGATAGTCCATCGCCTTGGCGGCGGCGAGCGTGTTGGCAAGGAGCGCGGCATCCTCGTTGTAGCTGGGCACGAAGACGTCGACGGAGGGCAGCCTGCCCTCCCCGGCCGTGCGGCTCTTGCGCGGCGGCAGCGGCATCGCGACGACGAAGAGGCTGAGCGCCAGCATCATCACGCTGTACATTTCCGCAAGATAGAGCAGGAAGCCGGGAATGAAGTTCTCGAGCTGGTTCAGCGGCGGCAGGGTGCTCGTCGTGCGCCAGTAGACATAGCGCAGCACCACGGCGGTGCCGAAGGCGAGCGCGATGAGCCGCCAGATGCCCTCGGCGCGCAGCACCTTGATCACCGCCATGAACGTGACCACGGCAATGCTGGCGATGAGCTGCGTCTGCAGATTGGTGGGTAGGGTAATCACGAGGATCACGAGCGCGGACACGAGTGCCCACAGCATGATCGTACCGGTATATTTCATGCACCGTCCTTCGCCGTCATAGCGTGTACGGGAAAGACCTTATCCACCATATCCTTAAGGAAAAATTAGGCGCGAGTGCCTTGCGTTACCTGCAGGTCGCCGAACCCGCCGCGCCGGTCACGCAGACGGGCGACGGAACAACGACGGCCTCGCCTTCCGACGCCGCCGTCCCACCCGCCGGAGAGGGAACGATCACGGCATTGTCGGTATCGGCAGCCTCGACCTTGCGAATGGGCCTGCTCTCCTCGGCTTGGCGGGTCGCCGGCACGCGCTGCTGCGTGCGGGCCGCGACCGGCACCTTGCGCTCCTCGAAGGGAACACGCAGCGGCTCCCCGCCGCCGACCTGGCTATCGACGGACGCGGGCGTGCCGTAGGGATTCCATGTCGCGCCGGAAAAGCCGCCGACGATGGTGTAGCCGTACATCATCTCGACCAGATCCTTCTCCGAAGCCCCCGCCTGGCAGACGCGCAGGCGGATCTGGATCATGCCGAGGTCGCGCATCCTGTCGCGGTCGGCAACGTCCGAGCGGATCTGCTGCCAGCCATAGAGGCACCCGTCGTCGCCCGCGCCGCGACCGTAGGCATAGCCGAACGGCCCGTAGCCGTTGCGCACGAAGTTGCTGGAGATCGGAAGGCTGCGGCCGGGAAAATGGGTGCGTATCTCTGCCCGGATCGCGGAATGCTGGATGGGCTTGAAGGCGAGCGTGCCGCCGGGCATCGCGACCGTCTGGGCCGGGCCGAAGGCCTGGATGCTCAGGAAGTTCTGCCCGGATGTCGCCGCGGATGTCGACAGCGCCACCTGCTGCTCGACGGCATTGGTATATTGCCGCTGGACGACGCTGACGATGGAGCTGGTGCCCGGAGCGGGCAGGACCAGTGCGCTCGAGGCAGGAACGATCGCCGACATCGTGGCGACGCCCACGCCGGGACGCGCCGCGCATCCCGCCACGGCCATCGCCGTGACCGCCGCCAGCAGTGCGGCCCTGCCAAGGAGCGGTCCGCTGCGACGTGAAAAACGAATCTTCGCCGAATCTTCCATGACAAAGTCATAGTTCGCCTGCCGGGAAATAGGAATCCCCCGATATGCCCTAGGCGTCCGTCGGCGGATCCGGCGCCACGTTTTCCAGCAGGCTGCGCCCGATCAGGAGCCGGTAGGTCTCCCCGGCGGCATCGCGGATCGCGTGCTTTTCGGAAACCTCGCCGGCAAAGTGAATCTGCATGGCCGCATAGGCGCGCATGCCGAGGATCTGGTAGATCAGGCATTCCACATGCCGCGGGGCAAGCCGGTGCATGCGGTTCTCGTCCATCGCGCGGTGGAACGTGCGCTTGTAGCCGTTGACGATATTGTCCATATGCGCGCGATGCGCGCCGGGGGCGAAGATCTCGGCTTCGTAGAGAACCCGGTAGAAGCCCTCGTTCTCGATCACATAGTTCAGGAACGCCTCGAAGCGGACGAATTCGCGCTGCATGCCCGGCGGCGCATTGCGGGCGATCTCCTCGATCTGGTCGCGCATGCGCAGGCCCTCATAGGGCAGCAGCTCGTCGAACAGCGCCTGGCGATCCTCGAAATAATTGTAGAAGGTGCCGTGGGCGACACCGGCGAGGTCCGCGATCTTGGCGATCGAGGCCGCGGCATAGCCCTCGGCCGCCACCACCGCGCATCCGGCGTTGAGGAGGCTGTCGCGCGTCACCCGCGCTTTTTCCTCCCGGCTCATGCGCCGTCGCTGGGGCTTGCGGACCGATACCGGAGAATTGGCTTCAGGCACTCTGGTTCACCCTTTCCTGCGCGACCAGGGAGCCGGCGGCATCAAGCTCGCGCAGGGTACGCTTGAGCACCTTGCCCGACGGATTGCGCGGCAGCTGCGCGAGGACGACCATGTCCTTGGGGCATTTGAAACCCGCCAGACGCGCGCGGCAATGATCAAGCAATTGCTGATAGGTCATCGTCTGCCCTTCCGCAAGCACGATGGCGGCGACCGCAACCTCGCCCCAGCGCGGATGCAGGCGGGCATAGACGGCGGCCTCCTTGACGGCCGGATGCTCGTAGATCACCCGCTCGACCTCGGAGGAAGCGATGTTCTCGCCGCCCGAGATGATCATGTCCTTCTGGCGGTCGGTGATGAACAGGAAGCCGTCCGCATCGAGATAGC
This sequence comes from Shinella sp. R2-11, assembly GCF_055330205.1. Taxonomy (NCBI): domain Bacteria; kingdom Pseudomonadati; phylum Pseudomonadota; class Alphaproteobacteria; order Hyphomicrobiales; family Rhizobiaceae; genus Shinella; species Shinella sp. R2-11. The sequence goes on along the minus strand of NZ_JBVAPC010000001.1, from coordinate 454,638 downwards.
CGACATCGCCGGAGCGCAGGAAGCCATCGGAAAAGAACACCTCCGCGGTCTTCTGCGGATCGCGCCAGTACCCCTTCATCACCTTGGGGCCGCGCATGCAGATCTCGCCCTCCTCGCCCAAGGGAAGGCACGCGCCGGCCTCGTCGCGGATCTCGATCTCGACGAAGCGGAGCGACCGCCCGACGGAGCCGATCTTGTCGAATTCCCGTCCCGGCTCCATCAGCGTATCGCCCGAGACGGTCTCGGTCATGCCATAGGCATCGATATAGCGGGCCTTCGGGAAACGGTCGAAGAAGGCGCGAATGCGCGATTCCGGCGTGCGCTCGCCGCCGGCGATGCACCAGCGCAGCGAGGACACGTCGGGCAGCCCCTCGGCGGGCAGGTTCAGGATGTCGTTCGCCATGACCGGGGCAAGCCAGATGCCGTCGATCCTCTCGCGCTCGATCGCCTCGAGCACGGCGCGCGGCTCGTAGTCGCGCAGCAGCACCAGGGTGCCGCCCGCCAGATGCACGCCGAGGCCGGGAAGGTCGCAGCCGCCGACATGGTAGAGCGGGCCGACGACCAGAAGCCGCGTTTCTTCGTTGAGGCCCAGCGAGAGGGTATGGTCGAAGCACTTCCAGTAGAAATTGTCGTAGCTGTGCACCACGCCCTTCGGCCGCGAGGTCGTGCCGGACGTGTACATCAGCCGGAAGATATCGTCGCGTCCGCGCGGCATCGCGGCGAAGCGCTGCCGTCCCTGCGTGGCATCGAGAAGCGCCGCCCCGATATCCATCTGGCCGGCGGCGTCGAGGACGATCAGCGGCAGGCCGGCGCCCGCGGCCTGTGCCTCGAACATGTCGTCGGCGACGATCGTGACCGCCCCGGCATGGTTCGCGATATATTCCACCTCGTCCGCGGAAAGACGGAAGTTCAGCGGCAGGATCACCGAGCCGAGATGGCTGATCGCATAGACGAGCTCGATGAAGGCCGGGCTGTTCTTCATCATCAGCGCGACGATGCTGCCCTCGCCCACGCCACGCGCCGCAAGGGCGGCGGCGAGATGCTGCACACGCGCCTCCAGCGCCTGCCAGTCGAGGCGCAGGTCCCCGTAGACCAGCGCCTCGCCGGCCGGCCTCCGGCCGGCATTGACCGCCAGGCAGCGGGACAGATTGAACATCGGCTTCCTCCTTCGCCTCAGTACGATCTTGGCAGACCGAGATTCACTGTCGAGATGTAATTGAGGATCATTTCCTCGGAAACCGGAGCGAAACGGAAGAGGCGGGCATCGCGCCACAACCGCTCGGCGTGGAATTCCTTGGAATATCCCATGCCGCCCATCACCTGCATCGACTGCTCCGCCGCCGCCGAGGCGGCCTGCGAGGCGATCAGCTTGGCGGCGTTGCTCTCCGAACCGAACGGCAGGTTCCGGTCGAAATTGGAGGCGGCCTTGAGGTTGAGGAGGCGCGCGGCCTCCAGCTCGGCCCATTGCTGGGCGAGCGGGAACTGCAGGCCCTGGTAGCTGCCGATCGGCCGCCCGTTGAAGACCTTGCGCTCGCGGGCGTAATCCACCGCCAGCTTCAGGGCGAGCGCGCCGGTGCCGACGAGCCCCGACGTCGTGACGATGCGCTCGCAGTTGAGGATATCGAGAAGCTCCGGCCAGCCGCCGTCGACGGTGCCGATCACCTCGTCGTGCGAGGCGAAGACGCGGTCGAGATAGACGATCGAGGAAGGCAGCGTGTTGGTGCCGAGCTTGTCGATCTCGGTATGGCTGACGCCGGCCCGGTCCGTATCGATCATGAACAGGCTGATGCCGTGGGTCTTCTTCACGCCCTCCTGCGGCTGCGTGGTGCGGGCCACGACCAGCATCTTCCTAGAGGCGGCGACCCCGGTGATCCAGATCTTCTGGCCGGAGATCGACCAGCCGCCGTCCACCGGCTCCGCCCGCGTCTTCATGCCGAGGGAATTGGTGCCGGCGTCGGGCTCGGTGAGGGCCATGCTGAAGGTGACGCTGCCGTCGCAAAGGCCGGGGAGCAGATCGCGCTTCATCGCCTCGCTGCCGTAAAGCGCAAGCGACACCCCGCCGAAGACCGGGTTCAGCATGAACATTTGGGAAAGCGTGGAGCCCGCCCCGCCCTTGCAGAGCTCCTCGATGCACAGCGCCAGGTCGACCAGCCCGAGGCCGAGGCCGCCATAGGCCTCGGGAACCATCATGCCGGCGATGCCCGCCTCGCAGATCGCCTGCCAGACCTCGTGCGGATATTCCTTCGCCCCGTCCTTCTCGCGCCAGTAGTCGAGTCCGAAGCGCTCGCCGATCTGGCGGGCGGTCTCCATCATCATCTTCTGTTCTTCGGTAATGTCGAAGTTCATCTGCTATTCCTCAATATCAATGGCCGGCGCGGACGGGCGGGCGCAGGAGCGCCAGCGGTTCTTCGAGCAGGCGGGCGAGCGTGGCGAGAAAACGGGCCGCATCCGCGCCGTCGATCAGGCGATGGTCGGCAGCAAGCGTAAGCACGATCTCCTGCACCAGTGCCGGCCGATCCTCGGCATCGGGCCGGAAAAGGCGCTGCTCGGCCCCGACGCCGAGGATCATCGCCTGCGGCGGGCTGATAATCGGGGTCAGCGTATCGGCCCCGAACATCCCGACATTGGAGATCGAGATCGCCCCGCCCGAGACATCCGCGGAGGTCAGCGTGCCCGTCCGGGCGCGGGCGAAGAGGCCCGCGCAGGTCTCGGCGAGATCGTCGAGCGGCAGGCCGTCCACCCGGTCGGCCACCGGAATGCGCAGGCCCTGCGGCGTCTCTGTGACGATGCCGACGCCGATGCTGTCGAGCGCGAGGATGCCGTCGGGAAGCCAGAGGCGGTTGAGGCCCGGATGGGCGGCAAGCGCTAGCCCCGCGGCCTTGACCAGGAGATGGGTGACCGACAGCTTCACACGTCCGGTGGCCTCCGTGTTGAGGTCGGCGCGCAGGCGGTTCAGCGCGCGGGTATCGACATGCCGCGTCAGGTAGAAATGCGGAATGTCGCGCTTGGCCGCCTGAACCCGGCGGGCCGTGGCGGCGCGGACGGGGTCCGGCTGGATCAGCCCGGCGACGGCAGGCACGGGGGTGGGCTCGGCCCGCTTCGCCGCCTCGACATCCGCCGCCTTGATCCGGCCATGCGGCCCCGAACCGGCCACCGCCGAAAGATCGACGCCGTCCCGCCGGGCGATCCGCCGCGCCAGCGGCGTCGCGACGACGCGCAGCACGTCCGCCTTCATCACCCGCCCGCCGCGGCCCGTCCCCGTCACGCTGTCGCGGGCGATGCCGTGCTCGGCCATGAGCTTGCGGGCCGAAGGGGCATCCGCTCCAGCGGGCGCGGGCGACTGCCCTGCCGTTCCGCCCGCCAGGCGGGCGATGGGCAGCCCGACCGAAACGACGGAACCCTCGGGGAAGAGGATTTCCTCCAGAACGCCGTCAACGGAGGCCTCGACCTCGTTGGTGACCTTTTCCGTCTCGACCTCGAAGAGCAGCTCTCCGGCCTTCACCGTCTCGCCGGGCTTGCGATGCCAGGCGGTGATCAGGCCTTCGGTCATCGTCAGCCCGAATTTGGGCATCACGATCTCGGACATCTCATTCCCCCCGGAAATCGGCCGGCCGCTTCCCGATGAAGGCCGCGCAGCCCTCATGCGCGTCGCGGCTGTCGAGGACGAGGCCGATCATCGCCTGCTCGTGGCGCAGGGCCGCCGAAAGCGGCATGTCCGCCCCGTCGATCAGCGTGCGCTTCAGCAGCTTCAGGATCAGCGGGGACTTGGCGGCGAGCTTTCCGGCCATGGCGCGCGCCTCGTCCATCAGGCTGTCATACGGCACGACCCGGTTGGCAAGGCCGATCCGCACCGCCTCGTCGGGCGCGATCATCTCGCCGAGATACATGAGCTCGCGCGCCCGGCAGGCAGGCACCTGCCGCAGGATGCGCTGCGTGCCGCCCGCGCCGGGAAAGAGGCCGAGATTGATCTCCGGCAGGCCGAGCTTGGCCTTGTCGGACAGGAGCCTGAGGTCGAAGGTCAGCAGCAGTTCCGTTCCGCCGCCGAGCGCGAAGCCGTTGATCGCGCCGATGGTCGGCTTGTCCAGCATCTCGATACGGCGCAGCGTGCGGTGGATCGCCTCGGCGAATTCGTTGTAGTGCGCCAGCGCGCCGCGCGAGCCGAGATCGGCGATATCGCCCCCGGCCACGAAGGCGCGCCCCGCGCCGGTGAAGATCACGGCGCGGACGGCCGTGTCGCCCTCGATCCGGTCGAGGATCGCATCGAGCTCGGCAAGAACGCCCATGTCCAGCGCGTTCAGCTTCTCGGGACGGTCGAAGGTGACGACCGCCACCGCGTCCTCGATCTCCAGGCGCACGCAGGCGGCTTTCGGTTCGGTGCTCATCGCGGCGCTCCTCTCAGGCCATCAGGCGGCGCAGCGCCGCAAGGATCTTGGTTTCGTTCACCCGCCACTCGCCTTCCAGCGCGGGGCTGAAGGGCACGGGCGAGAAGGGCGCCGCGACCCGCAGGATCGGCGCATCCAGCTCGTCGAAGCCGATATCGGCCATGCGCGCGGCGATCTCGGCACCGACCCCGAAGGCCTCGACCGCCTCATGGACGATGAGGAGACGGTGCGTTGCGCAAAGGCTCGCCAGAACCGCCGCCTCGTCCCAGGGCTGGACGGAGCGCAGGTCGATAACCTCGACGGAGATTCCCTCGGACGCCGCCGCTTCCGCCGCCTTCAGCGCGGTCCAGAGCGTCGAACCGTAGGTGACGAGGGTGACGTCGCTGCCCTCCCGGCGCACCACGGCCTCGCCGATCCGCGCCGGCGCGGACGTCTCGGGCAGGTCGCCCTTCAGGGCGTAGAGCGCCTTGTTCTCCACCACGATCACCGGGTCCGGATCGTCGATGGCGGCGCGCAGAAGGCTGTAGGCGTCCTCGACCGTGGCGGGCACCACGACCTTCAGGCCGGGAATATGCGCAAGCCACGCCTCCAGGCATTGCGAATGCTGCGGCCCGGCCGAAAGCCCCCCGCCATGCGGCGTACGCAGCACCATGGGCACGGAGCCCTGGCCGCCGAACATGTAGCGCGCCTTGGCCGCCTGGTTCACCAGCATGTCCATCGACAGCGTGATGAAATCCATGAACATGATTTCGGCGACCGGGCGCATGCCCGAAAGCGCCGCCCCGACGGCGATGCCCGTGATCGCCGCCTCGGCGATGGGGGCGTCATAGACCCGGGCCGGGCCGAATTCCTCCAGCAGCCCCCGCGTCGCCTTGAACGAGCCGCCGGCCGCGGCGACGTCCTCGCCGATCAGGATGACGGAGGGGTCGGCGGCCATCGCGTCCTGCAGCGCGCGGGTGACGGCCTTGACGTAGCGGCTCTCAGCCATGACGGGCCTCCCCTTGCGTATAGACATCGGCAAGCAGGGTGGCGGCATCCGGCAGCGGCGCGGCGAGCGCGGCGTCGAGCGCGGCGGCATTGGCGGCCTTCACCCCGGCATCGGCGGCTTCCACCCAGTCGGCGGGAACGCCGAATTCGGCAAGGCGCCGCCGGGCGATCGCGATCGGATCGCGCGCCGACATCTCCTCGGCCTCGCCCTGCGGGCGATAGTCCTGCTTGTCCCCCTCGTAGTGGCCGCGCACGCGGGTGGTGCGGCATTCGAGGATATGGGGGATGCATTCGGCGCGCATGCGGCCGATGGCGTCACGCGCCGCCGCGTGCATCGCCAGCACGTCGTTGCCGTCGGCCTCGGCGTAGGCGATGCCGAAGGCGCCGGCGAGATCCTTCAGCGTCACGGCGAGCTGGCGCTCCGTCGGGCTGAACTCGGACCAGCCGTTGTTCTCGCAGCAGAAGAGGACCGGCAGCGACCAGAGCCTGGCGATGTTCAGGCATTCGTGCACCAGCCCTTCGGCAAGCGCCCCGTCGCCGAAATAGACGACCGCGATCTCGCCTTTGCCGCGCGCCTTCAGCGCAAGGGCCGAGCCCGTGGTGATCGGCAGGCCCGCGCCGACGATACCGTTGGCGCCGAGCATGCCCAGCCGCAGGTCGGCCACATGCATCGACCCGCCCCGCCCGCCGCAGATGCCGGTGGCGCGGCCGAGGATTTCCGCGAAGAAGCCGGCAAGATCGACGCCCTTGGCGAGCGTGTGGCCATGGCCGCGGTGGTTCGAGGACACCGTATCGCCCGGCGTCAGGAATTCGGAAACGGCCGAGGCGACCGCCTCCTGCCCGATGGAAAGATGCAGGAAGCCCGGCACCTTGCCGTCGACGAAGAGCTGCTGCAGCGTCTTTTCCGCCTCGCGGATGATCATGGCGCGGCGGTAGATGCTTTTCAGCGCTTCCGCCGGGTTGTTGGGGGCGGTCTTGCGGCTCACGGCGCAGCCCTTCTCTTATTAATGGTTCCGGTCATGGTTCTTCCGTCAGATGGCCAGGTATCGGCCGGTGATGTCCTTGTCCGCCTTCAGCGCCTCGATGGTGCCGCGATAGACGATCTGGCCCTTGTCGATGACCACGGCATCCTCCGAGATGCCGAGGCAGAAATGCATGTTCTGCTCGGCCACCACGATGGTCACCCCGGTGCCGCGCAGGCGGCGGATCAGCCGGCCGATCTCCTGAACGATGATCGGCGCGAGCCCCTCGGACGGCTCGTCGAGGAGGATCAGCTCGGGATTGCCCACGAGGCATCGCGCCATGGAAAGAAGCTGCTGCTCCCCGCCCGACATCAGGCCGGCGGCGCGCCCGCGCATCCGCGCGAGAATGGGGAACGCGTCGTAGATGTTGTCCATCGTCCAGTCGCTCTTGCCGCCGGGCCCGGGTTTGGCGGCGATGCGCAGGTTGTCGTCGACGGAATGGCGGGGAAAGACCTGCCGGTCCTCCGGCACGAGGCCGATGCCGCGGCGGGCGATCGCGTGTGGCACCTGCCCGTCGATGCGGCTTCCCGCATAGCGGATCTCGCCGGAGCGGATCGGGGCGACGCCCATGATGGCCTTCATCGTCGTGGACTTGCCGGCGCCGTTGCGGCCGAGAAGGGCGAGCGTGCGGCCCCTGCGCACTTCCAGTCCCATGTCGAACAGGATATGCGAGGCGCCGTAGAAGACGTTGACCCCCTCGAGGTCGAGAACGACGTCGCTCATGCCGGCTCCTCCTCGGTTTCGCGGCCGAGATAGGCCTCGATCACCTCGGGATGGCCGCGGATCTCGTCCGGCGCGCCGGAGGCGAGCACCGCGCCGTAGCGCAGCACATGGATGACCTCCGCCGTGCGGAACACCAGCTCGATATCGTGCTCGATGAAGATCAGCGTCATGTTGGCGCTCTTCCACAGGCGCTGGACGGTCGCCATCATCTGCCAGCGCTCCTCCGGGCCCATGCCGGCGGCCGGCTCGTCGAGCAGCAGGACCTTTGGCTCCAGCGCGAGCGCAAGGCCGACATCCAGCAGCTTCTGGTCGCCATGGGAGATCTCGCTCGACAGCCGGTCCGCCACGCCCTCCATGCCGAGAAGGTGCAGCAGCTCCTCCGTGCGGCCGGCGACGTCGCGGCGGGGAAAGGCGCTCGCCAGCCCGAAGGCGGCGCGGCGATGAGCGGTGACGGCGGCGGCAAGCGACTCGCGAACCGTCATGGACGGGAAGATGCTGGCGATCTGGAACGCCCGGCCGATCCCCTTGCGCACGATGGCCGCGGGCCTGAGGCCGGTGATGTCCTGCCCCTCCAGCCGGATCTTTCCACTGGTCGGCACGAGATGGCCGGTGATCTGGTTGAACAGCGTAGTCTTGCCCGCACCGTTCGGCCCGATGATGGCCGAGAGCGAGCCGGCCGGGAAGGTCAGCGACACGTCGTCCGTCGCCGTCAACCCGCCGAACCGCTTCACGAGATGCTCAAGGCGCAGCATGGCGTTGCTCCTTCGTGGAGGGGGACTTGCGGCGCGCCTTGCGCCAGTCGGTCAGCCAGTCGAGGATGCCGCGCTTGAGGACGAGCACGACGAAGAGGATCGCAAGGCCCTTCGCCAGCTCGGTATGCGTGGTGTAGAGCAGCGTCACGTCGTTGATGACGCGCATGGCCACCACGCCCACCAGCGGCCCCCAGAAGCTGTGCAGCCCGCCGAGCATGATCATGAAGATCGCCTCGCCCGAGACCGACCAGCCCGCCCATTCGGGATAGGCCGCGGAGGTGAAGACGGCAAGGACGACGCCGCCGAGGGAGGCGATCGACCCGGCGGCGGTGAAGGCCAGGACCTTGACCGCATAGGTGTTTACGCCGAGGAACGCCGCCCGGCGCTCGTTGCCGCGCACCATGCGCAGGCTTGCGCCGAAGGAGGAGAGCGTGATCAGCCGCACCGCCAGCACGCCCGCGACGAAGAGGAAGGCCGAGAAGGCATAGCGATCGCGCGCCTGCACCAGGTCGAGCCCGAGGAAGGCCGGGCGCGGAATGCCGCCCGTCAGCCCCTGGTCGCCGCCGGTATATTGCACGAGGCCCTGGATGATCGAGACGAAGAGCATCTGGAAGGCGAGCGTCAGGAAGGCGAAGTAGATTTCCGACAGCCGCGCGCAGATCGAGCCGACGAGAAGCGCGAAGAGTCCGGTCCCGCAGACGGCGAGCAGCGTGGCGAGCGGCACCGACCATGCGCCGCAGGCGGCGACGAAGGCCGGGGTCTGCAGGACCATGCCGAAGATGTAGCCACCGCTGGCGTAATAGGCCGCATGGCCGAAGGAGATGAGGCCGGTATAGCCGATCAGGAGATGCAGCGACATGACGAGGAGGCCAGCGGCGAAGAGCCCCGTCAGCGTGTCGAGCAGCCAGGTGCCGGGGCTGGCGGCCCCGACGAGGACGAAGCCGCAAAGGGCGGCGAGCGCCAGTAGCCCCGCATGGGCGAAGGGATGCATCCGGCTCATCGCAGCGCCTTCTCCCCGAGGAGGCCCTGCGGGCGGAAGACCAGGATCGCGACCATCATGATGAACATCGCGCCGTCGACGAAGAGCGGAAAGCCGAGGCTGCCGAAGGAACGCGTCACGCCCAGCATGACGGCGGCGAGCAGCGCGCCCGGGATCGACCCCATGCCGCCGATGACGGTGACGATGAAGCTGTCGATCAGGATCGAGAGGCCCATGCCAGGCGTCATGGAGCGCACGGGCGCGGCCAGCGCACCGGCCATGCCCGCCAGGGCGCAGCCGAGGCCGAAGAGCGCGGCGAAATAGACCGGCACGCGGATGCCCAGCACCGAGACCATGGTGGCGTTCTGCGCGGCCGCCCGCACGATCTTGCCGAAGCGGCTATAGCGGATCAGCAGCAGGCAGGCGACGGCCACCGCCAGCGAGGTCGCGACGAGGAAGACGTAGAAGGGCGGCACCACGCCGCCGGCGAAGCGGTAGGGCGGCACGCGGAATTCGGCCGGGATGCCCATGGCGAGATATTCCGCGCCCCAGATCATCTTCACCGCATCGTCCGCGACGAGCACGAAGGCATAGCAGACGAGGAGCTGCATCAGCAGGTTTTCCCTGTAGACCCTGCTGATCGCCAGACGCTCGAAGAGAACGCCGATCACCGCGGCGGAAAGCGCCCCCGCCAGCACCGCGAGATAATAACTGCCGGTCGCGCCATAGGCCGACCAAGCCGTGTAGGCGCCGATCATGTAGAAGGCGCCATGGGCGAAGTTCACCACATGCAGCACGCCGAAGATCAGCGTCACGCCCGACGCGACGAGAAACAGCAGCATCCCGATGATGACGCCGGTGGAGGCCTGCGTGACCAGGCAGGAGGTCGCGCTGAAACAGTTCAGCAATGCGTCGAGATCGAGCATCGGCGGCGGCTTTCCTTTGGGGTGGGGCCGCGCGGCGAGGGCGCCGCGCGGCTGGGAGGATCAGATGAAGCCCTTGCGCTTCTTCCACTCCGTCTCGTGCTCGAGGATCACGTCCCAGGCCGTCGGCTGGAAATCGGTGAGATACGGCGCCTCGGAGATCGTCTTGCCGTAGCCGAGCGCGTAGTCGACCAGCGTGTTGTCGCTCTCGCGCATGGTGACGGTGCCGTTGACGCCGTGCGGGCTGTCGATGGTGCGGCCCTTCGTGGCCTCCGCCAGCTTGTCGCGGTCGGTGCCGCCGCCCGTGGCCTTCAGCGCCTCGATCACGAAGCGGGCGCCGGTATAGGCCTGCCAGCCCCAATTCGTCGGCAGCTTACCGGACTTGCGGAACTCGGCGTTCCAGGTCTCGTTCGCCTCGCTGTCGGGAATGTCCTTGTGGTAGCGGTTGCCGGAATGGATGCCGGCCGGCAGGTTCTTGATCGCCTCCAGCACCGGCGCGTCGCCCATGTTGACGGCCACCGTCTGGAACTGGTCGAAAAGGCCGTAGAGGCTCGCCTGGTCGAAGAACGCCACCAGGTCGCCGCCCCACAGGCAGGTATAGAGCGCCTCGGGCGCGAGGTTCAGCACGTTGGTGATGTTCTCGGTGTAGTCGGGCTGGAACACCTTGGGCCAGGTCTCGCCGACGAGCTTCACGTCCGGCGCGAAGATCGTCAGGAACTCCATGAACTCCGCCGTCGTGTCGCGGCCATAGGCGTAGTCGGGCGAACAGGTCGCCCAGCGCTTCACGCCCGCCTTCGCCAGCTCCGAGGCGTAAAGCCCGCCCGCGATGGCATCATGGATGCCCTGACGGCCCGAGCGGAAGATCCAGTGCGCGGTGTTCGCGGGATCGGCGGTCAGCGAGGAGGTTTCCGAGATGGAGTGCACGCAGTAGGTCCCCGCGTCGCGCACCACCTCGTGCACGGCGAAGGCGCCGCCCGAGGCCTCGGCATCGAGAATGATCTGGCAGCCGTCGTTGCTGATCAGCTCGCGGGTGATGCGGGCGGCCTCGTCCGGCTTGCCCTTGGTGTCGCGGATGACGAGCTCGATCATGCGGCCGTCGATGCCGCCGGCGGCATTGACGGCATCCACCGCCATCTTCGCGCCGACCGAGGCGGTTTCGCCGAGGATGGCGACGCGGCCGGACAGGATGGTGGGAACTCCCACCTTGATGGCCGCGCCCTGCGCCCGCAGGATCGAGGGGCAGGCGAACGTCGCGGCGCCAAGGGCGCCCGCAGCCGACAGGAAGGCACGCCGGGACAGTCCGGCCCGATGGGATACGGTCATTCATTCCTCCATTTTTGAAAGCCGCCCTCTCCCCGGGCGGCCGCTCCGGCTATGGCCGGACGTCAGTATTCGCGGACACCGCCATAGGGCGCCCAGGAACCCACCTGGTAGAAGCCCGCATCCACCGCCATCGACACGCCGGTGACGGCCGAAGCGTCATCGGACAGCAGGAAGGCGGCGACCGTGCCGATTTCCGACGGCTCGACCATGCGGCCGAGCGTCGAATTCGCATTCATGAGCGCAACGTCGCGGTGGCCGAGATCGATCTGCGCCTGAAGCGCGGGCGTGCGGGTATAGCCCGGCTCGATGGCGTTCACGCGGATGCCGGCGCGGCCCCACTCCCCCGAAAGCCCTTCGACCAGATTGGTGACGGCCGCCTTGCCCGGCCCGTAGGCATGGAGCGGGGTGGAACGGCGCGCGGTGATCGAGCTCAGCGCCACGAGGCTGCCCGACCGGCGCGGGATCATGTGGCGCGCCAGCTCCCGCAGCGACAGGAAGGTGCCACGGAAATTGACCGCGTAGATGCGGTCGAACACCGCCATGTCCAGTTCGGCCGGCGGCTTCGGCGTCTGCACGATGCCCGCCGAGGTGATGCCGCCCGCAATCGGGCCCATGTCGCGCTCCACGGCGGCGATGGCGTCGACGACGCTCTGCTCCTCGGTGACGTCGAGATGGAAGGCCTTGCCGCCGATCCGTTCGGCGACGGCGCGGGCCTGATCCATGTTGAGATCCAGCACGGCGACCTTTGCCCCGCGCGCGGCGGCGATCTCCGCGCAGGCCGCGCCGATGCCGCTCGCTCCGCCCGTGACGGCGATGATCCGACCTGCAAGCTGCGCCTGCTGCGACATGGTTTCCTCCCTCGTGTCTGAGGCAACGTAACATAAATGAATTATGAGTCAATTATCATTTTGTTGACATCGACGACCATCCGGCCCTAGCCTTGAGGCAGGCTTTTCGGAGGAGGAAACCATGACGATCGCGGAGCAACTCGCGCATTTCACCTCGGCACTGACGCGCGAGACCATTCCGCAAGTGGTCTGGGACAAGGCCCATGCCTGCCTGCTGAACGGCTATGGAATCGCGATGGCGGGCCTTGCGACGCCCTATGAGCCCATCGCCCGCGCCGCCGCGCTCGCCATGTATGGCGGGCCGGGCGAGGCGACGCTCCTCGGCAGCGGCGGGACGGGAAGCGTGACCGGGGCGATCATGGCGAACGGCGCTCTTTTCCATGGCCGCGGGCAGGAGGACACCTGCGGCGCCGCGCATCTCGGCGCGGTGACGATCCCGTTGCTGATGGCGCTTGTCGAAAGCGGCCGCGCCAGCATGGCCGACCTGATCCCGGCGATGATCGCCGGCTACGAGGTGGGCGGCCTTTTCGAGGAGCTGCTGGCCGGCGACACCACCCCGAAAGGCTTCCGCGCCACCACGCTCTACGGGGTCGGCGCTGCGGCGGCCGCCGTCGCGCGGCTCTTCCGGATGGACGGCGAACGCACTTGCGCCGCCCTCGGTAACGCCGTCTCCTTCTCGGGCGGCCTTCTCCAGACCTTTGCAGAGGGAACGGACGAATGGCGCTATCAGGTGGGCGTGACCGCGCAGGCGGGCTGGACGGCGGCGGAGCTCGCCAGGGCCGGCTCGGTCAGCCTGCGCGAAGCCTATGAGGGCGCCAAGGGCCTTGCCCGCGCCTTCGCCGGCCGGCCGCTGGACATCGCGGATGCCGCCGCCAGGATCGGCCGCGACTGGCAGACCCTGCGCGTCGCCTTCAAGCCCTTCCCTGTCTGCGCCTTCAACCAGACCCCCGTGACCGCCACGCTGTCGCTGCGCGAGAAGCTGGCGGGGCGCGCCGTCGAGCGCGTCGTGGTGCGCATGAACCCCTATGAATGCGGCTATGCCGGCATGGACAGCAAGGGCCCCTTCTCGACCATCAGCGGCACGCTGATGAGCATCCCCTTCTGCATCGCCCAGACCCTTCTGCGCGGCGCGCCGTCCATGGCCATGATGACCGAGTATCACGACGCGGAAATCAACGCGCTCGTCGAGCGGGTGGACCTCGTCGCCGACGCGGGCGTGCCCACCCTCTGCTGCCGGATCGAGCTGAACCTTGCCAGAGGCGGGACGCTGACCGAGACCTGCGACATGACCCCAGCGGACTACGCCTGGAGCTTCGAAGACCTCAAGGAGCGTCTGGTGCGCACGGCCGGCCAGGAAGGCCTTCCCGCCGGTTGCATCGCCGAGCTTGCGGATTTCTGCACCGATCCGGAAGGCAGGGGCGTTCCGGCCCTGAACGCGGCCTTCGCCAGGGCAAGGCCGCTGATCCGCCGCTGAACGAAGGCCCGCGCCGGACGGCGCGGGCCTCCTCCAAGCTTGGGAATTGGCGGCCTAGTGGACGGCCGCGTACATCAGGTTCTCTTCCGTGGCGTCGAGCGGCGAGAACTCCTCGACCACCCTGCCCTGCCGCGCGACGAGCAGCCGGTCGGAGAGCTGCATCACCTCGGGCAGGTAGGAGGAGATCACCACCACGGCCTTTCCCTCGTCCGCCAGCCGGTTGATCATCTGGTGGATCTCGGCGATCGCGCCGACGTCGACGCCGCGCGTCGGCTCGTCGAAGATGATGAGGTCCGGCTCCTGGATCAGCGACTTGGCGATGACCACCTTCTGCTGGTTGCCGCCGGACAGCTCGATCACCTTGGCGTCCTTGCTGACGGCGCGGATGTGCAGCGACTTGCCCCATTCCTCGCCGATGCGGTTCATCTCGGAGCGCCGCAGCCAGAACTTCCGCCAGCCGGCCTTCGCCAGCCTGCCCATGAAGATATTGGCCTTGATCGACATGGTCTCGAAGAAGCCCTCGATCTTGCGGTCCTCGGTGATGTAGGCGACCTTCTCGCGCAGGCTCTGCGCGGGCACGCGGTAGCGCACGCGCTTGCCGCGGATGAAGACTTCGCCGCCGTTGAGATAGTTGCGCTTGATCGCCCCGGAGACGACCTTGAAGGTCTCCGTCCGGCCCGAGCCGACGAGACCGAACACGCCCGTCACCTGCCCGGCGAAGACCGAGAGCGAATTGTTGCGCACCATGTTGCCGACCCGGAGGTTCGAGACCTGGAGGATGCGCTCGCCCGGCGGGCGGACGAAATCCTTCCGCTTGCCGTAGAGCTCTTCCGAAAGGCTTCGGCCCACCATGGACTGCACGATGCGCGCCCTGTCGAAACTGGCGGTGGCGTCGGTCACCACATGCTGTCCGTCGCGCAGGATGGTGATGCGGTCGGAGATCGCCAGCGCCTCTTCCAGCGCATGGCTGATGAAGATGATGGCGACGCCCCGGCCCTTGAGCGTGCGCACGAGGTCGAAGAAGTGCTTCTTCTCCTCCGGCGTCAGCGTGGCGGTCGGTTCGTCGAAGACGATCACCCGGGCATTCGACAGCATGGCGCGGGCGATCTCGATCATCTGCTTCTTCGCCGCGCCGAGCGTCTGGACCATGGCGGTCGGGTCGACCTGGAAGTTCAGCGCCTGCATGAACTGCTGCGCGGCGATGTTGATGCCGCGCAGGCGATTGAAGAAATGCTCGTTCCCCATGAAGAGGTTCTGCGCCACCGTCATCGAGGGAACGAGGCTCGTCTCCTGGAACACCATGGCGATGCCGGCTTCGAGCGCCGCCGCGGGCGTGCGCAGGTGGATCGGCTTTCCGTCGAGCAGGATGTCTCCCGACGTCGGCTCCACCACGCCGGCGATCATCTTGGTGAGGGTGGATTTGCCCGCGCCGTTCTCGCCGAGCAGGGCATGGACCTCGCCGGGCATCAGGCTGAAATTGATGTTCTCCACCGCCGGGACACGGGCATAGAGCTTGGTGAGGCCACGCAGTTCCAGAATGGGGGTCATGCCGTGCCTCCCGTAATGCCGTTCGCGATGCGGATCGCCTGAAGGTCCATGCGCAGCAGCCGGCCCGCCCCCTTGGAAAGGGCCAGCACCTCGCTGCCGCGCTCCAGCGTCGTGACGATGCCGTGGTTCGCCCCGCCGACCCGGCTATGGACCGACATCAGCGGATTGCGGTTCGCGTCGCAGCGCACGGCAAGCCCGTAGGATCGCGGCGGCGCCCAGGGCTTCAGGATGCCCATGTGCTTCACCCCGCCGCTCTGCAACGGCTCGAGGAAATCCTCGCCCGAGGAGAGCGCGGGCGAGATCCAGTATTTGGGGTCGATCGTCTCCATCATCTCGCGGCGGAAGGAATTCTCCTGCAGCACGAATTCCACGATCTGCGCACGGCCCGAAAAGAGCGACAGCCAGAAGCCGCCGTCCGCCGTCGGCGTGATGCGGGCGGGATAGCCGGGAAGCTCGCCCGTCGCATCGCCCCTGCCGGCAAGGCGCAGGCGATGCCGCCAGCTTTCCGAGACCAGCACGCCGTTGCCGCTCTCCATCGCGCCGAAGGCCCAGGCGAGATCGTTCTGCAAAAGCTCGGCCTTGCCGCCCGCGGGGTCCAGCGCCAGAAGGCGACCGGAGCGACCCTTGGTCATGAGGTCGTATTGCCACTTGTCGCCGTCGTAGCGCGCCGAGGCATCGCAGACGAGAATTCGGCCATCGGCCATCACCGAGAGCGCGGTGATCGCCTTGAAGCGCCGCCCACCCGCCTCGGTGAGCGGAGCCGCCTGCCCCTCGATCACGATGCGGTCGCCCAGCGCCACGACCCGGCGGCCGTCGCGAAGAACGGTGAGCGCGGTGATCGTGCCGTCATGGCGCTCCACCAGCCTCGCTCCATCGCCCTCGATCGCCAACACCTCCGCGCCCGCCGCCGCGAGAAGGCTGCCGTCGGGGGCGAGCGCCATGTCTTCCAGGCCCGGCCGTTCGAGCAGCACCTCGGCCTCTTCGAGAAGGTTGTTCGGCTTGAAGGCGCCGTCGAGGATCGGAACCGAAAGGCTCGATCCGCCGCGGCCGATGAGGCCGCCGATCATCTGTCCGACAAATTCAAGCATGGGCCACCTTCAGGTCGACGAAATCGGGGGCGACGTCTTCCAGCTTCAGCCGCCCGATACGGTTGTTGTGAATGCCGCCGATATAGAGATGGCCGCGATGCTCCCGCATGGAGGTGATCATCGGGTGGTTCTCGCCGCCCTGATCCCACATCACGTCCAGGATCTCGCCCGTCTCGCTGATCTTGACGATGCAGCCGGTATTGAGGTTCGGCGCCAGCCATTCGTCGCCCGGCAGCTTCTTGGACATGCGGCGGCGGAAGGCCGGGCGCTTCATGGCAAGGTCGAAGACCGGGCTGCGAACCCCCATGATGGCCAGCCAGTAATGGCCGTCGGAGGCGCGGTTGAGGTTGTCGGGATAACCCGGCAGGTCGTCGATGATCGCCTCGACCGTGCCCTTCTTCGGCCCGTCGAACCAGTAGCGGCTGATGCGGCAGGCCCAGCTTTCGGCAAAGAGCAGCGATTGCCCGTCCGAGGCCATGACGATGCCGTTCGGGAAGACGAGGTTGCGCAGCACCGTGCTCGTCTTCCCGGTGCGCGGGTCGTAGCAGATGATCCGCCCGTTGCCCCGCGCCTCCAGGCTGTCCGTCGGCCATTCGTGCATTTCGTAGCGCACGGTCGCCTCGGAGAAGAAGATGCGCCCGTCCGGCGCGATGTCGAGGTCGTCGGCAAGGCGCAGGCGGCTGTCGTCGATGATCGAGAGCAGCGAGCGGTTGGTCTCGTCCGTCACCTTTGCAACGCTGCGGTCGGCATTGACCCTGTAGAGGCCCATGCCGCCGACGCAGACGAAGAGCGTGCCGTCCTGCGTCATCGCCATGCCGAGCGGCTGCCCGCCGATATGGGCATAGACCTCCTGCCGCCTGTAGTCCGGCGCGAAGAAGCGGATGATGTCGCCGTGGCGGTTGCCGCAATAAAGGTTGTCGTCGGCATCGAGGACGACGTCCTCCGGCGCCTCGACCGCGCCGAGGCCGATGGTCTCGACACCGCGCAGCTTGTCGTTCAGCGCATAGGGCGAGCCGCTGCCGCGCGCGGCCGTCTGCGGCGGCGGCAGTTCCATGTAGCCGGGGCTGACATAGAGTTCCTGCACGGCCTTGTGGCGGTTCTTGAACCAGCGGATATCGAGGAGCGCGGCCAGAAGCAGGATCGAGGCGAGGATGACGCGCGAAGCGCCCGCCGACATCGCCATCCGCAGCATGCCGTTGGTCAGCAGCAGGACGATCAGCGTGCCGAGCATCGCTTTCATGACCGAGCCCTTGCCGCCCCCGAGGCGGATACCGCCGAGGATCGCCGCCGTCAGCACGACGATCTCCATGCCCTTGCCGGTATCGGCGCCGGGCGAGGCGAGGCGCGAGGCGTAGAAGATGGCGGCGGCCGCGGCGAAGACGCCCGAGGCGACATAGGAAAGCGCCACGACCCGCTTGACCGGCAGGCCGGTATTGTAGGCCGAGCGGCGATTGCCGCCGATGGCGAGCACATGCCAGCCGGCCCTGAGACGCGTGAGGAAGATGTGCCCGGCGACGGCGACCACGCCGAAGACCCAGACGATGACCGGGATATTGAGGAACGTCCCCATGCCGAGGAAATCCCAGGCCGGCGCATCGGGGAAGTTCGCCGAGATCTCCACGCCGATTTTGGCGTTCAGCATGTCGTTGGCGGCCTTGTAGACGATGAGCGTGACCATCGTCGTCAGGAAGGCGCGCATGCGCAGATAGCCGATGAGCACACCGTTGACCGCGCCGAGAAGCCCGCCCGCGACCAGCGTTATCGCGACGGCGGGCACCATGCCGAAGCCGAGCACGTTGACGCAGTAGAGCGCAAGCAGGTTGCACAGCGCATAGATCGAGCCGACGCTGAGGTCGATGCCGCCGACGATCAGCACGATGGACATGCCGAGGACGACGAAGCCGAGCTCGCAGGCCTGCCGCAGCGTGTCGGACATGCTGGCGACGGAGATGAAATTGTCGATCCGCGCGCTGAAGAAGGCGATGACGCCCAGAAGCACCAGGAGCGGCACCGCCGTTTCCATCCACGGCTTCTGGAGAAGCTCGCCGAAGATCTTGTCCGGCCAGAAGCGGTAGCGCAGTTTTACGAGTGTATTCATGATCCGTGCCTCTGGCCCTTGCATTTGTGCGACATCCGTCGCGCTTCCCCTTCCCTCGGACGGGAAGGGGAAGACCTTTCGGGTTGAGCGGCGCCTCAGCGCAGGGTGTCGAGCGTCCAGCAGCGCTCGTCGCCCAGCGTTTCGGGCGTATAGGTCACGAGCGGGGTGTAGATGACGGTCTTGGTCGAGCCGACCTCGTTCTTGTCCTGCATCGCGGCAAGGATCAGCGCGTTGAGGTCGCGGCCCTGCCCCGGCACGTCGTAGCTGACGTAGTACTGCCAGAGGCCCTCGCGCAGGCCCTTGCAGGCAAGTTCGCCACCGCCGCCGGAGGTCGTCACGAGGATGTCGCCCGGCTTCTTGCCGGCTTCCTGCAGCGCGGCCGCCGTGCCGACATCCGCGTTGTCCCAGACGCCGAGGATGGCGCAGAGGTCCGGATGCTGCTGCAGCACGACCTGGGTGATCGACTTGGCCTTGGAGGATTCGTAATCGCCGGTCGACTGGACCGAGACGATCTGGATCTTCGCATTGTCGTTCAGGACGTTCTCGTAGCCCTTGAGCATGTAGGCGGAGAAGGGACTGGTCGGCGGGCCGGCGAGAACCAGCACCTTGCCGGGCTGGTCGCCGCCGCCGCACTTGGCGACGGCCGCCTCGGCCTGCTTCTCGCCGATCAGCTCCACGTCGGCGCCGACGAAGCCGGTCGTCTGGTAGTTGGTCTTCATGTTGAGCTGGATCACGTGGATCCCGGCCTTCTCGGCCTGCTGGAGCAGCTTGGCGTAGGACTGGACGTCGGGGTTCTGCACCACGAGGACATCGGGCTTCTCGCTGATCAGCGAGGTGATCGTCTGCGCGCCGGCCGCCGTGTTGAAGTTCGAGTTGCGCACCTCGTAGCTGTAGCCGAGTTCATCGGCCTGGCGGGCCATGATCTTGGACCAGCCCTCGGTGAGGTCGAGCCCCATGAAGACGGGGACGAACACCACCTTGCGGCCCTTGAGGTTCGAGTAGTAGCTCTCGCGCAGCGGGTCGCCCATGCTGGTTTGCGCGACGGCGGCCGTCGCGGCCCCGACCATGGTGGCCATGGCAAGGCCGCAGGCAAATTTGACAAGCTTGTTCATTCCATTCCTCCCGTTGAATACATGTCTGCCGGCCGGTCCTCCCCGGCTGGGCAAGGTTCAGATATCGCCCTGCTGCGAGGTCTCCTCGTTGCGCGGATTGATCAGGCTGTCGGCGAGAACGGCGACCAGCAGCACGAGGCCGCGCACCAGGTTCTGCATCTCGAAGGAGACGTTCATGATGGTGAGCCCGTTCATGATCGTGCCGATCAGCAGGGTGCCGATGATCACGTTCGCGACGCCGCCGCGCCCGCCCGAAAGGCCGATGCCGCCGAGCACGACCACGAGGATCACGTCGTAGATCCAGGTGAGATTGAAGATGCGCGTGTCCATGCTGGCCGAGGACGCGGCAAGCACCATGCCGGCGAAGAAGGCGACGCAGGACGAGATGATGTACTGCATGACCAGGACCGGACGCAGCGAGATGCCGGTGAGGCGCGTCGCGCCGGGATTGTCGCCCGAGGCGTAGACGAACATGCCCGGCCGGGTGCGGCGCAGGAAGACACCGATCAGGATCGCCACCGCGCCGAAGGCCAGCACGGAATAGGGAATGCCGAACACGCTGCCCCGGCCGATCCAGACGATCACGTCGAGCTCGGGCGGCCAGGAAACGATCTCGTAGTCGAAGAGGCCGATCTGTCCGATGCCGGCAACGCCGATGCCGACCGCCAGCGTGGTGAAGAGCGAGGGAATCTCGGCATAGGCCACGAGGACCCCGTTGAGAACGCCGATGGCGACGGCCATCAGGAGACCCGCCGCAAGGGCCGGCACAACGCCATAACCCTTCGCCGCCAGCATCAGCACCAGCGCCGAGGGCACGGCGAGCGAGGCGATCATGGAAAGGTCGATCCCCCGCCCGATCACCACGATCGCCATGCCGAGGCCGAGAATGCCGAGCACCGCGACGGTGCGCATCAGCGTCAGCAGGTTGCCGATGCTGAAGAAGCCCGGCAGGACCAGCGAATAGACGACGAAGATCACCAGGAACAGCAGCGTGACGATCTTGAGCTGGTCGAAACCGATCCTGCCTTCGCCGCCGAAAAGACCGGCGACCGGCACCGGACGACCGGCGGTTTGACCCTCGACAGGGCTTTGCATGACGTTCCCTCCCTAAAGGACGCAAGGCCGCGACGGCGGCACGGCTGCGGTCCTGCTCCAGCGCGCGAGGCTTTTCGGCGCGACCGCCGCAAGCGGCGTCACGTCGCCGGCCCCGCCGTGGCGCAGCTCTCTCCCAGGCCGAGCAGATACCTTAATGATTTCTGAGTCAATAATCATTTTATTGCGCTCGCGCCTTTGCCATCCCGCCAGACGGCGATCTCTTGCGGATCGAACAGGACGACCTGGCGGATGGCCTCGCCGCGATCCAGCCGGTCGAACCCCTCGTTGATTTCCTCCAGCGCAAGGACGCCGGTCAGCAGCCGGTCCACCGGCAGCTTTCCGGCGCGGTAGAGGTTTATGAAGCGCGGGATATCGCGCTGCGGCACGCAGGAGCCCATGTAGCTGCCCTTCACCGTGCGCTCGTCGGCGACGATGTTCACCGCCGGGATCTTGAACTCGGCCGTCGGCGAAGCGAGCCCCGCCGAGACGGTCTGCCCGCCCCGGCGCGTGATGCGGTAGGCGAGATCGAATGCCGGCACGGCCCCCGCAAGCTCCACCGCATGGTCGACGCCGCCGCCTGTCTCGGCGCGGACGCGCTCGACCACGTCCCTGTCAGCCGCGTTGTAGACCCGCGTCGCGCCGAGGCTGCGGGCGACAGCCAGCTTCTCCTCGGAAAGATCGATGGCGACGATCTCGGTCGCCCCGGCGGCGACGGCCCCGAGCAGCGCCGCAAGGCCGACCCCGCCGAGGCCGACGATCGCCACGCTCTGGCCGGGCTGAACCCGGCAGGTGTTGATGATCGCCCCCACCCCCGTCTGCACGGCGCAGCCGAAAAGCGCGAGCTCCGTGAACGGCACGTCCGGCGCATCGACCTTGACCACCGAATGGCGGGAAACGACGGCATGGTCCGCATAGCCGGAAATGCCGCAATGGTGATGGATGTCGTGATGGTCGCGGCAATCGTGCAGCCGGACGCCGCCCGCCATCATCACGCCCTTGCCGTTGGCTTCCGCCCCGGGAATGCAGAGGGCAGCGCGCCCCTCTGCGCAGGGCAGGCAATGGCCGCAGCTCGGCTGGAAGGTCATCACCACCCGGTCACCCGGCTTAAGGTCGCGGATGGCAGCGCCGACCTCGACCACCGTCCCGGCCGCCTCGTGGCCGAGCACCATCGGCGTCTGCCGCGGCCGGTTGCCGTTGATCACCGACAGGTCGGAGTGGCAAAGCCCCGCCGCGCCGATGCGCACCAGAAGCTCTTCAGGACCCGGCGGGTCGAGCTCGATCTCCTCGATCGACAACGGACGGCTTTGCGCGAAGGGCGCGGCGGCCGGCGATTGCTTCAGAATGGCGGCACGGATCTTCATGCTCACGGGTCCTTAGGTGGAAAGAGGCCGCCCCGCGGGGAGGCGGCCAGTCGGGGGTCAGACAGTCCGTCCGCCGTCGACCGGCAGCAGCACGCCGGTGATGAATTCGGCGTCGTCGGACGCCAGGTACAGCGTCGCCCGGGCGATGTCGTCCGGGCGCGACATGCGGCCCATCGGGATCGTCGCGATGAAGCGGGCGCGGTTTTCCGGCGTGTCCGGCACGCCCATGAAGGCTTCCAGGAGGCCCGTCTCGCCCATGACCGGGCAGATCGCGTTGACGCGGATATTATCCGGCGCGAGCTCCACCGCCATCGATTGCGACAGGATGTTCACCGCGCCCTTGGTCGAGTTGTACCAGGTGAGGCCGGGCCGCGGCCGGATGCCGGCGACCGAACCGATATTGACGATCGAGCCGCCGCCGATGCTGCGCATCAGCGGCACGATGATATTGGTGATGTGGTAGATCGACTTGACGTTGATCGCGTAGACGCGGTCGAATTCCTCCTCGCTCACCTCGAGCATCGGCTTGTTGCGATGGGTCCAGCCGGCATTGTTCACGAAGACATTGGGCGTGCCGAACGTATCGACCACCTTCTGCACCGCCGCCTCCATCTGGGCGCGCGAGGTGACGTCGGCGCAAAGCGCCAGCGCGTCCGGCCCGATCTCGGCCGCGACCCGCTCGGCGGCCTCGCCCCTGAGGTCGAGCACGCCCACCTTCGCGCCCTCGGCGGCGAAGAGCTTGGCGATCCCCTCGCCGAAGCCGCCGCCCGCGCCCGTTACGACGGCGATCTTTCCCGCCAGACGGCTCTTTTCTCCAGCCATGGTTTGCCTCCTAGTCGTGTTTGATGACGATGGTCTTGAGCGCGGAGAACTCGTAGAGAGCCTCCATTCCCTTTTCGCGCCCGTGACCGGATTTCCTGACGCCGCCGAAGGGCAGCTCGATGCCGCCGCCCGCGCCATAGGCGTTCACATAGACCTGCCCTCCGCGCAGCCGCCGCGCCATGCGGATCGCACGGCTGGTGTCGCGGGTCCAGACCCCGGCGATGAGGCCGTATTCGGTGCCGTTGGCGAGCGCCAGGGCATCGGCCTCGTCCTCGAAGGGGATCGCCGCCAGCACCGGCCCGAAGACCTCGTCGAAGGCGAGCGCATTGTCGCGCGGCACCGGGCCGAAGATGACCGGCGGCACGTAGAAGCCGCCGGCAGGCGCCTTCGGATGAAGGCCGCCCTCGGCGATGACGGGAACGCCCTGTTCCCTCGCCCGGGCGATGAAACCCTCGACCCGCGCCTTCTGCCTGGCGCTGATGATCGGCCCCAGATCGGGATCGTCGTCCGGCAGGCCCGCCTTCAGCGCCTCGAAGCGCCCGGCGATGCGGGCGATGGCCTCGTCCCAGATCGAGCGCTGCACCAGGACGCGCGCTCCCGCCGAACAGGTCTGCCCCGCATTCTGGACGATGGCCGCCACCACGACGGGAACGGCCGCGTCGAGATCGGCGTCCTCGAACAGGATCTGCGGGCTCTTGCCGCCGAGCTCCAGCACGCAGCCGATGTGGTTCTTCGCCGCTGCCGTCTGGATCAGCGTGCCGACCTGCGGCGAGCCGGTGAAGGAGATGAAATCGATCCCCGGATGTTCCGCGAGAGCCGCGCCCGCCTCGTGCCCGAGGCCGGGAACGACATTGACCGCGCCTTCCGGGAAACCCGCCTCGGCGGCAAGCTCGGCGATGCGCAGCACCGTCAGGCAGGCGTCTTCGGCCGGCTTCAGCACCGTGGCGTTGCCCATGGCGAGCGCGGGACCGAGCGTGCGCCCCGTCATCTGCGCCGGATAGTTCCAGGGAATCACATGGCCGGTGACGCCGAGCGGCTCGCGCTCGCCGGTGACGTAGTAGCCGTTCATGAAGGGGATCTGCTCGCCGTGGAACTTGTCCGCGGCCCCGCCGTAGAATTCGAAATAGCGAGCGGTGGCCTGGATATCGGACCGCGCCGCGCGGATCGGCTTGCCGCAGTCGCGCGCCTCGATCGCGGCCAGTTCCCCGGCATTGTCCAGAACCAGTTGCGACAGCCGCATCAGGAGGCGCCCGCGCTCGGTGGCGGTAAGGCGCGACCAGGCGCCGCCCTCGAAGGCAGCGCGGGCAGCGGCCACGGCCCGGCCGATATCGTCAGCATTCCCCGCCGCGATTTCGGCGAAGACCACGCCTTCCGCGGGGGCAACGACGGGCAGGCTGCGCCCGGATGCCGAAGGCTCCCAGCGGTTGTCGATGAAGCAGCCTTTGGCGGGCTTCAGCCCGGCCTCGCGCGGATAGTCTTCAGCCAAGCGGCTGCCCTCCCTCCAGTGCCATGCGGCCATCCCGCCGCAAGCGGCGCGACGGTTTTCCCGCAGGCGACGATCTCCTCCATGCCGCCGCGACGGTCATCCGTGGCGGGGCGATTGAGGCGATAGTGGCAGCTAATCCGGCGGAAGAACAAATTCAGAAATTCGTCACCCCCCATATGCAAATGTTCTGGCACTCGCTTGGGTGCGCCGCATCAAATTATATGGGGCGATGGCGGGAATCAGCCCTCGGAAGGGCTTTCCGGCAGGTCGGTCGCGCCGGCCCAGCTGCCGTTCCGCGCCAGCCGGCGCAGCAGTTCCTGCACGAGGTCGCGGATGGCGGCGACCGCGTTGGTCATCGGCCGCTCGACCGCCGAGGCGAGATGCACCGACCGGCGGATCGGCGGGTCCGCGATGGTCCAGCTGCGCAGGCTGCCCGCCTGCACCTCGCGCGAGACGGCGTTCAGCGGGAGGACCGAGCAGCCGAATCCCGCCGCGACCAGCTCCTTGATGTTGGAGTAGGAATCGACCTCGATGCTGACATTGAGTTCCACCCTGGCAGCCTTGGCATGCTGGTCGAGAAGCGAGCGCAGGCCGTGATCCTGCCCGGGCAGGATGAGCGGCAGCGCGGCCACCTCGGAAAGGCCGAGCCGCCTGCCGGGCTCGGGCAGGACGGCGCCGTCGCCGAGGCCCCGCTCGGGCGCGAAGAAGACGAGTTCCTCCTCCAGAAGCTCGACCGTCGCAAGGCCGGCATCCGAGACCTTGCGGTAGATCACCGCAAGGTCGATGCGCGCCTCGCGCATCCATTCCAGCACGAAGCCGCTCATCGCCTCCGCGATGCGCAGCTGGATGCGCGGATAGCGCCGACGCGCCTCGGTGATCAGCGGCACCGAGAGGATCTCGCTGATCGTGCCCGGCAGCCCCAGCCGCACGACGCCGGACGGATCGCTCTTGTGGCCGCGGATCTCCTCTTCGGTGACGACGAGCTGGTCGAGGATGATGCGGGCATTGCGCAGCAGGATTTCGCCCGCCTCGGTCGGCACCACGCCCTGCGGGCTGCGGAAGAGCAGCGGCGTTCCGAGATCCGCCTCTATGTTGCGCACATGCAGCGAGAGCGCCGGCTGGGCGATGTGCAGGATCGCCGCCGCCCGCGAGAACGAGCCCTGTTCGACGATGGCGATGAAGTATCGAAGTTGCCGAATATCCATATCCGAGGACTATACCAACGGCGCCCGCCGCGCATCCGGATTGTGCAGCCGGTCCACCTCGGTGCGCACCAGCGTCCAGCACAGGATCGGCTGCACCAGCACGGCCTTGCCATCGCGGAAGAGGAGATTGTCGCGCCAGGCCCGCGCCAGCTCGCTCCGCCGCCGCTCCACCGTCGCCGCGCGGTCGGGATCGACGTCCAGAAGATAGTCGATGAAGCCCTGGAGGCCGTCGAACCGGCTTTCCCGGTCCCATCGCCGCAGGTCGCGCAGCACCGCCCCGCCATCGGCGACAAGGGCGTCGATCGCGGCGATGGCGAGGGCGCGCACTTCGGTCTCGTCGTCGACTGGACGCATGCAGCGGAAGAAGCTGCCGCCGGCGACCGGCTCGATCACCAGAAGCTCCCCGCCCGGGCGGAGCACGGAGAGCGTGCGGGACAGCGCATTGCGCATCTCGGCGGGCGCCACGTGGTGGAGCGCATTGACCATGCAGGCCGCGTCGAACGGGCCGAGGGTTTCCGGCAGGGCCTCCGCCCCGGCCTGAATGAAGGTCGCCTGCGGCGCGGTCCGCCGCGCCGCCGCGATCGCCTCCGCGCGCGGCTCGGCACCCGTCACCTCGAAGCCGGCGGCGAGAAGCCGCGCCGCCAGCGCGCCCGATCCGCAGCCGACATCCAGCACCCGTCTCGCCTCCCGCCTCCTGAAGGCCTCGGTCAGGACGGTGACGTTGTCCGACTTGACCGTGCGGGCGCGGGAAAGGATCGTCGGGGCTGCGGGCATGGCGTTCACCTCATCCTGCGGGAACCGTTTCGCCGAACTCCGCCACGATCTCGGCGGTATGCGCTCCGAGGGCGGGAACCGCCCCGAGCTCCGCCGCCCGGCCGTCGACCACCGTTCCGGGTGCCAGCATCCGCACCGGCCCTGTCGGCGTCTCGACCTCGACATAGCGGTTCTGTGGATGGGCGGCGAGGTCCTGCAGGGTCGAGACCCGCCCATAGGCGATCCGCGCCCTTTCCAGCCGCTCGACGATGCGGTCGCGGCTCAGCCCGCGAAACGCGGCCTCGATGACGGCGTTCAGCGCCGGGCGGTTGGCCACCCGCGCCGAATTATCGGCAAAGCGCGGGTCGGCGGCAAGGGCCGGCATCTCGAGCACATCCGCGCAGAACTGCGCCCATTCCCGCTCGTTCTGGATCGAGAACAGCACCTCCCGCCCCTCGCGGTCGGCATAGGCGCCATAGGGGGCGATGGTCGGATGCGTGAGGCCGTTTCGCGGCAGGACCTGCCCGCCATAGACATATTGCAGATAGGGCACGTTCATCCAGTCGGTCAGCGCGTGGAAGAGCGAGATGGCGATATGCCGACCCTTTCCGGTGCGCTCGCGCGCATAGAGCGCCTGGAGCACCGCCTGGTGCGCCGTGGCGCCGGCGGCGATGTCGCAGATCGAGATGCCGACGCGGGTCATGCCCTCGGGCGTGCCGGTGATCGAGGAGAGCCCGCTCTCGGCCTGCACCAGGAGGTCATAGGCCTTGAGATCCTTGTAGGGGCCGTCCTCGCCATAGCCGGAGATCGACACGGTGATGAGGCGGGGATGGCGCTCGCGCAGCGCGTCGGGCGCAAAGCCCAGCCGGTCGATGGCGCCGGGTGCGAGATTCTGGATGAAGACGTCGGCCCGCGCGATCATCCGCGCCAGGACGGCTCTCGCCCTCTCCTCGCGCAGGTCGAGGCAGACGGACTGCTTGCCGCGGTTCAGCCAGACGAAATAGGCGCTTTCGCCATGGACCAGCCGGTCGTAATTGCGGGCGAAATCCCCTTCCGGCCGCTCGACCTTGATGACCCTTGCCCCCGCCTCGGCCAGCCGGGAGGAAACCAGCGGCGCGGCGACGGCCTGTTCGATCGAAACCACGAGCAGGCCGGCAAGGTCGGTTTTCGTCATGTCTGGCTTCCCTTCGCATTACCGGATGACGTGGGGGCATCCTCGTACCTGCGGCAGAATTGACGAAACCGGCCATCACATCAAATAACGGCTTTCTCCATCCGGCATAACGAAAACAGATAGCTCTCCATGGCATGGAGATACATTTCCGTTATGGAATTGAGATAAAAAATATATTTCCATTTATACCCCCGCCTCCGCATCATCCCCCCGGAACAAGAGGAGAGCCGGGGAGCCGATGCCAAGCGAAATCGCCAGTCTGACGCTGCCCCTTTTCGTGCCCGGCGACCGGGCCGACAGGTTCGCCAAGGCCGCGGCCGCCGGCCCGGACGCGGTGATCGTCGATCTGGAGGATGCCGTCGCCCCAGAGGTGAAGCGGCCGGCGCGCGCGGCGCTTGCGGAAGGCTTGTCCACGATGCCCGCCGGCATGCCCGTCCTGCTGCGCATCAACGCGGCCGGGACAGAGTGGCACGAGGCGGATCTCGCCGCCGCCGCCCGCCTGCCGCTGGCGGCCGTGCTGCTTCCCAAGGCGGAAAACGTCGACGATCTTCGCCGCGTCGCCGACCGCTGCGGCTGCCCGGTGGTCGCGCTCATCGAGACGGCCGCCGGCCTGCATCGCGCGGTCGAGATCGCCGGGGCATCCGCGCGGCTCGCCTTCGGCTCCATCGATTTCGCCGCCGACCTTGCCATGGGCCATACACGCCAGTCGCTCCTTGCCGCGCGCTCAGCCCTCGTCATGGCCGCCCGCCTGGCCGGCCAGCCCGCCCCCATCGACGGCGTGACGACCGCCATTCATGATGAAGAGCGGATCGCCGATGATTGCGCGCATGCGGTGGAACTGGGCTTTTCCGGCAAGCTGCTGATCCATCCCGCGCAGATCGCGCCGGCCCGCCGGGGCTTTGCCCCTTCGCAGGCCGAGATCGACTGGGCGGCGCGGGTGCTCGCGGCAACGGCAAGCGGCGCGGCGACACGGGTCGATGGCGCGATGGTCGATGCGCCGGTGATCCGCCGCGCCGGGCAGATCATGGCCCGCCGCCCGGCACCGGCCGAAAGGAGCGATGCATGTCCGTGACCACGACCCTTGCCGACTTTGCGGCCAACCTCGACACGGGCGGGATTCCGACCGAGGTCACGGCGCGCGCGCTGGCGCTCTCGACCGACCTGACCGGCTCGATCCTCAGGGCGGCGCATGAAGCCGATTCCACCCCGGCGGTCCTTGCCATGCTGGCGCGGCTAGGCATGGACGGCGAGGGTCCCTGCACCGTCTTCGGCCTCAACCGGCGCTACGGCGCGGCCGTGGCCGCCCTGCTGAACGGGACGCTCGGGCACAGCCTCGACTTCGACGATACCCATGCCGACAGCTCGCTCCATCCGAGCGCGCCCGTGGTTCCGGCCGCCCTTGCCGCGGCGGAGCTGACCGGGGCGTCGGGCACTGACTTCCTTGCCGCGGTGGTCGTCGGCTTCGAGGTCTGCTGCCGGCTCGGCATGGCGCTCGACCCGACCGCGCATTACGCCCGCGGGTTCCACCCCACGGCCACCGCCGGCACGTTCGGCGCGGCGGCGGCCGCCGGGCGGCTTCTGGGCCTCGATGAAAAAGCCATGGCCTCGGCCTTCGGCGTCGCGGCAAGCCAGGCCTCCGGCTCGCTGCAATTCCTCGTCAACGGCGCATGGAACAAGCGTTACCAGGTCGGCGAGGCGGCGATGAAGGGCCTGATGGCCGCGACGCTCGCCGCTTCCGGCTTTGTCGGCGCCGAGGATGCGATCGACGGCAAGCACGGCTTCCTTCGCGGCTACAGCGACGGCGCGGACCCCGCCCGCGCGGTGGCGGGCCTCGGCAGTACCTGGGAGACCCTGCGCATCGGTGTCAAGCCCTATCCCGCCTGCCGCTATACCCATGCCGCGGTGGACGGCCTCCTTGCCCTGCGCCGCGACCTTAGCCTTGCGCCGGACGAGGTGCAGGCCATCACGGTGGGCCTCCACCGCAACGGCATCACCCTCGTCGGCGCGCCGCTCGATGAGAAACGCCGGGCGCGCAGCGTGGTCGAAGGCCAGTTCTCCATGCCCTTCGCCGCCGCCGTGGCGCTGCTGCGCGGCCGCTTCGGCTGGGACGACTACGATCTCCTCGGCAAGCCCGAGGCCGAGGCGCTGGCCGCCCGCGTCGACGTGGTGCGCGACGAAAGCCTCGAAGGCCTGCGCCACCCCTTCGGCGCGACCCTGACGCTGCGGGCAAGGAACGCCGAGCACCGCCTCGCCATTCCCGATCCGTCGGGCGAGCCGGACACCTTTCCCGATGCGGACGCCATCGCCGCCAAGTTCCGGACGCTGGCCGGTCCGGTGCTGAACGCCGGGGCCGACACCCTTCTCTCCCGCCTGCGCGACCTGCCGCAGGCTTCCTCCCTGCGCGGCTGGTTCGGCTGAACCCCGCCCCTGACCGGAGCCGTCCCTTGAAAGACATCAACAGCCAGCACGAAACCCATGCCGAACTGCGCGAGGGCATCCGCGCGCTCTGCGCCAGCTTCCCGGCGGAATATCACCGCAGGGTGGACGAGGCCCGCGCCTATCCCGAGGAGTTCGTCGACGCGCTGACGCGGGAAGGCTGGATGTCGGCGCTGATCCCGGAAGAATACGGCGGCTCGGGCCTCGGCCTCACCGAAGCGGCGATCATCATGGAGGAGATCAACCGCGCCGGCGGCAATTCGGGCGCCTGCCACGGCCAGATGTACAACATGAACACGCTGATCCGGCACGGCTCGGAGGAGCAGCGGCGTAATTATCTGCCTAGGATCGCCAGCGGCGAACTGCGCCTGCAGAGCATGGGCGTGACCGAGCCAACGACGGGCACGGATACGACGCAGCTGAAGACCACCGCGGTCAGGAAGGGCGACCGCTGGGTCATCAAGGGCCAGAAGACCTGGATCAGCCGCGTGCAGCACTCCGACCTGATGATCCTGCTTGCCCGCACCACGCCGATCGACCGGGTGAAGAAGAAGTCCGAGGGTCTTTCGATCTTCCTCGTCGACGTGAAGGAGGCGATGAAGAAGGGGATGGCGGTTCGCCCCATCCTCAACATGGTCAACCACGAGACCAACGAACTGTTCTTCGACGACCTGGAAATCCCGGTCGAGAACCTGATCGGCGAGGAGGGGCAGGGCTTCAAATACATCCTGACAGGTCTCAATGCCGAGCGCACGCTGATCGCGGCGGAATGCATCGGCGACGGCTACTGGTTCACCGACAAGATCGTCGAATATACCTCGAACCGCGTGGTTTTCGGCCGCCCCATCGGCCAGAACCAGGGCGTGCAATTCCCCATCGCCGAGGCCTATATCGAGATCGAGGCCGCCAATCTCATGCGCAACGAGGCCTGCCGCAAGTTCGACGCGGGCCTTGCCTGCGGGGCGGAGGCGAACATGGCGAAATACCTTGCCGCCAAGGCAAGCTGGGAGGCGGCCAATGCCTGCCTGCAATTCCACGGCGGCTTCGGCTTTGCCTGCGAATACGATGTGGAGCGCAAGTTCCGCGAGACGCGACTCTATCAGGTGGCGCCGATTTCGACCAATCTGATCCTCTCCTACGTGGCCGAGCACATTCTCGGCCTGCCCCGCTCCTTCTAGGTAAGGAAAGCATCATGGATCTGGATATCGAGCACCTGAAGACATGGATCGGCGCCACGCGCGAAAGCCGCGACGTGATCTCGCCTCGCCTTGCCAACAGCCTTGCCGCCGTCCTCGACGAAACGCCGAGCCTTCGCGAAGGCGACGTGCCGCCGGCCGGCATCCACTGGTGCCTTTCCCCCGAGATCGCGCCAATGTCGGGGCTCAGCCCCGACGGGCATGCCGCCCGGGGCGGCTTCCTGCCGCCGGTGCCCCTGCCGCGTCGCATGTGGGCAGGCGGAGAACTGGTGTTTTCGGGAGAGTTCCGGGTGGGCGAGGAGGTGGTGCGCCGCTCGCGCATCGCCGACGTGGCGGTGAAGGCCGGCCGCACCGGCACGCTCTGCTTCGTCACCGTCACCCACGACTATGCCGGCGCGCGCGGGCACGTCCTCGCCGAGCGGCACGACATCGTCTACCGGCCGCTCGAAACGGCATCGCGCCGGCCGCCGGCCGAGACCGACCTGCCGACGGCCGAGCAATCCCATGAGGTGGAGGCGAGCCCGGTGCTTCTCGCGCGCTATTCGGCGGCCACCTTCAACGGGCACCGGATCCACTACGACCGTGACTATTGCCGGCGGGAAGAGGGCTATCCCGGCCTTCTCGTGCATGGCCCGCTTCAGGCATCGTTCCTCCTGCGGCTCGCCGGCCGCATGAATGGCGGACGCCAGCCGGGCCGCTTCGCGTTTCGCGGAACCGCGCCGCTTTTCGACGGCGGCACATTCACCGTCAATGCCGCCGCGAGCGGCGCCGGCCACAGCCTCTGGGTGCTGTCGCAGGATGGCACCGTCACCATGCAGGCCACGGCGGAATAGGCAGGTCCACGCCGCGGAGGCTATGCGGCCTCCAGCTCCACCCGGGCGTAGCGCTCTTCGAGGAGGGCGAACAGCCGGTCGTGATCGACATCGGTCATGACCAGGCAGTTCGGCGCGCGGCCGGCAAGCTCCCGCTTGGTGACGCTGACGACGCTCTGGCCTATGGCGAGGGGCGAAACGCAATCGACCTCGACGAAGCCTTCGACGCCGGAGAAGATTTCCGGCTCGATCAGATAGGCGATGACACAGGGATCGTGCAGGCAGGGATCGCCCGCGCCATAGGCGTTGAGCATGTCGGCGATGATGCCGCCGACCCTGCCGAGGCGCTTCAGCCGTGCCGTCCGCTCCTGCGTGATGATCGCCTTGTGGGTGACGTCGAGGCCGAACATCACCATGGGAATGCCCGAGGCCACGACCGCCTGGGCGGCATGGGGATCGAAGTAGAAGTTGAACTCCGCCCGCTCCTTGATGTTGCCCGGGCAGAAGGCGGCGCCGCCCATGAAGACGATGCGCCTGATCAGCGGCGCGATTCCGGGATCGATCGACAGGGCGACCGCGATATTGGTCATGGGGCCGAGGACGGCGAGGGTCACCTCGCCCGGCGCGGCGCGCACCTGGTCGATGATGAACTGCACGGCGGTGCGCCCGGCCGGCGCGGAGGCCGGCTTCGGCAGCCCGATATCGCCGAGCCCGTCATCGCCATGCACGGTGACGCCGGCACGCTCGGGATAGAGCAGCGGGCGGCCGCAGCCCTGGAAGACGGGGATATCCGTCCGGTTGGCAAGCTCGCAGATCAGCCGCGCATTGGCCTCCGTCTTTTCGAGCGGGATATTGCCGGCGACCGCGGTGATGCCGAGGATATCGACCTCGCTCGATCCGAAGGCGAGCAGGATGGCGGCGGCATCGTCGACGCCGGGATCACAATCGATGATAATACGTTCGGTCATTCAACGCTCTTTCGTATAGGGTATGCCGCCGGCCTTCGGCGGGATGGCGCGGCCCATGAAGCCGGCCAGCAGAACCACCGTGAGGACATAGGGGAGAGACTGGACGATCTGGGTGGAAAGCGCCGGCCCCAGCCCGAAGTCGAAGGCCTGGAAGCGGATCGACAGGGCTTCCAGGAAGCCGAAGAGAAGGCAGGCGAAGAGGACGGGAACCGGCCGCCATTTGGCGAAGATCAGCGCCGCCAGCGCCATGTAGCCCTTGCCGGCGGACATTTCCCGCACGAAGCCCGCCGACTGGGCGACCGAGAGATAGGCCCCGGCGATGCCGCAGAGGATCGCCCCGCAGAGCAGCGCCCGGTAGCGCAGCCAGTCCACGGATATGCCGGCCGTATCGACCGCGGCGGGGTTTTCCCCGACGGCGCGGAGGCGCAGGCCGAACCGCGTGTGGTGGAAGACCCACCACGTCACCGGCACGGCGGCGAAGGCGACGTAGACGAGAATGTTGTAGCCGGAAATGAGGTCGGCATAGATCGCCCCGAGGACGGGTACCGGGCGCATCTCCTCGGCAAAGGGCAATATCACCGTGGGGAAGCGCGCCTCCGGCTGGAGCTGCGGCGTCCTGCCACCGAGCGCAAACCAGCCCACCGCGAGGAGTACCGTCAGGCCCGACGAGATGAAGTTGATCGCCACGCCGGAGATGATCTGGTTGCCCTGATGCGTCACCGAGGCGAAGCCGTGGATGAGGCTGAGAAGGACGGCGACGAGGATCGCGAAGACGAGGCCGACCCAGGCGGAATCGAACTGGTAGGCGGCAGCGGCGGCAGCGAAGGCTGCAAACAGCATCTTGCCTTCGAGGCCGATATCCCAGACGCCGGAGCGCTCGGAGAAGAGGCCGGCAAGCCCGCACAGGACGAGCGGCACCGACAGGCGAAGCGTCGAGCTGAGGAGGAGGATGGCCGTGGTGAGGAATTCCTGCATCGCTCAGGCCTCCCGTTTCGAGAAGCGGAAGAGATCGACCAGCGAATAGACCGAGCTTCGGAACATCAGGCTGAGCGCCCCGGCGAAGAGGATGACCAGCCCCTGGATGAGCATGATCAGCTCCCGCGTGATGTTCGGCATCCAGAAGGAAATTTCCGCGCCGCCCTGGTAGAGGACGCCGAAGAGGACCGAGGCGACCGCGATGCCGACCGGATGGCCGCGCCCCATGAGGGCGACCGCCACCCCGACCAGGCCGATGCCGGCCGGGAAATCGAGCTGCAGCTTGCCGAGGTCGCCCATCAGGATGTTGACGCCGGCAAGGCCCGCCAGCGCGCCGGAGATCAGCATGCAGACGATGGTGATCTTGACATAGCCGATGCCGGCATTGCGCGCCGCAGCGGGATTTGCGCCCGTCGCGCGGATCTCGAAGCCGAGCTTTGTCTTCCAGATAAGGACCCAAACGAACACGGCGGCCGCGATGGCGATGAACAGGCTGATATTGAGCGGCGCCGTGCCGATATTGACGGGCAGGATCTCACCGAGTTTCGGCACGAGGCCGCCGGCATCGAAGAGGCGCGTCTGCGGCGCCATGCTGCCCGGCTCCTTGATCAGGTTGACGAGCACGTAGATCATGACCGACGAGGCGATGAAGTTGAACATGATCGTCGTGATGACGAGATGGCTGCCGCGCTTTGCCTGCAGATAGGCCGGGATGAAGGCCCAGGCCGCGCCGAACAGCATGCCGGCCATCGCCGCGGGCACGAGCGTCACGTACCAGGGAACGACCTTGTCGAGCGCCAGGCAAACGAGCGCGATGCCGAGGCCGCCGAGATAGGCCTGCCCTTCCGCGCCGATCGTGAAGAGGCCGGCATGCGACGCCACCGCGACCGCCAGCCCCGTGAACATGAAGCTGGTGGCGAAGTAGAGCGTGAAGCCGATCCCCTCGCCCGAGCCCAGCGAACCGCTGACGAGATAGCCCACCGCCTCCAGCGGATTCTGGCCGACGAAGAGCACCACCAGCCCCGAGATCAGGAGCGCGACGGCGACATTCATGAGCGGCAGGATCGCGAAATCGACGATCTGCCTTATGCTGAGAAAGCTGGCCACCTAGCCCCTCCCCTGATCTTCTTGCGTGACGCCGGCCATGAGCAGGCCCAGTTCCCGCTCCGAGGCATCCGGGCTCGCCTCCCCGACGATCGCGCCGTCGAACATGACGAGGATACGGTCGGAGAGCGCCCTGATCTCGTCGAGCTCCACTGAAACGAGGAGGATCGCCTTGTTCTGGTCGCGCAGCTCGATCAGCCGTCGATGGATGAATTCGATGGCGCCGATATCGACGCCGCGCGTCGGCTGGCCGACCAGCAGCATTTCGGGATCGTGCTCGATCTCGCGCGCCAGCACGATCTTCTGCTGGTTGCCGCCGGAAAAGAGCGAGGTGCGCAGATCCGGATTGGGCGGGCGGATGTCGTAGTCGGAAATATAGTCCTGCGCATAATGCTGGAGCTGGGAGCGCTTCAGCATCGGGCTCGTGCCGAATTCCGGCCGGCGGTGATAGCCGAGGCTGGCATTTTCCCGCAGCGGGAAGGACAGGATGAGACCGATGGCGTGCCGGTCCTCCGGCACATGGGCGACCCCGGCCGCGCGACGCCTGAACGGGTCGGCGGCGATCTCCTCGCCGTTGAGGCGGACCGTGCCGGAGTCCGGCACGCGGTTTCCCGCCAGCGCCTCGAGAAGCTCGGTCTGGCCGTTGCCGGCGACGCCGGCGATGCCGACGATCTCGCCGGCGCGAACGCAAAGCGAGACGTCCTTGACCATGCGCACGCCGCGCTGGTCGCGCACGTTCAGCCCCTTCACG
The DNA here is from genome assembly GCF_055330205.1 of Shinella sp. R2-11. Classification (NCBI taxonomy): domain Bacteria; kingdom Pseudomonadati; phylum Pseudomonadota; class Alphaproteobacteria; order Hyphomicrobiales; family Rhizobiaceae; genus Shinella; species Shinella sp. R2-11. The sequence goes on along the minus strand of NZ_JBVAPC010000001.1, from coordinate 419,241 downwards.
TCGAAGACGACCTCACCCGGCTGTGAGGGCGACTTGTCGACGCGCAGCAGCACCCGCCGGCCGACCATGAGCTCGGCAAGGCTTTCCTTCGTCATCGACGCCGTCGGGGCGGTGGCGATCAGCTCGCCGCGCCGCATGACCGACACCGTGTCCGTCGCGTCCATGATTTCGCGCAGCTTGTGCGTGATGAGGATGACGCTCTTGCCCTCGTCGCGCAGGCGCCGAAGGATGCGGAACAGGTGATCGGCCTCGCTCGGCGTCAGCACGCCCGTCGGCTCGTCGAGGATGAGGATGCGCGCCTGGCGATAGAGCGCCTTGAGGATTTCCACGCGCTGCTGGACGCCGACCGGCAGGTCTTCCGTGACCGCCTCCAGATCGACCTGCAGCTCGTATTCCTTAGCGAGGCGCTGAAGCTCGAGACGGGCCTTGCGCCGGCTGGAGGAGAGGAACGCCCCCTCCTCCGCGCCGAGGATGATGTTTTCCAGAACGGTGAAGTTCTCGACCAGCTTGAAGTGCTGGTGGACCATGCCGATGCCATGGGCGATCGCCGCACGGCTGTCGGGAATCCCGACCTCCCTGCCGTCGATGCGGATCGTGCCGGAATCGGCCTGGTAGAAGCCATAGAGAATGGACATCAGGGTCGATTTGCCGGCGCCGTTCTCGCCGACGATACCGTGGATGCTGCCGGCCTTGACCGAGAGGTTCACATCCTTGTTGGCGACGACGGGGCCGAAGCTCTTGTTGATGCCGGAAAGCTCCAGCACATGCCGCGCGGAGCCGATTTCTGCTGCCATGGCCTCCTCCAGACTATGCTTGGAAGGGCAGGCGCCTTAACGCCTGCCCACCGTTCCTCAGAGGGGGCACTTGTCGTCCGACATGTAGTCATGGACCTTGAGTGTGCCGGCGGCGATCTCGTCCTTCGCCTTCCTGGCGGCCGCCTCGACCTCGGGGGTGATCAGGCTGCGATTATGCTCGTCCAGCGCCCAGTCGACGCCGTTCTCGGCAAGGCCGAGCGACTGCACGCCGCCGGTGAAGTGGCCTTCCTTGGCATCCTTCAGCGCATTGTAGACCGCGACGTCGACGCGCTTGACCATGGAGGTCAGCATGACGCCCGGATGCATGTAGTTCTGGTTGGAATCGACGCCGATGGCGAACTTGCCGGCATCCGCGACCTTCTGGAGAACGCCAATGCCCGTGCCGCCGGCCGCGGCGAAGATGACGTCCGCACCCTGGCCCATCTGGGAGGCCGCGATCTCGCCGCCCTTGACCGGGTCGTTGAAGGCGGCGTTCGTCGTGCCCGTCATGTTGCGGATGATGTTCGTCGCGCCGCCGGCCGCCGCGCCCTGCGCATAGCCGCAGCCGAACTTGCGGATGATCGGGATGTCCATGCCGCCGATGAAGCCGACGGCCTTGCTCTTGGAGGAGAGCGCCGCGATGAGGCCGACCACGTAGGAGCCCTGCTCTTCCTTGAAGGTGACGGAGCGGACATTGGGAAGATCGACCACGTCATCGAGCATCACAAAGTCGATGTCGGGGAATTCCTTGGCGACCTTGGCGAGCTGGTCCTTGTAGCCGAAATTCGTGACGATGACCGGGCTGAAGCCGCGGCTCGCAAAGTTGCGGATGCCCTGCTCCGCCTGGGAATCGGCCTGCGCCTCGAAATCGCGGTAGCTGGAGCCGGTGTCCGCCTTGAACTTCTCCGCGCCCGTATAGGCCATCTCGTTGAACGACTTGTCGAACTTGCCGCTCGTTCCGTAGACGATCGCCGGGTTGAAGTCGGCCGCCGCCGCGCCCGCCGTCATCGCCGCCAAGGCGACCGTCACCATCAGATGTTTCAGCATTGTCATTCCCCTCCCTGAATGCCGGGGCATGCCGCGCCGGCGAGACCGATCCTAATGTCTATACATATGACGGCCGGGCTGTTCGCTGTCAACAGGAAACCGGCCGTTTCCGCGTTAGTTAAACGTGTACCTAAGCGCAGGTAAACGTGTACTTTGGCAAAAGCCACCCCGTCAAGGCCTCTCGTAGCGCGGGCTAAATAACAGTGCCTGAATGTGGGTGTGGGACAATTTCATAGGTGCCATGACACGGGCACTTGAACGCCATCGGAAGCATCCCGCTCCGTCAGGTCGTGGTGCGGCTGACGACCGTGGGCATGATGGTGATGGCCTCGCCCTTGCGGTCCGGATCCTCGAGGAAATCGATGAGGGCGTTCGTCGCGACGCGGCCGGAATGGGCGATGCGCCGGTCGACGGTCGAGAGTGGATGCTCCAGCAATGGGGAGAGGTAGATGTTGTCGAAGCCGATCACCGCGCAATCTTCCGGCACGCGCCGGCCGCGCTCGCGCAGGGCCACCATCGCGCCGATGGCCAGCATGTCGTTCATGCAGCAGATCGCCGTGAAATCGGTGCGGTCGATGAGGTCCAGCGTCGCCTGATGGCCGAACCGGTGCTGGAATTCCTTGCAGCGCACCAGTTCGGGGTCGAAGGGAATGCCGGCTTCGGCGAGCGCGTCCCTGTATCCGGAAAGGCGGATCTGCGTATTCGAGCGGTGCGGCGCACCGCTGAGGAAGGCAATGCGGGTATGGCCCTTTTCGATCAGATGCCGCGTCGCCCGGAAGGCGCCGCTGCGATAGTCGGTATCGACCGTCGCGACGAGCTGCGCCACCGGGCCGATCTCCCGGTCCATGCAGACGACGGGGATGCGAAGGGCATCGAGAAGCTCCGTATCGGGAATGACGTCGCTGGCGGCGAGCAGCACACCATCCACGCGGTGCCCCCCGAAGGAGGTGAGGTGCGCCGTCTCGATCTCCGCGATGCCCTCGGAATTGCAGACGAGGGTCGTGTAGCCGCGCAGGCGCGCGGCGTCGTCGCAGGCGCGCACCAGTTCCGTGAAATAGGGATTGAGGATATCGGGAACGATGATGCCGATGACATGCGACTTGCGCGTGACGAGCGAGCGCGCCAGCGAATTCGGCGTGTAGTTCAGTTCACGGGCGAGCGACAGGACCTTCTGGCGCGTCTCGTCCCCGATCACCGAATCCTTCCGGTTCAGGACCTTCGACACCGTCGCGGTCGAGACCCCGGCCTGTCTCGCAATATCCTTGATCGTAACCGCCACGAAACCCCACCATTGCCCGCCCGATGCTCCTGTTATCGGCGCATTGGTTCGTGTCGTCTAGCTTGCCGCCGACACGAATGTCCATAGCAGGCTCGCCATGCGGCCGGTCCAGCGGTGAGATGGCGGGAAGGACGCGATGCCCTGACGGCGCGTCGCGCCGTTCAGTGCACCGCGGCGTACATGATGCTCTCGCTCGACGCGTCGATGGGCGAGAACTCCTCCACCACCCGGCCCTGCCTTGCGACGAGGATACGGTCGGAGAGGGAGAGGATTTCCGGCAGGTAGGAGGAAATCACCACCACGGCCAGCCCCTCGTCGGCCAGCCGCTGGATGAGCGCATGGATCTCGGCGACCGCACCCACGTCGACGCCGCGCGTCGGCTCGTCGAAGATGATGAGCCGCGGCTTCTGGATCAGCGCCTTGCCGATCACCACCTTCTGCTGGTTGCCGCCGGAAAGCTCGACGACGCGCGCTTCCGCGCCGATGGAGCGGATGGCGAGCCTGTCGGTCCATTCCTCCGCCAGCGCCTTCATCTCCGCCATGGAGACGAAGGGGAAGCGGTTCTGCCCGGCCGCCAGCAGCCCGGCATAGAGGTTTTCGGCGATCGACATGTTCTCGAAGAAACCTTCGAGCTTGCGGTCCTCGGTGACATAGACGATGCCGTCGGCGACCGCCGGGCCGGGCGTGGCATAGCGCACGGGACGGCCTTCGTATTCAATGGCGCCGCCGCGCAGGAAATCGCGCTTGAAGACGCCGGCGACGATCTTGGCCGTCTCGGTGCGGCCGGAACCGACGAGGCCGAAGAGGCCGGTCACCTGCCCGGCGAAGACGGAGAAGGACGTGTTGCGGACGAGCGCGCCCATCGAGACGTCCTCGACCGAAAGCACGCGCTGTCCGGCCGGCCGCGTGCGGGTGCGCGGCGCAAATTCGGTGGCGAGCTCGCGGCCGACCATCGCCTGCACGATGCGTGCCTGCGTCAGGTCGCCGGCCTTTTCCGCCAGGACCTTCCTGCCGTCGCGCATGACGGTGATGCGGTCGGACATCTGCAGCGCCTCTTCCAGCGCATGGGTGATGAAGATGATGGCGACGCCCCGGGCGCGCAGGCGGTCGATCAGCGAGAAGAAGTGCCGCCGCTCCTCGGGTGTCAACGTCGCCGTCGGCTCGTCGAAGATGATGACCTTGGCATTCAGCCGTACCGCGCGGGCGATCTCGACCATCTGCCGCTTGGCGGCGCCGAGGCTGGAGACCAGCGCCGTCGGGTCCACAGTGAAGTTCAGCGATTGCAGGAACTGCTGCGCCGCGATGGTGATGCCGCGCAGGCGGTTGAACGCCTTTTCATGGCCGAGGAACAGGTTCTGCGCCACGGTCATCGAGGGCACGAGGCTGGTTTCCTGATAGACCATGGCGATGCCGCGGCGCAGCGCCTCCGCCGGCCCCTCAGCGCGCAGCGGCTCCCCCTGATAGAGGATTTCGCCGCCTTCGGGCGGATAGACGCCGGCCAGAAGCTTGCTGAAGGTGGACTTGCCCGCCCCGTTCTCGCCGAGCAGGGCATGGACCTCGCCCGCCGCGAGCGTGAAATCCACCGCATCCACCGCGACATTGCCGTGGAAGGCCTTGGTCAGCGCGCGCGCCTCGAGGATTGCTGTCATGGCTGGGCCTCCCGGCTCGGGATATCGACGATCTCGCCCGCCCCTTTCAACGCGACCAGCCGCGCCTGCGGCAGGTCCAGCACAGAGACCGCGCCGTGGCGCTGGCCATCCGCGCGCGAATGCAGGCTGGCGAGCGGGCGGAACGCCGCGTCCAGCCGGGCGACGAGGCCATAGGACCGCGCCGGCGCCCAGGGCTTGCGCACGCCCATCGTGCGCACCCCGCCGCGCTGCAGGGGCTCCAGGAAGCTTCCGCCCGAGCGCAGCGCGGGGGCGATCCAGTAATCCTGGGGCACGGTGGCGATCATGTCGGCGCGGAAGCGGTCCTCGCGCAGCACGAGCTCGATCAGCCGGTTGCGCGGGGCGAAGACCGGCAGCCACCAGCCGCCGCCCTGCGCCGGCGAAAGCCGGCCCGGATAGCCGGGGATGCGGTCGAGGACTGTGCGCGGCCGCCCGCCACCGAGGGCGACGAGCCGATGGGCGAAGGCCTCAGCCACCACCGGCGCGCCAGCTTCATCGAGCGCCAGCCCGGTCGGGAAGGCGAGCCCGTCGGCGATTCGCTCCGCCTTGCCGCCGGCAAGGTCGAGCCGCCAGACGGCGCCGTCGCGGCGCTTGCGCATCAACGCCGGCACCCATTCCGTTGCGGCATGGCTGGCCGAGCCCTGCGCGGCCAGCAAAGTGCCGTCATCGTTCGCCAGCAGCGCCGTCGCCGAGACGGCGGCGGGAAAGGCTTGGCGCAGATCCCGGCTTGCGCCATCGCGCCGAAGGATCAGGCCGCCATCTGCCAGCGCCACGACGAGCCCGCCGCCCGGCAGAGCCGAAAGCGCGGTGATGGGGGCGGCGAAGGTTTCGGCCGGCTTGGCCTCCTTCCCCTCCAGCCGGTAGAGCACGGGGCCGCCGGTCAGCCAGATCGTCCCCTCGCCGTCCTCGGCGAGATTGTCGGCCTCCGGCAGCGCGGCCACTTGCGCCGCCGTTTCCAGCTGCGTGTTCGGTTTCCACGCGCCGTCATAGGGCGGGATGGTAACGGCTTCGCCGCGGAACGGGTCGAGCAGGTGGTCGAGAAACGTCATGCCCTGTTTCCCCAGTAGGAATTCCAGCTCGTCCAGTCCGGATCGGCATCCGGCAGGCGGATGCGGCCGATGCGGTTGTTGAGGATGCCGCCGATATAGAGCCAGCCCTTGTGCTCGCGCATGGAGGTGACCATCGGATGGGCCGCGCCGCCGAGGTCGCCGAGGGTGGCGACGATGGCGCCCGTCTCGTCGAATTTCACCACGCCGCCGGTGTTGATGTTCGGGAAAAGCCAGTCGTCCTGCGGCAGGTTGCGCGTCATGCGCTTGCGCATGGCGGGGTGGCGGAGCGCCAGGTCGAAGCTCGGCGTGCGCATGCCGAGCCATGCCATCCAGTAGGTGCCGTCCGAGGCGCGGTTGATGTTGTCGGGATAGCCGGGCATGTCGCGGATCACCGTTTCGAGCTGGCCTTCCTTCGGCCCGGCGATCCAGTAGCGGTGCACCGAGCAGGCCCAGCTTTCGGCGATCAGCAGCGACTGGCCGTCATGGGAAAGGCAGACGCCGTTGGCATAGCGCAGGTTCTTCAGCACCGTGCGCGTCCTGCCGGTCTTCGGGTCGTGGACGAGGAGGCGGCCGGTCGGACGGCTCTCGATGGAATCCAGCGCCCAGTCATGGGCATCGTAGCGCGTGGTGGAATCGGTGAACCAGATGCGCCCGTCCGGGCCGATGTCGCAGTCGTTGGGATCGCGCAGGCGCGCATCGTCGACGACGGAGAAGAGCGAGCGCCGCGTTTCGGTGGAGAGCTCGCGCACCCCGCCGTCCTTCGCCACGCCGTAAAGGCCCATGGCGCCGACGCAGGAGACGATCTGCCCGTCGCGGGCCATGGCGAGGCCGAGCGGAAAGCCGCCGATATGGGCGAACACTTCGGAACGGGTGTAGTCCGGCGCGAACCAGCGCACGATCTCGCCATGGCGCGTGCCGGCATAGAGATTGTCGTCGGCGTCGAGGATCACGTCCTCCGGCCCCTCCACCGTGCCGAGCGCGATGGGCTCGGCCGAGGCCAGCGCATCGTTCAGCGCATAGGCCGTGCCGGAACCCGGCAGCGCCGATTGGGCGGGCTGCATGGCATGGTGCAGCGGGGCGACATAGACTTCCGACAGCACCTTGTGGCGGTTCTTCAGCCAGCGCACGTCGAGAACGATGGCCGCCGCCAGCAGCAGCCCGACGATGAGCTGGCTGGTGCCGGTGCCCGCGCCCATGCGGATGAGGCCGTTGGTGATGAGCAGCACGACGATGGCGCCCATCAGCCCCTTGGCGATGGAGCCGCGCCCGCCGCCAAGGCTGTTGCCGCCGACGACGGCGGCGGTGAGGGCGGCAAGCTCCAGACCGAGCCCCGTTCCCGGCCCGACGCCCGAAAGGCGCGCGGCGAAGAGGAAGCCGGCGAGGCCGCAGGCAGCCCCCGAGATGACATAGGTGAGGAAGATCGTGCGGCGCACATCGATGCCGACATTGAAGGCCGAGCGGCGCGCGCCGCCGACGGCGGTGAAGTGCCAGCCGATGCGGGACCGGCTCATCACCAGATGAGCGACGAGCGCGAAGGCAAGCGCGATCAGCGCGCTGATCGGCTGGCCCCAGACCGCGCCCATACCGATATGGTCGAACGTATCGTTGAACACCGGCGAGCTCTGGATGCGAGCGCCCCATGTGGTGATCAGGATGTCGTAGATCGAGCGGCCGATGATGAGCGTGACCAGCGTGGTCAGGAAGGCGCGCAGGCGCAGGTAGCCGACGAGAAAGCCGTTGAGCGCGCCGAACAGCGCACCGGCCCCGAGCGCGGCGAGGAAGGCCAGCCACACCGGCCCCTCGGCGATATAGATGACAGCGAGGGTCGCAAAGGCGCCCAGCGCGAAGATGGAACCGACGGAAAGATCGATGCCGCCGCCGATGATGACGACCGTGAGGCCGAGCACGACGATCAGGAACTCGCCGAGCTGGCGGGTGGTGTCGAGGAGGCTCGACGGCGCGAAGAAGCCCGGCAGGAGAATGCCGAAGGCAGCCACCACCACGACGAGGAAGGCGAAGGGCACGAGATTGTCGGCCCAGCTCTTCGACAGGATTTCGCCCAGGAGGTGATCGGGCACCCGGTTATAGCGCAGGCGGGTCAGTCTTTCACGAAGCGTCATTCGGGCCGGTTCCATGGGGGTGGAGGAGGCGGGCCGCTGGCCGGCCTCCTCCCTGTCTTCATTACTTCTTGGCGGCAGCCTCGATGGCGGCCTGGCTCCAGCAGGTATCCGGCGTCAGGTCCTTCTTCGAACGGGCGATCTCGTGCGTATAGAGATAGGTCTTGCTGTCGCCCGGCTTGATGCCGCTCTGGAGCAGGATCTTGATGGCGGCCACGACGTCCTGCGACTGGCGCGGCAGCTCGCTCGTCACGATGGCGCCGAAGGTGCCGTCCTCGATGAGCTTGCAATCGATCGCCTCGCCCGAGCCCGTCGTGGCGAGGAAGATCTTGTCCTTGAGGCCGGCGTCGCGGATCGCCGAGGCGGTGCCCTGCGCCGTCGCATCCCAGAAATCGACGATGCCGCAGACGTCCGGATGCTGCTGGAGGATGGTGGCGGCGGCATTGCGCGCCGTCGTCGCATCCCAGTTGGAATCCGCGGTGCCCGCGACCGTCCAGCCCGGATTGCGCTCCAGCACGGCCTGCACGCCGGCCCACTGGTCGAGGCTCGACGAATTCACCTGGTCGCCCTGGATGACGGCGATCTTCTTGGAGGAGCTTTCACCGCAATGGTCGATGACGGCCTGCGTCTCCAGTTCGCCGAGGCGCTTCCAGTCCGAGCCGGCGAAGACGTCGGAGGCGTAGTTCGACGGATTGTCGAGCTGGATGACAAAGATGCCGGCCTCCTGCGCGCGCTTGAAGAGGCGCGAATAGGAGTTGAGGTCCGGCGTCTGGACGATCAGTACGTCCGGCTTTTCGGCCGAGGAGATCAGATCGGTGATCGCCTGCGCGCCGGCATCGACGCTCCAGTTGGGATCGCGCGTTTCCCAGATGCCGCCGAACTGCTTGACTTCCTCGCCGATGAAGTGGTTCCAGCCCTGCGCCAGGTCGAAGCCCATGGTCATGGGCACCATCACCACGCGCTTGCCTTCCAGCGCCGAGCGATAGGCCTCGGGGCCGGGATTGGTCTCCTGCGCCTGTGCGCCGATGGCGGCGCCCGCAAGGCAGGCCCCCGCCAGGACGACGCGCCGGAGTGTCTTTCTCAGATTGCTCATGTCATGCCTCCGCTAGGATGCGCCCCTCTCCGGGCCGCGATTGTTGCCATTGTTCACGGGCATCGGGCCGCGTGGCCCTCCGCCTAGATGTCACCCTGCTGACTGGTCTGCTCGTCGCGGGGATTGAGTTGCCCATCAAGGATGATCGCGCCGAGCAGGATCAGCGCCTTGATGAGATTCTGGTGGATGTTCGGCAGGTTGAGGATGGTCATGCCGTTGAGCAGGATACCGATCAGCAGCGCGCCCACCACCACGTTGCGCATGCCGCCCTTGCCGCCGGAAAGCCCGATGCCGCCGATCACCACGACCAGCACCACGTCGTAGAGCAGGGCCGAGTTGACCAGCCGCGTGTTCATGCTCTGCAGGCTGACGGCGCTCGCCATGCCGGCGAGCCAGGCGAGGAGGGCGCTTGCGACGAAGGAGGCGACGATCAGCGGGCGCACCGGAATGCCCATGGTGCGCGCGGCCTGGAAATTGTCGCCCATCAGGTAGAGGAAGCGGCCCGGCCGCGACCAGCGCAGCAGCACCAGCGCCACCGCCACGACGGCGAGAAAGACGACGACGTCGAGCGGCAGGCCGAAGATGCGGGCCTTGCCGAGCCAGAGCAGCGTTTCGGCCGTCTCGGGAATGTAGATGACGTCCTGCGAGAGGATCTGCGAGCGGACGAAGCCGAAGACGAAGGCGCTCGACGCCAGCGTGGCGAACAGCGCCGAGACGCCGGCATAGGCCACCATGAAGCCGTTCATCGCGCCGAGCCCGATGGTGATCGCCGCAACGAGCGCGCTCGCCGACCAGAGCGACCAGCCCGCCTGCAAAAGCTGAAGCTGGATGGCGACCGTCACCACCATGATCGAGACCATGGAAAGATCGATGCCGCGCCCGATGACGACGATGCCCATGCCGGCGGCGAGGATGCCCAGCACGGAGACGCTGCGCACGATGTTGAGGAGGTTCGCCGGCGCGGTGAACCCGTCGAGCGCCACGGCGAAAACGACGAACAGCACCACCGCCATCAGGAGAACGATGGTTTCCTGCGTGAATATCTTGAACAGGGGTCGGCTGCCTGGCACCTGATGATTTCCGTCTAGAGCATTCGGATCGGGCACGCCCGCGGATTAAGGTGATACTGCCGGACCTAACTACCGACAATATCTATAGATTTTCTTTTACATACTGAATCGGACAGGTTTTTGCGGGAACGGGGTGTCACGCGGAAAATCCATCCATCGTCAAGATCGTCGATCCGGTCGTCGCGCGCCCTTCGAGCGCGCGATGCGCTTCCGCCGCCGCGCGCAGCGGCAGGCGTGACGCCGCACCGGCGCGAAGGCTTCCCGAGACAAGCCGCGAGAACAACGCGGCGCTGCGCTCGCGGCGCTCTTCGGCGCTCGTCAGATAATCGAAGACGACGGGCCGGATGGCCGACTTGGACCCCGCCGCCAGATCGGAAATGCGGAAGCCCTCGATCGGCCCGGATGCCTGGCCGAAGCTCACGAAACGGCCGTGAGGGCGCAGGCAGGCGAGCGAGCCGCGCCAGGTATCCTTGCCCACCGCGTCGAAGACCGTGTGGCACAGGGCGCCGTCGGTGAGATCCGCCACCCGGGCGGCAAAATCCTCGCGGCGGTATTCGATCACGGCGTCATATCCGTGCGCCAAAGCCAGTTCGGCCTTTTCCGGCGAGCCGGCCGTGCCGATGGCGCGCGCGCCGAGGGCGGCGATCCACTGCCCGAGCAGCAACCCGACCCCGCCGGCGGCGGCGTGCACAAGGACCATCTGCCCCGCCTGAACGGGCGCGGCGGTGGACACCAGCACCTGCGCCGTCAGTCCCTTGAGCAGGACCGAGGCGGCCAGCGCCGCGTCGATCCCGTCCGGCAGCGGGATCAGCCTGTCGGCGGGCATGACGCGCATCTCGCGATAGGCGCCAGTGCGCTCCAGATAGGCGACGCGCTGGCCGACCGAAAGCGTCTCGACGCCCGGGCCGAGCGCGACCACCGTACCCGCCGCCTCCGCGCCCGGCACGAGCACGTCACCCGGCCAGGGATAGAGCCCGGAGCGGTAATAGGTGTCGATGAAGTTGAGCCCCGCCGCTTCCTGGCGGATCAGCACCTCGCCGGGGCCGGGCGTTTCCACCGCAAGCTCCGTCCATTCCAGGACGTCCGGCCCGCCGGGTTGGCGCGCGATGACCGCGCCTGCCTTGATCGCGGCCATGTCTCAGCTCTCGACCAGGAACTGCGGATCGATCGGCAGTTGCAGCGCGTTGAGCAGGGCATTGGTCTGCGAGGCCATGCCGATCACCGCCAGAAGCTCGGCGTGCTGATCCTCGGTCATGCCCTTGGCTTTAGCCGCCGCCGTGTGGGAATGGACGCAATAGCTGCAGCCATTGGCGACCGACACGGCGATATAGAGCATTTCCTTGACCACCGGATCGAGCGCGCCGGGCTTGACCATGATGTCCTTCAGGCCGGACCAGATGCGCTCCAGCGTATCCGGCTGGTTGGCGAGCGCCCGCCAGACATTGTTGACGAAATCGGACTTGCGGGTGGCGCGGATGTCGTCGAACACCGCCTTGACGCGCGGGTTCGCTTCGGCTTCGGCGTCGGTCCACAGGCGAACGGTACTCATGGCAAGTCTCCTTCCGGGCGTCAGCTATGCGCCCAATCCCAGTAAAGCTGCCGCGCCCGGCGGGCGAGCGGGCCATAATCGAAGGTGCGGTCGTCGAAACCGAGAACCGGCATGACCTTGGAAATATTGCCGGTGCTGAAGATCTCGTCGGCCGCCCGGAAATCCTCGACCGTGAGCGTCTTCTCGTGCACCGCAACGCCATCCGCGCGCAGCAGGCCGATCACCCGCTGGCGGGTGATGCCGTCGAGGAACGTGCCGTTCGGCACCGGCGTGAACACCTCGCCGCCCTTGGCCATGAACACGTTCGAGGTCGCCAGCTCCGCCACATTGCCGAGCGTGTCGCAGACCAGCGCATTGCCGAAGCCCCTGGCGCGCGCCTCGGCCAGCATGCGGGCATTGTTGGGATAGAGGCAGGCGGCCTTGGCGTTGACCGGCATGGTCTCCAGCGTCGGACGGCGAAAACGGGTCGTCGTGACGGTGAAGCCGCCGGGCACGGCCATCGGCCGCTCCTCCAGGCAGAGGGCGAAGGCCGTCGATGCGGGATCGGGCGCGACGACGCTCGCATCGCTCTCCTCCGCCCAGTACATGGGGCGGATATAGACGGCGGCGTCTGGCGGGAAATGCGCCAGCCCCTCCTGCACGCGCTCCATGATCTGCGCGGCGGTGAGCGTTGGCCGGAGGCCAAGCGCGCGGGCGGATGCGTTGACCCGCTCCGCATGGAGGTCGAGATCGGGAATGACGCCCTCGAAGCGGCGCGCGCCGTCGAACACCAGCGAGCCGAGCCATGTCGCATGCGAGCCGGCGCCGAGAATACGCACGTCGCCCGCGTGCCATTGGTTCTCGTACCACGTCCAGACGGAAGGCGCTTGCGACATCGGAAACCTCGATTTTAATGGTCCCGCACCCTACGCACAGCTTGCTTCATGCGTCCAATGCAAATATCCCTCGGCAACGCATGCAGGATCGGCATGAATCGGCGGGGGACGGGCGGTGGACGAGCGGCTGTTGAAAAGTTTCGTGACGACCGCCCAGCTCGGCAGCGTCACCTCGGCGGCCGAGCGGCTGAACCTCACCCAGCCCGCCCTGTCGCGGCAGATCCAGCGGCTGGAGCAGGAGCTCGGGCTAACGCTCTTCCAGCGCAGCGGCCGCAACCTGCGCCTCTCGGTGCAGGGCGACCGGCTGCTGATCGACGCGCAGGCCGTCCTTGCCGCCAGCAAGCGCCTCCATGACGCGGTCGCCGAGATGCGCGAGGGCGAATGCGGCCTGCTGCGCGTCGGCGCCTGCTCCCAGGTGATCGAGCGCCATATGAGCGAGGTGCTGCCCGCCTGGAAGCAGGACAATCCCAATATCGACATAAGGCTGGAGGAAGGCGGCGGCGCCGAGCTTGCCCGCCGGCTCGACGACAACGAGCTGCATCTGGCGATCAACGCCCGCCATTTCGCGCGGCCCGACCGTTTCAGCCGCGTCGATATCGGCGCGATGCGCGTGCGCGCCTTCTCGCTCCCCTCGGTCTTCGCCTGCGAGACCGGGACCATCACGCTGGCGCAACTCTGCCGCCAGCCGCTGCTGCTGCTCAATCGAAGGCATTTCACCCGTGAGCTGCTCGAAACCGCCTGCCAGGCGGAGAGCTGCCTCGCGCAGCCGACGCTGGAATCCTCCTCGCCCCATACGCTGCTGGCGATTGCCCGCAGCAGCGGCGGCGTCGCGGTCGTGCCCCATCTCGGCACCGGCCCCGTGGAAGGGCTGGTCGCCTACGACATCCTGCACCGCGGCAAGCCGCTCGACTTCGAGATGTCGGCGATCTGGCCGTCCTCGGTGCCGCTCCCCGGCTATGGCCAGCGCTTCATCGCCTATCTGCGCGACCGGCTCCTGCCCTCGGCCTGAGCGCCGCGACAGTGCCGTCTCGGCTGTGAACTTGCGCCGCAACCGATTGCTGCCATTTCGAATTTCCCCTACATTGACCAAACGGTAAAAGACGCATTTCAAAAACGCGCAATCAACCAGAGGGGACGTTCATGCAAAGCAATTTCGGCATTTCCAGACGCCGGCTGATCCAGGCCGCCGGCGCATCCGCGTTTGTTGCGACAGCGGGCCTGCCGGGCCGCCTCTTCGCGGCCGAGCCGATCAAGGTCGCGGCGGTCTACACCGTTCCGGTCGAGCAGCAATGGGTCAGCCGCATCCACAAGGCCGCGAACGCCGCCAAGGACCGCGGCGACATCGAATATGCCTATTCGGAAAACACCGCCAACAACGACTATGAGCGCGTCATGCGCGAATATTGCGAGGCCGGGCACAAGCTCATCCTCGGCGAGGTCTTCGGCGTCGAGGATGCCGCGCGCGCCGTCGCGCGCGACTATCCCGACGTCGCCTTCCTGATGGGTTCGAGCTTCAAGCCCGATCCGGACCTGCCGAACTTCTCCGTCTTCGACAACTATATCCAGGATGCCTCCTATCTCTCCGGCCTCGTCGCCGGCGCGCTGACCAAGTCGAAGAACATCGGCATGGTGGGCGGCTATCCGATCCCGGAGGTCAACCGCCTGATGAACGCCTTCATGGCGGGCGTGAAGGAAGTCGCGCCGGACACCAGGTTCCAGGTCGCCTTCATCGGCTCGTGGTTCGATCCGCCCAAGGCCAAGGAAACCGCCTTCGCCCAGATCGACGGCGGCGCCGACCTGCTCTATGCCGAGCGCTTCGGCGTTTCCGACGCGGCCAAGGAGAAGAAGGTGCTTGCCATCGGCAACGTCATCGACACGCAGGCCGACTATCCCGACACCGTCGCCGCCTCGGCGCTGTGGCACTTCGAGCCGACCCTCGACAAGGCGATCGCCGAAGTGAAGGCCGGCACCTTCAAGGCCGACGACTACGGCGTCTATTCCTTCATGAAGAACGGCGGCTGTTCGCTCGCGCCGCTCGGCACCTTCGAAGGCAAGGTTCCCGACGAGATCAAGGCGAAGATCGCGGAGAAGGAAAAGGCGATCAAGGACGATTCCTTCACCGTCGCGGTCGACGACAGCGAGCCGAAATCCAGCTAAGTCCCTTCGCCCGGGGGCGGCCGCGCCGCGGCCCCTCCCGGGCGGACAAGACCGCCCTTTCCCACCGTTCTTCCGGTCCGTATCGCCGTGTCCAGTACCCCTGTCCTTCGCCTTTCCGGCATCAGCAAGCGTTTCGGTCCGCTGAGGGCCAACGACGCGATCTCCTTCGAGCTGAAACGCGGCGAGGTCATTGCCCTTCTCGGCGAGAACGGCGCCGGCAAGACGACGCTGATGAACATTCTCTTCGGCCACTATGTCGCCGACGAGGGAACCGTCGAGGCCTTCGGCACGCCCCTGCCGCCGGGCGATCCGCGCGCGGCGCTTAATGCCGGCATCGGCATGGTGCACCAGCACTTCACGCTCGCCGACAACATGACGGTGCAGGAAAACATTGCGCTCGGCACGCAAAGCCTCTGGAGCCCGCGGCTCGACAGGTCCGCCGCGCGCCGGCGCATCGAGGAACTGTCCGCCGACTTCGGCCTCGCCGTCGATCCCGCCGCCACCGTCGCCACCCTTTCGGTCGGCGAGCGCCAGCGGGTGGAGATCCTGAAGGCGCTTTACCGCGATGCCCGGATCCTGATCCTCGACGAACCGACGGCGGTGCTGACGCCCGCCGAGACGGAGGCCCTGTTCCGCACGCTGAAGCTGCTCGTCGCCAAGGGCCTGTCGATCATCTTCATCTCGCACAAGCTGCAGGAGGTCATGGCGGTCAGCGACCGCGTGCTCGTGCTGCGCGCCGGCAAGCTCGTCGGCGAGCGCGAGACGGCCGCGACCGACCGCAGGGAACTCGCCGCCCTGATGGTCGGCCAGGAGGTGAAACCGGCGGAGGTCAGCCCGGTGAGGCTCGGCGCGCCGCTCCTGACACTCGACCGCGTCTCCACCGCCCCGCACAACGGGGCCGGGCTTGCCGACGTGTCGCTCACCCTCACAGCCGGCGAGATCACCGGCCTTGCCGGCGTATCGGGCAACGGCCAGGCGGCCCTTGCCGCCCTGCTGTCCGGCACCCAGCGCCCGACCGGCGGCCGCATCTCCATCGCCGACCGGGAGGTCAGCGACTGGTCGCCGCGCACCGCGCTTTCCCACGGCATCGCCCGCATTCCCGAGGACCGCCATGCCGTCGGCACCATCGGCGACATGAGCGTCACGGAGAACGTGATCGCCGAGCACTATGGCAGCCCGCGCTTCAGCCGCATGGGCTTCCTTAACTGGAAGGCGGCCCGCCGCTTCGCCGAGAAGATCATCGCCGACTACGACGTCAAATGCCCGTCGCCGGAGGCGCGCATCCGCCTGCTCTCCGGCGGCAACATGCAGAAGCTCATCCTCGGCCGCGCGCTCGATCCCGATCCGGCGGTCATCCTTGCCAGCCAGCCGACCCGCGGGCTCGATGTCGGCGCCGTCGCCTATGTCCATCGCATGCTGCTGGCGGCGCGCGACCGGGGCGCGGCGATCCTGCTGATCTCGGAAGACCTGGAGGAAATCCTGGCGCTGTCCGACCGGATCACCGTCATGTCGGCAGGACGCCTTTCGGCGCCGTCCGCGCGCGGCGAAAGGACCATCCGGGAACTGGGAGAACTGATGGCGGGCCATAGCGGGGAGCACAGCGATCATGCGGCTTGAGCCGAAGCCCGCACCGTCATTGGCGGTCACCCTGTTGTTCCCGCTGGCGGCGATCGTCACGACGCTGGTGCTGACGTCGATCCTCGTCCTCACCGCCGGCGCGTCGCCGCTGTCGGTCTTTTATCTCGTCGCCAGGGGTGCCGCCGGTTCGCAATTCGCGCTGATGGAGACCCTGACGCGCGCGACGCCGCTGATCTTCACCGGCCTTGCCATCGCCGTCGCCTTCCGCGCGCGGCTGTGGAACATCGGCGCCGAGGCCCAGCTCTATATGGGCGGCATCGTCACCGTGGCGCTCGGAACCGGGGCGCTGCCGCTGCCCTCCTTCATCCTGATCCCCGTGCTGATGATCGCCGCCATGGCGGCCGGCGCCCTCATCCTGCTCGGCCCGGCCGTGTTGAAGACGCGGTTCGGCGTCGACGAGGTGGTCACGACGCTGCTGCTCAACTTCATCGTGCTCCTCTTCGTCTCGATGCTGCTCGACGGCGTGCTGAAGGACCCGATGGGGCTCGGCTGGCCGCAATCGCAGAAGGTCATCGCCGAGGCGCAGTTGCCGCGCCTCATCCAGGGCAAGCGCCTGCACTACGGCTTCGTCATCGCCATCGCGGCCGCGGCCGTCGTCTGGATGATCACGAAGAAGACCCTGCTCGGCTACGAGATGCGCGCCGTCGGGCACAATGCCGAGGGCGCGCGCTTCGTCGGCATCCCGGTCAACCGCGTGCTGATGAAGACGGCGCTGCTTTCGGGCGGCCTTGCGGCCCTTGCCGGCTTTTCGGAAGTGTCGGGGCTCAAGGGCAACCTGACGCTCGACCTCTCGCCCGGCTACGGCTACACCGGCATCGTCGTGGCGATGCTCGCCATGCTCAATCCTCTCGGCGTCGTCGCCTCCGCCATCTTCGTCGCCGGCATCTTCGTCGGCGCGGATGCCATGAGCCGCGCGGCCAAGGTGCCGAGCTACATCGCCGACGTGATGGTCGCCACATCGCTGCTGACCATGGTGGTCGCAATCCTTCTGACCCGCTTCAAGATCAGGTGGAGGTGACATGGACGCGCTGGACATCCTCTTTTCCGCCTCCTTCTGGGTCGCCGCCATCCGCATCGCCTCGCCGCTGATCTTCGCCACCATGGGCGAATTGATCTGCGAACGCGCGGGCGTCCTCAATCTCGGCATCGAGGGCATCATGACGGCGGGCGCCTTCGCCGGCTGGTTCACCGTCTATGCCGGCGGCGATCTCTGGACGGGGCTTGTGGTCGCCTCCCTCGTCGGCGCGCTGTTCGGCCTGCTGCACGCCACGCTCACCGTGCCGCTCGGCCTGTCGCAGCATGTCGTCGGCATCGGCGTGACGCTGCTGGCCACCAGCCTCACCTACTTCACCTACCGCCTCCTCCTGCCGGAGGTAACGTCGCCGCCGAAGATCGAGCCGTTCCAGCCCTGGCCCGTCCCGGGCCTGTCGAAGATCCCCGTGATCGGCGAGGCGCTGTTCACGCAAACGCCGCTGACCTATCTCGCCTTCCTCTCGGTGGCGGTCGTCGCCTGGACCCTCTACCGGACGCCGGTCGGCCTTGC
Source organism: Shinella sp. R2-11 (assembly GCF_055330205.1). NCBI lineage: Bacteria > Pseudomonadati > Pseudomonadota > Alphaproteobacteria > Hyphomicrobiales > Rhizobiaceae > Shinella > Shinella sp. R2-11. Next base: position 401,363 of record NZ_JBVAPC010000001.1, on the reverse strand, counting down.
CGTGAGGGCGGCCGGCGAAAATCCGTCGGCCGTCGAGGCACAGGGCATTTCGGTGACCGGCATCCGCATGGGCGCGGTCGTCGCCGGCAGCGCGCTGATGGCGCTCGGCGGCGCCTTCCTCACCACCTCGGCCTTCAACTCCTTCTTCTTCCAGATGATCAACGGCCGGGGCTGGATCTGCATCGCGCTCGTCGTCTTCGGCTCCTGGCGGCCGGGCAAGGTGCTGATCGGCGCCATCCTGTTCGCCGCCTTCGATGCCTACCAGGTCCGTCTCCAGCAGATATCGGGCGGCATCGTGCCCTACCAGGTCTTCCTGATGATGCCCTATGCGCTGTCGATCCTGGCGCTGATCCTGGTCGCGCGCCGCGCCACCTATCCCAAAGCTCTGATGATACCCTACCAGAAAGGCGAAAGATGAGTTTCGACCTGATCGTGAAGGGCGGTACGCTGCCCGATGGAACCGTCGCCGATATCGGCATCAAGGGCGAGAAGATCGCCGCCATCGAGCCACGCCTCGAAGCGGAGGCCGGCCGTTTGGTCGACGCCACCGGCAACCTCGTCAGCCAGCCCTTCATCGACCCGCATTTCCACATGGATGCGACGCTGTCCTACGGCCTGCCGCGCATCAATGCCTCCGGCACGCTGCTCGAAGGCATCGCGCTCTGGGGCGAGCTGAAGCCGCTCCTCACCCATGAAGCCGTCAAGGAACGGGCGCTCGCCTATTGCGACTGGGCCGTCTCGATGGGCCTGCTCGCCATCCGCACCCATGTCGATACCTGCGACGACCGGCTTCTGGCGGTCGAGGCGCTGCTCGAGGTGAAGAAGGAGATCGCGCCCTATATCGACCTCCAGCTCGTCGCCTTCCCGCAGGACGGCCTCTACCGCTCTCCCAATGCGCGCGAAAACACCATCCGCGCGCTCGACCTCGGCGTCGACATCGTCGGCGGCATTCCGCATTTCGAGCGCACCATGGAAGATGGCAGGCGCTCCGTCACGGAGCTTTGCGAGATCGCCGCCAAGCGCAGCCTGATGGTCGACCTGCATTGCGACGAGACCGACGATCCGCTGTCCCGCCATATCGAGCAGCTCGCCTACGAGACCCAGCGCCTCGGCCTGCAGGGCCGCGTGGCGGGCTCCCACCTGACGTCCATGCACTCCATGGACAACTATTACGTTTCGAAACTGCTGCCGCTGATCGCCGAGGCCGGAGTGTCGGCCATTCCCAATCCGCTGATCAACATCATGCTGCAAGGCCGGCACGATACCTATCCCAAGCGCCGCGGCATGACCCGCGTGCCGGAAATGCTGAAACACGGCATCCGCGTCGGCTGGGGCCAGGACTGCGTGCTCGACCCCTGGTATTCGCTCGGCACCGCGGACATGCTCGACGTCGCCTTCATGGGCCTGCACGTCGCGCAGATGTCCTCGCCGGCCGACATGCGCACCTGCTTCGACATGGTCACCAAGGTCAATGCCGCGATCATGGGGCTCGATTATCTCGGACTGGAGGTCGGCAAGACGGCAAGCCTCGTGGTGCTCGACGCGGGCAATCCCATCGAGGCGGTGCGTCTGCGGGCCGAGCGGCTCTGCGTCGTCGCGAAGGGCAAGATCGTGGCCGAACGCGAAAAGCGCGACACCGCCCTTTCCATCAAGGGCCGCCCGTCGAGCATCAACCGCCGCCATGTCGTGCCGCCGCAGGCGCAGTGAAGAGCCGGGAGCGCGCCGGATCCGGACCCGTCCGGTGCTGCGACCCTATTGCCCTTTCAACGGGGCAGCCGATACGTTAAAAGTGGCGTGACGGATACCTGTTATACTCCAACGCCGGCGGCGGCTTCGGACGATACCGATGCGGATGACGCTTCATACCGACTATGCCTTGCGCATGCTGATCTATCTCGCCACGCGGCGGGACGGTGTCTGCACCGTCAACGACGTGGCGGAGGCCTACGGGCTTTCGCGCAACCACCTTCTCAAGGTGGCGCAGACGCTGCGCGATCTCGACCTCGTGGAGACCGTGCGCGGCCGCAGCGGCGGCATCCGCCTCGGCAAGGCGCCCGACGAAATCGGCATCGGGGCATTGGTGCGGGCGACGGAGGAAGAATTCTCGCTCGCCGAATGCATGCAGGCCGAGGGACGCGGCTGCGTCATCTCGCCGGCCTGCCGGCTGAAGGGCATGCTGCACGAGGCGCTCGGCGCCTTCCTGGCCGTTCTCGACAAATACACGCTGGCGGACATCGTGCGCGACCGGGCCCTGCTACGCCCGCTGCTCGGCATCGATATCCAGGCGGCATGAGGGAAGCGGCGATGCTGGTGGAGACGTGCCCATGACCGTGCCGTTCGTTCTCAATCGGGATGTGGATGGGGAATTCCTGCTGCCGGCGGACATGCTGGCCGAGCGGTTCGGCTGGCCGACGCAGACTTTCCGCGACTACATGCGCCGGGGTCTCGTCGTCTCGCGCGTCGAGCGCGGCGAGGGAGAGGATGCCGGCCGGTGGCGGCTTTCGGTGCGCTGCGGAAACCGGCGCTGGCAGGCCGTGGTGGAGGCCGACGGCACGATCGGCGCGCAGCACCTCGACGTCCTCTCCAATTCAGGCCCCGCGCCCCGGCGGTAGCCGGGCTTCCGCGCGGAGCCGCGCACCACGCATGCTCACGATCTAGACGAAGATCATCACGGCCGCATAGCCGATCGCGATCAGGATCAGGCCGGCGACGAGCATCGGCACAAGGCTGCTTCCCTCGATATCTCTGCCGCTGACATGCTCGCCGGAGAACACCAGAGGCTTGCGGATTTCGTTCTGATCCATGACCGCTCCTTTTAATGAGGTAAATAATATACCACTTTAACATAGCCAGCGACGCGACAAAATAGCGCCGTTCGCCGCCACGATGCGCGCTGGGAACGATGAATGGGGAATAGAGGTGAACGGTGGCCAACGGAGCGTGCGGAAGACCCGTCACGCTTGCCTAATCTGGCTCCGTGACTGGCGAGCCATGGCTTCAGCGACGTCCGTGCGGCATTCCATCCGCAAACGCTTCAAGCCTTATAGAAATATCCGGATGCATGTCCCCACGGCCGCCGCTCTTTACGATGGGCGGAAAACGTCGTGGGTGCCGCCCTTACGCCGCGGCGATAGCTCCATCTACCTGCACTGCGACTTCCACCGCGATCCTCGCCATTTCAAGCGCAGCCTCCCGGGTCTTCGCCGCGGCGATGAAGCGGCCGTTGTGGCAGAAGGTTGCGCCGGCAACGCCGCAAGCCGCGGCAAGGTTCTCGCCGGTCAGGCCGGCCCAGGCCGCGGGAAGATCGGCCCGCAGCTCGAAGCCGTCGCTCGACCGCCGGATGCCCGTCAGGCACCAGTCGGTATCGCGAGGATGGACAACGAAAAGGAGATGGCCAGCGCCCGCCTTCACGATGGCCGGCCGGAAGGGCATCCCCATCGGCAGTTCGAGCACGCGCCCATCGCCGGCCGCGGCGATCGCCCCGAACACGATGGCCTCGGCACGCAGTTTCGCGGCCGCCTGCCCTATGGTCGCCTCCACGAAGCTGCGCGCGATCGCAAGCGCAGCGTGAAAGGCCCGGTCGTCCGCATCCGGCGCCCGGTCGTCGAAGACCGGCTTGAGCGTTTCCAGAAGGACCGGCAGGGTCAGCTTGCTCAGGGCGCCGGCCGCCGAGGGGCTGAGCGCGCCGTTATCCATCAAGTCGACCGGCAACACGAAATCGAGGTCGAAGCCCGCATGGAGGGCATCGATATCGGAGGCGGGAATGCCGAGGTCCTTCAGGAAGTCCCGGCCGAACCGGCGCCATATCAGCCCGAACGAGCTGAACGGCTGGCCATCGTCGCGTAGCGGCGCGCCGCGCTGGTGATGATCGAAAATCCCGGCGGCCGGATCATAGGCGCCGCCGACGTCATAGACGATCCTGTCGGGACCCGGCGCAATCCATTCGGGCGCCCGGCTGCGAACGAGGCGGGCAGCAGGAAACAGGCGCGTCAGGATCACGCTCGACAGCAGCTCGTCCGCATGGAAGCCGCCGGAATGGGTTACGAGAAAGTCGGGGGCCATGCCGGTCAACCTGTCGATGGTTCTGCGTTTCGGATCACCGGGGTCGGATACCGGTTGGGCATCGCGGTTTCAAGGGGCGCGCATTCGCCGTGGCGCGGTTCAGTCGCGCGCGCCGTCGGCGAGCGATGAAAGGCCGGGCAGATCGCGGATCAGCAGCTTCTGCCGGCCGCCCTCGACGAGGCCGCGGGACTCCCAGGCGCTCAGGATGCGCGAAACGGTGTGCAGCGTCGTGCCGGTCATTTCGGCGATGTCCTGCCGCGAGATCGGGAAGTCGATACGCACGCCATCCGCTTCCTTCTTTCCGGCCTGCTGCGAGAGCCGCAGCACGGCATGGGCGACGCGGCGCTCCACCTCCTGCGTCGACATTTCGCGGATGCGGGTATGGGCCTCTTCCAGCCGCTGGCCGATCGTCTGCATGGCGGTGACGGCAAGGCGGGGATTCTGCTCGACGAAATGCGGCCAGAGGTCCGTCGGCCAGCCGAGGATCACGCTTTCCGTCGCCGCCCGCGCGGTGCCGGGATAATCCGCCCGCTGGAGGGCCTTGGCGAAGCCGAAGAGATCGCCGGGATGGACGACGCGCACGATGATCTGCTGGCCGTCCTCGGTCACCTGCGTCACCTTGAGCCGGCCATGCAGGAGGAGGAAGAAGCTCGCCGCCTGCTGGCCCTGCTCGAAGACGGCGTCGCCCTGCGCCACGCGGCGCGCGGTCGCATGGGCGAGAAGCCTGTCGAGGTCCTCGTCGCTCATCCTTTCGAACAGGGCGAGCGAGCGGACGACGGTCCGGTCGATTTTCAAGGTCGCGTTCCTCTCGCGTGCCGTCATCGGCGTGAAGGTTACCGGCTTCTATCACGCCTTGCCGCCCGCCGGAAGTTCAGAGCGGGATGCCGCGCGCCCGAAATGCGGCGAGGAGCGGCGCGTACCAGCGGGTATCCTTGACGAGCCGGAACCCCACATTGTCCGGCGGCACGCCGACGGCGCAGCCGCCGCCCTTGGGATTGCGCACGAAGGAACTCATCGCCGCGCGGTGCTTGCCGCTGGCGACATAGATGCCGCAGGAGGAGGTGTCGTTCAGCACCTCGCCCGCCCTGTCGAGGTTGACGCGGCGGTTGCAGGTCGTCGTCCATTCCCAGACATTGCCGGCGAAATCGGCAAGGCCGTATTCGTTCTCGCCGAAGCGGCCGAGCGGCTGGGGAACGGGATCGCGCGAGGCCTTGCGCGCCGTCTCGCGGCGATAGTCCGCCAGCCAGCGATCCGCCGGATTGGTGCTGTCGATATCGACGCCGAGCGCATCGTCGGGGAAGCGGTCCCCGGCGGCGAAGGCGAGGTCCCGGTCGCTCGGCAGCGTCCAGACCTCGCCGGTGCGCGCGCTGAGCCAGGCGGCATAGGCGGCCGCGTCGTCATAGCTGACGCCGGTCGCGGGCGTGTCGGCGGCGTCCTTCGGGGCGAAGCCGGGCTCGGCCGCCGCGCAGGCGCCGTCCGCCATGCAGCGCCCGTAATCGGCGGCCGTGACCTGGTATTTCATGATGGTGAGCGCACGGCTTGCCGTGACTGTCTTCAGCGGCCCGTCGACGGCATAGCCGGCGCGGTAGAACTCGCCGCTCTCGCGATAGGTGAAGCTGCGCGGGGCGATCTCCACCGTCAGCGGCTCGTCCAGCACATGGCCCGCCGGCGCGCCGCCGACGAGGTCGGTCTTGACCGCGAGCGCCCCGGCGAGGGCGGCGAGCAAGAGGGCGGGAAGGGTGAGCGACGTCCAGGATGTGCCCGATGTCAATGCAGCCATGATGGCCTCCTTGCACCGCGTCCGGACGATCGTTCGGCGTCCGGGACGGCGCCGATGGGGACCCGGACCGCCGGCGGCGGCCCGGAAGGATGCGCCCGCCGAAGGACGGGCGCACCGGGGAGCGTCAGACGCCGCTCGGCGGCGTGACCGAGGTCATCAGGTCGTCGTTCCAATCGCCCGTGACCGTGAAATGCGCGGCCGCACCGAGCTCGAAGGCCTCGATCAGGTTGTGGTTGACATAGGCGTAGATGCCCGGCTGCTGGAAGGTGTAGAAGGCCGCGCCCGCCGTGCCGCCCGGAATGAACCAGGTCTCCTGGTCGACATCCGGCACGTTGCGGAACTTGCCGGTCGACCAGACATAGTCGCCATGGCCGCCGATGAGGTGCGGGCGGGTGTCGCGGTTGGCCTGCGAATGCACGATCAGCACCTTCTCGCCCACTTCGGCCTTCAGGGCATTCTCGCCGGTGAGGGCCCCGACCGCGCCGTTGAAGACGATGTGGCTCGGGGTCAGCGTGCGCATGACCTTCAGCGTGTCGTCATAGGCTTCGCCGACGCTGTCGTACTTCTTGTAGTTCCCCGCTTCGTCGCGGGGCACGTAGAAGTCCTGCTCGCCGACATAGTAGACGCGGTCGTAGGTCAGCTCCTTGCCGTGCCCGTCCGTCAGGCCCTCGCGCGGCAGCACCATGATGGCGCCGTTCATGCCCGAGGTGACGTGCCAGGGCACCATTCCGGGAGGTGCGCAATGGTAGACAAAGACGCCGGCCTTGGTGGCCTTGAAGCGCAGCACCGTCCGCTCGCCGGGATTGACCACGGTCAGCCCGCCGCCGCCGAGGGCGCCGGTGGCCGAATGGAAGTCGATATTGTGCTGCAGCTCGTTGGTCTCGGGGTTGATGAGCGTCAGCTCCACATAGTCGCCCTGGTGCACCACCATCAGCGGGCCGGGGACCGAGCCGTTGAAGGTCATGGCATGGACTTCCGTGCCCTTGTCGTCGAGGATCATCTTCTTTTCCTCGATCGTCATGGTGAATTCGTAGATCTTGGGTCCGCCTTCGGCCTTCTGGCTATGGGCGTGGACGAAGGGCGGCTTGACCAGCTCGACCTTCACCCGCTCCAGCTTGGCGATGTCGGCCGGTGCGGCCTTGCCGGCTTCCGCCGCGCCGCCCTCGGCATGCGCCATCGAGGCCGCAATGATCGGCGTCAGGACGCCCGCGAAGGCGGCTCCGCCCAGGATCGTGCGGCGAGTCATCTGAAGCTGCTCAGTCATTGCTTTATCTCCTTTTCAAAGGACGAGGCGGTGTATCGCCCTGTCCCTTCTGTTCTAGGAGCATTCTCGCCGCCCTCTTTGTGTTGGCTCAAATTACCCCTTCAGGTTGCTGCGGCATTTTGGCAGGCGCCGATTTGCTCTTTGCCATCTCGCAAAGAAGCGGCCCCGCGCCTGCCCTAGAAGGGACCGGTCATTTGCAAAGGAGCAGCGATCATGACTGCAAGCCAACCCGCCGCGCGCGTCAGCCGCGCCGTCCCGCGCGGCCTTTCCCGCACGGGGCCGGTGCTGTTTTCCTACGGTTTCCGGCCCTTCTTCCTCGGCGGCGGCCTCTGGGCCATCGTGGCGATGGCCTTGTGGATCGCGGCGATCTCCGGGCGGATCGACCTTGCCGGCGACTATGGCGCGGCCAACTGGCATGCGCATGAAATGCTCTTCGGCTTCGCCTCCGCCGTGCTCGCCGGCTTCCTGCTGACGGCCGTGCCGAACTGGACGGGGCGCCTGCCGGTGTCGGGCTGGCCGCTCGGCGGCCTCTTCGCCCTCTGGTGCGCCGGACGCCTCGCGCTGCTTGCCACGGACGGGATCGGCGTCGTGGCCGCGGCCGTGATCGACGGGCTGTTCCTTCCCGTGCTGCTCGCCATCTGCACGCGCGAAGTGGTGGCGGGCCGCAAGTGGAAGGACCTGAAGGTGCTGGGCGGCCTGCTGGCGCTGTCGCTCGCCAACGGCATCTTCCATGTCGCGGTGATCGATGGCGGCCATGACCACATGGCGCTGCGCCTTGCCGTTTCGGCCTATATCGTGCTGGTGATGATCATCGGCGGCCGCATCGTGCCGAGCTTCACGCGCAACTGGCTGAACAAGTTCGGCCGCACGGATTTTCCCGTGCCGTATAACCGCTACGACACTATCGCCATTCTCGCCGGCGTGGCGGCGCTCGCCGCCTGGGCGGTGGCGCCGGACCGTCCCGTCACGGCGGTGCTCGGCCCTGCCGCCGCCCTCCTGCATGCCGTCCGCCTCTACCGCTGGCGCGGATGGACGGTGGCGCCGGAAAAGCTGCTGCTCGTGCTGCACGTCGCCTATGCCTTCATCCCGATCGGCCTTGCCGGCATCGGCGTCAGCGCGCTCGGCCTCCTGGAGGAGCGGTCGGTGCTGCATCTTCTTTCGGTTGGCGGGGTCGCCTGCATGATGCTGGCGGTGATGACGCGGGCAAGCCTCGGCCATACCGGCCATGCGCTGACGGCCTCGCGCCTGACGATCGCCGCCTATGCGGCCCTGATCCTCTGCGCGCTGGTGCGCCCGTTCGGCGAGATCCTGCCCGATGCGAGCGCCACGATCTATGCCGTCGCCGGCCTGCTCTGGATCATCGCCTTCGGCCTCTTCTCGTACGAATTTGCGCCGATCCTCGCGCGCAAGCGGCGCACGCCGCTCTGAAGGCGAAGACGGCCCGGAAATCTCCGGGCCGTCTCTCGTTCATGCGTCCATCATGTCCGGTGTCCAGGGCGGCTCGTAGGTCATATGCACTTCGGCATATTCCACGCCCGGCACATGCCAGACGCAATTGCCCACCGCTTCCTTCAGATAGCCGCTCGCCGGGCAGCCGCGCGTCGTCGTGGTCATGGTGACGCGGACGACGCCGCCCTCCTCCACCGCGACATCGTAGATCAGGCCGAGATCGACGATGTTGCGGCCGATCTCCGGGTCGATGATCATGCGCAGCGCATTGCGGATATCGTCCGCGAGCGCGGCCTTTTCCTCGTCTTCCATCACGCTCACCCCTTCGGCCGGCCAGCCCGCACGAGGATGCGGTAGGCGGTGCCGGCCTCGTCGAAATTGCCGGCCCACTGGTGGCCGCGCTTGACGAGCTCGGGGAACAGGAACACCGGCTCGCGCGAGAGCAGCGCGAAGAGCACCTCGCCCGCCTCCAGCTTCTCCGCGGCAGCGAGGAGGCGCACCATCGGTTCCGGCGGATCGAGGTCCGAGAGGTCGAGATGGAGGGAGGGATCGGGCCAGGTCTCCGGATTGCCGGCATCGGCCGAGGTCTCGACCGATGCGGCCGGCTGCGGCGTGAACAGCACTTCCCAATGGCCGTCCGCGATCTCGCGGGCCTCATGATCGAAGCCGCGACCCTCCATGACGCGGAAGAGCGGCTGCGGACGGAAGGGGGCGACGAGCTTCAGCCCCTGCCCCGGGGCGAGCTCCCGCACCGCCTGCATGATCTCCTGGAACGGCTCGCCGCCGTTCTGGAGGATCGGCCGCACGTCGAGGACTTTCGGTGCGATCTCGGTTGAAACATCGGGCATCGGTCATCTCCTTGAGAGGGAAAGGGGCAGGAAAAGGTGCGGCCGCACCGCGCCGTCCGGCGCGCGCAGCGCCGCCGGCACGATGGCGAGGCGGCGCGTGCGGATGAACTCGCGCATCAGGGCCAGCGTCGCGAGAAGCTGCACGCACAGGACGATGCGGAACATTTCCGCCGCGCCCGCAAGAAGCGCCAGCGCGGCGGCCGCCACCGCACCGTAGTATATCAGGAAGAGAATACGCGCGCGGCCTTCCTCTACAAGATCCTGCACCCGCGGCACCGGCGCGCGGCCGAGAACCGGCCCATAGGCTTCCAGCCAGGTGAGGAAGGCGACGATCTTGTAGAGCTGGGCAAGCCCCAGCCCCGTCAGCCAGCCGAAGACGAAGAGATAGACGAGCGCCGCGACGCCGCCCCCTTCCCGCACGGCGGGGATGTTGACGAGGAGGACGCAGACGGCGAGCGCGGCGAAGGCCGGAAAGGTCGCGCGGATGTTCAGCTCCGCCTGCTTGCGCCTGCGCGCGCGGTAGAGATGCAGGACATCGCCGCCATAGAGCAGCGCCGCTACCAGCGACAGGAGGAGCGCCGCGGCGAAGAGCAGGCCCATGCCGGAAAGGGCGAGAAGCACGAGCGGAATGCAGGCCGCGATGAGGCCGATCGCCAGCGCCGTCGCCCACCAGGCCGCATGGCTCGTCCTCCGCTCGGTTTCCGGTGCGAGCAGGAACATGGCGAGGAGGCGATAGCTGACGCCGACGGCGGTGATGCTGAGCCAGCCACCGAGCCCGAGCGCCGCATGCAGCCCCAGGCCGTCGGCGACCAGCCGGGCGAAGGGCTCGGTATCGACGAGGCCGGAAAGGGCGAGGGTGAAGGCCGCGCCGACGAGGATCGTCGCCGTGAGCGCGGCGAGCCCCAGGGCGACGAAACGGGCGGGCAGCGGCAGGGGCCGCGCCGCATGGAGCGTCGCGGCGAGGATGGCGACGACGAGGCCGAAGCCGAGGAGCAGCAGGCCGCCGCCGGCCGGCAGGAGAAGGAGCGGCAGGTCGACGAGGCCGGAAAGCGCGACGAAGCCGGCGACGAGCAGGCCGAGGCCGCCGACGACGAGCGCCAGCGCCGGGGCCGCGAACCGGCCGCCGACCAGCGGCCGGGCGATGAGCACCGGCACGAATTGCAGGAGCGCGCCCGCCATCAGCAGGCTCAGCCAGCCGATGGCGAGGACATGGACGAGGACCAGCGTCTCCGGCGCGCCGATGGCGGCGGCCGGATAGCCGTAGCCCAGGGCCATCAGCCCCTGCCCCGCAAGGAGCATCAGGCAGGCGACGGCGAAGTAGGACATGGTCCAGCGGGAAAGCGTGGCGCCCGGCATCTTGGTTCCTCCTCGCCGCGGAAGGCTCAGTGATCGGAGCCGCAGCAGCAGTCGCAGCCGCCGTCTTCCAGCCGGTCGATCTCGACGCGCCAGACCTCCGGCCCCTGCTCCAAGTAGTCCCAGCCGAACTGGCCGGGGAAATTCGTCTCGAGCTGGTAGTGCAGCGGACGCGGATCGTGGTCGCTGGTGATCAGCATCGACTTGCCGGGAAGCAGCGCGCCGAGCATGCCGAAGATGCGCGGATGGCGCTCGCGCGGCGGGACCGTGCGGACATCGATGAGGGGCTTTTCCTGAAGGTCTGACATGTTCGGGTGTTCCGTCCCGGCCGCTCCGGTTTGCGTTCCGCAAGGGCACGGCCCGACCCGAACGGAACCGGCCAAGGCTAGCGCCGCGCCCTTTCCGCCACTTTGACCATGCGCAAACAATTCCCGGTTTGCCGGGGCGATGGCGTCTTGCTTGGCTTTTCGCAAAGAAGCCCCGCGCGCCGGCTCCTAGGCTTTCGTCAATCGGCCGAACGAAAGAAGGAGCGCGCCATGCAACAGGCATTGATCGAGAAATACGGCGAGGCGAGGCTGCCGCGCTACACGAGCTACCCGACCGCGCCCGCCTTCTCGCCTTCCGTCGGCGCGGGCACCTATGGCGACTGGCTCTCCGGCATCGCGCCGGGCACCGAAGCCTCGCTCTACCTGCACATTCCCTTCTGCCGGTCGATGTGCTGGTACTGCGGCTGTCACACCACCATCACCCAGCGCGACGAGCCGATCCTCGACTATATCGACATGCTGCGAAAGGAGATCGGCCTCGTCTCCGACAGGGTCGGCAACCGGCCGAGGATCCGCCACGTCCATTTCGGCGGCGGCACGCCGACGATCATGCAGCCGGAGGAGTTCCGCGACCTGATCGGCCTGATGCGTGCCCGCTTCGCCTTCACGGCCGGCATGGAGATCGCGGTGGAGATCGATCCGCGCACGTTGACGCCCGAAATGGCCGGTGCGCTCGGCGAGGCCGGCGTCACCCGTGCCAGCCTCGGCGTGCAGAGCTTCGATCCCGTCGTGCAGAAGGCGATCAACCGCATCCAGAGCGAGGCGCAGACGCTGGACGCCGTTCAGCGGCTGCGCAAGGCCGGCATCGGCGGCATCAATTTCGACCTCATCTACGGCCTGCCGCACCAGACGGTGGCCTCCTGCATCGAGACGGCGCGGGCGGCGGTCGCCATGCGGCCGGAGCGCTTCGCCGTCTTCGGCTACGCGCATATCCCTTCCTTCAAGAAGCACCAGCGGCTGATCGACGAGCGCGCCCTGCCGGATGCGGCGATGCGCGCCGAGCAGGCCGAGGCCATCGCCGAGACGCTTGCCGCGGCCGGCTATGTCCGCATCGGCCTCGACCATTACGCCCTGCCGGCCGACAGCCTCGCGCTTGCCGCAAGGCGCGGCCGGCTGCATCGCAATTTCCAGGGCTACACGACGGATGCCTGCACGACGCTGATCGGCTTCGGCGCCTCGTCCATCGGGCGCACGCCGGAAGGCTACGTCCAGAACGAAGTGCCACCGGGGCTCTACGCCCAGCGCATCGCCTCCGGCCGGCTCGCGACCGCCAAGGGTTACCGCATCACGCCGGAGGACCGGCTGCGCTCCGAGATCATCGAGCGGCTGATGTGCGATTTCCGCGCCGATGTCGGCACTATCGCCGGCCGGCACGGCTTCGATGCGGCGGCGCTTATCGAGGGCAATGCCCGGCTGGCGGCGCTCGAAGAGGATGGGGCGGTTGACATCCGCGGTGGCACGGTCACCGTGCGGCAGGACCATCGCTTCATCATCCGCGCCGTCGCGGCGGCCTTCGACGCCTATATCGACCAGTCCGCCCACACCCACAGCAAGGCCGCCTGAAACGAGAAAGGCCCGGCATGGTGCGGCATGCCGGGCCTTTCCGCGCTGGTCCTGCGTCCTCTATCCCACAAGACCGCGATAGATCGCCGGCAGTGCCGCGGGCAGCCTGGCGATATTGCTGACGATGGCATAGCCATTGCGGCCGAACATGGCCGGCACATAGGCCTGCGCCTCCCGGTCGACCGTCACCCCGAACACACTGACGCCCGTGCGGCGCGCTTCCGTGATGGCGCGACGGCTGTCCTCCAGCGCGAAGCGGCCCTCGTAGTGATCCACGTCGTTCGGCTTGCCGTCGGTGAGGACGAGGAGGAGCTTGCGGCGGTTCGGCTGCTCGCGGAGCCTTGCCGCCGCATGGCGGATCGCCGGGCCGATCCGGGTGTAGAAGCCCGGCTTCAGCGCCGCGATGCGCGCCTCCACGCCATGGCCCATCGGCTCGCCGAAATCCTTCACCGTCTCGACGCGCACCCAGGAGCGGCGGCGCGAGGTGAAGGTGAGGATGGAATGGTTGTCGCCGCAGGCCGCAAGGCCGTGGGCGAGCACCGTCAGCGCCTCCTTCTCGACGTCGAGCACCCGGCGGTTGTCGAACCAGGCATCGGTGGAGAGCGAGACGTCGACGAGGATGGTGACGGCGAGGTCGTGCGCCTGCGGCCGGCTCATCAGGTGGATGCGGTCGCTGCCCTGCCCGCCGGCGGCAAGGTCGCTGCGCGCCCTGACCACGGCATCGAGGTCGAGTTCCGCCCCGTCGAGCTGCGCGCGCAGCATCTCGTGCCTTGGCCGCAGCACCTCGAACTGCCGGCGCACGCGGCGGATAAGGCTTTTCGTATCGGCATCGGCCTCCGGCACGGCGGCGGTGTCCGGCGCAGGTGATGCGAGCACGCGGCAATGGTCCGGCAGGTAGGTCGCCGTGCGGTAGTCCCATTCGGGATAGGTGTATTCGCCGGTCAGCCGCGTGCGGTCAAGCGCTTCCGGCGGCAGGTCGAGGTCGAAGTGGAAGCGGGCGGCGGGCCTTCCCTTGCGCTTGCCGAGCGTCATGTCGTCCAGCTCGTCGGCGGCCGAGGCGTCGTGGTCGTCGCTGTCGTCGCCGGGGCGGTCGACATTGACCATCTCGGCCATGGCGAGGATCTTCTCGAAGCGGTTGAGAATGAAGGGGCTGCGCTCGCTCTTGCGGTTCTCCGCCTTCTCGCGCTCCGCCACATGCCGGCCGGTCTCGGCGGCCTGCGGATCGCCGCCGGCCGCCGGCTGGTCGTCCTCTCCTCGTCCTTCGCCGTCCTCGCGCAGCAGCGCATCCGGCCAGAGCGGCACCGGCAGCATGGGCAGGTAGCCGGGCGGGGCACGGTGGGGGAAGATAACCGGCAGCGTGTCGTCGGCAATCCCGGCGCCCTTCTTCAGCAGGCCGAGGATGCGGTTCTCGACATGGCGTTCGATGGACGGCAGCGGCCGACTGCGCCGCGCATCGAGCGTCGCGGCGCAAAGCCGGCGATAGCGCCGGGCAAGGCCCGGAAAGGCGGCAAGCACCGCCTTTGCCGTCGCTTCCGCCCGCGCGAGGATCGCAAGGTCCCGCTGGAGCGGGTCGGCATGCGTCACCTGGTCCAGAGGCATGACGGCCATGGCGGCGGCGAGCCAGACATAGAGGTCGCGGTTGAGGCCGCGGTCGGCGAAGAGGGCGATCTCGCCGGGCAGCATCAGCGTCGCGTGGTCGCGGCCGGGCTGCACCAGCTTCTCCTCGCCGAGCCCCATGCGCTGGCGCAGCCGCAGGCGATGCGTCGAGGTGCGTCCGCGCGCCGGCGCGATCTGCATCGCGCCCTCCCCGCCGAAGCCGCGGAAGCAGACGGCGAGCACGGGCCGGACCTCCTCCAGCCGGACGGCATGGTCCGGGTGGCGTTGCCATGTGGCGGTGTTGCCGACGAGCCTGTGCCAGGCCCGGCCGACGGTTTCCTCCAGCTCCAGGAAATCCAGCATGGCGGGCCTCAGCGGATCATCGCGTCGGCGACTTCGAGGAGCGCGGTCCTGACATCCGGCTCGTCGGTGAGCGGCTCGATCATGGCGGCGCGAACCGCCTCGCGCATCGTCATGCCGCTGTCGATGAGGCAGGCGCAATAGACGAGAAGGCGCGTGGAGACACCCTCTTCCAGATCGTGGCCCTTGAGGGCGCGCAGCCGGTGGGCGAGCGCGACGAGCGGGGCGACGCGCGCCTCGTCCAGCCCGCTTTCGGTGGCGACGACGGCGATCTCGGCCGCCTTCGGCAGGAAATCGAACTCGATGGCGACGAAGCGCTGGCGCGTGGAGGGCTTCAGCGCCTTCAGGAGGTTCTGGTAGCCGGGATTGTAGGAGACGACGAGCATGAAGCCGGCCGGCGCTTCCAGCACTTCGCCAGTGCGCTCCAGCGGCAGAATGCGGCGGTCGTCGGTGAGCGGATGGAGCACGACGGCGACGTCCTTGCGGGCTTCGACGATCTCGTCGAGATAGCAGACGCCTCCCTCGCGCACGGCGCGGGTCAGCGGGCCGTCGACCCAGACCGTGTCGCCGCCCTTCAGCAGGTAGCGGCCGGTGAGGTCGGCGGCCGACAGGTCGTCATGGCAGGAGACGGTGGAGAGCGGCAGGCCGAGCCTTGCGGCCATATGGCTGACGAAGCGGGTCTTGCCGCAGCCCGTCGGGCCTTTCAGGAGCAGCGGAAGCTGGCGCGTCCAGGCGTTCTCGAACAGGGCGCATTCGTTGCCGGAGGGGCTGTAGGCGGGGATGTCGGCGCGCTCAGCCTTGAGCATCACGTTCATGTCGGTCTCCAGTTTCATAGAGGGGAAAGTGCCGGCCCCGCGGGATGACGGGGCCGGCCAGCACTCACTCGGCCGGCTGGACCATCCGGGTGAGACTGTCGGCACGCTCGCGGCCGGGCACCAGCACGGCCCAGATGAACATCAGCGCCGAGACGAGGACGACGGCGCCCGAGCCGAGGCGGACCCAGTAGAACAGCGAGAGCTGGTCCTGCACGTCCATGAAGCTTTCGCCGAGCACGCGCTGGAGGTGGATCTGCACGACGCCCGCGAATGTGAGCGCGAAGGTCATCACCGACATGGCCGTGCACATGATCCAGAACGAGGCGATCGAGAGCCACTGGTTGTAGGGCTGGCGGCCGCGGATCTCGGGGATCGCATAGGCCATCATGGCGAGGTTCAGCATCACATAGGCGCCGAAGAAGGCGAGGTGCCCGTGCGCGGCGGTGACCTGCGTGCCGTGGCTGTAGTAGTTCACTGACGACAGCGTGTGCAGGAAGCCCCAGACGCCGGCGCCGAAGAAGGCCATGACCGAGCAGCCGATCGACCAGAGCAGCGCCGCCTTGTTCGGATGGTTGCGGCCGGCCTTCCAGGTCATCACGAAGGTGAAGATGACCATGGTGAAGAAGGGCGCCACTTCCAACGTCGAGAACAGCGAGCCGATCCACTGCCAGTAGCCCGGCGCGCCGATCCAGTAATAGTGGTGGCCGGTGCCGAGGATGCCCGAGAAGAGGGCGAGGCCGACGATGACGTAGAGCCACTTTTCCACGACCTCACGGTCGATACCGTTGATCTTGATCATCAGGAAGGCGAGCACGGAGGCCATGATCAGCTCCCAGACGCCCTCGACCCACAGATGGATGACGTACCACCAGTACATCTTGTCGAGCGCGAGGTTCGCCGGGTTGTAGAAGGCGAAGAGGAAGAAGAGCGCAAGGCCCCACAGGCCGAAGAGCAGGATGTTGATGACCGTGGTCTTGCGACCCTTCAGCGCGGTCATGGTGATGTTGAAGAGGAACATCAGCACGACGACGACGATGCCGACCTTGGCGATGAAGGTCTGCTCGAGGAACTCGCGGCCCTCATGGATGCGGAACATGTAGCCGACGACCGTCAGCCCCGCCGCCACGAAGAACAGCCAGAACTGGAGGACGGCGAGCTTCGGGCTGAACAGCTCGGTCTCGGTCTCCTCCGGGATCATGTAGTAGGTCGCGCCCATGAAGCCCATGAGCAGCCAGACGACGAGCGCATTGGTGTGGATCATGCGCACGATGTTGAAGGGCAGGAGCTCGGAGAGCATGTTCGGCAACACGTAGATCGTGCCGGCGAGGACCCCGAAGGCCACCTGGGCGAGGAACAGGCCGAGCGCGCCGTAAAAATACAGCATCGCGGCCTTCTGCGTTTGATATTTCATATCTTTTCTCCTGGACGCTATCGGTCAGCCGGCATCGTTCGGCGGCCAGTTCTGGGTCTTGATCCTGCTCGTCCATTCGAGGAAGTCGGCAAGATCGTTGAGTTCCTGTTCGGTGAGGTTGAACTGCGGCATCTGCCGCCGGCCCTCCGCGCCGCTCGGCTGGGCGGCCATCCAGGCCTTGAAGGCCTCGCGCGCGCCCTCCGGGTCCTCCGCGCCGCCGTAGCGCTTCCACACATTGCCGAGCTCGGGCGCGAAATAGGCGCCCTCGCCGAGCAGCGTGTGGCAGTTGATACAGGCGTTCTTTTCCCAGACGTGCTTGCCGCGGGTGACGCTGTCGGTGAGCGTCGCCTCGTCCGTCGAGGTGGTGCGCATGTAATAGTGCGAGTGGGCCGTAAGCCCCACGAAGATCGTGAAGAAGAAGATGGACCCGCCATAGAAGACGTTGCGGGCCCCGGTCTTGGTTAGGCGCTCTGCCATCCCCCGGTCCTTTCCCTTGCCGAACCCGAGAGGCCCGGCGCCAAAACCCCGCCGATCGGTTGCCGGCGATCCCCTCGCCGGCCTGCGGGACGTCTCCGGTTCTAGCCGCGGGAGAAATGCCTTCTTTGCGAATAGGCAAAGACCGAGGCGGTTCGTCAGCCGATCAGGTTGATGGCAAGCGCGCGCACGAGCGCGAGGGAAAGCAGCGTCGCCGGCCAGGCGAGCAGCGCCGAGCGCATGAAGCCGCGGTTCGCCCGCAGTTCCATGAAATCGAGGATGACGAGGCGGCCCTTCGCATAGGCCATGACGAGCACGGCGGCGACCGGCACCAGCAGCCCGCCCGAAAGCCCGCCGACGAAGGCACCGCCGGCGGCGAGCGTCAGCAGCATGGCGAGGGTGGCGAGGAACTGTTCGCGGGCCTGTCGGGTCATCGGAAAATCCTCACGTCAGATAGATGATGGGGAACATGACCAGCCAGACGAGATCGATCGCATGCCAGAGCGTCGCGATCATCACGACATTGCCGCGCGACGGCCGGCGGGCGACGAGAAGCAGGACCGCCGCGCCGAAGACGACATGCAGCAGATGGAAGCCGGTGACGAGGAAATAGAGCTCGGCAAGCGTGCCGAGACCGCCGACGCCCGCCTTCACTTCGAGCCTATATTCGAAGGCCTTCACCACGGCGAAGGCGAAGCCGAGCAGCGCCGCCAGGACGAGGGGACGGCGGGCCGCCCTATCCCCGGCGCTGAGCCGCACCGCCAGCGCCGCCTGCCAGCCGCTCAGCACGAGTATGATGGTATTGGCGGCCGCAAGCCCGGGATGAAGATGGGCGCGAAACAGCGCCGCCCCTTGCGGATCGAGCACCGTCAACACCATGAAGGCGACGAGCAGCGCCCCGAAGACGGCAAGTTCGCTCCAGACCAGAATCCACAAGAGCAGGGAATCCGCTTCCCCGCTCTCCACCTTCGTTGCCGCCGTGCCGAGATCATTCGCTGCCGTCATGGCCTTTCCCTAGCAAGCCGGGCCGCGGCCTTCTTTGCGCCGGCACAAAGATGGAACCGGCGGAACGCGGCATGGTGGCGGCAGAAAAGGATGGTTTCATGAGCGACGCGCAGTTCGGCCTGATGGTCGCGGCCCCGGTGATTATCGGCTTTGCCCTCATGCTCTACCGCATGGGCGTGCTTCAGGGGGCAGGAACGCTTTCGGCCGTCGGCGCCTCGGTGGTCATCGCGGCCGTGCTGTTCTTCGGCCAGTAGGGGCCGCAGCTTCCAGGCTGCGGCCTCACTTCGCCTAGAACCGGTAGTTCACGCCCAGCTTGATCTGGTCCATGCGCGGCTTGCCCTTCCATCGATAGGCGACGCCGTTGAGCTCCGGCGTCTCGAAGCTGCCATGCGTCAGGTTGGCGAAGCTGTATTCGCCCGTGACGGTGACCTTGTCGGAAAGGGCATATTCGATGCCGCCGCTTGCCGTCCAGCCGGAGAAGCGGCTGCTGTCGGAGGCCTCGGACCAGACGAGCTCGCCGGCGATGCGCCGGGCGCGCTTATATTTGCCGTCCATGTCCGCCACGGCATAGCCCACCTTGCCGAAGATCAGGATGTCGCCGATGGCATAGCCGATGCGCCCGTGCACGCCGGCGAACCAGTTGGCGTCGACCTCCCCGCCCTGTATCCCGGTGATGACCATGTCCTTGTGGGTGTTCGACCAGGAGAATTCGCCGCCGACGCCGAGGACGACATTGTTGGTGAGCTGGTAGTCGTAGCCCATCTGGAAACCGGCGGCGTAGCCGGACGTGTCCCCGAAGCTGTAGTTCTGCGGGTTCATGCCGTTCTGGGAGAAATCGGCCATCTGGAAACTGGTCAGCCCCGTGCCGGCATGAAGGCCGGCATGGAAACCGGTCCAGTCATAGGTGTCGGCATCGTCGAGGCCGAGCGCGCCTTCGAGGGAGGATGCGGAAAGATCGGTCGTCAGGCTGACGCGGATCGTCCGTCCCGGCGAGGGAACCCGCGTCAGGCTCAGCGGCTCGACATAATAGACGTCCGTGAGGTTCTCGACGGCAAGGCTGAGCGTCGCATAGTCGGTCAGCTTGTAGGACGCCCACACGTCGACGATGGTATAGGGCTTCCACGGAATCTGCGCGATGAGGCTGGCGCCGCCCTGCCCCGGAGCCTGGGCGCTGGCGGCGCGCGGCCCGATATGGGAAAACCGGCTGCTCAGCGAAAGCCGCTCGTCCAGCAGGGTCTGCGTCAGCGTCAGGTTCACCTGGTATTCCGGCGGAACGTAGTTCGTGGCGTAGTCGCTCGCTAGCGAGGAATTCGCGCAAGTCGCGACGGTCACGCAATATTCGACATTGGTGTAGTAGGAGCCGCCCAGCTCGGCGGTGAAGCCGCCGCGCTCGTAGCGGGCGGAAAGATCGACGCCCGAGAACTTCGCCTGCTCGATATTGCGGATCCGCATGGTCGTGCTGTTGACCCGCGTCCGGTTGATATAGTCGTCGATCGTGCTGTCGAAATAGCCGACCTTCAGCCGCAGGCTGTCATCGCCGTCGAAGACGCCTTCCCGGGTGAGGTTCGTGCCGAATTCCCAGGTTTTCGAGGTTTCCGGCCGGAGGTTCGGATCGACGACCGTGGCGAAGCCGCCGGCCGATTCGAACAGGGATGGCAGGCGCGCGGCGTTCTTGTAGCTGCCATAGACGTTCCAGCCTTCGAGCGGCGTCACGGTCAGGGTGCTCGAATAGTCGAGTGCATCGTCCGTCTGGACCGGGTCGGTATTGCCCGGAGCATTGTTGCGGGATTCGAAGCGATGGTAGCGCAGGCCGCCGTCGAGCTTGAGCCAGTCGAGCGCCTGCCAGCCCGCATTGGTGAAGGCCGAGGCCTCCCAACGCTCGCCGTTCCGCGGCGCGACATTTCCCCCGACATTCAGCGGCCGCGTCTCCTCGTGGAGATAGGACAGGCCGTATTGCAGGGAGATGTCGCCGAAGGACGTCTGGAAGCGCGAGGTGTTCGACAGGTCCGTGCCCCGCATCTGCGATTCCTTGGTGATCGTGCCGTCGACCGCCTGCGTCTCCTCGTCGAGCCAGCTTCCCCACAGGTTCCACTTGAGATCGACGAGGTCGCTTTCAGGGTCCCAGTGGTAGCGGCTGGTCAGGGTATCGACGCGGATATGGGAGGGGTTGCGCTGGTAGGTCGAGTCGCTATCGGTTGCCAGTTCCGTGGCATATTGTTCGCCGAAGGTGCTGTCGTAGAGCGAATAGCCGAGTTCCAGCGTGTGGTCGTCGCCGAAGCGAAACGTTCCCTTCAGCAGGCCGGAATAGATGTCCTGCGAGGTGTTCAGGACCTCCTCGCCCGGAAGATAGATCGACAGGCCCTTCTCGTACCAGTCGAGCGCGCAATCGCGGCCGGCGGCATCGTCGCATGCCGCCGGGCTCGGCGCGCCGCTGCCGTTCCTGCCCGCGTGGTAATTGCCGGAAACGCGACGCGAAAAGCCGCCGAGGATATCGACATTCTCGCTCCGTCCGGCGAGAACGAGGCTCGCCGAGCCCGAATTGATGTCGAAGAGGCCCGGACGGTCCACCTTGCTTCCCGGCAGCGTCCAGAGATAGCCGGCCGTATCCCGTTCACCGGAGAGCGCCAGGTGGCGCTTCGACAGGGACGTCCAGGGCGAAGTGGTGTTGCTGCTGCCCTCGATCTTCATGCGCGCGCCGAAATTCTCGCCTTCCGGGATGATGTCGTCGGCGTTCAGCGTGCGCATGCTGACCATGCCGCCGATCGCGCCGGCGCCGGTCGCGCTGGTGCTCGGTCCCTTCTCGACGGCGACGCCGCCGATGAAATCGGGATCGATGAAGGTCGAATTGGCAATGCCCTGATAGCCCCGGTACATCGCGGTCGAATTCTGCGCGCCGTCGACCGTGACGGGAACGCGGCCCTGGCCCTGCAGGCCGCGGATATTCGCGTCGATGCCGCCGCTGGCGCGGCTCTGGCCCGAATAGACGCCCGGCGCGCCCTTCAGGATATCGGCGGGGCTCGCCCCGCGATAGCGCTCGATCTGGTCGCCGGTGATATAGGCGCTCGAATCCGATGCGACATAGGGATCGTCGGCGCCGTTGCCGGTGCGGGCGCCGTCGACCGTGATGGCCTCGAGCACCGTCGATCCGTCCGCATCGGCCGCCGCGCCGTCGATGGTGCCCGTCGCCTGGAGATCGACCAGCGCCGCGGTCGTCGGGCCGGTCATGCGCACCGAGAGGCCGCTGCCGGCCATCAGCCGCCGCAGCGCCGCGGCGGGCGGCATCTGCCCGGAAACCGCCTGCGAGCGCTTGCCGGAAAGCGCGCTTGCAGAATAGCCGACCTGCCAGCCGGTCGCGCGAATGAAGGCATCGAGCGCATCGGGCAAGGGCTGGGCCGGGATGGAGAAGGCAACGCCCCTGGTCTCCATGGAGACGCGGCTCGTCTTCTGCTGGGCGACCGCCTCGGCGGGCGTCATCGCAACGCTCGCCAATACCGTCGACGCCAGAAGCGCCCAACGGGTCGTCCTGCTGCCATGCCTCTTGTCGATACCATCGGCTTTCGCCATTTCGCTGCCCCTTCAAACGTCGTCGAATGCGGCGGCGGCATCCCCTGCCGCCGCCAATACCCATTCGACGTAAGCCGCCGGGCGATCTCACAAAAAAACTTGAGAATTTATCGAAGGATTATGACGCCGCCCGGAAGGCGGGTCCATTTCGCCCCGACGACTTCCGCCAGGCTGCGGATCGCGTTCTCGGCTTCATCCAGGCGATAGTTGCCGCTGACCAGCACGTCCGCGGCGCGATCGTTGAGCGTGATGACCCGCCCGCCGTAATAGCGGGAGAGGTCGCGGATCACCGCGCCGAACGGCTTGGAATAGAAGATCACCCGACCCTCGCGCCATGCGAGGTCGCGCGCGGGATCGGCCGGACGGATGGGGGAGAGCGCATCTTCCTCCACCTCGATCATCTCGCCGGGCTGGAGTTCCACGCCCTGCCCGCAGTCCGGCAGGCGGGCGACATCGACCCGTCCGCGCTCCAGAACGACGCGGTCGCCTTCATCGCCGGAGCGGACGGCGAAGGACGTTCCCTTCACCTCGGCCTCGCCATAGCGCCCGGCGACCCTGAAAGGATGGGCCGGATCGTGCCTGACGTCGAACCACGCCTCGCCGTCCAGCACGCGCACGTCGCGCCGGCCGCCTTCGAAGTCGAGCGCGACCGCGCTTGCCGTGTTCAGCAACATTCGCGAGCCGTCCGGCAGAGTGACATCCTTCTGCTCGCCGGCGGCCGTCAGGTAATCCGCCTGCCAGCGGATCAGAAGCGCGGGATATTCCAGCACGCCGACGACGAGAGCGATGCACGCGGCCATCGCCGCCACGGTCCTCATCCATGGCCGGCCGCTTGCGGGAACGGGCCGGCGGCCTTGCGTACCCTGCGCCCGCGCGAGGTTCTGCGAGGCGGCGGCGACCTCCGGCAGGTTCCAGATCCGCAGAAGTTCGGCATAGGCCTGCTCGTTCTGCGCGCTCTCGCCGCGCCAGCGGCCGAATGCCGCCAGCTCGGCCGGATCCTCGGTCCCCTGCAGGCGGACGAACCAGTCCAGCGCCTGGTCCGCGACGGACCCCGCATCTGCCGGCTCGATGCCCGGAACGTTCCGGTCGGGTTTCTCCAGGCTCAAAGCGCCCATCCCTTCTTCTTCGATTGGCACGCCCTTCCACAGGATGACGTTTCAGCCCGCGCGATCTCACAACGAACCCTCGGACAGAGACGATGTCCAGGGCGGGTCGCGGGCAGG
This sequence comes from Shinella sp. R2-11, assembly GCF_055330205.1. Taxonomy (NCBI): domain Bacteria; kingdom Pseudomonadati; phylum Pseudomonadota; class Alphaproteobacteria; order Hyphomicrobiales; family Rhizobiaceae; genus Shinella; species Shinella sp. R2-11. Next base: position 378,270 of record NZ_JBVAPC010000001.1, on the reverse strand, counting down.
CTTCCTGTGCCGGGGCTTTGCTTCAACACGATTTCATCCTCGATCAAGGCGGCTGAAAAGGTCCCGCAGACTGCCCATGACGAGCTTGACGTCGTTGAAGACGGTGTTCGGGGACACGCCGAGATGCTCCGCGATCCGGGGATAGGACCATCCTTCCACCCTGCTCAGGAGCCAGACGCGCCGCGCCCGGTCCGGCAGTTGCGTGAGCAGGTCCTCGACATGCCGGAGCCTGTCGGCCTGGATCATCCGCTCCTCGGCCGAAGGCGTGGCGTCCGCCACGCCCAACGCCGAGGGGTCCGCGGCATCCATGGTTTCGACATGGCCGCGCGTCCTGTTCTTCCGCAGGTAATCGAGGGCGAGGTTGTGCGCGGTGCGATGGAGGAACGCCTCCACATGCTCGACCGGCCCCTTTTCCATGGCGCGCCGCACGCGCAGGTAGCTTTCCTGGGCAAGATCCTCGGCGATCTGCGGATCGCGGACGACCCTGAGGGCCGTCGCCATCAGCGACCGGCGCATGCCGAGATAGATGCTTTCAAGATCAGCGGCCACGCTTTGCCTGCTACCAGTCCGGATTGCCTCGCCGGGCCGCCTTGAAGACGGCCGGGCGACAACGGTCGGCGACTACTAGACAGCAGAAACATGACTTTCAAGTTCATATTTATGCGCACGCGCCGATAAGCGCCACTCATGTCCCCATGACAGCAACTTATTTGCGCCGCGGCATGTCGCAACATAGGCTTTCCCCATAGCCCGCAAGCAAGACGGGCGCTGTGACGGGTACATCAGATCTGTCTCCAGAGAGGAATTTCCATGTTCAGAACACGCATGTTCCTGGCAGCGGCGACGCTTGCCTATGGCCTCGCGCTCGGCACGACGATGGCCGCCGAGCCGCTTTCCGTCATGAGTTTCGGCGGCGCCTATCAGGAAGCCCAGAGAAAGGCGGTGTTCACCGCCTATGCCGAGGAGACCGGAAGGCCCGTCTCCGAGCAGGAATACGGCGGCGAGATCGCCAAGATCAAGGCGATGATCGACAGCGGCAACACGACCATCGACGTCGTCGACGTCGACGCCCCGACGCTGCTCCAGGGCTGCGACGAGGGCATTTTCGAAACGATCGACTGGGAGAAGATCGGGCCGAAATCGGACTGGCTCGCCGGCACGACGTCGGACTGCGGCGTCGGCACGATCGTCTATGCGACGATCCTTTCCTATGACAAGGACAAGCTGGCCAAGCCGCCGACGAAACTGGCCGATCTCTTCGACCTTGCGAATTTCCCCGGCAAGCGCGGCCTGTGGAAGAACCCGGCGACCAATCTCGAATTCGCGCTGCTGGCCGACGGCGTCGCCCCGCAGGATGTCTATACGGTGCTCGCCACGCCCGAGGGCCTCGACCGCGCCTTCGCCAAGCTCGACACGATCAAGAAGGAGATCGTCTGGTGGGAAGCGGGCGCGCAGGCCCCGCAGCTCCTCGCCTCGGGCGAGGTGACCATGACGACGGCGTGGAACGGGCGCATCTTCAACGCCAACAAGGAAGGACGCCATTTCGGCATCGTCTGGGACAACCAGATCCTCGATTCCAACTACTGGGTCATCCCGAAGGGCGCGAAGGACATGGAGGGCTCGCTCGCCTTCATCCATTTCGCCGTCGAGCCAAAGGTGCTGGCCGGCATCGCGAAATACATTCCCTACGGTCCCGTCCGCACGACGGCCGCCGCGGAAGTGGCATCCGACGATGCCAGGAACCTGCCGACCAGCCCGGAGAACCTGACGACCTCCCTGACGCTCGACAACGCCTTCTGGGCGGACCATGGCGACGAGATCCGCAAGCGCTTCACCACCTGGCTTTCCAACTGAGGAGCGCGCGGATGAACACGATGACGATGGAAAGGGGGCGCCTCGACGAGGCGCCGCCGACCACGACCGCCAGCGAGACCATGGTCGCCTTCGAGCGCGTGCAGAAGACCTATGACGGGCGCACGCTCGTCGTCGAGGACCTGAACCTTGCGGTGCGGCGCGGCGAATTCCTCACCATGCTCGGTCCTTCCGGCTCCGGCAAGACGACGACGCTGATGATGCTCGGCGGCTTCGAGCAGCCGACGAGCGGGCGCATCCTGCTCGAAGGGCAGGCCGTGGAACGCCTGCCGCCGGAGCGCCGCGACATCGGCTTCGTCTTCCAGAACTATGCACTCTTCCCGCATATGACGGTGGCCGAGAATGTCGGCTTCCCGCTGCGCTATCGCGGCATCAGGGGAGCGGAGGCAAAGCGCCGGGTCGAGGAAGCGCTTTCCATGGTCAAGCTCACCGGCCTTGGCGAACGCCGTCCGGCGCAGCTTTCCGGCGGGCAGCAGCAGCGCGTCGCGCTCGCTCGCGCCATGGTGTTCAAGCCGAAGCTCATCCTGATGGACGAGCCGCTCGGTGCGCTCGACAAGCAATTGCGCGAGCACATGCAGGTCGAGATCAGGCGGATCCAGCAGCAGCTCGGCATCACCATGGTCTATGTGACGCACGACCAGTCAGAAGCGCTTACCATGTCGGACCGCATCGCGGTCTTCCACGAGGGGCGCATCCAGCAGCTTTCCGACCCGATGACGCTCTACGACCGGCCGGAAAACCGCTTCGTCGCCGGCTTCATCGGCGACAACAACACGCTCGCCTGCGAATTCGCCGGAACGGAAAACGGCCTCGGCGTCGTGCTGATGCCGGACGGAACGCGGCTTTTCACGACCGGGCCGTCCGGCCAGGCGCGCGCGGACCTCACGGTATCGCTCCGCCCCGAGCGGCTCGGCCTCGACGGTCCCGACCGTAGAAACGCCGAAAACCGTATCCCCGCCCGCGTCCTCGACAGGACCTTCCTCGGAGACCGGGTGCGGCTGACGTTGGAGGCCTTCGGCAGCGAGCGCATCGTCGCTTCCGTGCCGGCAGCCGAGGGCGCGGCGATCCTGCCGGGAAGCAGCATCGGCATGGCCTGTTTCGCCGCCGATTGCCGAACGCTGACGAGGTAGCCATGACAGAGACCCTCTCCCTTGCCATTCCGCCCACGTCGGCCAGCCTCGGCGCGGCCCTGCGCCGGGCCGAGCGGCCGAACCGCCTTCGCGCCTTCGCCCTCGCGCTGCCGGCGCTCCTCTTCCTCGTCGTCACCTTCGCCGCCCCGATCGGCCTCTTCCTCACCACCGCCGTGCGCAACCCGGAGGTCCGCAGCGTCCTGCCGCAGACCGTCGCCGCGCTCGACGGCTGGGATGGGCGCGCCACACCGGGCGAAGAGGCCTTCGCCGCGCTTGCCGCCGACCTTGCCCGCGCGAAGGAGGACAACACCGCCGCATCGCTCGGCAAGCGGCTGAACTACGAAAGCGCCGGCATGCGCAGCCGCATCATGTCGGTGGTCCGCCACCTCGGCAATCTCAAGGATGGCGCCCTTGCCCCGCAATTTGCGGCGCTCGATCCGGTCTGGGCCAGTCCCGACCTCTGGGCGATCATCAAGCGCAACGGCAGCGCCGTCACACCCTATTACCTGCTGACATCCGTCGACCTCGCGCAGGACGCCTCCGGCGGCATCGAGCGGGTGGAGGCGAGCCAGGCGGTGTTCCTCGACATTCTCGGGCGCACGCTCTGGATCGCGGCCCTCGTGACCGCCGCGACGCTCGTCCTCGGCTTTCCCACGGCCTATGTCATCTCGCTGGCGCCGTCGCGCATCGCCGGATTCCTGCTGCTTCTGGTGCTGCTGCCGCTCTGGACATCGCTTCTGGTGCGCACCACCGCCTGGGTCGTGCTGCTGCAGACGGACGGGGTGATCAACCAGATCCTCCTGGCGCTCGGCCTCACCACGGAAAAGCTCCAGCTCATGCTGACCCGCTTCGGCACCGTCACGGCGATGACGCATATCCAGCTCCCCTTCACGATCCTGCCGATCCTCAGCGTCATGAAGTCCATCCCGGAAGGGCAGATGCGGGCCGCCCGCTCGCTCGGCGCACCGCCCTTCTTCGCCTTCTGGCGGGTCTATGCGCCCCAGACGCTGCCGGGTGTCGCCGCCGGCTGCCTGATGACCTTCATCCTGTCGCTCGGCTACTACATCACGCCGGCCCTCGTCGGCGGCCCGCGCGACCAGATGATGTCGAACTTCATCGCCACCTACATCAACCGCGACCTGAACTGGGGCATGGCCGCCGCGCTCGCCTGCCTGCTCCTCGTCATGACGCTTTCCATCTACCTCCTGTTCCTGCGCCTCGTCGGCGCGGAGCGCATCAAGCTCGGGTGAGAACAATGTGGCTTCCCGCTTACGCAACCCGCGGCGAACGGCTCTGCCGCCTCGCCGTCGTCGCCTTCGCCTTCGCCGTGCTCGTCTTCCTGATCGGGCCGCTCTTCGTCGTCTTCCCGCTCTCCGTCTCGAAGGATCCGTTCTTCACCTTCCCGATCCAGGACTATTCCTGGCGCTGGTATGCGGATTTCTTCGAGAATGCGCGCTGGACGCAGAGCCTCTTCAACAGCCTCGTCGCGGCCGCCTGCAGCACGGCGCTCGCCACGCTGCTCGGCACGCTCGCAGCGCTTGGCATCAGCCGGCCGGGCTTTCCGGCGCGAAAGGCGGTCATGGCGCTGATGATCTCGCCGATGATCATGCCCGTCGTCATCGTCGCCGTCGGGGCCTACATGTTCTTCGGTTCGCTTGGGCTTACCAATACGCGCACCGGGCTGGTGCTCGCCCATGCGGCGCTTTCCATCCCCTTCGTCGTGGTCACGGTGCTTTCGGCGCTTTCCACCTATGACGCCAACCTCTCGCGGGCCGGCGCGAGCCTCGGCGCGGGTCCTGTCAGCGTCTTCTTCGCCGTCACGCTGCCGCTGATCCTGCCCGGCATCGTCTCCGGCGCGCTGCTCGCCTTCGCCGTCTCCTTCGACGAGGTGATTGTCGCCCTCTTCCTGACGGGCGCCGAACAGCGCACCCTGCCGGTGCAGATGTTCTCGGGCATTCGCGACCAGATCAACCCGACGATCATGGCGGCGGCGAGCCTGCTCACCACCGTCTCCATCGCGCTGTTCCTGGCCTTGAGCCTCATCCGCCGGGTGCGGCGGGCCTGATCGCGGCGGGTTTTCCGTCAGCCGTCCCGCGTCTCGGCGAGAAACGCATCGGCGAAATGCGCCGCGAAGCTCTCCGCCACCGGGGAGCGCTTGCGGTCCGAGCTCAGATAGATACCGACGACGACGTCCGTGAGCCTTGGCAGGCCGAGGGCGTCGTCGAGCGTTGCAAGCTTCGACGGCAGGATGCGGCGGGCGAGGACCGTATTGCCGAAGCCGGAGCCGACCGCCGCCTCGAGGCCGGAAAGGCTGGGGCTGGTATAGACGAGATCGTAGCCGCGCCCGTCGCGCTGCAGCGCCGTCAGCATCGCCCGCCGGTAGAGACAGCCTTCCGGATAGCAGACGATGCGCAGGTTGCCGCCGCCGTCGGTGACGAGCGAGGTCGGGCTGTCGCCGACCCAGGCGAGCGGCTCCTTCCAGGTCATGAACGCGCCTTCCGCCGGCCCATCCGGCGTCATCGCCACGACAAGGTCGTAAAGCCCGTTACGCAGGCCCTGCAGCAGGACATGGGAGAGGTCGCAGACGACCTCGAAGCGGAAATCGTGGCCGCTGCGGGCAAGGCGCGGCATCAGCTTCGGCAGGAAATGATCGGCATAGTCGTTGGGAATGCCGAGGCGGATCTTGCCGTGCTGGTCGCGCCGCGACAGGCGCAGCACCATCTCGTCGTTGAGCGCCAGCATCTGCCGGGCATAGCTCGCGACAAGCTCGCCCGCCTCGGTCGGCTGGGCGCTGGCATCCTTGGTGAAGAGGGAAACGTTGAGCAGTTCCTGCAGCTTCTTCATCTGCAGGCTGATGGCCGGCTGGGTGCGGCCGAGCTGTTCGGCGGCGCGCGTGTGGCTGCGCAGGTCGATGACCGCCAGGAAGGTGCGAAGAAGGTCGGTCGGGATATTTCTCACGGGGGCGGCACCGCTTCCAAAAGGAAACGGGCCGATCGGACGGCCCGTTCCAAGTTGCCCGCGGACGGGTCAGGCGGGGAGGATATTATGCTCCGGACCGAAGGGGAAGCCCGTGATGTTCTCGCTGCCGGTTTCGGTCATCACCAGGATGTCGTGCTCGCGGTAGCCGCCGGCCCCCGGCATGCCGTCCGGAATGGTCAGCATCGGCTCCATGGAGACCACCATGCCCGGCTGGAGCACCGTGTTGATGTCCTCGCGCAGCTCCACGCCCGCCTCGCGGCCGTAATAATGCGAGAGCACGCCGAAGGAATGGCCGTAGCCGAAGGAGCGGTAGCCGAGCAGGCCGTGATCGCGGTAGATCTCGTTGAGTTCCGCCGCCACGTCGCCGCAGCGCGCGCCGGGCTTGAGCAGTTCCAGGCCGCGGCGGTGCACCGCGCAGTTGATCTCCCAGATGCGCAAGTGCTCGTCGCTGGCATGGTCGAGGAACAGCGTGCGCTCCAGCGCCGTATAGTAGCCGGCGATCATCGGGAAGCAGTTGAGCGAAAGGATGTCGCCCTTCTCGACGCGGCGCGAGGTCACCGGATTGTGCGCCCCGTCGGTGTTGATGCCCGACTGGAACCAGACCCAGGTGTCCATCAGCTCGGCATGGGGGAAGCGGCTTGCGATATGGCGGACCATGGCCTGCGTGCCGGCGAGCGCCACCTCGTATTCCGGTACGCCCTCGCGCACCGCCTTCGCGACGGCGGCCCCGCCGATATCGGCGGTCCTTGCGCCTTCCTTGATGAGGGCGATCTCCTCGTCCGACTTGATCGTGCGCAGCCACATGGTCGGGGAACCGATGTCGACGAATTCGACATTCGGGAAGGCCTCTTCCAGCAGGCGGCGCAGCTCGAGATCGACCTGGTCGAACTCGATGCCGATGCGCGAAGCCTTCGGCAGGAGCGTCTGCAGGGCATGGAAGAAGTTGTCGCGCTGCCAGTCCGTATAGGTGATGTTGTCGCCGAAGGTGCGGCGCCAGGGCTGGCCGGCATCGATGCCGGCGGAAACGGAGGTGGCCTTTTCCGGCGTGATGACGAAGGCGTAGCGCCGGCCGAAGGAGCAATAGAGGAAATCGGAGAAGTAGCAGATGTTATGATACGAGGTCAGGATCGCCGCATCGAGCTTCAGTTCCTCCAGAATGCGGCGCATCGCATTCTGCCGCCGCTCCATCTCGCCCGCCGAGAAGGTCGGCTGTACCTTCTTGCCATTGTGCATCTCCTGCAGCCGCAGAAGCTGGTTGGGCATCCCCCGCGCAAACATGTTCATGTGAAGCTCCTTCTCCGCGCCAACGCGCTGTTTGACGGGGATCAGGGTAGGAACCTTCACGGGTTCTGGAAAATTAGAAGTTCCAATGCCCTCATAAGGAAAGCGCCGCGGCGCCTGCGACACGCACGCAAGGAAATTCCCCAAAGCGGCGACCGGTGGAAACAAGTTGACAAATCCGCCCCGAACTCGGTAATTTCCGGAAAATTCTAATTGGCACTTGGGCCCCTCCGGAACCGATCGTTCCGGCGGGGCTTTTTTGTTTGGTTTCCAGGCATGGTCGCGAACGGCAAGAAGATCATCTCCGTGGGAGTGCTGTTCTCCCAGTCCGGCCCCTACGGGCGGCTGGGATACGAGGGCTATCGCGGCGCGATCGCCGCGATAGAGGCCGTCAATGCGCAGGACCTGCCGTTCGCGCTGAAGCCCGTCGCCGCCGACCCGGGCGGCAATATCGACCGCTACGCGGCGCTGTGCGACGATCTGGTCACCGGCCATGGCGTGCGCCATGTCGTCGGATGCACGACGTCGTGGAGCCGCAAGGAGGTCATTCCGATCGTCGAGAAACGCGATGCGGTGCTGTGGTATCCTTGCGTCTATGAAGGCTTCGAGGCGAGCGATCGCGTCGTCTATATCGCGGCCTGCGCCAACCAGCATCTGGTCCCGTTGATCGACTTCATCATGCCGCGCTTCGGCAAGCGGGCGATCCTGCTCGGCTCGAACTATATCTGGGGCTGGGAAACCAACCGGCTCGCGCGCGAGATGTTGCATGCGGCCGACGGCGAGGTGCTCAGCGAGCGCGCCGTCGCCATCGGCGACACGGATATCGGCCATCTCATCCGCGAGATCGAGGCCAGGAGGCCGGATTTCATCCTCAACAACCTGATCGGCGAATCCTCCTATGCCTTCCTGAAGGCCTATGCCGACCTCGGCCGGCGCGATGCCGATTTCCGCGCCACCGTGCGGCCGGTGCTCAGCTGCAACTTCTACGAAAGCGAGCTGGAAAGAGTGGGCGGGGACGCGGAAGGGAACTTCACCGTGAGCTGTTATTTCCGGTCGCTTCCCGGGGAGGCGAACCGGGCCTTTCTCGAAAAGGCGCAAGGGGACGCCTCCGGCAGCGGAATCTCGGCCTTCTTCGCCCAGAGCTATTCCAGCATCCTGCTGATTGCGGACGGGATCGCCCGCGCCGGCACGGACGCCATCGAGCCCGTTCTCGCCTCCTGCAAGAGGCATGCGACAAGCACGCCGCTCGGCGATATCATCGTCGACGCCCGCACCAACCATATCGCCCTGCCCGCCCATATCGGGCGGGCGCGCAATGACGACGGGTTCGATATCGTGCACCTGGCGGAAAGCGCCATCCAGCCGGACCCCTTCATGGCCCGGACCCATCTGAAGTCCAGCATGAACGAGGGCCAGCAGCCCGGCTTCCTGAGGCTCGTCAAATGACCAAGACCGACCGATCCCTCGCCTTCCCCTCCTGGGGCGCCTTCGAAAACTGGACGGCGCTGATCGTCCACCGCCGCCACGCCAATGTGGACGCCATCACGCAGCAATTGCAGCGCATCGGCGTCGAGGCGGTGGAGTGCTGGCCGGACGTGCCGGAGAATGCCGACGTCTCCCCCTTCAACATCGTCTTCTTCGATGTCGACATGGGCTATGACGGGCAGTTCCCCTGGCAGCCGCAGCAGGCGCCGGTGCCGACCGTGGCGCTGATCGGCTCCGAAGCGCCCGGGCGCATCGACTGGGCGCTGCGCCAAGGCGCGGATGCGCAGCTCATCAAGCCGATCGGCAGCGCCGGTGTCTACAGCGCGCTGGTCATCGCCATGCACAATTTCCACCGGCGGCATGCGCTGGCGACGGAGATCGGCGCGCTGCGCGACAGCCTCGACCAGCGCGAGGCGGTGGCGCAGGCGACCGCGATCCTGATGCTGGCGGAAAATATGTCCCCCAGGCAGGCCTACCAGAAGCTGCGCCTTGCCGCGATGACCGAGCGCGTCAGCGTCGAGGCCATGGCGCGGCGTTTCCTGAACGAACAGCAGGCAGGACCCGACCGTGAGCGCGCTTGATACCCTTCCCGGCAACCGGAAAAAGGCCGAGCGCGGCGTGTTCGCCCGCATCCTGCGCCGGCGGCTGGCGGCATTCGGCCTCTTCGTCATCGTCCTGACGGTCGTTGCGGCGCTCTTCGCGCCGTGGATCGTGCCCTTCGATCCGAACGAGCAGTTCTTCGACGGGCTGACACTCGAGGGCGCGCCGCTGCCGCCCGACGGCAAGTTCTGGTTCGGCACCGACCTCGTCGGCCGCGACCTGTTCTCGCGCCTGATCTACGGCGCGCAGACCTCGCTGATCATCGGCGTGGTGGCGAACGGCATCGCCGTCCTGATCGGCTCGGCGGTCGGCATCTGCGCCGGCTATTTCCGGGGCGTGGTCGAGACCGTGCTGATGCGCTTCACCGACCTGATGATGGCCTTTCCGGCCCTCCTGCTCGCCATCGTGCTGGCCGCGATCTTCAAACCGAGCCTGTGGATCGTCGCCATGGTGATCGCCATGGTCAACTGGGTGCAGATCGCCCGCGTGCTCTATACCGAGACCCGCTCGCTCTCCGAGCGCGACTTCATCGAGGCGGAGCGGGCGATGGGCGCGGGCGCGCCGCGCATCATCCTCAAGCATATCCTGCCGCATCTCTTCTCCACCATGATCGTCTGGGCGACGCTCGGCATTGCCACCACGGTGCTCTTGGAGGCGACGCTGTCCTTCCTCGGCATCGGCGTGCAGCCGCCGACCCCTTCCTGGGGCAACATCATCTTCGAGAACCAGACCTATTTCACCAGCGCGCCCTGGCTGGTCTTCATTCCCGGCGCGGCGATCCTGCTGCTGGCGCTGGCCTTCAACCTGGTCGGCGATGCCCTGCGCGACGTGCTCGACCCGACCCAGCAGGGACACCACTGATGCCCGCCTATATCGCCCGCCGGCTGCTCCAGACGCTGATGATCCTGATCGGCATCAGCTTCGTGACCTTCATCCTGCTCTATCTGGTGCCGGCCGATCCGGCGCGCCAGATCGCCGGCCGCAGCGCCACGGCCCAGACCGTGGAGAACATCCGCGAGCAGCTCGGGCTGAACCTGCCCTTCTACGAGCAGTATCTGCGCTATCTGAAGGGCCTCGTGCAGGGCGATCTCGGGCGCTCCTATCTCCAGAAGACGGAGGTCGCCTCGCTCATCTGGTCGCGCCTTCCGGCAAGCCTCCTGCTCATGGCCGGGGCGATCGTCAGCGAGCTCGTCATCGGCCTCACCATGGGCGTCGTCGCCGCCACAAGGCGCGGCAGCCGCACGGACAACGCGCTGATGATCTTCTCCTTCGTCGGCGTCTCCGCGCCGCAATTCGTCATCGGCATCCTGATGCTCTATGTCTTTGCGGTGAAGCTCGGCTGGTTCCCGATCGGCGGATACGGCACGTTCCAGCACATGGTCCTGCCGTCGCTGACGCTCGGCCTGCTCGGCGCGGGATGGTATTCGCGCATGATGCGCTCGTCGCTCCTCGACGTGCTGCGCCAGGACTATATCCGCACCGCCCGCGCCAAGGGCCTTGCCCGCTGGACGATCCTCTTCCGCCACGCCATGCCCAACGCCATCCTGCCGATCATCGCCATGATCGGCATCGATATCGGCCTGTTCATGTCGGGCATCGTGGTGGTGGAAAGCGTGTTCGGCTGGCCGGGCATCGGCCAGCTCGCCTGGCAGGCCATCCAGCGCGTCGACATTCCCATCATCATGGGCGTCACCATCGTTTCCGCCTTCGCCATCGTTCTCGGCAACCTTCTTGCGGACCTCATCACTCCGCTGATCGACCCGCGCATCAAGCTGCGGTGAAGAAACACTCCAGAGAGAAAGGGACAGACATGAAAAAAACACTTCTCGCAGCCGCGTCCGTGCTGGCGCTTGGTCTTGCCGCCCCGCTCGGCGCAATGGCCGAAACCGTCAAGCAGGGCGGTTCGATGATCGTCACCTACAAGGACGACGTCTCCACGCTCGACCCGGCCATCGGCTACGACTGGCAGAACTGGTCGATGATCAAGTCGCTGTTCGACGGCCTCATGGACTACGAGCCGGGCACCACCAACCTGCGCAAGGAAATCGCCGAGGACTACACGATCTCCGAGGACGGCAAGACCTTCGTCTTCACCCTGCGCAAGGGCGTGAAGTTCCACAACGGCCGCGAACTGACCGCCGACGACGTCAAGTATTCCATCGAGCGCGTGGTGAACCCGGCGACGCAGAGCCCCGGCGCCGGCTTCTTCGGCTCCATCGCCGGCTTCGAGGAAGCGTCCGCCGGCAAGGCCGAACATCTTTCCGGCATCACCGTGACCGATCCCTATACGATCAAGTTCGAGCTGAGCCGTCCCGACGCGACCTTCCTGCATGTGCTGGCGCTGAACTTCGCCCATGTGGTCCCGAAGGAGGAGGTCGAGAAATACGGCGCCGACTTCGGCAAGCATCCGGTCGGCTCCGGCGCCTTCAAGATGGCCGAATGGACGCTCGGCCAGCGCATCGTCTTCGAGCGCTTCAAGGATTATTACAATCCCGAACTGCCCAAGCTCGACCAGATCACCTTCGAGGTCGGCCAGGAGCCGGTCGTCGCGCTGCTGCGCCTGCAGAACGGCGAGATCGACATTCCCGGCGACGGCATTCCGCCGGCCAAGTTCATCGAGGTGACCCAGGATCCGAAGTTCAAGGACCTGATCATCCAGGGCGGCCAGCTGCATACCGGCTACGTCACCATGAATGTGAAGATCGCGCCGTTCGACAATGTGAAGGTGCGCCAGGCCGTCAACATGGCCATCAACAAGGATCGCATCGTCCGCATCATCAACGGCCGCGCCCTGCCCGCCAACCAGCCGCTGCCGCGCTCCATGCCGGGCTATGCGGAAGACTACAAGGGCTATCCCTACGATCCGGAAAAGGCCAAGGCGCTGCTCGCCGAGGCCGGCGTTCCGGACGGCTTCGAGACCGAGCTCTTCGTCGCCAACACCGATCCGCAGCCGCGCATCGCGCAGGCCATCCAGCAGGACCTCGCCGCCATCGGCATCAAGGCGTCGATCAAGTCGCTGGCGCAGGCCAACGTCATCGCGGCCGGCGGCGAGCCGGACGGCGCGCCGATGATCTGGTCCGGCGGCATGGGCTGGATCGCCGACTTCCCCGATCCGTCCAACTTCTACGGCCCGATCCTCGGCTGCGGCGGCGCGGTCCAGGGCGGCTGGAACTGGTCGTGGTACTGCAACGAGGAGCTCGACAAGAAGGCGCAGGAAGCCGACTCGATGGTCGACCCCGCCAAAAAGGCGGAGCGCGAGGCGCTGTGGCGCGACATCTACCTGAAGATCATGGACGACGCGCCCTGGGCGCCGATCTTCAACGAGGAACGCTTCTCCGTGCGCTCCGAGCGCCTCGGCGGCCCGGATGCGATCTTCGTCGATCCCGTTCATATCCCGGTCAATTACGACGAGGTTTACGCAAAAGATGTGCAATAACTGCCAGTACACCATCCATGGCCGGCATCATCACTTCGGCTGGGACAATTCGTTCCAGCCGGCGGAAACGGTGGCCCCGGGCTCGACGCTGAAATTCGAATGCCTCGACAGCGGCGCCGGGCACTATCATCCCGGCAGCACCGTCGCGGACGTGTCGACGATGGATTTCTCCAGGGTCAATCCGGTCAGCGGCCCCATCTTCGTGGATGGGGCCAGGCCCGGCGACGTGCTTAAGGTCACCATCCATCAGTTCGAGCCCTCGGGCTTCGGCTGGACGGCCAACATTCCCGGCTTCGGCCTGCTCGCCGACGACTTCAAGGAGCCGGCGCTGGCGCTGTGGAACTACAATCCCTCAACGCTGGAGCCGGCGCTGTTCGGCCAGCATGCCCGCGTGCCGCTGAAGCCGTTTGCCGGCACCATCGGCGTCGCGCCGGCCGAGAAGGGCCTGCACTCCGTCGTGCCGCCGCGGCGCGTCGGCGGCAATCTCGACATCCGGGACATTGCCGCCGGGACCACGCTCTACCTGCCGGTCGAGGTGGAGGGCGCGCTGTTCTCCATCGGCGACACGCACGCCGCGCAGGGTGACGGCGAGGTCTGCGGCACGGCGATCGAAAGCCAGATGAACGTCGCGCTGACGCTCGACCTCATCCGGGACACGCCGCTGAAGATGCCGCGCTTCACCACACCCGGCCCCGTGACCCGTCATCTCGACAGCAAGGGCTACGAGGTCACCACCGGCATCGGCCCGGATCTGTGGGACGGCGCGAAGGCGGCCCTCTCCAACATGATCGACCTCCTCTGCCAGACGCAGAACCTCAACCCGGTGGACGCCTACATGCTCTGCTCGGTCTGCGGCGACCTGCGCATCAGCGAGATCGTCGACCAGCCGAACTGGGTCGTGTCCTTCTACTTCCCGCGCTCGGTCTTCGAATAGGCATGCGGGGGGCGGCTCCGGCCGCCCCTCCCACAATCCAGAAAGCATGGACATGAATACGGCTTTTCCGCTCTTGCAGGTCAGGGATCTGGTGACGCAGGTCGCAACGCCCGACGGTGCGCGCACCGTCGTCGACCGGCTGTCCTTCGACCTCAAACGCGGAGAAACGCTGTGCATCGCGGGGGAAAGCGGCTCGGGCAAATCGATGACCGTGCTGTCGCTGATGCAATTGCTGCCGAAGAACCTCGCGCGCGTGGCCGGCGGATCGGCCATCATGAACGGCCGCGACATCCTGAAACTCGACGAAGGCCAGATGCGCGGCGTGCGCGGGCGCCATATCGGCATGATCTTCCAGGAGCCAATGACCTCGCTCAATCCCGTCCTGACCATCGGGCGGCAACTGGCAGAAGCCGTCGGCTTCAGGTCCGGCCTTTCGGACGCGGCGATGGCGCACCGCTGCAAGGAACTGCTCGACGAGGTGCAGATTTCCGATTCCGCGCGCCGCCTGCTGCAATATCCGCATGAACTGTCGGGCGGCATGCGCCAGCGCGTGATGATCGCGATGGCGCTCGCGCAGAAGCCGGAAATCCTGATCGCGGACGAGCCGACCACCGCGCTCGACGTCACCGTGCAGGCGCAGATCCTCGCTCTCATCCGCAAGCTCCAGGCCGAAAACGGCGTCTCCGTGATCCTCATCACCCACGACATGGGCGTGGTGGCGGAAATGGCCGACCATGTGCTGGTGATGAACAAGGGCAGGGACGTGGAGCACGGCCCGCTGCGCGAGGTCTTCCACCAGCCGAAGGACGACTATACGCGCAAGCTGCTCGCCGCCGTGCCGCGGCTCGGCGAGATGACCGGGACGGACAAGCCCAAGCGCGCGCCCGCGCAGGCCAGGGCGGAGGAAGAGGCGGAGAAGGCAGCACCCGTGCTCGAAGTCGACGATCTCGTCGTCCGCTTCGACATCAAGGGCGGCATCCTGCAGCGGCCGGTGCGGCGCGTCCATGCGGTGGAGGGCGTGTCCTTCACCGTCGGGCGTGGCGAGACGCTGTCGCTCGTCGGCGAATCCGGCTGCGGCAAATCCACGACCGGGAAGGCGCTGCTCAACCTCGTTCCGTGGAGCGGCGGCATCCGCATCGGCGGAAAAAGCACGCAGGGGCTCAGCCGCGCGGCCATGCGGCCGGTGCTGCGCGACATCCAGATGATCTTCCAGGACCCCTATGCCTCGCTCGACCCGCGCATGCGGGTGGGCGACCTCGTCGCCGAGCCGCTCGTCATCCACGGCCTCGCTGCCGGCAGCGAGTTGAAGGACCGTGTCGAATATCTCTTCCGCCGCGTCGGCCTGTCCGCCGAGCAGATGCGCCGCTACCCGCATGAATTCTCCGGCGGCCAGCGCCAGCGCATCTGCATCGCACGTGCCCTGTCGCTGTCGCCGAAGCTGATCGTCGCCGACGAGAGCGTCGCGGCGCTCGACGTCTCCATCCAGGCGCAGGTCCTCGACCTGCTGCAGGACATCCAGAACGAGACCGGCATCTCCTACCTGTTCATCAGCCACGACATGGCGGTGGTCGAACAGATCAGCCATCGCGTCGCCGTGATGTATGCCGGCCGCTTCGTCGAGATGGGCACGCGCGCCCAGGTGTTCGAGAACCCGCAGCACGATTATACGCGCAAGCTGATGGATGCGGTGCCCGTCGCCGACGCCGACCGCGAGCGCCGGCTTTTCATCCCGAACGAGGGCGAGCTGCCCAGCCCCGTCAAGCCGCTCGACTACGCCCCGCCCCTCTCCGTCCGCAGGGAGGTCGGGAACGGGCACGTGGTCTGGCACGAGGCGAAGGTCGCCTAAGACCCGGGAAGGGATCGGGCAGGACGCCACTTGACGTCGCGCGGACCGGCGTCCTAATTGAGCCCGACGGTTCCCGGAGGAAGACTCCGACGGGATTAATAGGGAACACGGTGCGGACGACCCAACAGGGACCAAGACCGTGGCTGCCCCCGCAACTGTAAGCGGATTGCCGATCATCACGGGAAGGGCCGGCGCGGCCTTTTCCGGGCCAAGGGCCATGCCACTGCGGATGTCGCGGGAAGGCAGATGATCGACAGATATCCGCGAGCCAGGAGACCTGCCGTCGAACACGATCCAATCAGCCGGGCGGGGATGCCTGGAAGGGAGCAGACATCTTTGACCTGAGCCTTCGCCGATATACGGCCTCCATCCGCCTCGATTGGGCTTTTCCCGTCCACGAGGCGTGAGCAATCCGTCGCCGCACCGTCACGCCGTATTGCCACCCTCCCCGAGATCGAGGCTCCCATGCGCCAGACAATCGCAACCATCACCTTCGCCCTCGGCCTTGCCGGCCTTGCCGGCACGGCTTTCGCCGCCACCCGATATCCGCTGACGCTCGAAAATTGCGGCCGGCAGGTCACCTTCGAGAAAGCGCCGGAGAAGATCGTCTCCATCGGCCAGGGCATGACCGAAGTGCTTTTCTCGCTCGGCCTTGCCGACAAGGTCGCGGGAACAGCGGTCTGGGTCGGGCCGGTGCTGCCGCAATATGCCGAGGCCAATAGCAGGATCAAAAGGCTGGCGGACAACGATCCGAGCTTCGAGGCCGTGGTCGGGCAGGAACCCGATCTGGTGGCCGCGGAATTCGAATGGCATGTCGGCGCGCAGGGCTCCGTCGGCAAGCGCGAGCAATTCGCCGATCTCGGCATCGAGACCTATATCGCGCCGGCCGATTGCGTCGCCAAGATCAACACCGACGGCGGAGACGGCGTGCGCGAGACGCTGTTCACCATGGACCTGGTCTATCGGGAAATCGCCGAACTCTCCGAGATCTTCGACGTGAAGGACCGGGGCGATGCGCTGATCGCCGAACTGAAGAAGCGCGAGGCGGATGCCGTGGCGTCCATCGCCGGCGCGGCCGGCAAGAACCTGCCCGTCGTGTTCTGGTTCTCCAGCAAGGAAGTCAACGGCGATGCCTTCATCGCCGGCAAGAACAGCGCGCCGGCCTATATCCTCAAGACCATCGGCGCGAAGAATGTCGTGACGACCGAGGAGGAATGGCCGCTGGTCGGCTGGGAGACGATCGCCCAGGCGAACCCCGCCGTCATCGTGCTCGCGACCATGGACCGCCGCCGCTATGCCGCGGACGATCCGAAGGTGAAGATCGACTTCCTCGAAAACGATCCCGTCACCAGGGAACTCGATGCCGTCAAGAACAAGCACTTCGTGATGATGGACGCCCAGTCGATGAACCCGACGATCCGCACGATCGACGGCATCGAGACGCTGGCGAACGGCATCAAGGCCTTCGGCCTCGCGCAGTGAGGATTACCGCTTCATGGCGGCATCGGTGGTGGGTGCTTGCGGCACTCGCCATCGCCTCCACCCTTCTCCTTGCCCTCATGATCGGCCTCGCGGTCTCCATCGGCGAGATCGCGATTCCCGTTTCCACGACCGCGAGGGCCGTGTCGAACCGGCTTTTCGCAACGGCGTTCGAGCTCAACCGCATCCATGAGGGCGTCATCTGGGACTATCGTCTCAGCCGGGCGCTGGTGGCGGCCAGCGCGGGGGCCTCGCTCGCGCTGTGCGGCGCCATCCTCCAGGCATTGCTTCGCAACCCGCTGGCCGAGCCCTATGTGCTCGGCATATCGGCCGGCGCGTCGACCGGCGCCGTCTGCGTGATGATCCTCGGCCTCGGCCACGGCGTCCTCTCGCTTTCCGGCGGCGCCTTCGCCGGCGCGCTGGTCGCCTTCCTGCTGGTGGGCATCCTTGCCTCGGGCACGGGCGGGTCGAGCGAGCGGATCATCCTGTGCGGCGTCGCCGGCTCGCAGCTCTTCAATGCGCTGACCTCCTACATCGTCACGACGTCGGCGAATGCGGAGCAGGCCCGCGGCGTGCTGTTCTGGCTTCTCGGCTCGATGAGCGGCGTGCGCTGGCCCGATGTCTATCTCTCGGTGCCGATCACGCTCGCGGGCTTTGCCGCCTGCCTGTTCCATGCCCGCGCCCTCGATGCCTTCGCCTTCGGGACGGATGCCGCGGCATCGCTTGGGATTGCCGTGCGCAGGACCCAGATCGTCCTCTTTGCCGTCACGGCGATCATGACCGCGGCCGTCGTCAGCATGGTCGGCTCGGTCGGTTTCGTCGGGCTCGTCATCCCGCATGCCGCCCGCTTCCTCGTCGGGCCCTCGCATGGCCGCCTCCTTCCGGCGACCGCGCTCGGCGGCGCGATCTTCGTGGTCGCCGCCGACATCGTCTCGCGCATCATCATCCCGCAGCAGATCCTGCCCATCGGGGTGGTCACGGCGCTGTTCGGCGCACCGGCCTTCGCCGTCATCC
Organism: Shinella sp. R2-11; assembly: GCF_055330205.1. Classification (NCBI taxonomy): domain Bacteria; kingdom Pseudomonadati; phylum Pseudomonadota; class Alphaproteobacteria; order Hyphomicrobiales; family Rhizobiaceae; genus Shinella; species Shinella sp. R2-11. The sequence continues at coordinate 360,214 of NZ_JBVAPC010000001.1, read as the reverse complement.
TCTATCGCGTCCGGAAAAGCGCATGAGCATCTCCATCGAAGACGTATCCTATTCGGCCGGGAACACCCTGATCATCGACGGGGTCACGCTCGCGGTGACGCAGGGCAAGGTGCTCGGCCTGCTGGGGCCGAACGGATCGGGAAAATCCAGCCTTCTGCGCCTGATCTGCCGCCTGCGCCGTGTCGAGAGCGGGGTGATCCGGCTGGGCGGGTACGATGTCTCCACCCTCTCACGCGCCGGCCTTGCCCGCCGCGTCGCCTTCGTGGAGCAGCAGTCGACGACCGATATCCCGCTGACGGTGCGCGACATCGTCCAGCTCGGACGAACGCCCCATCGCGGCCTTCTGTCCTCATGGACGCCCGAAGGGGATGCGGCGGTGGACATTGCGCTTGAACGGGTCGACATGAGCCACCGGGCCGGCCAGCTCTGGCAGACCCTTTCCGGCGGCGAGCGCCAGCGGGTTCACATAGCAAGGGCGCTCGCGCAGACGCCGAGCGAGCTGCTGCTCGACGAGCCGACGAACCACCTCGACATCCAGCACCAGCTCGACATCCTCTCCCTGGTATCGAAGCTCGGCATCACCTGCATCATCGCCATGCACGACCTCAATCTCGCGGCGATGTTCTGCGACAGCCTCGCCGTGCTCGACAAGGGCAGGATCGTCGCTGCGGGAACGCCGCAGGCGGTTTTGACGGAAGAGCTGATCGCGCGCGTCTTCGGCGTCCGGGCCCATATCGAACGGTCGGCGGTCCATGGCCGGTACAACATCCAGTACGCGATGGACTGAAGGACGGCGGCGCTCTTGCGGAGTGCCGACGATCGTTCGGCACTCCGGGTCTTCGGAAGAAGGACGGGCTATCGCCTCTGCACGCCCGGCAGGACGCAGAGCATTTCGAACAGCAGGTTCGCCGCGGTGATCGCCGTGTTGCCGGACGGGTCGTAGGGCGGCGAGACCTCGACGAGGTCGCAGCCGACGAGGTTGAGGCCCCAGCAGCCGCGGATGATCTCCAGCGCCTGGATCGTGTTGAGGCCGGCGATTTCCGGCGTGCCGGTGCCGGGCGCGATCGACGGGTCGAGGCTGTCGATATCGAAGGAGAGATAGACGGGACGGTCGCCCATCTGCGCGCGCACCTCCTCCATCAGCGGGGTGAGCGACTTGTGCCAGCACTCCTCCACCTGCACGACGCGGAAGCCCTGCTCACGCGGCCAGTCGAAATCGTCCGCCGCATAGCCGGTGCCGCGCACGCCGATCTGGATGCAGCGGCTGGTGTCGAGCACGCCGGCCTCGACGGCGCGGCGGAAGGGCGTGCCATGGGCGATGGGTTCGCCGAACATGTGCTCGTTGATGTCGGCATGGGCATCGACATGGATGAGGCCGACGGGGCCGTATTTCTCGGCCATGGCGCGCAGGATCGGGTAGGAGAGCGTATGGTCGCCGCCGAGCGTCAGCGGCTTGCAGCCGTCCCTGATGATATCACGGTAGGCATCGGTGATGATGTCGACGCATTTCGGCAGGTTGAACGTGTCGATCGCCACATCGCCGATATCGGCGACCTGCAGGCTGTCGAAGGGCGCGGCGCGCGTCGCCATGTTGTAGGGGCGGATCATGCAGCTTTCGGTGCGGATCTGGCGCGGCCCGAAGCGCGTGCCCGGCCGGTTCGAGGTGCCGATATCCATGGGGATGCCGACGAAGCAGGCGTCGAGCCCTTCCGTCGTCGGCTGCGTCGGCAGGCGCATCATGGTGGCGGGACCGCCGAAGCGCGGCATCTCGTTGCCGCCGAGCGGCTGGTTGAAGGTCTTGGTCGTCATCTATCTTCCTCCGGCGGGGCAGCCTGTTTCTGTCGTTTGCCCCATCCTGAACATCACTTTACGAAACTTGCCCGGGCGCCCGGAATACCCCTTTTCGATTATTCTCGCTACGTCCAGGCATAGCGCACGATGTGGAAGAAGACCGGCGCGGCGAAGACCAGGCTGTCGGCGCGGTCGAGCATGCCGCCGTGCCCCTCGATCATGTGGCCCCAGTCCTTGACGCCGCGGTCGCGCTTGATCGCCGAGGCGACAAGCCCGCCGAAGAAGCCCATGATGCAGGCAAGGCCGGCCAGCACGCCCGCCTCCAGCGGTAGGAAGGGCGTCAGCCAGTAAAGCCCGGCCCCCAGCAGCGACGCGCTGGCAATGCCGCCTATCAGGCCTTCCCAGGTCTTGGACGGCGAGATGTTCGGCGCGACCTTGTGGCGGCCGAAGAGCTTGCCGAAGATATATTGCAGCACGTCGCTGCCCTGCACCGTCGCGATCAGGAAGGCGATCAGCAGAAGCCCCCTCCCCTCGTTGCCGGGAATGGGCAGCGTCACCAGCGCCGGCACGTGGCTGATGCAATAGACCGAGAGCATGATGCCCCATTGCTGCTCGCTGACCCGCTCCAGGAAGCGGGACGTGTCGCCGCGGATCGCCGTCAGCGCCGGCATGGCGAGGAAGCAATAGACGGGAACGAAGATCGAATAGAGCCCGTACCAGTCGATCCAGATCAGATAGTACTGGACCGGGATGACGATCAGGAACATGCCGAGCAGCGTCCAGCGGTCGGCATGGCGGGTGTTGGTGAGCGTCACATATTCGCGCAGCGCCGCGAAGGAGACGAAGGCGAAGAGCAGGATCACCCCGCCGGGGCCGAACAGGAAGGCGGCGCTGATGCCCGCGACCATGATCCACCAGGCCTTGATGCGGGCATTGAGGTTGTCGAGCGTCCCCGGCAGCGGCCGCGTGCTACGCCAGGAAAGGACGCCGGCAACGAGGCTTGCCGTGGTGAGGACGGCGACGAGGCCGAGGAAGAGGCGCGTGGTGTCGTCGCTCATGGGCGATTTCCATCCTTTCGGGGCGCAAGGGCAAGAAGGGCGGAGCGGGCGCGGTCGAGGAAGACCTTCCGGTCCTCCCCCGCCTCCAGCCTGACGGGTTCGCCGAAGACGACGCGGCAGAGCAGCGGCACCGGCAGCAGCGCGCCTTTCGGCAGGACGCGCGACATGTTCTCGATCCAGCAGGGCACGAGCTCGACATCCGGCCGGGCGGCCGCGAGATTGTAGAGGCCGGAGCGGAAGCGCAGCAGCGGTTCCTCCGTCATGTTGCGCGTGCCCTCGGGGAAGAAGATCAGGGATTCGCCCGCATCGAGCGCCGCGAGCATGACAGCAAGGGGATCGGTGGTGCGCTCGACCCAGTTGCGCTCGACGAGCACGGTGCGCAGCAGCTTTTGCGCGATGAAGCGGCGGACGGCATCCGCCTTCCAGTAATCCGCGCCGGCGACCGCGGCCGTCCGGCAGCGCTCGGCGGGATTGAGGCAGGTGGAAACCAGGATGAAATCGCCGTGGCTCGCATGATTGGCGAAATAGATGCGCTGCGGGCCGTTCGGCTTCACGCCCGCCCAGATCGGCCGGATGCCGGTGACGGCGCGCGAAAGGCCCGCAAGCGCCGCGCTCGACGCTTTCTGCAGCAGCGATGCCTTGCCGTATCTCATGTTCCCACCACAGCGTCGAGCAAGAGAACGGCATAGAGCATCACGCCGATGGCGAGCGAAATGCGTTGCAGCCAGAGAAGCCTGCGGCACCCGGCAAGGCGTTCCGGCATGGTGCGCACCACCCCGTCCCTTGCGCGAAGCCCCATTCGCGCCAGCACGTCATCCACTGCGGCAAGTCCCGTCGCCTCCTCGCCATGCGAGGCGGCGAGCCGGAAGAGCGCGGCATCGAAGAGAAGATGGACCGAGAAGGCGAGCGGCAGGAGGCAGAAGGCAAGCAGCAGCCACCAGGCAAGCGGTCCCGCAAAACCCTCCGCTCCCGCGGTCGGCGGCGCGAGCGCAAGGACCAGCAAGGCGATGAGCCCGCCGATGAGGCCATTGCGCCGCAGCCGGCGGCTGGCGCCTTCCGCCATGCTGCTCCACGCGGTCATCGCGCTGCCTCCTCGATGGCCGCATAGGCCCCGACGTCCAGACGGACCGGCCGGCCGGATGCTTCGATCTGCGCCACGGCGGCCGCGGCACTTCCCGCATGCCCCGACTGCAGCAGCCAGCAGGCGGCAACCATGGCGCTACGCTGGAAGCCGAGGGCGCAGCAGATGAGAACGGGGCCATGCCGGCGGGCCGCTTCAACCGCCAGCGCAGCCTCGCGGATGCGCGCGGCGGGGACGGGCAACAGGTCGAGCGAGGGAAAGGCATGCCAGGCAAGGCCGGACGCCTTCAGGCCCGGCAGTTCCGCCGTCATGTCGACGACCGTAGCACAGGCCCCGAGTTCGCCGCGCGCAGGCATGCGGCCGAGGAGGACGCCGTCGGCGATTTCAGCCGCGGGTGCAAGATGCCGCGTCCACCAGCGGATATTCAGCCGCACCCCGAGCCGGTAGGGCAGGAACAGCCAGCGGCCGGCAAGGCTGATCGCGCCATCGGCCCCCTTCTGGAAGACCCGTTCCCCGGCACCGGCATAGCCGGCGGCGACAAGGGCGAGCGCGAGCGCCGGCCAGAGAAGGAGGAGGCCGGTCCCGGAACCGCGCGTTGCCGGAACGGCGAGGACAAGCAGGATCGCCGCGCCCGACCCGTAGCAGATCGCAAGCCGCCGGGCCTTGGCGTCCTTCGTCAGGCGGAAGCCGGCAAGCGGCGAGGATTGCCCGGACGGGAAGAGCCAGAGCGCGAGGAAGCCGAGCAGCGCGCCCGTCGGAATGTCGATGACATGGTGCTGCCACGTCGTCAGCACCGAGATGCCTATGAGGAAGCACCAGACATGCCATGCGGCACGCCATCCCCCGGCAAGCCGCGTGCGCCAATGGTCCCAGATGATGACGAGCAGGGCGATATGCAGGGACGGCGCCTGGTTGAATGGCTTGTCGAACCCGCCGAGCACATCGAACATGAAGCCCGGCAGGCCATGCGTTTGCGGCCGCTGGAAGATCGCCTGCAGCGGGAAGGCGACGAAGCAGGCGACGGCGACGAGCTGCGCGGTGAGATAGCGGCGCGCGAGGCGCCCGACCTCTTCCGGGCTGTCGTTGACGAAGAGCGAGAGCGCATAGAAGGCATTGATCGACCAATAGGGGACGATGGTCCAGGCGATGAAGGGAATGCGCTCTTCCCAGCCGAAGGCGAGGTTCGGCACATCCGTCCTCAGCGAGGCAAGCCAGTTGGCGGTGCCGTAGGTGAGATAGAAGAACGGCGCGAGAACGGCGAGCCAGAGCGCCGCCGCCCGGAAAACCGCGCGTCGGCCGCTCGACGGAACGGATGCGATACCCTCTCCCATGCGATCCTCAGATGCGCTCGGCGAGCGACACGGTGAAGATGCCCCACTTGTCGATGCGCTGCTCGATCTTGCGGAAGCCGGCGGCGGCCACGAGCTGGTCCATCTCCTGCTGGGTGCGCCGGCGCATGATCCAGGCCTCGCCGCCGCGATGCGAGGTGAGCGCGCGGGCGATCATCTCGAGCTGCGGATGCCAGGGCTGGCCGGTATAGACGAGCAGCGATCCCGGCTCCATCGCCCGCGCGAGGCCGGCAAGCGAGGCCTCGATCAGGGCATTGTCCGGGAAGAGTTCATAGAGGCCGGAGACGATGGCGAGCGTCGGTTTCGGCGCGATGGCGGCAAGCCCCTCCGTGTCGAAGGCGTCGGCGCGGTGGAAGGCGGCGATGTCCTGAAGGCCTCGTTCGGCGATCAGCGCTGAGCCTTTCTCCACGTTGATCGGCGAATAGTCCTGCAGGCGGATGCTTTCCGGCTTCGCATCCGAGGCCGCGACGGCATCCAGCACGTAGCGGCCATGGCCGGCGGCAATGTCGAGGACGCGCAGCGGCCTTCCTTCCGCCGCAAGGCGCGAAAGCGCCTTTGCGATCAGTTCCTCCAGATGAATCTTCCGCTGCCGGATGCCGCGCCAGCCGATGGCCTCGAGGAATTGCCTGTCGATCAGCCGCCCGCCGGGTCCGAGGCCGCGCGGTTCATTTTCATAGACATAGTCCAGCGTCGAACCGGAATCGAAGCCGGTGCGTACGCCGTTCGCGATCCCCTTGGAAAAGAGGGCGCCCAGCCGGATCGAGGCGCGCGTCATCGCCCAGTAGAGGCCGCGCGGGGAGAAAGGCGAAAGCGGCGTTGCCAGACGATCCGCCTCGTCGCGCGTATGGCCGGACAAATGGGCCTGCCGGAGATCCGCGACGACCGGCGGCACGGCGAAGCGGGAAAGGATGAAGGCGCGCAGCTTTTCCAGCGCCTTCGCCCGCTCCCGCTCGCCGAGCGTGTCGTGATAGAAGCCGGGCAGCATGTGGCGTTCCTTGATCGTGGAGCCGAGATTTTCGAAGAAGCGGTGCTGCGGCGCATGGCGCACGACGAAATCGCTGCCCGAAACGAGAAGCTGCGTCGGCACCGTGATCGCGCGGGCATCGGCCACCACGCGGTCGGCCGCCTCGTAGAGTTCCAGGAGGATGTTGGAGGCGATGGGGCGCGTGATCAGCGGATCGGCTTCGAAGGAGGCGATCCGCTCGGGATCATGCGTCAGGAAGCGCGCCTTGACATAGGAGTTGACGAAGAACGTGCCCTTCAGCTTCTGCCAGAACGCGATGCCCTCCTTCGCGAAAGGCACGTAGAGCTTCACGTCGAAGGCGGGCGAGGCGAGCACCAGCGCGCGGATGCCCGGCGCGTAGTCGTGCACCCAGGTCGCGGCCAGGACGGCACCGACGCTCTGGGCGACGACGGCGATGTCCTCCATGGCAAAGCCGTCCGTCTCGCTTATATGGCGCACGAAGCAGTCGAGGTCTCGCACCGAATGGGCGAAGGACGGGGAATGGCCCCGCTCGCCGGGCGAGCGGCCATGCCCGCGCGCATCCCAGGCATAGAAGGTGAAATCGTCGAGGCCGAGTTCTTCGGCGATATGCGCGACGCGCCCGCCATGTTCGTGGCCGCGATGCAGAAGCACGATCGCGCCCCTGGCGGTGCCGGAGCGGGCGGGCCAGACGCGATAGAACAGCTCCACGCCATCATGGCTCGCAAACGCCTTTTCGATCATGCCGTCATCCCCTTGCACTGATATCATCCTCCCCTATACGGATGAGGCCCCATATTCGCAGTTGATTTCTCGTCGATTGCGCTTTCTTTTCAATCGAAGCAATCGAGCGGATTTTCGCTTTCATGTCGATCTATAAACTGAAATCGTCCTTCCAGAGCCTGCTTCGTCCACTGGTGGGGCGGCTGGCGGCCATGGGGCTCACCGCCAACCAGGTGACGCTCGTCGCCGCCATCGTCTCGGTGGGGATCGGCGCGCTTCTGCTTGCCCTGCCCGAACCGGCGCTCTTCGCGCTCGTGCCGGTCTGGATGTTCCTGCGCATGGCGTTCAACGCCATCGACGGCATGTTGGCGCGCGAGCATGGCCAGAAGAGCGCGCTCGGCGGCTATCTCAACGAGATCGCCGATGTCGTTTCCGATGCGGCGCTCTATGTGCCCTTCGCCCTGATCGCCCCCTTCTCGCTGCCCTGGATGGCGGCCATCGTGTTCCTCGCGACCCTGACGGAATTTGCCGGCGTTCTCGGCGTCGCCCACGGCAGCGGGCGCAACTACGAAGGACCGATGGGCAAGAGCGACCGTGCGCTGCTTTTCGGTGCGCTGGGCGCCCTCGTCGCCGCCTTCGGCACGCTGCCGGCCTGGACATGGCATATCCAGCCGATGGCCTGCGTGCTGCTCGTCTGGACCGTGGTCAACCGCGTGCGCGCGGGCCTTGCCGAAAGCTGAGCCGTCAGCGCTTTTCGCCGAAGCGGCGCGGTGCCGGCCTTCCCGTCACCTGCTCCCAATGCTCGTCCGCCCGCCGCTCGAAGGTGGCGGCATCGCGCGCATCGCTCTGGTAGAAGGCGCCGCGCGGCACGTCCGGCGCATAGACCTGCTCGCTCCAGCCGCGCCCGTCATCATGGGGAAAGGCATAGCCGACATGGCCGAGCGCCGCCGCGCCCTTGTAATGCGCGTCGCGCAGATGCAGCGGCACCGCGGACGGCGCCTCGCTCGCCACATGGGCGAGCGCGAGCGAAATGCCACGGCAGGCGGAGTTGGACTTGGGGGCGCGGGCGACATGCAGGGCCGCGTGGGCCAGGATGATCTGCGCCTCGGGATAGCCGATCTTTTCAACGGCGTGCAGCGCGGCGACGGCGGTCTGGAGCGCGGTATTGTCGGCAAGGCCGACATCCTCGGACGCATGGATCATGATCCGCCGGGCGATATAGCGCGGATCCTCGCCGCCGTGGATCAGCCGGGCGAGCCAGTAGAGCGTCGCGTCGGGATCCGAGCCGCGCATCGATTTCACGAAGGCCGACACCACGTCGTAATGCGCATCGCCCGAGCGATCATGGTTGACGGGCGCGGCCGCATAGGCCTCCTCGACCATGGCTTCCGTGATCACGACGGGCTCGCCGGGCGCGTGGCCGACCGCAAGGCTTTCCAGAACGGTCAGCGCCCGGCGGGCGTCGCCACCGGAACGGCCGGCGATACGGCGCAGCAATGCCAGCTCCAGTGTCACGTCAATGCCGCGTGCGGCGAGGTGATGGAGACCGCGCCGGATCACGTCTTCCATCTCCTCGATGGCGAGCGGCTCAAGCTTCAGGATGGTGGAGCGGGAAATCAGAGCGGGCGTCAGCGTATGATAGGGATTGCCCGTGGTCGCGCCGATGAAGTCGGCGACGCCCTCCTCGCAAAGCGCCAAGAGATGGTCCTGCTGCGTTGCGCTGAAGCGATGCACCTCGTCGGCGAAAAGCAAGGTGGGGCGCATGCGCGCCTCGTCGGCGATCTTGCGGATGTCGGCGACATTGTTGTGGGCGGCATGCAGCGGGCGAAAATTCTTGCCGAGCATGTTGCCGATGGCGCGGGCGATCGACGTCTTGCCGAGCCCCGGCGGCCCGTAGAGGATGATGCTGCCGAGCCGTCCGGCGGCAATGCGCCGGCGCAACATCGTGCCGGGGCCGATGACCTTCTCCTGGCCGATCACGTCGTCCAGCGTCGCCGGGCGCAGTTCGGCGGCGAGCGGCATGGAACCGGTGCGCGGTGCGGCATCGAAAAGATCGGTCATGGAACTCCCCGTCGAAAGGCGCTGTCCTTTCCGGCCGGGCATGCGGGAAAACCGCATGCGACCGGAAGACGTTCGTCTACCGGTCCGAACGGGCAGGGTCAAAGCGAATCCGCACCTCGCGGAGCCTACGGCCATCAATCCCTAGCGGGGAACGGCGTGATAGCGGCCATCCTGGTAGAGCAGGGAATGGCCGGTGCCGGTGCGGATCGCCTGCACCTTGCCGATGACGATCACGTGGCTGTGCCGCTCGATGGCTTCCTCGACGGTGCAGTCGATGGCGGCGACGGCTCCGAGGAGAAGCGGTGCGCCGCTGACGGCGGTCGTCCATTCTGCACCGCGGTAGCGATCGGGGCCGCGCAGGCCGCCGCGCCCGGCGAACTGGTTGGCAAGCTCTTCGTGGTCCGCGCCGACGATATTGATGCCGAAATGGCCATGGCGTTCGACGATGGGCCAGGTGGAAGAGGTGCGGTTGAGGGAGACGAGCATGCGCGCCGGCTCGACGGAGAGCGCCGTCGCCGAGGTAACGGTGGCGCCCGTGCGATTCTCCCCCTCCCCTGCCGTGATGATGCTGACGCCGCCGCCGAGCGTCCGCAAGGCCGCCTTCAGGCTGTCGGCATCGACGGGCTGCCCGGACGGAGCGGCACCGCCGATGTTGAAAAGCGTGGTTTCGATATGCGCATTCATGCTTCCCGCTCCGCTGGAGGCCTCATGCGGCAAGGGATAGCAGAGGGCCATGGAGCGCGGCAGGCATGGCTTTTCTAAATCTACAATTTTTGTAGAAAATATATGGTCGAATGCCTTTCCCCGATGCGTGCGGATATCTCTAGGCGGTCCGCCGCGCGGCCATGGCCGTGACCTCTACCTTCATGCCGGGATCGGCAAGGGCGCTGACGCCGACGGCGCAGCGGACGGGATAGGGCTTCCTGAAATAGCTGCAATAGACCTCGTTGAATGCCGGGCGGTCTGCCATGTCGGTGAGATAGATCGTTAGGTGGATCACGTCGGCGAGCGTGCTGCCCGCCTTCTGCAGCGAAGCCTTCAGGCTTTCCAGTGTCGCGATGCTCTGTGTCCGGATATCGCCCGTCTCGATGGAGCCGTCAGCCCGCAGCGGGATATGCGTCGTCATCAGGAGATTGCCGAGGCCGGCGACGTCCGAGGAAATCTCGCCCTCGTCCGTATCCTCGATGAAAAAGGGGGCGGTGCTGTCGGCCATGACTGATTCTCCTTCGCTGTCTTTCGTCAGAGAACCACCGGCTTTGCCGCCTGCCGTCAACCGAAAACCATCCGGTCCTCTCGAAGCGGGTGGCGTTTGCACCCGTCGACGGCTAGCCTGCCCTTATAGGAGAATGCCTGCGCTCCAACTCAAGTGCGAAACCATGCCGCTGCAAAACCGCGTCACGCCTTTCGGAGATATCGTGGCCATCGCCCAGCGGGGCCTCTTCACGGGAAATCGCGGCATCCTCCACGATCCGGCGACAAGGACGCTGCTCGGCCGGCGATGGGCCGGCAAGGCCTGGCTGATCTGTGCCTGCGAATTCCAGGGCCGCCGCCGCACGGTGATGGGCGGGCAAAGCTGGACCGAGCTTTTCTTCCTGGACGAGGCCGTGGCCCTCGCTGCCGGCCACAGGCCGTGCTTCTTCTGCCGGAGGGAGGCCGCCGAGCGGTTCCGGACGCTATGGGCATCGTCCGGCAGGCAGGCGCTTCCGACGGCCGCCGGCATGGATGCCGTGCTGCACGGCGAACGCCTGGAGCGGCGCAGGAAGCGGCTGCATCCGATCCCGGGACCTGTCGCGGATCTACCGGACGGCGCGATGGTTGCCGTCGGAGAGGATGCCTTTACATTGGACGCGGGTCTTGCCCATCGCTGGACGGAGGCGGGATACGAGCCGCCCCGCAAGCTTCAGGGCGCCGACTGGCTTCTGACACCACCCTCCACGCTCAGGGTTCTCGGTGCCGGATATCGGCCCGTATTCCATCCCGCGATTCGCACAACAAACGGTGGGTAAAGGCATCGCAGCGGGTGTCCTCGGGCCACAGAGGACAATAACCTGTGACAAAGTCGCATTACACGCCCTGCCATTCCACGACAGGAAATAAGGCAACTTTGTGGGGAATTCCGCGGAAGATCAACGTGGAAGGCGCTTCGTGACCCCGCAAGGCGCGCTTTCCCGCCGAACATAATGCCTTGCTCTTACATCAGAATCGGTTCTAGATGCGGTTTAATCCCTCATATGGGCTTGAAATCGCACCTTGAGATCCGTGACATGAATATGGCCGCAACGTTTGGACAGGCAATTTCCGAGGTCGATCAGTTGATCATCGGACAGGCCCATGAGCTTTCAGACAAGCTGAAGCAGCACCGGCTGGAAATGTTCCCGCCCGTCGCGCGAAAGGGCCTGCGCCAGTTCCAGCTGAGCGAGGCTGCGCATTTCCTCGGCGTCACCAGCGGCTACCTGCGCAACCTGTCGCTGGAATCCAAGGGTCCCCTGCCGCAGGTCACCCCTTCCGGCCGCCGGTCCTATACGGCCCAGCAGTTGCAGGAGATGCGCGAATATCTCGAGCAGAACAGCCGTGGCCAGCGCTACGTGCCGCGCCGGCGCAGTGCCGAGCATCTGCAGGTCATCGCCGTGGTGAACTTCAAGGGCGGCTCCGGCAAGACGACAACGACCGCGCATCTGGCGCAGCATCTCGCCCTGACCGGGCACCGCGTCCTTGCCGTCGATCTCGACCCGCAGGCGAGCCTTTCGGCCATCCACGGCTTCCAGCCGGAATTCGACGTCGACGAGAACGAGACCCTTTATGGCGCCATCCGCTACGACGACCAGCGCCGGCCGCTGAAGGAGATCATCCGCAAGACCAACTTCCCCGGCCTCGACATCGTGCCGGGCAATCTGGAGCTGATGGAGTTCGAGCACGACACGCCGCGCATCCTCGCGCAGGGCAACAGCGGCGATTACGGCCGCATCTTCTTCGCCCGGCTGGACGAGGCGCTGTCCTCGGTCGCCGACGACTACGACGTGGTGGTGATCGACTGCCCGCCGCAGCTCGGCTTCCTGACGATGAGCGCGATCTGCGGCGCGACGGCGGTGCTGATCACCGTGCATCCCCAGATGCTCGACGTGATGTCCATGTGCCAGTTCCTGCAGATGCTGGGCGAGGTGCTGAACACGCTGAAAAGCGCGGGCGGCAACATGAACCTCGACTGGCTACGCTATCTCGTCACCCGCTACGATCCGGCCGATGGCCCGCAGACGCAGATGGTCGCCTTCATGCGCTCGCTTTTCAAGCAGCATGTGCTGACCAGCACGATGGTGCGAAGCGTCGCCATCGCTGATGCGGCGCTCACCAACCAGACGCTCTACGAGGTCGAGCGCAGCCAGTTCACACGGGCCACCTACGACCGGGCTCTCGAATCCATGGAAGCGGTCAATTCGGAGATCGTCGATCTCATTCACAAGGCATGGGGGCGTTGATCATGGCGCGCAAGAACGTTCTGTCCAACCTGATGAACCCGTCGGCCGAGCCGGCGGATCCGGCCAATCCGGGACAGGAAGAACAGCGCCCGCCGATCACCTACAAGGGCATCGGCGCGCTGGGGGCGGTCACGAGAAGCATCGACGCGCTCGCAGCCAAGGCCGATGCGGCCAGGGAAATCGAGGCAAAGCTCGCCGCCGGCGAAGTCGTCATCGAGCTTGAGCCCGACCAGATCGAGGAATCCTTCATTTCCGACCGCCTGGTCCATTCCGATCAGGAATTCCAGGAGCTCGTCGAGGCGATGCGCGTGCGCGGCCAGGATTCGCCGATCCTCGTGCGCCCGCATCCCACGAAGGACGGCACCTACCAGATCGCCTTCGGTCACCGCCGCGCCAAAGCCGCCCGGCTGCTCGGCCGGCCGGTGCGCGCCATCGTCAAGTCGCTGACCGACCGTGACCATGTCATCGCCCAAGGCCAGGAGAACAGCGCACGCGCGGATCTTTCCTTCCTCGAGCGGGCGACCTTTGCCGGGGAACTGGAGACGCGCGGCTTCGATCGCGAGACGATCATGTCGGCTCTCAGCGCCGACAAGACGACCGTTTCGAAGATGCTTTCGGTCGTGAACCGCATCCCGAAAGGCGTGCGCGCCGGCATCGGCCCCGCCCTTTCCATCGGCCGCGACCGCTGGCATGAACTGGCGACGCGTTTCGACGATCCCGCCAATGAAGACAAGGCCGTGGAGTTCCTGGCGCGCGAACGCATCCGGACCCGCCCGCCGGAGGAACGCTTCAACCTTCTCAACAGCCATCTCACGCGCCACGAGACGCCGGCCACCGCAAAGCCGGCACCGGCCACCTGGCACCGCAAGGACGGCGCTGTGGAAGCCTCGATCAAGACGAACGGCCGGCAATACACGATTGCCCTGAAGGCAGCGGAAGCCGCGGCGTTCGGCGCCTACATCACCCGTAATCTGGATCGCCTCTACGAGGCGTATCGCACGGAAAACAAACAGAAATCAGGAGATTAATCCGCAAAAGAAAAAGGCCCCCTCAACGTTGCCGTCGCGGAAGCCCTTCTCATCGTTTAGCAGCCTGAGAATCGCACTTCCCCGAATCACAGTCAAGCCTTTTCGGCACCGGTTTCGGTGATGGGGTCTCTTTTGCCTGCTGAAAGGTGAAGAGACATGGAGATGGACGGCATAACGACGCCTTTCGGGCGGCGGACGATGACGCTTGGCATGTTGGCAAGCCAGGCGATCGCGCAAAAGATCGCGCCGGAAGCCAGCGTCGACAAATGGAAGCTCTATCGCTGGCTTTGCGAGGCAAGGCCGAAGCTCGGCATCAGCGACCGTTCGCTTTCGGTGCTGAACGCGCTGATGAGCTTTTATCCGAAGACCGATCTTAACGGCAGCGATGGGCTGGTGGTGTTCCCATCCAACGCCCAGCTTTCGCTGCGCACGCATGGCATGGCGGAAACCACGCTGCGCCGGCATCTTGCCGCGCTCGTGGAAGCCGGCCTCCTCTCCCGCAGGGACAGCCCGAACGGCAAGCGCTATGTCCGCCGCGACCGGCATGGCATGATCGGCGAAGCATTCGGCTTCTCGCTCGCACCCCTCCTTGCCCGGGCAAGAGAGATCGAGATGCTGGCCGCCGAGGTCACCGCCGAGCGTCTGTTGCTGCAGCGTCTGCGCGAGCGCGTGACACTGGTGCGCCGCGACATCACGAAGCTGATCGGCACGGCGCTGGAGGATGGCCTCGCCGGCGACTGGACGCAGTACGAAGCGGAATATCGCCGGCAGGCGGACGCCTTGCCGCGCATCGCCACGACGGAAATCCTGGAGCCGATCCTCGACGCACTCGAAACCTTGCGGACGGAAATCCTCAAATATCTGGAACAGCAGATTATTTTGCAAAATACGGCTGGCAATGCCGCTCATATTGAGCGGCACAAACAGAATTCACAATCCGAATCTATTTCTGATTCTGAACATCGCTTTGGAAGGAAGCGGGAGGACAATTTTGGCGTAGAGCCGTTGCTGTCGCATCAGACGAGCATGAAAGAGCCGGCAAAAGCCGTCGAGCGGGAAGCCAGCCGAGAGGGGATGCAGCCAACCAGCCGGCGTGCACCACTCCCAGGCGATTCTGCACGGTTGCAACCTCCAAAGCCCTTCCCGCTTGGGCTCGTTCTGCAGGCTTGCCCTGAAATCGTGCCGTTCGGACCGGGCGGCAGCATTTCGAGCTGGCGCGATCTGATGACGGCTGCCGTCGTGGTGCGCTCGATGCTGGCGGTCAGTCCTTCTGCCTATGAGGAGGCCTGCCAGGCGCTCGGGCCGGAAAATGCGGCGACCGTGATTGCCTGCATCCTCGAGCGCTCGGGTCATATCAACTCGGCCGGCGGCTATCTCCGCGATCTCACCCGTAAGGCGGAACGGCGGGAATTCTCCCTTGGACCGATGCTGATGGCCCTTCTGCGAACGGGGGGAGCACCGGCGAAACAGGCGGGCTGATGCAGAGTAAGGCGGCAAATCCACTTTGGAAACGGCATGTTAACCATAGGGTTCCTAATCATGGGTGGACGAAAAGGAAGCCCGAATCAATGCCGCCACTCGCCTCGGTCCAGCCGCGCCACCGTTCCATCGCCACCGATACCGTCGTTCCCTTTCCGGCCGAACGTCGGACAGCCCAGATCCGCCATTGTGCCGGCGAGCTGGACGGGCTTCAGGGAGAAGATGCGCGCCTCTACTGGATAAGGGTGTGCCGGGAACTGGCGGAGGAACTGCGCAAGCTCGGTTCGAGCGAAAACCAGGCGCGCACCGCCGTCCTGGCCTTTCAGGACGAGGTGCAGCAGGAACTCTTTCGCATGCATCACGCCGAGGATGTCTAATCAGAGCATGCCTGACGCGCTGCCGGCAAGCCCGACCGAAAAGACGACCAGGAAGATGGCCGCCACGCGATAGACGAGGCGTGGCGAAATGATCGGTGCCCGCCCGGCGATACTCCCCAATGCCAGGAAGCTTGCTCCCGCGCAAAGGACGAGAAGGCTGAAGAGACCGAGTGCCGGCGCGATCTCCATGAGGTTCCCGGTCGGCATGATCGCGAGTGCGATGATCGGTGCTTTCGGATTGAGCATCGTCGTCAGGAAAACCTGGCGAACCGTGACTGCAGACGTTGGCCCTTCGAGCGCTTTTGCCGCTGAAACGCGCCACAGCCGGATCGCCAGAAACAGCACCCAGCATGCAGCGAGAACGCGAAGGCCCGTGGCGAGCGGTGGATGCTCATTGAAAAGAGGCGCGGCAACTGTCGTCAAAGGGATGACGACAGCAAGATAACCGCAGAGCTCGCCGAGAAGAAGAGGAAGGCTCGCGCGCCAGCCCCGCGCAGCGGCGCCGACAGTCAGCAGGGTATTGGTTGGCCCCGGCGTGAAGAGCAGCGCGAGGATGGCGGGAACGAAAAGACCGTCGGGCATGGAGGCTCCATGGCTATGCTTTAGCCCTACTCTATCGTATCCGCGCAAGACAAGCTTGATCTCCGTCAATGCCTCTTCCTCTTGCCGGAAACTCCCGATAGGAATCGTCAGCGTATTCGAAGGAGATGGTCATGACCGAGGCGATTGCAGAGGATATCCGGCGGCTGGAGGAACAGGAACGCTTGCTGCGTTTTACCAGCTTCGGCCCGGCGGACGCATGGGCGCTCGGCAACCGGGTGCGCGAGGTGGCGCTTGCTCGCGGCGCGGGCGTGGCGATCGATATCTCGCTCAGGGACCGGACGCTCTTTCATGTGGCCCTGCCCGGCACCACGACCGACAATGCCGAATGGATCCGCCGCAAGCGCAACACGGTACTGCGCCTTTGGAGCGCTTCCTACCTCGTCGGCAGGCGCCTTGCGCTTTCCGGCCGGGACCAGGTCGAGGCGCGCAATCTTTCCTATGCCGATTTCGCCACCCACGGCGGCAGCGTTCCGCTTTTCGTTGCCGAGCTGGGCTGCGTCGGAGCGGTGACCGTCTCGGGCGTGCCGGAGCGTATCGACCATGCGATCGTCGCCGATGCCATGGCATCCTTCCTGAATATCGATCTGGGTGATGCGCGCCTTCCGGAATAGGCTCGGCGAAGAACGCCGGCGCTGTCGTTTACGGCGGTAAACTCAGCTCGCGAGAACCACGCTGACGCCGGCTGTTTTGAGCGCCGAGCCGATATCGCGTGGCGGTATCCGATCGGTGAAGAGCTCGGTAAGCGCGCCGAATTCGCAGACCCGGACGAGGCCCTGCCGGCCGAACTTGGTATGATCGGTAATGACCACGGCCCGCTTGCCGCGGGAGACGACGGCCCTTGCGAACTCGGCCTCTTCCAGATCGTAATCCATCACGCCGATTTCCGCATCGATCGCGCCCGTCGTTATGACCGCATGGCCCACGGTGAAGTGGCTGATGAACTCGATTGCCGAGACGCCGAAGGCCGCGCCGTTGTCGCTCCGCAGCTCGCCGCCCGCCATATAGACGCGGTTGTCGTTGATGGTGGAAAGCGTGCGCGCGATATCCGAGGAATTGGTCACGACGGTCAGGCGGCGGTGGCCGAGCAGTTCGCGGGCGAGGTAACTGGTCGTCGTGCCCGTATCGAGCATGATCGAGTCGCCGTCGCGGATCGTCGCGGCCATGGCGACGGCGATCGCCTTTTTCGCGTCGCTGTTCTCCCGCATGCGCTTTTCGAACGGCGCCTCGCCGAGGATGGAGGGCAATGCCACGGCGCCGTGCATCTTCACGACCGTTCCGCTGCTCGTCAGCGGCTTGATATCGCGGCGAACGGTTTCCAGCGAGACATCGAGCCTTCTTGCTAAGTCGGAAATGGACACCGTTCCATCCTGCTGGAGAAGGCGAAGAATGTCACTGTGACGCTTGGAGTAGTTCATATTCGTGGGATTCCGCAGAAGAGTACGTCTATTTTCATAAGCTTTTACGGACCTGCTGGCAAGAAAAGCCGCATAATCAGTCATAAAAACATAAAAAACCACACGCCCCCGATTGACAGCGGCGCAGGGAGAGCATGACATTGCGCTAATAAGGCGAAAGAGCCGGCAAGGGACTTCGGTCGCGGTGAGAGGGGCCTCGCAACCAGCCGATCCGCGGGAGGAGCATCGATGGAAGGCGACGGGCTCGACCGCGTCGTTGAGGAGCGAATTCGCGCCCTGCCCTGCTGGCGCGGATCCATAGAAATTTCGCCCCTTCCCGGCGGTATCAGCAATGAGAGCTATCTGGTGGCTGATCAGGCACGTCGTCACGTCGTCCGGTTCGGGCGGGACTATCCGTTCCATCATGTCTATCGCGACCGGGAGCTCATGACGGCGCGGGCAGCACATGCCGCAGGATTCGGGCCGGAGATTCTCTATTCCGAACAAGGCGTTATGGTTTCAGCCTATCTGGACGCTCGTCCGCTCCGCGCCAGTGATGTGGCCAGCGACTATCGCCGGATCGCCGACCTCCTGCGTCGCTTTCATATAGCCATGCCAGGGGAGGTCGAGGGCGCGGCTTTCCTGTTCTGGCCCTTTCATGTGGTGCGGGACTATGCCCGAACGCTGAGGATCGGCGGCAGCCGCATGCTGCGGCAGGTGCCGGCCTATCTCGAACTGGCCGAGGAACTGGAGGCGGCACAGCTTCCGCTGCCTATCGTCTTCGGCCACAACGACCTCCTTCCCGCCAATATCCTCGATGATGGGGAGCGGCTTTGGCTGATCGATTTCGAATATGCCGGCTTCTCGACGGCCATGTTCGATCTTGCCGGCGTCACATCCAATGCCGAGTTGCCCGCAGACATCGCCGAGGATTTTCTAACTGTCTACTTTGGCTCCCCGCCTTCCTTCGAAATGCGCCGTGCGCACGCGGCCATGCAATGTGCCTCGCTCCTGCGCGAATCCATGTGGGCGATGGTGTCCGAACTGCATCTTGCGGCGCCTGGTGCGGATTATGCCGGCCATGCGGCAAGCAATCTTGTCCGCCTCGAAGAGGCGCTCGATCACTACCGAACGACCTACGGGAAACGCCTCAAATGACCCTGCCTTCCCATGCCGCTATCGTCATCATTGGTGGCGGCATCATCGGCTGCTCGACGGCCTTTCATCTCGCGCGCGACCATAAAGCGGATGTCATTCTTCTGGAACAGGAGGCGTTGACCTCCGGCTCCACCTGGCATGCCGCTGGTCTTGTCGGCCAGTTGCGCTCGTCGGCCTCGATCACTCGTGTGCTGAAATATTCGGTCGATCTCTACAAGGATCTCGAGCACCAGACGGGCGTTGCGACAGGCTGGAAGATGACGGGCTGCCTTCGGCTCGCGACGAACCGGGACCGCTGGACGGAGTTCCGCCGCCTTGCCACCACAGCGGGAAGCTTCGGCATGGATATGCACCTGCTGTCGCCCGAAGATGTGAAGGCCCTCTGGCCTCTGATGGAGGTCGGCGACCTCGTGGGCGCAAGCTTCCTGCCGACGGATGGGCAGGCGAGCCCATCCGATATCACGCAGTCGCTTGCCAAGGGCGCCCGCATGCATGGTGCCAGGATCTTTGAGCATGTGCGCGTCACCGGTTTCGATCTGCAGGATGGGCGAATCCACAACGTGCGCACGACGATGGGGGATATTGCCTGCGAGACGGTGGTCAACTGCGCGGGCCAATGGGCAAGGCAGGTCGGGGCGATGGCGGGGGTCAACGTGCCCCTCCAATCCGTGAAGCACCAGTATATCATCACCGAGCGGCTTCCGGGGCTCGCCGCGGATGCGCCCACGGTGCGCGATCCGGACCGGCGCACCTATTTCAAGGAAGAAGTCGGCGGCCTGGTCATGGGCGGCTATGAGCCGAACCCACAGGCCTGGACGACCGGCGACATGCCGGCCGATTGGGCCTTTCGGCTGTTGGATGACGACTACGATCATTTCGAACAGCATATGGTCGAGGCGATCGCCCGGGTGCCGGCACTGGAGAAAGTCGGCGTCAAGCAGATGATCAACGGCGCGGAGAGCTTCACGCCCGACGGCAACTTCATTCTGGGCGCTGCGCCGGAATGCCGGAACATGTTCGTCGGGGCGGGTTTTAACGCCTTCGGCATCGCCTCCGGTGGCGGGGCAGGGTGGGTGCTGGCCCAGTGGATCGTCGACGGGGAGGCGCCGCTCGACCTTTGGTCCGTCGATATTCGCCGGTTCAGCGACCTGCACAGGGACCGTCAATGGGTGCTCGATCGCACGCTGGAAGCCTATGGGAAGCACTATGCGATCGCCTATCCGCATGAGGAATACGAGAGCGGCCGTCCGCGCATCGTCTCACCGCTCTATGATCGCTTGAAAGGGCAGGGGGCAGTCTTTGGCTCGAAGCTCGGCTGGGAGCGACCGAACTGGTTTGCGCCGGAGGGAGTGGCGGCGCGGGACATCTATTCCATGGGTCGGCAGAACTGGTTTACCGCCGTAAACTCGGAGCATCGGCACGTGCGCGAGGCGGTGGGCATCTTCGATCAGTCGTCCTTTGCCAAATATGAGATGAGGGGGCCGGATGCAGTGAAGGCCCTCGACTGGATCTGCGCCAATGACATTTCCAGGCCGGCTGGCCGCATCACCTATACGCAGCTTCTCAACAGCCGCGGCGGTATTGCCGCCGACCTGACAATTGCGCGGCTGTCCGACGATACGTTCTATATCGTGACGGGCACTGGCTTTCGCACGCATGACCTTGGATGGATAGCGGACCATATTCCAGCGGGCTCCGATGTCACGCTCCGCGATGTGACGGAGGAGTATGGCGTGCTCTCGCTGATGGGGCCGAAGGCGCGAGCCATACTTGCGGCGATTACGGATGCGGACATGTCCAATGTCGGTTTTCCCTTTGGCCATGTGCGGGAAATTTTCGTAGCCGGCCGTTCGGTTCGTGCACTGCGCATCACTTATGTCGGGGAACTCGGATGGGAATTGCACATGCCGATGGACGCTCTGGCCGATGTCTTCGATGTGCTAATGGCGGCGGGGACGGCCTCGGATATCCGGCCCATCGGCTATCGCGCGCTTGAATCGCTGCGTCTCGAAAAGGGCTATCGGGCCTGGGGGGCGGATATCACGCCGAACGATACGCCCTTTGAAGCCGGTCTCGGCTGGGCAGTGAAGCTGCACGGGAAGGGGGATTTTCTCGGTCGCTCCGCGCTGGAGGCCGCAAAGGGCTGGCCGCGCGGGAAGGCCTTCGTTGGCTTTACGGTCGACGATCCGGATATTGTCCTTCTCGGCCGCGAGACGATCCTGCGAAACGGTGAACCGGTAGGGTATCTGACGAGCGGGGGATACGGCGGCACGATCGGCAAAGGCATCGGTTACGGCTATGTCTGCCGCTCGGAGGGCGTGGACGATACCTTCCTGAAAGATGGCGTTTACGAGCTGGTCGTCGCGATGGAGCGCACGCCCGCGACCATACACCTGGTGCCGATGTACGACCCGCTGGGCTCGCGGGTGAGAAGCTGAGAATGCTGAATGGCCGTTTGTCGCAGGCGGCTAGGTCTGTTCCTCCTGGGATGACGAGCAGGGGACCGCAGCGGCCGTTGGCGTTAGCGCTCTGCCGCTGATCATCCTCGCCATTGCTATGGAAGGCACCTCGGCTATTCATTGCTTTGCCTCGGGTGGCGAGCCGATAGCGCTCCATGGGATACCTGATGGTCGGGCATATTGGCGATCTCACAACGCCTTAAGTGGAGGGAAGGCTATCAATCGTTCGTAAACGTCTCTATGATCTCATTGAGAGGGTGAGGTGAGTCGGAGCGTGCGAGTTTACGCGGACTCTAAGGGGCCGAAGAGGCCACGTCCCGCCGTTATCCGAGAATTTCCTCTTACTATTCCTGATTCCTTTTCAGCGAAACCATCATGTGGTGAACGTTATTGGCCGCATAGCGTTCGTTTGGCAAATCGTTTACCATGAATTCAATGCGTTACGATCTTGCGAAATTGCCCATCCAACGCCTGCTTCAGCCGCTTTCCGATGCGGGAGTGGCCTTGGCGCGGCTTGATGAGAGAGTTGCCCGCTCCCCGGTCGGTCAGGGATGGATCGGGCGCATGCATTTCGCCGATGCCTGCGCTTCACTGTGGGTCGATGGCGAGCTCGTCCATGTCGAGGACCTCGTCCTGCATGATGCGGCGCATGACATTCGCGCTCCGACCCACGAACTGACCATCGCATCCGATGTCCTCAGAACCCGGCGCCGCATTGCGGCGCAGCCGGCCGACTGGGCCTTGTCGACGCAAGGCCTGAGCGGCCTCTGCCGGGCGGGGGCGGCTGATGAGAAGGGCCTGTCAGATCATGACGGTAGGGATGCCACGGCGATGGAGCGGGGGATCGACGATGTCGGCGAGGATGTCTTGGATCCATTAGCCAGCGAGCTTGCTGCAATCGATGCCTTGCTGGCGCGGTCGGAGGCGGTGATCGCGGAGACGAAGGCCTCCGGTCGCGTGCGCGAGCGGGAGGCGCTCGTCTACGAGGCCGATTGGGACGAGGATGCGCGTCTGGAGGAGTGGCGCACCGTGCTGGCCGAGATCGGCAGCCTGCCGCCGGTGCTGCAGGCGGTGCTCGCCCTCGATGCGTGGAATGTTCTGGGCGTCCTGCAGCATGGGGCTTGGCTCGGGCGGCAGCTTGCCGGCGGGATATTGCGCCAGGCCGCGCTTACCACCGGCGCGCATCTCGTCGCCTTCAATCTCGGCCTGAAGAGCATTCCTGTCGACCGGCGCCGGCACGTCGATCGCGACGTCAGGCTCTCGGCCATGCTGCATGCCCTTGGCGCGGCCGCGGAGCTGGGGCTGAAGGAGCATGACCGGCTGACGCTGGCGCGCACGATGATGGAGCGCAAGCTCGTCGGGCGGCGGACGTCTTCGAACCTGCCCGGCCTCATCGAGCTCGTCCTGGCGCGACCCATGGTTTCGGCCGGCATGGTGGCCGGGGCACTCGACGTCACACCGCAGGCGGCCTTGCGGATCATCCGCGAACTCGGTCTGCGCGAGATGACGGGCAGGGGGCGGTTTCGCGCGTGGGGCGTCGTCTAGGCGCACGGCCATATCGTGCGACAGCGCCGAAGCTGCCTATGGTGGGGTCGACGTGCTGGTGAACAGTGCAGGCACCACGATGCTCTCGCCGCTGGCTGACGCGGACGATACCCATTTTACCCGACAGATCGAGGTCAATCTCAAGGGCACCTTCAACACGCTGCGCGGGGCGGCAAGGCGCCTGCGCGGTGGCGGGCATGTCATCAATTTCTCGACGAGCGTCCCCGGCCTGAAGCTTGAAACCTATGGTGTCTATGCTGCGACAAAGGCGGCAGTGGAAACCCTGACCGGGATCACGGCCAAGGAGATGCGTGGCCGCAGCATCACCGTCGACGCCGCCGCATCTGGCCTGACGGCCACCGATCTCTCCTCGACGGCAAATCGCACGAGCCGGTTGAGCGCATGGCGAGGATGAACCCGCTGGAGCGCCTCGGCACATCGGAGGACATCGCCGCCGCTTCCTTGCCGGCCCGGACGGCGGCTGGATCAACGGCCAGACGCTTCGCGCCAATGGCGGCATAATCTGACCTGCCGCAAAGCGGCCGCTCCTGCCAGCCATCCGTGCCATCCGGCAGGTCTCGTGCCGGTTTTTCGATGCCTCCAATGTCGAGGGGCTTTTTGCGCCGCTTCCCGTCGGTCGCATCGCATTCTCCGTGCACTACCGCAATATTTATGCGTATCCATATTTTGCATACTCGTGCTTCAGGCATACCAGCCTGACTAAGGTAGCGCAGCTTTTCCAGATTGTACGCAGCTTCTTAAGCGACATTCCCTGCGGTTTCCGGGTTTTCATTGCCTTTAACTGCATCCAGTCAAAGAATTTAGCATATAGATACCGGCAAGGTTTGTAATCTAATTTTGGTTGACATTGCATACAATATGGCAATAGCGTGACGTCACGAGGGACGGAGGAGTCCTTTATGCACGACGCGAGTTCCCGACAATCACCCCAGCCAGCGAGAACGCCGATGGAAGCCGATAACAGAACCGATCGTCACCTGTCCCCGCGCACGACCCTCGTGCTTTCCCGCTCCGAAATCGAAGGGCTGGTGACCATGGCGGAGGTTATCGAGGCGGTGGAGGCCGCGCATGCCGACATGTCCAGCGGCAAGGCCGCGCAGCCGGCGGCCATCGCGATGAAGCTTCCCTCCAGCGCCGGGGCCTTCCTGGCGATGCCTGCGCTTGCCGACCGGCAGGGGCTCGCCGTGGTCAAGCTGCTCGCCGATATTCCCGACAATCCGGGCCGCGATCTTCCAATGCAGCGCTCGATCGCGCTGCTCGTCTCGCAGGCGACCGGCGCTCCGGTGGCGATCTTCCATGGCCAGATCCCGACCCGCATCCGGACGGCGGCCGCGAGCGCCGTCGCCACGCGACACCTGTCGCGCCCGGACAGCCGCGTGCTGGGGTTGATCGGCGCGGGCGACCTTGCCGTCGAGCATGTCCGCGCCATCCGGGAAGTGCGCGGGATCGAGCGCGTCGTCGTGTGGTCGCGCTCGGCCGCCACCGTCGCCCGCTTTATCGAACGCGTCGGCCGCGATTGTCCCGGGCTCGTGCTGGAAGGCGCCGCTTCGCCGGAAGACGTCTTCGCCGAGGCCGATATCGTCTGCACGCTGACCCCTTCCCGCGAGCCGCATGTGAAGGGCGCGTGGTTCAAGCCGGGCCAGCACATCAATGCCGTCGGCGCGCCGCCGCGCCCGGATCATCGCGAGATCGATTCCGCCGGCATGGCGAGGGGCCGCGTCTTCCTCGACAGCATCCCGATGGCCATGCACGATTCCGGCGACCTGCTCCTTGCCATCGTCGACGGTGCGATCACCGCGGAACAGGCCTCGACCGAGATCGGCGACGTCATCACCGGTGCCGCGCCGGGCCGCACTTCGGCTGAGGAGATCACCCTGTTCAATTCCGTCGGCCTTGCCGTGCAGGACCTGGCGATCGGCGACCTGATCGTTGCAAGAGCCCGCGAAAAAGGCATCGGCAAGGAAATCGACCTCACGGCCTGAGGTGTGAATCGGGATTGGCCCCGCTCCGGAGGAGAGCTGGGCCGGTTTTCACCGCGCAGATTTGTTTGCACGGTCATGTCCGCATGGCCGCCGGATGGCTGCGTCTATTGAAGAGGAGCGAATGGACAAGCGTTTTATCTGGCAAAGGGGGCTGTGGGGTGGCAAGTTCTGTCTGCTTGCCAACGACCTGACCAATCCTCGATGATCGCCCTGCTGATCCATGGCTATAGCATGATTGCCGTGGTCTTCGGCATTAAGCAGCTCCTCGATCAGCGGGAAGCGAAGGGGCTTGCGATGCTCTACCGGCGTGAGGCTGCCGGCATGTAAGCTGAAGCCGTTACCTTGCGCCTCTTGCGACGCGAACCTGCCCAATCTCCGGGCCCTCGCGCCGCATTGCTCCCGCGCCTTGCCCGGTGCGACAACGAGGACCGTTCCCGTGCCTGTTCACGCCGCGGCGGGGCTGATATGACTGCGGGAGTGAGGGCAAGATGAGAAAACGCGGGCAACGAGGCAGATCCGGCATGGTGGCAGTCGCTGTCGCCATCCTTCTCGCGTTGCAGGCTATTCTCGGCTCCGCAGCCCTTGCCGCCCACAGCGCCACGCCGGCGCTGGACGGCTTCGGAAACCCGCTCTGCATCACCGGTGCCGAAGGCCATGCGCCCGAGCCGGGGCAGGACAGGGACCGTTCGCCGCTTCCAGATTGCTGCACGATCGCCTGCACGATGGCGCTCGGCTTCGTGCCGACGGACAGAGCTGCGGCGATCTTTTTCAATCCGCTCGTTCAGCCTTCGCAGCGCATCGTCGCAAGGAAGGTGCTGCATCTGCGGTCCATGCTGGACCGCCTGCCGGGCAATCCGCGCGCGCCGCCGCTCGCTGCCTGATCGCCGAGCCACCACCGTCTTCTCCAGTCGCATGATCGATGCCGCCCGACGCGAAAGCGCCGGCAATCGGCGCGGCACGCGGAGGGCCATCGCCCTTCGGGCCCGGAGACGGGGCGCTCTTTCAGGAAAACATCCCTATTCCCATTCCTTGCCGGCAGAGTGACCGGCAGCATCGGAGACCGAAATGTTGAAACAGACCCTTGCCGCGACGGCTCTTCTCGTCCTCGGCGCAACTACCGCCCTGGCGCATGTCTCGCTGCAATTGCGGGAAGCGCCGGTGGGCTCGACCTACCGGGCGATTTTCCAGGTGCCGCATGGCTGCGAAGGCAAGCCGACCCATGTCGTCCGCGTCAAGATTCCCGAAGGGGTCATTGCCGTGAAGCCGCAGCCCAAGGCAGGATGGACCCTGGAGAAGATCAAGGGCGCCTATGCCAAGTCCTACGATTACTACGGTACCCCGACGAGCGAGGGCGTGAAGGAGATCGTATGGAGCGGCGGCAGCCTCGGCGACGACGAATATGACGAGTTCGTGCTGCGCGTCTATCTCACGAAGGATTTGAAGGCGGGCGAAACGCTCTATTTCCCCGTCGTGCAGGAATGCGGCGACGGCCTTGCCGAGCGCTGGATCGAAATCCCGGCGGAAGGCCAGTCGGCCGACGACCTGGAACTGCCGGCGCCCGAGGTCAAGCTGCTGGAAGCGGCGGGCGGTCACTAAGCGATGCGGGCCGGTGCCGCCGGGCGCCGGCCCGTACCGGAAATTCGGAGGTTGACCGTGCGAAACCGCAGTCTTTGCCGATCCGCCGTGCTGGCGCTGCTGGCCGGCTGGTTCTGGTGCTGCCTGACGGCGGCGGCCATGGCGCATGCTGCCCTGACGGGCGCCTCGCCGGCTGACAATGCCGTGCTCGATGCCGCGCCGAAGACGCTTTCGCTGTCGTTCAGCGAGCCGGTCTCCCCGCTCGTGCTGCGGCTGGTCCTGCCCAGCGGCGTTGCCTCGCCGCTCCGCGATTTCGTGCTGCGCGACCGTACCGTGGAGATCACCCCGCCTGCGGGCCTTGAAAACGGCACCTATGTCCTCACCTGGCGCGTCGTCTCGGAGGACGGCCATCCCGTCTCGGGATCGACCATCTTCTCGATCGGCACGCCGAGCGCATCCCCGCCCTCGGCGGGGGATGGCGTCGACCGGCTGGTCCGCGCGGCGCTCTGGCTGGCACGGACGGGGCTTTATATCGGCCTCTTCCTCGGCATCGGCAGCGCCTTTGTCATCCGCTGGCTGATCCCGGCGGGGCAGGGCGGACGGCGGATCGCCGGCGCGGCGATGGCGATCGGTCTTGCCGCGACGCTCGTCTCCGCCGGCCTGCAGGGGCTCGACGCCCTCGGCCGGCCGCTTTCGAATATCATCGACCCTTCCGTCTGGCGGGCCGGGCTGGGGACGAGCTTCGGCTGGACGGTCGCCGTCCTGAGCGCCGCCTTTCTCGTCGCGCTGGCGGCCTTGCGGTGGAATGCGGCCGGACGCGTGGTGTCGGCGGTCGCGCTCGTCGCCGGCAGCGCCGCCCTGGCGCTGAGCGGCCATGCAAGCGCGGCAAGCCCGCAATGGATGATGCGCCCCGCCGTGTTCCTGCACGCGCTGACGATCGCCCTCTGGGCCGGTTCTCTCGTTCCGCTCGTCTGCGCCTTGCGGGAAGGGGCCGATGCGGGGCGCAGGGCGCTGGACCGGTTTGCCCGGCTCGTTCCCTGTGTTGTGGCGGTGTTGGTCGTCGCGGGCGTCCTGCTCGCCGTCGTTCAGGTCGAGCATCCGGCGGCGCTTCTCTCCACCGCCTATGGCAAGGTGCTGCTCGTCAAGCTGGTGCTGGTGCTGGTGCTGTTCGCCATCGTGGCGATCAATCGTTGGGCCCTCACCGGGCCTGCCCATGCAGGGGAAGCGCGCGCGACGCGCCGGCTTTCCCGCATGGTCGTGCTGGAAACGCTGGTGGTGCTCGCGATCCTCGCGGTCGCGGCGACGTGGCGGTTCACGCCGCCGCCGCGCGCGCTTGCCGTTGCCGCCGCGCCGCCGGTCTCCATCCACATCCATTCGGCCAAGGCGATGGCGGAAGTGACGATCAATCCGGCGCGGGCCGGCCCCGTCGATGTCTCGGCCGTGATCCTTGCGCTGGACTTCTCCCCCATGGAGGCGAAGGAAGTGGCCTTCGTCTTCTCCAACCCGAATGCCGGCGTCGAGCCGCTGCGGCGCAAGGCGTCCCTCTCGCCCGATGGCCTGTGGCGCGCCGAGGCCACCGTCCTGCCGCTGCCGGGGCAATGGCGGCTGCGTGTGGATGTCCTGATCAGCGATTTCGAATTGGTGCGGCTGCAGGACGTCGTCGAGATCGCCCCATAGGCGTCGCTGCCTTCAAAATGTCAGGGCGCGGTCTTAAAGGCCGGGCGACCGGGTGGTCGCTCTGCCGCGGAGATGGCGATGTCTGCAAACAACAAGCGCTCCGGCGTTTCCCTTTCCCATCATATCCTGCCGACCTCGGGAACGATGATCGGCATATGCATGACCTTGATCGGCCTCGTGAAATTGACCGAGAATGGTGGCGGCATGAGCCATGTGGACGAATACGCCGCCCTTTCGGCGCTGGTCTTTCTCGCAAGCGCTGTGACGTCCTATCTCTCGCTGCGATACGAGGACAACGAGGCGCTCAGCCGCCGCCTCGAGAATTTTGCCGATCAATGTTTCTTGATCGGGCTGGTCGCCATCGTCATCATCGGCGTCCTCTTCGCCTATGCGGTCATCTGATGCGGGATGACCCGCGGCCGCTCAGGCCATGATGCCGCCGCCCGCGCCGAGCCTTTCCTCGGCCTCGTCCCGCGACATGGAAAGCACCTGCCGTGTGACGTCGAAGCCGAAGCCGCCGCGCGTGAAGGCCGAGAATTCCTTGGCTTTCCGCTTCTCGTCGAGCGCCACCTTGCGGAAGGGGCCGAAGGCGCGTTTGCGGGCAAGGATCAGCGCGGCAAGAAGATCGTCGATTTCGGCCGCCGCGGCCGCGGCGGTGTCGCCGGCGATGCCCTTCTGGGAAAGCTTGCGGGCGACGGCCCGCCGCGACCTGCCGCTCCGCATGCCCGAGCGGCTGGCCGCCTCGGCATAGGCCCGGTCGTCCAGCGCCTTGTTGTCATAGGCGAATTTCACCGCGAAATCCGCAAGCGCCCGGACCTGCCCGTCGCTGATGCCCTCGAACTTCTCGCGCGCCTTGCGGGCGATCGCGTCGAAGAGCTGCCTTTCCGTGTGCATGCGCCGCTCGATGCGGTAGATCGTCGAATTGCGCGCCCAGGAGAGCATGCGCGGGCTCGGCGCGTCGTCGGTGGTCGTCTCTTCCTGCAAAGTCAGCCTTGCCTGCCTGCCGTGATGAAGTTCGGAAATGCTTTTCCGCCCGTTTCGAAGACCACATGGCGGGCGTTTCGGCAAGCCGTCCGTGCAAATTCCTGCGGAGCTTGAGGGCCGGCATTTCCGTTGTCCGCCCGCAAGGCATCATCCCTCGCCGACATGCCTTCATCCGATTATTTCATGGCTGTCGCGCTCACCCCGCTTGACTCGGGGGAGGAGGTCTTGTCACACTCAGTTGTCAGACATCTTACATAAATGGGGATCCCGGCTGACGGATCACAAGGAGGACCACATGAAAAAGCTCTTCATGCGACTGGCCGTAGGCGCCGCATTCGTCGCAGCCGCCGTTTCGGCCCATGCCGGCCAGACCCTGGACCGGGTGATGGAAAAGAAGGCGATGGTCGTCGCCACCAACAGCGGCTGGCCGCCCCAGAGCTACCTCGACGACAACAACGAGATGGTCGGCTTCGACATCGACGTCTCCCGCGAGATCGCCAAGCGCCTCGGCGTCGAGGTGAGCTTCGAGACGCCCGACTGGCAGACGCTGACCGGCGGCCGCTGGCAGGGCCGCTACGATCTCGGCGTCGGCTCTGTGACGCCCACCAAGGCCCGCGCCCAGGTGATCGACTTCGTCGGCATCTACTACTACAGCCCCTATGTCTACGTCGTCCACAAGGACAGCGACGCCAAGACCGTCACGGACCTCAACGGCAAGGTCATCGGCGTCGAGACGGCGACGACCTCCGAGGACTTCATCAACCGCCGCCTCGAGATCGACGCGCCGGGCCTGCCGCCCATCGAGTACAAGCTCGAGCCGGGCGAGGTTCGCACCTTCGCCGATTCCATGCTGCCCTTCGACGACCTGCGCCTCGGCAACGGCGTGCGCCTCGATGCGGTGATCGCGCCGGAACAGACCGCCATGAACGCCATGAAGAACGGCTACCCGGTCAAGGTCCTCGAAGGCGAATATGCCTTCCGCGAGCCGCTCGTCGTGATCGCCGAGAAGGTCGATCCGGAATGGACCGCCAAGGTCGGCGGTATCATCGAGGAGATGAAGAAGGACGGCACGCTCTCGGCGCTCACCACCAAGTGGTACGGCAAGGACTACAGCGCCGACTGAGCGAACTGAACCGACGGCGCGGGCGGCATTCGCCCGCGCCCTTCATGCCTGAGGGGGAGCGTGATCATGGCCTATCCGGACACCTATTACAAAAGAACCATGGCGGACCAGACGGCGCGAACGGCCCTTTCGGGCACGGTCGAGTGCGACGTCGCGGTCGTCGGCGGCGGCCTTGCCGGCCTTTCCGCCGCGCTGCAGCTTGCCCGCGCCGGCAAGCGCGTCGTCGTGCTGGAGGCCGAAAGCGTCGGCTTCGGCGCCTCCGGCCGCAATGGCGGCTTCGTCAGCCCCGGCTATGCCACGGGCGGCGAGGAGATCGCCCGCGTCGCCGGCAAGGACAAGGCACGCCAGCTCCACCTGCTTTCCATGGAAGGCGTCGAGTTCATCCGCGACAATATAAGCACGCTCGGCATCGACGATGCCACGCCGCAGCCGGGCATCATGAGCGTGCTGCGCTATGACGACGGCGCCAGCCTCAAGGCCTATGCGCAGCAGTCCCTGAAGGAATACGACTACCGTCTGGAATACATGGACCGCGACGAAGTTCGCGCGGTGCTGAAGTCGGAGCGCTATTTCCAGGCGCTGCGCAATCCCAACGCCTTCCACATGCACCCGCTCAACTATCTGCGCGGCATCGCCCGCGAGATCGAGCACCTCGGCGGCCGCATCTGCGAGCAGTCGCCGGTGACGTCTTCCGATCTCGGCGGCGCGGAAAAGCGGCTGAAGACGGCCGGCGGCGAGGTCAGGGCGCGCGACGTGCTCTTCACGACGGGCGGCTATACGGGCGCGCTGAACGGGCGGCTGAAGCGTTCCTTCCTGCCGATCGCCACCTATGTCATGGTCAGCGAGGAGGCCCCGGAGCTGATCGCCTCGGCCATCGCGACTTCCAATGCCATCGGCGACAACCGCCGTGCGGGCGACTATTACCGCGTTGTCGACGACGGCCGCCGGCTGCTGTGGGGCGGCCGCATCACCACCCATGCGGCCTCGACGGCCGGCCTCGTGCGCGAGCTGCGCGCCGAGATGGTCGGCACCTATCCGCAGCTCGCCGGGCTGAAGACGGAGCTCGCCTGGTCGGGCCTCATGTCCTATGCGCGCCACCTCATGCCCCAGATCGGACGCATGGCCCCTGGCGTCTGGTACTGCACCGCCTTCGGCGGGCACGGCCTCAACACGACGGCGATCGGCGGCAAGGTTATCGCCGAGGGCATCCTCGGCGAAAGCGAACGCTACCGGCTCTACGAGCCTTTCGGCCTCGTCTGGGCCGGCGGGATCGCGGGCCTGGCGGTGGCGCAGCTCACCTACTGGAAGCTCCAGGCGCAGGACTGGTGGCGCGAGCGCGCCGCCTGAGGCAGATTGCGCAGACATGCGGAACTGAAAACGAAGCAGGAGAGGGCGGACCATGATCGGCCGACTGATACTTACCTATCCAGAAGCCTCGCGCAGGGCGGGCGGGCTGCTGATCCTCGCCATCGTCGTGGCGGTGCTCTATTCCCTCGGCATCAGCTCCGCCTGGATCGGCCATGTCCTGCCGTCCTCGGCAAACTGGCTCGGGGAAAACCCGACCGCCGGCCGGCTCGTCTCCGCCCTGCTGATCGCGCTCATCGTCGCGGCCAACTGGAAGGCGCTGCGCCAGCTCTCCCGGCGCCAGCAGGTGATCGGCGTCTGGATCGAGCTCTTCGCGCTCCTGATGCTGTTCTTCTATTCCTTCGATCTCTCCTTCGCCTTCATCGCCAAGAAGATCGGCTTCCTCATCACCCAGGGCGTGACGACGACGCTCTACATTTCCGCGATCTCCATCGTCATCGCCACGGTGATCGCGCTGGCGGGCGCCATCGCCAAGCTGTCGAGCAACGGCGTCATCTACGGTCTTGCGACCTTCTACACCTCGCTCTTCCGCGGCCTGCCGCTCCTGATGCAGATCTACATCATCTATCTCGGCCTGCCGCAGGTGGGCTATGTGATCAGCGCGGTGCCGGCCGGCATTCTCGCGCTGTCGCTCTGCTACGGCGCCTATATGACGGAAATCTTCCGCGCCGGTATCCAGAGCATCAATCGCGGCCAGACCGAGGGCGCGACGGCGCTCGGCCTCAGCCCGAGCCAGACCATGGCGCTCGTCATCCTGCCGCAGGCCATGCGGGTGATCATTCCGCCGACCGGCAACCAGTTCATCGCGATGCTGAAGGATTCCTCGCTCGTCTCCGTCGTCGGCGTCTGGGAAATCATGTATCTCGCCCGCACCCAGGGCCAGACCGAGTTCCGCCATATCGAGATGCTGATCACCGCCTCGATGATCTACTGGGTCCTGTCGATCTGCCTGGAATACGCCCAGTCCCGCATCGAGGAACGCTTCGGCCGCTTCAATGTCCGTTGACATTCCCGCGGGTGAAGGCGACGGCGCGCCTCTGGTGCCGTCGAACGGCCGCGGCGCGCTGCTCGTGCTCGCGGCCTTCGCCATATTCTCGGCGACCGATGCCATCGTGAAGATCATGGCCGTGGCGATCCCCGCGCCGCAGGTGACGTTCCTCGTCACCGCCGCGGCCCTCTTGCTGCTCCTTCTCCATGCGTTCGCCACCGGCCGCACGCGCCGCCTCGTGCCGCGCCAGCCGGCGCTCGCCTTCTGGCGGGCGCTCCTACTCGCGCTCGATACGCTGCTGATCCACTATTCCTTCGCGCGCCTGCCGCTGGCGGAAGCCTATCTCATCGCCTTCCTGACGCCGATCCTCGTCGCGGTGCTGGGTTTCTTCCTGCTGCGCGAACGGCTCTCCGCCATCGGCTGGGTCGGCGTGCTGGTCGGTTTCGCCGGCGTCGTGGTGGCGCTGAAGCCGGGCGTCGCGCCGCTCAATCTCGGCCATGCGGCAGCCTTCGGCTCGGCGGTTTTCTTTGCCTTCTCGCTGATCCTCCTGCGCCGCGCCAAGCTGGCCGAGACGGACGAGGCGCTCGTCGCCAGCGTGCTCGTGGTGATGACGCCCGTCGCCCTCGCCGTGGCGCTTGTCTCCGGCGGCCTGGTGGCGGTCGGCAGTCCGGCTCTCGCTTATGCCGCGGCCGGCGGCGCGATGATGCTGGGCGGCCATGCGCTGCTGGTGCGCGCCTTCCGCGTCGGCGAGGCCTCGGTGGTCGCGCCGTTCCAGTACAGCCAGATCATCTGGGGTTGCCTTTACGGCGTATTCCTCTTCGCGACGCCGGTGGAGATGCACACGCTCTTCGGCGCGGCGATCATCATCGTCTCGGGCTGGCTCGTCCTGAAATGACGGTCAGAACGGCTGCGGTTCCTGCGGGAACCCGCCGACATGGGTGCAGGTCAGCGCCGCCCGGTCGCGGCCGGCTGCAAGGCACGCGGCAAGCGGCAGGCCGCCGATGCGCGCGGCAAGAAAACCGGCG
Organism: Shinella sp. R2-11; assembly: GCF_055330205.1. Lineage (NCBI taxonomy): Bacteria > Pseudomonadati > Pseudomonadota > Alphaproteobacteria > Hyphomicrobiales > Rhizobiaceae > Shinella > Shinella sp. R2-11. Next base: position 326,913 of record NZ_JBVAPC010000001.1, on the reverse strand, counting down.
ATGAAGCTGTCGCCCGCGCCGGTCGTGTCGACCACGTCGACCGTCCGGATGCCCGCCTCGACGCGGGTCCTGCCGTCGCTTGCGACTGAGCCCTTGCCGCCGCGGGTGACGACGGCGAGCGGCACGCCCTCGTCGAGAAGGCGCTTCAGCAGAGCTTCGCAAACGTCATCGTCGTCGCCTGCCGAGGCGAAGGCGATGGAAAGGCCACCGGTGCCGAGATTGGCCGGATCGGCATTGACGGAAATATCCTGCGAGACGCTGACGCCGGCTTCCGCAAGCGTCCGGCGGAGCGCCCCGCCATCGTCCATCCAGCCGATATGCACATGGTCCATTGTCTTGAGGGCGGCAATGTCGTCGGCATCCGGCCGGTAGCCGGCGCAGACCCCGAAATCCTCATGGACGAAGACGCGGTCGCCGGAGGCAAGGGTCTCGATATCCGTATAGGCCGTCACCCCGGGACGCACCTGAAGATGGGTGACGTCCACGCCGTTTTCCGAAAGGAGGCGCCGCGTATGCCGCCCGGCCTCGTCCGGCCCGACCGCGCCGAAATAGAAGGAGACCTGGTCGAGGCGGGCAAGCTGCACGGCGACATTCACCGCATTGCCGCCCACGAAGGACCGGCTGCCGGAGGCCTGCGGACCGGACGGGCGGAAGCGGTCGATGCAATTGTCGCCGACGGCGGCGAAGCGGAAGGTCGTCATGCTGGTCTCTTCCAGGGCAATGTCGGCAAAGGTGCGGCCGGAGCTTTCCCGAGATAGCGGGAAACGCCAGGGACGGCAAAGCCGCGAATGCGCTGTCCTGCATTCGCGGCTTCGGATGGCTGGGCGCCGGGCCGCTATATCAGTAGGCGACGCGCTTGTAGTAGCGGCGCGTGGTCAGCGGATGGTTGCGCATGACCTCCAGATGGGCGCTGATGCGCTCCAGGACGGTCGCGAGCAGCACCGGCGAGACGAGCCCGCGCACCTCGGGGGAGATGCCCGGCAGGTCGAATTCGGCGGTGTCGAGCACGGTCAGCTTGTCGGTATAGCCCGGCGCGAAGTTCTGCACGCGCTCGGCGAGCGGGCGCAGGGCATCCTCACCCTTGAAGAGGATGACGCTGACGCCCTTTTCCACCAGCTCCAGCGTGCCGTGGAAGAAGTCGGAGGCGTGCACGGGGCGGGTGCGGATCCACTGCATCTCTTCCAGGATGCACATGCCGTAGTAGAAGGCTTCCGGCCAGACATTCCCGGCGCCGGTGACGATGTGGTAGTCGGAGCCGGCCAGCACCTTCGCGAAGGCTTCCGCCTTCGGCTCGTAGGCGCGCTTCACCTCCAGCAGGAGTTCCGGCATGCGGGCGAGCTCGGCGACGATCTCGTCGTGGTTCTCGATCTCGCCGCGATGCTTCAGGATGGCGAGCGCGATGAAGAGGGATTGCAGGTAGAAGGATTCGCAAGACGTATCGTCCTCGGCGAAGTTCACGAAGACATGGTCCCCGCCCTTGCCGAGAGGCGTTTCCTCATGGCCGACCAGCGTGAGGACGGTCGCGCCGGTTTCCTTGAGCATGGCGAGAAGGGCGACGCTCTCCTTCGTCGTGCCGGAGAGCGAGGGCATGACGACGATCGACTTCTCCGTCAGGTTCGCCGAGCCGGTGAGGACGAGTTCCGCCGGCATGTCGATGAAGGCGGGAAAGCGCGAGCGGCGCTGCAGAAGCTGGGCCGCCGGCTGCATCAGGATCGCCGCGCCGCCGGTGCCGAGGAAGAAGATGTTCTCCGCACCCGCGGCAAGGCAGGACGCGATCACCGTCTCCAGCCGCTTCTGCAGCCCGACGGCGCCCGACTGGATGCGAAGGAACCTCTGTTCGTCAAAATTCAGCATGTCTGCCCCCCGAATAGGAATGAAAAATAGTTGTAAGACAACTGACATCGTGGAGAGATCGTGTCAAGCCGGGTCGCGGAGAGGAAATGCCGGAAGAGCGCCATATTGCGCAGGCATGCCGGCAAGAGCTTAGCGCTTGACCACCCAGGATTTGTCAGACAAGAAAAGCGAAGAACAATCAATCAACGAGGCATGCGGTGGACGAACCCCTTCGCGATTCGCGCACGCTCGCCGTCCAGCTCAGGGACCGGATCGCCGATCTCATCCGCGAGGAGGGGCTGAAGCCGGGTGACAAGCTGCCGACCGAGGCGCAGCTCACCCAGCGCTTCCACATTTCGCGGCCGGCGTTGCGCGAGGCGCTGAAGCTTCTCGAGCAGGACGACGTGATCTATGTCGAGCATGGCCGCGGCCGCTTCGTCTCGGCGCTCGCCGCCGTCCAGGTCGACCGGCCGATCACCGTCTTCGAGAGCGTCACCGACATGGCGCGCCATTACGGCTACCGCACGCTCAACAAGGTGCTTTCCATCGCCGAGGAAGCGCCGGACAAGCGGGTCGCCGAGAGCCTGCGGATCGGGCCGACCGACCGCGTGATCCGCATCGAGCGCATCCGCCTGCATGAAGACGAGCCGATCCTCTACTGCATCGACTACGTGCCGCGCAGCATCGTCGCCGGCCGCCTCTACGATATCGACTGGAGCGGTTCGCTGATGGCGCTTCTGGAAGAGCACGGCAACCGCCCGCGCATGTCGGCGGCGAGCGTTTCCTCCGTGATGCTGCCGGACGACGTGGTCGAGCGCCACGACCTGCGCGATTTCGGCCCGGCGCTGCTCATCACCGAGACCTGTTTCAACGCGGCGGGCGAGCCGGTGAACTATGCCATCGATTATCACCGCGGCAGCCATTTCTCGTTCAGCCTGACGCGGAAATGACGCCGGAGCCCGTACCGGCTCCGTGCGGATTTCGACTTTGCAGGGCATCCCGGCAGGAAACATGCTATCGGCGAAGCGAACCGATATTTGCCGAAAGACGCCCGCATGATCCTTCGTCTCGATCCTTCCATGCTGTCGGCCGCGCAGTTGCGCAGCGGCGCTGAAAAGGCGCTGGACGATATCGTCGTCCTCCTCACCGAGCAGCCGGGCGGCCTGCACCATGCCGTGCACGAGGCCCGGCGGGCCCTCAAGCGCCTTCGCGCCTTCCACCGCCTTTTCGCGGCGGGCGACCGTGCCTTCTTCCGCCACCAGAATGCGCGCCTGCGCGATGCCGCCCGCCTCCTCGCCGAAGGGCGCGAGGTCGTCGCGCTTGCCGAGACGGGGGAGTGGCTGGTGACGGAGGCGCGCAAGCCCCAGGAGGCGGCGCTCTTCAAGCGGGTGGCCGCTGTCCTCGCCGCCCGGCGCGAGGCCATGGATCAGGCCGCGCTCGAGGCCAATGTCGCGCAGGTCATCGCCGCCTGCCGCAAGATGCGGGGTGCCCTCACGGATTTCGACCTGCCGGACGGCCGGCGCAGGCTGGCGAAGATCGTCGCGCGTGGCTGGAAGCGCATTCTCACGCAGGGCAACGGGGTGGTTCTGTCGGTCGCCGGCGGCGGCAAGGGCTTTCACGAATTGCGCAAGAGCGCCCAGGCCCTCAATGCCTGCCTCATCCTCCTGAGGCCGCTGTGGCCGCAGGCGATGCTCGCCCGGCAGGAAATGCTGCGCCCGATCATCGCGGCGCTCGGCCGCGAAAACGACCTTGCCGGCCTCGCCTTGCTGATGGAGCGTTCCCCGCAGGATTTCGGCGAGCCCATCGAGCAGGTCGTCCTGCAGCGGCTCATCGCCCAGCGGCGCGAAGCTTTGCAGCGCACGGCCCTGCAGCAGGCCGAAAGCGTCTTCGCCGTCAATGCGAAAGAGGATGCGAATCGCATCGCGCTCCTCTGGGAAACGCTGTCCCGCTGAGGCGCGCCGGGCTGCATGTCGCGTGACGAAAGTGAATATTCCCGACCGCGGCATGCGCCTGCGGCGCGAACCTGTTATGGAAGGCTGCGCTTCGCGCATGAATTTCCATGGATGACCAGAACGGAGCTGACGATGGTTTCCACTTCCGACCCCAAGGCAGGCCTCAGCGCCGTGACCGCCGCCGATGCGCCGGCGGCCATCGGCCCCTATTCGCAGGCGATCGCCGTGAACGGCCTGCTCTTCGTCTCCGGCCAGCTGCCGATCGATCCGGCGACCGGCGCCTTCGCCTCCGACGATCCGGTCGAGCAGGCGCGGCAATGCCTGCGCAACATCGCCGCCATCGCCCGCGCCGCCGGCACGGATATCGCCCGCACCGTCAAGACCACCGTGCTCGTGCGCGACCTCTCGCGCTTTGCCGAGATCAACGCGGCCTATGGCGAGTTCTTCTCCGCCCCCTATCCGGCCCGCGCCACCTTCGAGGTCTCCGGCCTGCCGAAGGACGCGCAGGTGGAGATCGAGGCCGTCATCGCGCTCAAGGGGGAGTGAGGCATGAACAGTGCCGCAACCCCGCTTGGCCCGGAACCGGTCTCCTCGCTCGATTGCGCCGACCGCGCCTGGGCGCGCACGGCCATCGGCATCCTGGAGGGCGATGCCCGCCGCTCGGCCGACACCCACCTCGTCAATCCGGTCTTCAAGGGGCTGAAGGGCATCTCGGTCTATCTCAAGGACGAGAGCACCCATCCGACCGGCAGCCTGAAGCATAGGCTCGCCCGCTCGCTCTTCCTCTATGGCATCTGCAACGGCCGCATCTGCAAGGGCACCACGCTGGTCGAGGCCTCGTCGGGCTCGACGGCGGTTTCCGAGGCCTATTTCGCCAACCTGCTCGGCCTGCCTTTCATCGCCGTCATGCCGCGCAGCACCAGCCGCACGAAGATCGACGTCATCGAGCGCTTCGGCGGACGCTGTGCCTTCGTCGACATGCCGGGCGAAGTCTACGAGACGGCCGCGCGCATCGCGGCGGAGACGAAGGGCCACTATCTCGACCAGTTCACCAATGCCGAGCGCGCCACCGACTGGCGCGGCAACAACAACATCGCCGAGAGCATCTTCGGCCAGATGGAGCGGGAAGCCCATCCGGTGCCGGGCTGGGTGATCATGGGGGCGGGCACGGGCGGCACCTCGGCGACCATCGGACGCTATATCCGCTACCGCAACCTTGCCACGCGGCTTTGCGTGACGGATGTGGAGAACTCGGTGTTCTACGACGCCTGGAAGAGCGGCGACATGGAGACGACCTGCACGACGCCGTCCCGCATCGAGGGGGTCGGCCGGCCGCGCGTCGAGCCGTCCTTCATCCCGACGGTCATCGACCATATGATCAAGGTGCCGGACGCAGCCTCCATCGCCGCCGCGCACGTGCTCTCCGACCGGCTGTTCCGCCGCGTCGGCGCCTCGACGGGCACGAACTTCTTCGGCCTCATCTCGATTGCGGACAGCATGATGAAGGAAGGCCGCGAGGGCTCGCTGGTCACGCTGATCTGCGACAGTGGCGACCGCTATTCCGGGACGTATTTCAATGCGGACTGGCTGGCGCAGAACGGCATCGACATCGCCCCCTGGTGCAACGCCATCGAGACGTTCCTCGATACCGGTGTTCTCCAAGCGCCTTGAGGCCGGCAGGCCGCGTGATCGAACTTGTCGATTAATCGTGGCCTTCCCGCCATCTTGCCGGACTGAAGGCGCCCCGGAATACTGGTTCACCGAACAGCCTGATAGGGTCGACCAGTATGGGACACATTGCCGAAGCCGTCATCGACATCAACGCCGACCGCATCGATCGCCTCGTTGCGGAGCACCGGCCGGGGCACGGGCTTGCCCGCCCGTTCTACCATGACGCGGAAATCTACCAGCGCGACATGGAGCGGGTGTTCCGCCGCCACTGGCACTGTATCGCCCATGAGAGCGTGATCCCGAACGTCAACGATTTCGAGGTCTTCCGCATCGATTGCGAGCAGGTGATCGTCGCCCGCGCGGCCGACGGCTCCATCCATGCCATGCTCAATGTCTGTCGCCATCGCGGCGCGGAGGTCTGCACGAAGCAGAAGGGCAATGCCCGCGTCTTCGTCTGTCCCTACCATGCCTGGACCTACGGCAACGACGGCAGCCTCAAGGCGGCGCGCCTGATGCCGAAGGAGTTCGACCGCGACGAGCATGGCCTGCGCAAGATCCATGTCCGCGTCGTCGAGGGACTGATCTTCATCTGTTTCGCCGAGACGCCGCTCGATTTTTCCGAGGTCGAGAACCTGCTGCACGCCACCTGCGGCCAGTATGGCTGGGCGAGCGCCCGCGTCGCCCACCGCGAGAGCTATCCCGTCGCAGCCAACTGGAAGCTGGCGGTCGAGAACTATGTCGAATGCTACCATTGCGGTCCGGCGCATCCGGAATATTCCCAGACCCACGCGCTGGAGCAGCCGCTGCACATGATCGAGGCGCTGAACGAGGCGATGGAGGCCCGCACCTGCGCGCTCGGCATCGAGGTCGGCTCGGGCAATCACTGGCAGACCTCGCGCGAGGGCCGCGAGGCGATCCACGCCTTCCGCTATGCGCTCTATGACGGGGTGCAGAGCGGCAGCGAGGACGGCAAGGCGGTCGCTCCGCTGATGGGGCGCTTCAGCGACTTCGACGGGGGTGTGACCTCCATCCATCTCGGCGGCACGACCTTCCTCGTCTGCTATCCCGACCACGGCATGATCTACCGCTTCATCCCTAAATCGGCGGAGGCTTGCGAGATGGAGCTGATCTGGCTCGTCGACGGCAAGGCGGAGGCGGGCAGGGACTACGACCTCGCCAAGCTCACCTGGCTGTGGAAGGTGACGACCGAGGAGGACAAGGCGATCATCGAGCACACGGCGCGTGGGGTGCGCTCGCACTATTTCGTGCCCGGCCCCATTGCACCGATGGAGCACAACGAGCTGCGCTATATCGGCTGGTATCTCGACGAGATCGGCCGGGCCTGAAAGGCTGCGCCTTCTTGACACGATACGAGGCCCCGCCCCTGCGGCGGGGCCTTGCCGTTTCGGCCTTCCACGATACTTTTGCGCAAGCCGTCAAGCGTATGACGCGTTGGATGCTGCGCTTTCCGGAAAATGGCGCCATAGCAGGCCATTATCTTCAACTGGCATGAGCGTGAGAATGATCGGACAGGTGCGAACGGAAACGGGACGGCTTCCAGCCTCGATAGAAGCCCTGCCGAAACAGGTCCCGCCGGTCGCGGACCTCGTCACGCTTTTGCCGCGGGGCGTGCGCGTCTACCTGACGGATATCGGCGCGCCGGAGACCGAGGCGGAAACGCTGGCGGCCGCCCGCCGGCTGCATGAGGCCGGCTGCGTGCCGGTGCCGCATCTCGCCGCCCGGCGGATCGCCTCGCGGGATGCGCTGGAACGGCGCGTCGGCCGCCTCGCAGAGGAGGCGGGCGTCATGGACGTCCTGGTGGTCGGCGGCGGCATCACGCCGCCGGCCGGGCCCTTCTCGTCCTCGCTCGACGTTCTGGAAACGGGCATTCTCGACCGCTTCGGCATCCGCGATTTCGCCATTGCCGGCCATCCCGAGGGCAGCCCCGATTTCACCGACGCAGTCGCGCTGGAAGCGTTACGCCGCAAGCTGGATTTCGCCGAGCGGACGGATGCCCGCCTGCGCATCGTCACGCAGTTCGGCTTCGACGCGCAGAAGGCCATCGCCTGGGCGGACGGGCTGGTGCGCGCCGGCATCGACATCCCGATCCATCTCGGCGTCGCGGGACCGGCCAAGATCACGACGCTCATCAAATACGGAACCATGTGCGGGATCGGAAACTCCCTCTCCGTCCTGACCCGGCATGGCGGCGGGCTCATGGCGCTTGCCGCCGGCTATTCGCCGGAAACGGTCGTCGGCCCCGTCGAGGAGCGCTGGCGCGCGGCGACGCCGGGTCCCATCACTCAGATTCATGTCTTCCCCTTCGGCGGGCTGGACAAGTCGGCCGCATGGCTGCGCAAGCGCGGCTCCTGGTGACGTTCTGCGCCAGCCAAAGGCATCATTCGGGAAAATAAAGATATAAAGATTTCTTTATGTCTATTGACATTCCGCCCGTTCTCGGACGAAATCCCCCTGTCATGGTTCCCCGGCACAGGCTTGCCTGACCGAGGGCTAAGAGGGAATCCGGTGCGTCGATCCGTCGGCAATGCCGGAGCTGCCCCCGCAACTGTAAGCGGCGAGCCGTTGTCCACGATGTCACTGGGGCGAAATCCCTGGGAAGACGGGCAGCGGCGGCGACCCGTGAGCCAGGAGACCTGCCAAGACAAATAACGTCCACGGGCGGGGTGTCCCGGTGGTTGCTGCGACCCGCCCGACAGCGGCGGTCCTCGCACGCGTCCGCTTACCCATGCCCCCACGAACCAATGGGGTATGACAATGTCACATCGAACTCTGCCGGTCGCCACTCTCGGCTTCCCGCGCATCGGCCGCCACCGCGAGCTGAAATTCGCCCTCGAGGGCTACTGGTCCGGCAAGATCGCCGAAAGCGACCTCCTCGAAACGGCCGCAAGGCTGCGCGCCGAGAACTGGGCGCTCCAGCGTGACCGGGGGATCACGAAGATCCCTTCCAACGACTTCTCCCTCTACGACCACGTGCTCGACACCGCCGTCATGGTCGGCGCGATCCCGGCCGCCTATGGCTGGAAGGGCGGAGCGGTGCCGCTTTCCGTCTATTTCGCCATGGCGCGCGGCAGCGAGGGCGACAGCAATGCCGGCTGCGGCCATGCCCACCACGGCCACGGCGTCCCGGCGCTCGAAATGACCAAGTGGTTCGACACGAACTACCACTACATGGTGCCGGAAGTCTCGGAGGATCAGGTCTTCACGCTGACTTCGCAGAAGCCCGTCGATCATTTCCTGGAGGCGAGGGCGCTCGGCATCCACACAAGGCCCGTCGTGCTCGGCCCGGTCACCTTCCTGAAGCTCGCCAAGGCGCGGCCCTCGACGTTCAAGCCGCTCGACCTTCTTGAGAGGCTGCTTCCGGTCTACGAGGAGCTGCTCGGACGCCTCGCCGCCGCCGGTGCCGACTGGGTGCAGGTCGACGAGCCGATCCTCGCACTCGACCTCACCGAAGGCGAGCGCCACGCCCTTGCGGTCGCCTATGATCGCCTCGCCGAGGCGGCGCCAAGCCTGAAGATCCTGCTGGCGACCTATTTCGGTGCGCTCGGCGACAACCTTGCGGCTGCCGCCGCGCTGCCGGTCGCCGGTCTCCATGTCGACCTCGCGCGGGCGCCGGAACAGCTCGATGCGGTCGCCGGGGCCGTCCGTGTCGACCGGGTCCTCTCGCTCGGCGTCATCGACGGCCGCAACATCTGGCGCGCGGACCTCGCCGCCATCCTCGACCGGCTGGCGCCCGTCGTGAAGGCACGCGGCGCGGATGCCGTCGAGATCGCCGCCTCGTGCTCGCTGCTGCATGTGCCGATCGACCTCAAACTGGAAACGGCGCTGGACGCGGATCTTGCGACATGGCTTGCCTTCGCGATCCAGAAGCTCGGTGAGCTTTCGACCCTCGGAAGGGGGCTTGCCGAGGGTAGGGACGCCGTCCGCGAGGCCGTGGATGCCGCCTCCGCGGCCATCGCGGCTCGCGCCGCCTCGCCGAAGGTGACCGATCCGCGCGTGCAGGCCCGCATTGCCGGCATTGACGCGGGCATGAAGTCGCGCAAGAGCGGCTTCGAGGCGCGCCGCCGCCTGCAGGAAGGAGCGATCCGCCTGCCGCTCTTCCCCACCACGACGATCGGCTCCTTCCCGCAGACGAGCGAGGTCCGCAAGGCCCGTTCGGCCCACGCCAAGGGCGCGCTCAGCCACGGCGACTACGAGGCCTTCCTGGAGAAGGAGACGGAATCCGCCATTCGCTGGCAAGAGGAGATCGGCCTCGACGTGCTGGTGCATGGCGAATTCGAGCGCAACGACATGGTGCAGTATTTCGGCGAGCAGCTTTCCGGCTTCGCCTTCACGCAGCATGCCTGGGTGCAGAGCTACGGCTCGCGCTATGTCCGCCCGCCGATCATCTTCGGCGACGTCTCGCGGCCGAAGCCGATGACGGTGCGCTGGTGGCAGTATGCGCAGTCGCTCACCGAACGGCCCGTGAAGGGCATGCTCACGGGGCCGGTGACCATCCTCAACTGGTCCTTCGTGCGCGACGATATCCCGCGTAGCGAAGCGTGCCGCCAGATCGCGCTCGCGATCCGCGACGAGGTCGCCGACCTCGAAAAGGCCGGCGCGAAGATGATCCAGATCGACGAGGCCGCGCTGCGCGAGGGCCTGCCGCTCCGCCACAGGGACTGGCAACACTATCTCGACTGGGCCGTGGAAAGCTTCCGCCTTTGCTCCACCGGCGTTGCAAACGAGACGCAGATCCACACCCACATGTGCTACTCGGAGTTCAACGACATCATCTCGGCCATCGCCGCGATGGATGCGGATGTCATCTCCATCGAGACCTCGCGCTCGAAGATGGAGCTCCTGGATGCTTTCCGCAATTTCAGCTACCCCAACGAGATCGGCCCCGGCGTCTACGACATCCATTCGCCGCGCGTACCCGAGATCGGGGAGATGACGGACCTCCTGTCGCTTGCCCGCAAGCGCCTTCAGGACCGGCAATTGTGGGTCAATCCCGATTGCGGCCTCAAGACGCGCAAGTGGGAGGAGGTGCGGCCCGCCCTCGTCAACATGGTTGAGGCGGCCCGCCGGCTGCGCGCGCCGGCGGCGGCGCAATGAGCCCTGCCGCTGCAGGCATCGAGACGCCGGGAGCAATCCCGGCGTCTTCGAGCCGTCTGGTCGCGCTCGTCTTTCCGGGCGACACCAACCATCACGGCACGCTCTTCGGCGGCGCCGGCCTTGCCATGATGGATCGGGTCGCCTTCATCGCGGCGACGCGCCATGGGCGCGTGCCCTTCGTCACGGCCTCCTGCGAGCGCGTCGATTTCCAGGGGCCGGCCCGTGTCGGCGAGCTGGTCGAGCTCGTGGCGCGCGTTGCGCGTGTCGGCCGCAAGTCGATGGCGGTGGACGTGGAGATGATCGCCGAAGACCTGCTCGGCGGCGCCCGGCGGCTCTGCACGCGCGGTGCCTTCAACATGGTCGCGGTGCCCGAGGATAAGGCGCCCGGCTGGCGCCTGCCGCCGCTCGGCGACGCGCCCGCCGAACCGGCCGGCGGGCTGCGGGCGAGCGACATCGTCTTCGCCGACCAGGCCAACAGCTTCGGTCGCCTCTTCGGCGGCGAGGCGCTGGCGGCCATGACCAAGGCCGCCTTCGTCGCGGCCACGCGGCACAGCCGCCGCATCGCCGTGCTCGCCGCCTCCGAACGGGTGGATTTCCGCGCACCCGTCGCCGTCGGGTCCATCGTCGATACCGTCGCCGAGGTGGTGGAGGTCGGGCGAACCTCCATGACGGTCGCCGTCGAGCTCTGGTCGGAGGACCTGATGAGCGGCCGGCGTACGCTCACCGCGAGCGGCCGCTTCGTCATGGTCGCCGTCGACGGCAGCGACCGGCCGGTGCCGGTGGCGCGCAATGAAGCCGTGGAAAATCCATCATAGCCGTTGACGCATTTTTTACCTCGTCTACTATATCTTGTGTTCGAGGTTCCTTCGATTCGAAAGGATGGAAGGCTAAGACGGGAATCCGGGGTGGCCATGATGGCCGCGTCAATCCGGAGCTGCCCCCGCAACTGTAAGCGGCGAGCATTCGTTCGATGAGCCACTGGGGCGCAAATGCCTTGGGAAGGCGGACGGATGCCGCGACCCGCAAGCCAGGAGACCTGCCTCGAACATGAACGTCCACGGGCGGGGTGTCCGGATGGCGAGCGTTGGGTCGCGCAGAATGCCGCCCGCCGTCTCCCCCGATCCCCCGCGAAATGCCTCGGGGTGAAGTCATGTCGATCGTGTTGCCAGTCCATCCGCGCGAGTAGGCGGCGCCCCGCGTCCGGCCGTCCGTAGACGGCCGCCCTTATCACCGAGAACGTATCGAGCGGCCATCGGCGGATGGCCGGGCGATATCCCATGCCCGATCGAAAACGAGGAAAGCCATGTCCATCACCGTCTACTCCAAGCCCGCCTGCGTCCAGTGCACCGCGACCACCCGCGCGCTCGACCGCCAGGGCATCGACTACCACGTCGTCGACATTTCCGAGGACGCCGATGCCTATGCGCTCGTGCAGGGTCTCGGCTACCGTCAGGTCCCGGTCGTCATCGCCGGCGAGCAGCATTGGGCCGGCTTCCGCCCGGACATGATCAGCGCGCTCGCCTGAGGAGAAGGCGGTGGGGGACCTCGTCTATTTTTCCAGCCGGTCGGAGAACACCCGGCGCTTCGTGGAAAAGCTCGGGGTCGAGGCCCTGCGCCTGCCGCTCGACGCCGCCGGTGAAGCCCCGCAGGCCGACCGGCCCTTCGTGCTGGTTTCGCCGACCTATGGCGGGGGCGGGGAGAAGGGAGCGGTGCCCAAGCCCGTCATCCGCTTCCTCAACAATCCGCGCAACCGCAGCCTGATCCGCGGCGTCATCGCGGCGGGCAACACCAATTTCGGCGCCGGATATGCCGTCGCGGGAAACATCATCTCCGCGAAATGCGCGGTGCCGTTCCTCTACCGCTTCGAGCTGCTCGGCACGGATGAGGACGTCGACAATGTCAGACAGGGACTGGAACGATTTTGGACACGATGAACGCTTCGACGCCGCGGGATGCGAGCGAAAAACCGCCTCACGCTTTTTCTCATCCTGCGGGAGATAAGCCGGCGAAGGCTCCGGAGATCACGGCGCTGGATTACCACGCGCTGAACGCCATGCTGAACCTCTACGACGAGGAGGGGAAGATCCAGCTCGACAAGGACCGGCAGGCGGCCAAGCAGTATTTCCTCCAGCACGTCAACCAGAACACCGTCTTCTTCCATAATCTCAGGGAGAAGCTCGATTACCTCGTGACCGAGGGCTATTACGAGCAGGAGGTGCTGGACCAGTATTCCTTCAACTTCGTGCGCGACCTCTTCGACCACGCCTATGACAGGAAGTTCCGCTTCCCGACCTTCCTCGGCGCGTTCAAGTACTACACGTCCTATACGCTGAAGACTTTCGACGGAAAGCGCTATCTCGAACGCTACGAGGACCGCGTCTGCATGGTGGCGCTCACGCTGGCGCGCGGCAACGAGCAGCTTGCCCGCGACCTCGTCGACGAGATCATCTCCGGCCGTTTCCAGCCGGCGACGCCCACTTTCCTCAATGCCGGCAAGAAGCAGCGCGGCGAGCTCGTCTCCTGCTTCCTCCTGCGCGTCGAGGACAACATGGAGAGCATCGGCCGCTCGATCAATTCGGCCCTGCAGCTATCCAAGCGCGGCGGCGGCGTTGCGCTTTCGCTGACGAACCTGCGCGAGATGGGCGCCCCGATCAAGCAGATCGAGAACCAGTCGTCGGGCGTCATCCCGGTGATGAAGCTGCTTGAGGACAGTTTCTCCTACGCCAACCAGCTCGGCGCGCGGCAGGGGGCGGGGGCGGTCTACCTGCACGCCCACCACCCGGATATCATGCGCTTCCTCGACACCAAGCGCGAGAATGCCGACGAGAAGATCCGCATCAAGACGCTCTCGCTCGGCGTCGTCATCCCGGACATCACCTTCGAGCTCGCGAGGAACAACGAGGACATGTACCTCTTCTCGCCGCATGACGTGGAGCGCGTCTACGGCGTGCCCTTCACCGAGATCTCGGTGAGCGAGAAGTACCGCGAGATGGTCGAGGACGGCCGCATCAAGAAGAAGAAGATCAAGGCGCGCGACTTCTTCCAGATCATCGCCGAGATCCAGTTCGAGTCCGGCTATCCCTACATCATGTTCGAGGACACGGTGAACCGTGCGAACCCGATCGCCGGCCGTATCACCATGAGCAATCTCTGCTCGGAAATCCTCCAGGTGAGCGAGGCGAGCGAATTCAACGATGACCTCTCCTACGCCAAGATGGGCAAGGATATTTCCTGCAATCTCGGCTCGCTCAACATCGCCGCCGCGATGGACAGCTCCGATTTCGGCCGGACCATCGAGACCTCCATCCGCGCGCTGACCGCCGTTTCCGAGATGAGCCACATCTCCTCGGTCCCCTCGGTCGAGAAGGGCAATGACGACAGCCATGCCATCGGCCTCGGCCAGATGAACCTGCACGGCTATCTCGCCCGCGAGTGCATCTTCTACGGTTCGCAAGAGGGCGTCGATTTCACCAATATCTATTTCTACACCGTGACCTACCACGCCATCCGCGCCTCCAACCGGCTGGCGGTGGAAAAGGGCGTCAGCTTCAAGGGCTTCGAGAATTCGAAATACGCCTCCGGCGAATACTTCGACAAATATACCGAGGCCGAATGGTTGCCGGCGACGGAAAAGGTGAGGGCGATCTTCGAGGAGGCCGGCATCCATATCCCGACGCAGGAAGACTGGCTGGAACTGAAGACGGCCGTCATGGAAGGCGGGCTCTACAACCAGAACCTCCAGGCCGTGCCGCCGACCGGCTCGATCTCCTACATCAACCATTCGACCTCCTCGATCCATCCGATCGTCTCGAAGATCGAGATCCGGAAAGAGGGCAAGATCGGCCGCGTCTACTACCCGGCCGCCTTCATGACCAACGACAATCTCGACTACTACCAGGACGCCTACGAGATCGGCCCGGAGAAGATCATCGACACCTATGCGGCGGCCACCCAGCATGTCGACCAGGGTCTGTCGCTGACGCTGTTCTTCCGCGACACGGCGACGACGCGCGACATCAACCGGGCGCAGATCTACGCCTGGAAGAAAGGCATCAAGACCATCTACTACATCCGCCTTCGCCAGATGGCGCTGTCCGGCACGGAAGTGCAGGGCTGCGTCTCCTGCGCCCTCTGACCTTTGGGGACCAGAATGAACATCCAAGTGAAGACCAAGACCCCGAAGGCAGCGAGCGCCATCCGCGCCATCAACTGGAACCGCATCGAGGACGACAAGGACCTCGAGGTCTGGAACCGCCTGACCGGCAATTTCTGGCTGCCGGAAAAGGTGCCGCTCTCCAACGACATCCCCTCCTGGGCGACCCTGAAGCCGGAAGAGCAGAAGCTCACCATCCGCGTCTTCACCGGCCTCACCCTGCTCGACACGATCCAGAACGGCATCGGCGCGGTGCGGCTGATGGAGGATTCCGTCACGCCCCACGAGGAGGCGGTGCTCTCCAACATCTCCTTCATGGAGGCGGTGCATGCGCGCTCCTATTCCTCCATCTTCTCGACGCTGTGCCTGACGCCCGACGTCGACGACGCCTACCGCTGGTCGGAGGAGAACGAGTTCCTGCAAAGGAAGTCGGCGCTGATCATGGAGCAGTACGCCTCCGGTGATCCGTTGAAGAAGAAGATCGCATCCGTCTTCCTCGAAAGCTTCTTGTTCTATTCCGGCTTCTACCTGCCGATGTACTGGTCGAGCCGCGCCAAGCTCACCAACACCGCCGACATGATCCGCCTCATCATCCGCGACGAGGCCGTGCACGGCTATTACATCGGCTACAAGTTCCAGCGCGCGATAGAGCGGCTAAGCGCGGAGAAGCAGCAGGAGATCAAGGATTTCGCCTTCGACCTGCTGCTGGAACTCTACGACAACGAGACGCGCTATACCGAGGAGCTCTACGACGGCGTCGGTCTCACCGAGGACGTCAAGAAGTTCCTGCACTACAATGCCAACAAGGCGCTGATGAACCTCGGCTACGAGGCGCTTTTCCCGCCGGAAGCCTGCAAGGTGAACCCGGCCATCCTCTCGGCCCTCTCGCCGAACGCCGACGAGAACCATGACTTCTTCTCCGGCTCCGGCTCGTCCTACGTCATCGGCAAGGCGGTCGCGACCGAGGACGAGGACTGGGATTTCTGAGCCTTCCGGGAGCCTCTTCCTGCGCTATCGGAACGGCCCCGCCTTTGCGGGGCCGTTTCCGTTTTCGGGACATTGAAGCCGCCGCGGCGGCGTGTCGTTGCGGACACCGCTTATGTCGTATTCCCGAGCGTCATTTCGCCTGCCAAGTGGTTTGCTGCATGTGTTCAAGGTGCCGTCCCGCCCATGCCGGGACCGATCGTCGGAAATCCCGCACCCGCCTTGAAGCGTGAGGCCCGGCCGATGGCCCGGCTGCGCGGCGTAGAGAGCACATCCTGCCCGCGGAGGAGCGGGCCGGTACCGGCGTTTAACGAAAAGGAGGAGATGATATGAGCAGGAACAGAGGCGTCGTCTATTTGCGCCCCGGCAAGGTCGAGGTCCGCGACATCGACGATCCCAAGCTGGAGGCCCCGGATGGCCGCCGCATCGAGCACGGCGTGATCCTCAAGGTGATCTCCACGAATATCTGCGGCTCCGACCAGCACATGGTGCGCGGCCGCACGACGGCGATGCCGGGCCTCGTCCTCGGCCACGAGATCACCGGCGAGGTCATCGAGAAGGGCATCGACGTCGAGATGCTTCAGGTCGGCGACATCGTCTCCGTGCCCTTCAACGTCGCCTGTGGCCGCTGCCGCTGCTGCAAGTCGCAGGATACCGGCGTCTGCCTCACGGTGAACCCGTCGCGCGCCGGCGGCGCCTACGGCTATGTCGACATGGGTGGCTGGATCGGTGGGCAGGCGCGCTACGTCACGATCCCCTATGCCGACTTCAATCTCCTGAAGTTCCCCGACCGCGACAAGGCGATGTCGAAGATCCGCGACCTCACCATGCTCTCCGACATCCTGCCGACCGGCTTCCACGGCGCGGTGCGCGCGGGCGTCGGCGTCGGCTCGACGGTCTATGTGGCGGGTGCCGGCCCGGTCGGCCTTGCGGCCGCCGCGTCCGCGCGCATCCTCGGCGCGGCCGTGGTGATGATCGGCGACTTCAACAAGGATCGCCTGGCGCATGCCGCCAGGGTCGGCTTCGAGCCCATCGACCTTTCCAAGAGCGACAGGCTCGGCGACATGATCGCCGAGGTCGTCGGCACCAACGAGGTGGACAGCGCCATCGACGCCGTCGGCTTCGAGGCGCGCGGCCATTCGGGCGGCGAGCAGCCGGCCATCGTGCTCAACCAGATGATGGAGATCACCCGCGCCGCCGGCTCGATCGGCATTCCGGGCCTCTACGTCACCGAGGATCCGGGCGCGGTGGACAATGCGGCCAAGCACGGCAGCCTGTCGCTGCGCTTCGGTCTCGGCTGGGCGAAGGCGCAGTCCTTCCACACCGGCCAGACGCCGGTGCTGAAGTACAACCGCCAGCTCATGCAGGCCATCCTGCACGACCGCCTGCCCATCGCCGACATCGTCAATGCCAAGATCATCGCGCTCGACGACGCCGTCCAGGGCTACGAGAGCTTCGATCAGGGCGCGGCGACCAAGTTCGTCCTCGACCCGCACGGCGATCTCCTGAAGGCCGCCTGAGGCAGGGCCCTCGCGCCGGCCGGCTTCCGGCCGGCGCAAAGCATCATCATGGATCGCCTTCCGGCCCTGCGGGCGAGCCGAAGAACCGCAACGCCCAGCGACGGCCGTCGCTGGTGAGCGTCAGCATGCCGAGCGGCTCGACATCCGCCAGCCAGACGGCGGAGAGCGGCGCCCCGAGGATATGGGCGAGAACGATCTTGAGAATGAGGGCGTGGGTGACGGCGAGGCGATGCCCGCCCGCGCCGTGCTGTTTTTCCAGCCACGCCATGCAGCGCGCCCGCGTCTCCTCGAAGCTTTCCCCGCCATGCGGCGCTGCGGCCGGATCGGCCATCCAGTGCTGGAGCCCGGACGGGTCCTCGCCCGCGATATCCTCAAGGCTGCGGCCGCGCCATCGCCCGTGATCGATATCGCGTAGCGCCTCGCAGGGAACCGCCTTGACGGAAAAGAGCGTGGCCGTTTCGCGGGCCGCGATCTCGGGCGCGTGGAGCACCGCCGCATAGGCCGGCAGCCGCCGGGCGAGGCGCCCTGCTTTCCCGGCTTCCTTCGGCAGCAGCGGCTCGTCGGCGGAGAACCGGGAGAGGCGGTTGGCGGCGGTCGCGCCCCGGCAGAGCAGCGTGATGCGGCTTGCCCGCATGCGCCGGATGTCGGTTTCTTCCGTTCCTTCGCCCAAGATCGCCTGTTCCTCTCGGCAAGAATGAAGCCCTGCGGGACGGAACGTCGTTGACTCCCGCGAAACGCCCCTGATAGAATCCTATATCACCTTGGGAAGCCAGTGAAATTCTGGCGCGGTCGCGCCACTGTAATCGCCCCGGCGAAAGCCAGACCTTGAGGTGTATCCAGTTCTTGCCCACAAGCGAACGCGTATTCAGAGAGGGACCATGTCTGACATCACCTTGAGCGGCGGCACAGCCGTCACCCCCATTCCCGCCAGCCAGCTGTTTCCATGGGCGCTTTTCGGCGGCCTGCTGATGCTGCTCGCGCTCTACTTCGTCAGCACCGAGGAAGGCGCGGCCCGTCTTCTGTCCGGCCTCGAAGTCCACGAATTCGTGCACGACGGGCGCCATCTGCTCGGTTTCCCCTGCCATTGAGGTGTTGAAATGACTGGTCATCTTTTGCTGCGGGGCATGATCGCCGGCCTCGTCGCCGGTCTTGTCGCGTTCGGTTTTGCCCGGATCTACGGTGAACCCCAGGTCGATCGCGCCATCGCGTTCGAGGAACTGATGGCGGCGGCGGAAGCGCCGGCGGACGGCGCTGCCGAGGAACCCGAAGCGGTGAGCCGCGAGACGCAGGCCGGCCTCGGCCTCTTCACCGGCGTCGTCACCTATAGCGTGGCGATGGGCGGGATCTTCTCGCTGGTCTTCGCCGGCCTCTATGGCCGCGTCGGCCGCCTGAGCCCGCGTTCGCTGGCGCTGCTGCTCGGTTTTGCCGCCTTCGTCGCGCTCGTGGTCGTCCCCGACCTCAAATATCCGCCCAACCCGCCGGCCGTCGGCGATCCCGAAACCATCGGCGTGAGGACCGGGCTGTTCTTCGTCACGCTCGCCGCCTCGATCTTCGCGCTGGCGCTGGCCGTCGCCTTCGCCCGCCGGCTCGGCGAGCATCTGGGCCGCTGGAACGGCGCGATCGTCGCGGGCGTCGCCTATGTGGTGTTCCTGACCATCGTCTTCCGCCTGCTTCCGGCGATCAACGAGGTTCCGGAGAACTTCCCGGCAACGGCGCTCTACGACTTCCGCCTGGCGACGATCTGCCTGCAGGTCACGCTCTGGACGGTCCTGTCGCTGGTCTTCGGCTATCTCGCCGAGAAGAGCCTCGTGCGCTCGGGCAATTACCGCGCGGTTCCGGCCGGCCTTTGATCGTTTGAACACGGGAATGCCGCGGCCTCCGCGGCATTCTCCAAGACGAGGGGAGGCCACCGCCTTGCGCCCGCTCCTTCTCCTGCTGTTCCTGGCCGTCCTCGGCGCCGAGGCGCATGCCCATGGCCGGCGTCCATCCTCTTCCGATATCACCGGCCTTGCCATTCCGAGCATGTCCCATGGCGCCCTCCTGGTGCTGCAGGATCATTTCGGCGCGATCCTCGCCCTCTCGGACCGGGCGAAGGAATCCGATCCCGTCTTCCGCAAGCTGAAGAACTATACCCGCATCCAGAACTACTATTGTCTCTGGGGAATGGCGCCCCGGGCGGTGGCGGACGAGGAGAGCCCGTTCAACGAGTGCTCCCACGCCTATCTGTCGGGCGCGCGGATGCTGCTTCTCCACATGCGCGACATGCCGAGCGTTTCCACGCCGGCGGGCGAGCTGGTCTCCCGCATCGATGCCGAGATGGTCGAGCGCGGCAGCGCCCTTGTCCAGTGCGCCTATTCCGAAGAGCCGTTTTATACCGGCGACTTCATCACGCCGCATTGGGAGAACGTGGCCGGGCATCGCCCGACCCTGTTCGCGGCCCTTTCGCCCGTCCTCGCGGTGTTGGGTCTTGTCGCCGGGCGGCGGGTCATTCGCCGCTGACGCCCAGCGCCTCGGCGGAAATCCAGAAGACGGCATCCTGGGATTCGGCCGTTTCCAGCCAGACGAAATCGAGATGCGGGAACTCCTCCTCGAGGATTTCCCGGCCCGAGCCGATCTCGCAGATCATGCCGCCCTCGGGGTTGAGGTAGCCGGGCGCGTCCATGAGGATGCGGCGGACGAGGTCGAGCCCGTCCTCGCCGCCGTCATGCGCCATCTCCGGTTCGGCGCGGAATTCCGGCGGATAGCCGTCCAGCGCCTCATGGTCGACATAGGGCGGATTGGTGATGATGAGGTCGTAGCGGCGGCCGGTGAGCGGCGCGAAAAGGTCGCCCTCGAAGAGGTTCACCTGCCCGGCGACATCGTGTTCGGCCACGTTCAGTTCGGCGACCTCCAGCGCATCGGCCGAAAGGTCCACCGCATCCACCTCGGCCTGCGGGAAGAATTTCGCGGCAAGGACGGCAAGGCAGCCGGAGCCGGTGCAGATATCGACGACGCTTGCGACGGCCATCGGGTCCGGCAGGAAGGACGAGCCGTGTTCGCCGAGATATTCGCTGAAGAGGATTTCGCCGATATGCGAGCGCGGCACGATGACCCGCTCGTCGACATGGAAGCGCACGCCCTGGATGTAGGCGCGGCCCGTGAGATAGGAGGAGGGTTTGCGGGTGGTGACGCGCGCCTCGATGCGCTCGGCGAGAAGGCGGCGCTCGGCCGGCAGCAGGCGGGCGTCGAGGAAGGGATCGAGCGCGTCGATCGGCAGGTCCAGCGAATCGAGCAGCAGGAAGGCCGCGTCGTCGCCGGCCGTCGTCGTGCCGTGGCCGTAGCTGAGGTCGGCGGCGTTGAAACGGGAGATCGCATAGCGCCAATAATCGCGCAGCGTCACGAGTTCGTGGGTAATGTCGTCCTTTGTCAACGGCGTCTCACTTCGGGCTTTGCGGATTTGGCTGGACGACCCCGGCTTTAGAATGGCAAGAGCCTTTGGGTCAACCAAGGACGGCGAGATGAAGGGCACCCGCAAGGCGCAGAAACCGAAAACCGGCCGTGAAGGCGGCCAGCCCGCGGGCGGAAAGCGGGTGACGCTGCCGCGCGCCCTCTCCAAGCTCGGCTTCTGCTCGCGCACGCAGGCCGAAGCGCTGGTTCGCGAGGGACGGGTGACGGTCGGCGGCCGCGTGACGACCGATACCGAGACCTGGGTCGACCTTTCCGAGGCGGTGATCGCGGTGGACGGCATGCGCGTCGCCGCCGAGGAGCGCGTCTACCTGATGCTGAACAAGCCGCGCGGCCTCGTCACCACGCGGCATGATCCGGAGGGCCGGCCGACGGTCTTCGATTGCCTGAAGCATCTCGACCACGCGCATCTCTCCCCCGTCGGCCGCCTCGACAAGGCGAGCGAGGGGCTTTTGCTCTTCACCAACGATACGGAATTCGCCCAGGCGCTGCTCGACCCCGAAACCCATGTCGCCAAGACCTATCACGTCCAGATGGACCGCAAGGCCGACCGGGAGGTGCTCGACGCCATGATGCGCGGCGTCAGCCATGACGGTGACCTGTTGTGCGCCACGAAGGTGCGGACCGTGCGCGAAGGCGAGAAGAATTCCTGGATCGAGGTGGTGCTCGACGAGGGCAAGAACCGCCAGATCCGCCGCATGCTGGAGGCGCTGGGCATCGAATGCCTGCGGCTCCTGCGCGTCTCCATCGGCGATCTTGCGCTCGGCGATCTGGAGAAGGGGGCGGTGCGAATGCTGACGGAGGAGGAGGTGGCAAGCCTGCGCCGGCGCATCGCGGCAAGGCGGGCCGGCAGGCCCGGATAACATGAGCCTTTCGGCGAACATTACGGAAATATAATGATCCCAAGGGCTTCTCCTCGGGGCCTTCCGGTGCCACATGTCGATGAAAGGGACTTAAGAGGCATGGCCTCGACATGTGGGAATGCCGATGACCAAGACCGCACGACCGAAGACGGATGAGAAGGCCGCCGACGAGAGCGGCCGCACGAATGTCACCTTCATGCCGGGCGCGACCCCGCCCGCGCGCCGCAAGCGCCGCTCGCGCGCCTGGGTCTGGCTGCCGGTCATCGCCATTCTCGCCGGTGCCGGCTATTACGGCTGGCGCGCCTATGCGCCGGCAGAGACGACGACCGCGATCATCACCCAGCCTGTCACGCGCGGCGATATCGAGAATGCGGTGACGGCGGTCGGCACGCTGGAGGCGGTGAAGTCCGTCGATGCCGGCGCGCAGGTGTCCGGCCAGCTCAAGGCCCTGCATATCGCCATCGGCGATGCCGTCGAGAAGGACCAGCTTCTCGCCGAGATCGATCCGGCGACCATCGAGAACCGCATGGAGATCAACCGCGCGGAACTCGTCAATCTCCAGGCGCAGCTCGTTTCCAAGAAGGCGCAGCTCGAATTCAAGCAGGCCAATATCGCCCGCCAGCGCAGCCTCGTGGCCGGCAATGCGGCCGCCAGGCAGGCGCTCGACCAGGCCGTGGCCGACCTTGCCGCGGCGGAAGCGGACGTCAACGCCACCGAGGCGCAGATCCGCAAGCAGCAGGCGACGCTGGCCGGCGACGAGGTCGATCTCGGCTACACCAAGATCTACGCGCCGATGGCGGGCACCGTCATCGCCAATCCGGTCAAGGAGGGCCAGACGCTGAACTCGGTCCAGACCGCACCCACCATCGTCACCATCGCCGACCTTTCCACCATGACCGTGCGCGCCGAGGTTTCCGAGGCCGATGTCGGCCGCCTCAAGGTGGGCATGGAGGCCTATTTCACGCTGCTCGGCCAGCCGGGCAAGCGTTTTACCGGCAAGCTCCGCCAGATCGAGCCGTCCCCGACCGTCGAGAACAATGTCGTGCTCTACAACGCCCTGTTCGACGTGCCGAACCCGGAGGGCGAGTTGATGATGTCGATGAGCGCGCAGGTCTTCTTCGTGCAGGCCGCGGCGCGCGACGTTTTGGTCGTGCCGGCCGGTGCAGTGTCGATGAAGCGCCCCGAGGGCGGCGGCAAGCCGAAGGCGGAGGTGACGGTCGTCACCGCCTCCGGCAAGCAGGAAGTGCGCGCGGTCGAAACGGGCATCCGCAACCGCGTCAGCGTCGAGGTGAAGAGCGGCCTTGCCGAGGGCGACAAGGTGGTTGTCAGCGCGGGCGGCGGCAATGCCTCGGGCGGCGACCGGAACTCGCGGCGCGGCATGCGCATGCCGCCGATGTTCTGAGGTGCGGCCATGACGGCGCTCATCTCGCTTCGGGACGTCACCAAGACCTTCCACAACGGCGACTTCGCCGTTGAGGTCCTGCACGGCATCACGCTTGATATCGAGGCGGGGGAGTTCGTGGCGATCATCGGCCAGTCCGGCTCGGGCAAGTCGACGCTGATGAACATCCTCGGCTGCCTCGACCAGCCGACGTCGGGCGACTATCTCATCGATGGCGAGCCGGTCGCCGGCTTCGAGAGCGACGAGCTTGCGGCGCTGCGCCGCCGCACCTTCGGCTTCGTCTTCCAGAGCTACAATCTCATCCCGACGGCGAGCGCCCGCGAGAATGTCGAGGTGCCGGCGATCTATGCCGGCCTTCCGGCGCGCGACCGGCAGGAGCGGGCCGAAGCGCTGCTCGGCTCGCTGAAGCTCGGCGACCGGCTCGACCACCGCCCGAACCAGCTTTCCGGTGGCCAGCAGCAGCGCGTCTCCATCGCCCGCGCGCTGATGAACGGCGGCCGCGTCATCCTCGCCGACGAGCCGACCGGCGCGCTCGACAGCCAGAGCGGCGAGGAGGTCATGGCCCTCCTGCGCCGGATGCACGAGGACGGCCACACGATCATCCTCATCACCCACTCGCGCGAGGTGGCGGAGGCGGCCGACCGGCTGATCGAGATCCGCGACGGCCGCATCATCTCCGACCGCGCCCGCAAGACCCGCCCCTCCGCGGAAGCCGCCGCCGGCCTGCAGAAGGCCGTGCAGGAGGGCTCCGCGGCCATCGCCGACATTTCGGAGGCGATCAAGATGGCCTTCCGGGCGCTCCACGCCAATCTCTTCCGCACGGTTCTGACGCTGCTCGGCATCGTCATCGGCGTCGGCTCCGTGGTGGCGATGCTGGCCATTGGCACGGGCGCGCAGAACTCCGTGCTCGACCGCATTTCCTCGATGGGCTCGGACCTCCTGCTGGTGCGCCCGAGCATGGCGAATTTTCGCGGCGCTGGCGGCAGCTTTCCCGTGACGCTCGTTCCCTCGGATGCCGACGCGATCCTCGAACTGCCGAACGTCGCCTTCGCCGTGCCGGAAATGACGAGCTCCGTGACGGTGCGCTACGGCAATATCGATTACCAGACGACCGCCAACGGCACGGTGCCGGCCTTCCCGCGCGCGAAATCCTGGAGCATCGCCTCGGGCGAGTTCATCAACCAGGACGACATGGACACCTATGCGCCGGTCGTCGTGCTCGGCCAGACGGTGGCGAAAACCCTGTTTCCGGCCGGCGGCAGCCCGCTCGGCCAGTATGTCCTCGTCAACAAGATCCCCTTCCAGGTGATCGGCGTGATGGCCGAGATGGGCGCGAGCGCCGGCGGCAACGACCAGGACGACGTGATGCTCGTGCCGCTTTCCACCGGCAGCATGCGGCTCTTCGGCCAGCGCAACGTGCGCACCATCACCGTTCAGGTCGAGGACGCCTCGGCCATCGACCTGACGCAGGATGCCATCCAGTCGCTGCTGAACGAGCGGCACAAGGCCGAGGATACGCAGATCACCAACATGTCCTCGGTGCGCGAGGCCTTCACCGAGACGTCGAACACGATGAAGCTCTTCCTCGGCTCCGTCGCGGCCATCTCGCTGCTCGTCGGCGGCATCGGGGTGATGAACATCATGCTGGTGAGCGTGCGCGAGCGCACCCGCGAGATCGGCGTGCGCATGGCGACCGGCGCAAGGCGGCGCGATATCCTCTTGCAATTCCTCATCGAGGCGCTCGTGGTATCGGCGATCGGCGGGGCCATCGGCGTCGTCCTGGGGCTCTCCATCGGCGGGCTCGCCAAGGCCTTCGGCATGCCGGTCAGCTTCACCGCAGGTCCCGTGGCGCTCGCCTTCGCCTGTTCGTTCCTGACGGGTCTCGTCTTCGGCTACCTGCCGGCGCGCAACGCCTCGCATCTCCAGCCGGCCGTCGCGCTCAGCGCCGATTGAGGCTTAGCCGACCGCCGCAAGCCAGGCCGCGCGATAGGCCGCCAGCCCGGGCACGGCCGAAGGCTCCACTCGTGTCTCCGGTGTTGCGACCGGCGCGATGCCGGTGAGCAGCGAAGCACCCTGGCTGGTGCCGGTGGAGCCCGGAACGGCGATAGCCGGGCGGCCGGTCAATGCGGCCAAAAGAGTGAGGTAGAGCCGGTTCGCC
Source organism: Shinella sp. R2-11 (assembly GCF_055330205.1). Lineage (NCBI taxonomy): Bacteria > Pseudomonadati > Pseudomonadota > Alphaproteobacteria > Hyphomicrobiales > Rhizobiaceae > Shinella > Shinella sp. R2-11. The sequence goes on along the minus strand of NZ_JBVAPC010000001.1, from coordinate 301,818 downwards.
GCAAATGGCCCCTCGACAATCGTCGGCCCCTTGGCGCCGATCAGGCCAAGGCAGGCCTCGTTCATCAGGGCGAGGTAGAGGCAGGCGGCGGCATGGTGCTCGGCGGCGCTCGCGCCCTCCGCATTCAGCCATCGCCTTTGATGGCCGGGGAAGGGCCCGGAGCCCGGCGCGACATTCGGCGTGAGCATCAGCTCCCTTTCGATCACCGCGGGCAGGGCCGCACGGATATCCTCATCCGCCACGCTGCCGATTTCCGCGGAGAGGATTTCGAACTCCCGCCCGCCCATGAAGCGGGAGGAGGGCACGGCGCGGCCATAGGCATCGACATTGGCGAGCGTGTCGCGCGCCGGATCGAGATGCTCCAGATCGCCGCCGACCGCGAAGTTGATTACCCATGTGCCGGTCGAGACCACCGCGAAGGGCGCCTCGCGCGCCACCAGATGCGGCAGCAGCGAGGCATTGGAATCGTGGATGCCGCAATAGACGGGGACCGAGACGCCGATGTCTTCGGCAATGTCCGGCAGGAGGGAGCCGAGGGCATCGAAGGCCGGCCGGATCGCCGCCATCAGCGGGCGGATGGCGAGCGTGTCGACCAGCGACGAATAGGCGCCGGCCTGCGGGTTCCAGAGGTCTGTGTGGCAGCCGAGCGAGGTCACCTCGTTCGCCGCGATGCCGGTCAGCCGGGCCGCCCAGTATTGCGGGTAGGTGACGATGGTCGTCACCTTGGCGAAGGCGTCCGGAAACACGGTCTTCTGGTAATGCAGCTGCGCCCCGACATTGAGGCCCATCGACAGGCGCGGCGAGCGCGTCTCCGCGAAGGGCGGACGAAGCGCATCATAGGAGTCCCGGATCGCCTGCGGGTATTCGTGCTCGTAGTCGAGCACCGGCATGGCGAGATTGCCGTCGATATCGAGCAGCGCTGCCGAGGCACCGTGCGTCGTGATCGAGATGGCGTCGAAACCGGTTTCCTTGGCGAAGCGGCGGTAGGCGTCGAGCGTGAACGCCCAGAGTGCTTCCACGTCGTAATGCGGGTAGGGGCCGTCCTTCAGGACGGCGTTGGCCATCCGGGCGGCGGCGATTTCCGCGCCCGTCGCGGCGTCGAGGACGACGACCTTGGCATTGGTCTTGCCGATATCGAGAACGGCGATGCGGCGATAGGCGCTCATGGCATATGGAAGACGGGAACGAGGTCGCTCTGGACGGGGGAATTGTCCGGGTTGGTCTCCATGATATCGGCCATGTGCGCCCACCAGCGCTTCATCACGGGATGCTCGGGCAGGGCCGCCATGGCATGATCTTCCGGCCGGGTGAGGATGCCGAAGAGGATGTTCGTCTCCGGGTCGAGATAGATCGAATAGTCGGACGCGCCTGCCTCATGCAGCAGGGCAACCAGTTCCGGCCAGATCTCGTCATGGCGCTTCCTGTATTCCGCCGCCATGCCGGGATGGAGCTTCATCTTGAAGGCGTGCCGTTTCATCAGGCTTTCCTTGCATGCTTGATCCGGCGTGCGACGATCGGCAGGGCGATGGTGACGATGAGCAGCAGGCCGATGAAGATGGACATGACGATGCCGGGCACATTGAGGAGGCCGAGTCCGAAGGTGACGAGGCCCATGACGAAGGCGGCGATGACGACGCCGGCAATCGTGCCCGCCCCGCCGAGGATCGAGACCCCGCCGAGCACGACCATGGTCACGATTTCCAGCTCCCACCCCTGCGCGATGGAGGGCCGGGTGGAGCCGAGGCGTGAGGTGAGGCAGACGGCGGCGATGCCGCTCATCAGGCCTGTCAGCAGGAAAAGGATGAACTTCACCCGGTCGACCGGAATGCCGGAGAAGCGTGCGGCCATGGCATTGTTGCCGATGACGTAGACGTGGCGGCCGAAATTCGTCCGGTGCAGCAGTACGCCGAAGACCACGGCCATGACGAGGAAGAGCACGAATTCGAAGGAGAAGACCCAGACGACGTAGCCTTGGCCGAACCAGGCGAAGTCGGCGGGATATTTGCCGTAGGCCTGATCGCCGAGGACGATATAGGAGATGCCGCGAAAGAGGCTCATCGTTCCGATGGTGACGACGATGGACGGCAGCTTGAGGCCGGCGACGAGCAGGCCGTTGAACGCGCCGCAGGCAAGGCCGGTGCCGATGCCGATCATGACGAGGCCGGGCGTGCCGACGCCCATCTGCACCGCCGCGCCCATGGCGGTCGAGGCGAGCGCGATGATCGCGGCGACGGAAAGGTCGATTTCCCCGGCGATGATCAGCAGCGCCATGGCGAAGGCGACCAGCGCCTTTTCCGTGAAGTTGAACGTCGCGTCCGAGAGGTTCCAGGCATCGAGGAAATAAGGCGAGGCCAGCGAATTGGCGGTGAAGATGAGGACGGCCACGCAGAAGAGCAGCACTTCCCAGCTTGCCAGCAGCCGCTTCATCGGCGTGCCGAGCCGGTCGGGGATCTGGCGGCGGATGGTAGTCTCGGTGTTCATGCCAGCGTCTCCTTGGCGGCACGGTCGCGCAGGATGATGCGGCCCTTCTTCTTCTCGGCGCGGGCGTTGAAGACGACGGCGAGGATGATGACGACGCCCGAAATGGCCATCTGCGCGAAGGGCGAAATGCCGATGACGGGCAACGCGTTCTTGATGACGCCGAGGAAGAGCGCTCCGAGCACGGTGCCGATCACGCTGCCGATCCCGCCGGCAATCGAGATGCCGCCGATGACGCAGGCCGCGACGCTGTCCAGCTCGAAGCCGGCGGCGATGTCGACATAGGCGACAGCATAGCGCGACACCCAGAGATAGCCGGAAAGGCCGGCGAGCGCGCCGGACAGCACGAAGGCGAGGAAGCGCGAGCGGCCGACATCGATGCCGGCATAGATGGCGGCCGTGGGGTTGCCGCCCGAGGCATAGGCGGCACGGCCGAAGGGCGTGCGCGTCAGCACGAACCACATCATCAGCACGATGGCGATGGCGAGCCAGGAGAGGATCGGCAGGCCGAGCACGAGAAAGCGCGGCAGGTTGAGGAAATCGGGCGTCATCTGGTGGGCATTCACCCAGCTGCCGCCCGACAGAACGAAGGCCATGCCGCGATAGATGGTAAGCGTGCCGAGCGTCACGACGATGGGCGGGATCTGCAAGAGCCAGACGAGGAAGCCGTTGATCGCGCCGAGCGCCGCGCCGATGCCAACGGCGAGCAAGATGAGCAGCGCCAGCGGCAGGCCGGGATAGGCCGCATCCAGCATCGCGACCGCCATGCCGGTGAAGGCGAGGTTCGCCGCGACCGAGAGGTCGATGGATTTCGTCAGGATCACCGTCATCTGGCCGAGCGCGAGGATGATGAGGATCGACGTATCGTTGAAGATATTGGCGAGATTGGCGAGGGAGGCGAAGCCGGCCGCGCGCGTCGCGAAGCCGGCGATCATCACGAGGATGATCAGGGCCAGCAGGAGTTCACGGTTCTTGAGAAGACGCTGCATGCTCATTCGCCCTTACGCATTGCCGGTCGCCGCGCGCACCAGCGTTTCCGCCGTCAGCCCGTCGCGGTCGTACAGGCCGGCCATAAGCCCCTCGCGCATCACCATCACGCGGTCCGACATGCCGAGGATCTCAGGCAGTTCGGAGGAGATCATGACGATGGAGAGGCCCTCGCCGGCAAGTTCCGAGATGAAGGCGTGCACCGCAGCCTTGGAGCCGATATCGATGCCCTTGGTCGGCTCGTCAAGGATAATGACCTTCGGCTTCGTGGCGAGCCACTTGCCGATGACGACCTTCTGCTGGTTGCCGCCCGAAAGCGTGCCGACCGGCACGGAGAGCGCGGCGGCGCGCAGGTCCAGCCGCTCGGCATATTTGCGCGCCAGCGAAAACTCGTTGATCGCCTTCAGGAAACCGCGCGTCGAGGTGCGGGCGAGCGAGGGCAGCGACATGTTCTGGTAGATCGGCATGTCCAGCGCGAGGCCGTGGCGGCCGCGCTCCTCCGGCACATAGACGACGCCGGCGGCAATCGCGTCGGCGGACGAGCGGATGGCGATCTCGCGTCCGTCGAGGAAGGTCTTTCCCGAGGCGGGCACGGTCATGCCGAACAGCGACTGGCAGAGTTCCGAGCGTCCCGCGCCGATGAGGCCGTAGACGCCGAGAATCTCGCCGCGCCTGAGCTCGAAGGAGATGTCGCGGAATTCCGTGTCGTGACAATAGCCCTCGACCCTGAACACGGTCTCGCCGATGGCGACCTTGCCCTTTGGGAAGACGTCATGCACGTCGCGGCCGACCATCAGCCGCACGATCTCCTCCTGCGGCGTCTCGCTCAGCCGGCCGGCGCCCACCATGCGCCCGTCGCGGAAGACGGCGTAGCTGTCGGCGATCTCGTAGAGCTCGTCGAACTTGTGGCTGATGAAGAGGATGGCCTTGCCCTGCTTCTTCAGGTTCCCGACGATGCGAAAGAGGTCGTCGATCTCCTTGCGCGAGAGCGCGGCCGTCGGCTCGTCCATGATGACGATGCGCGCCTCGACGGAGAGCGCCCGGGCGATCGCCACCAGATGCCGCTGGGCGATCGAGAGGTCCTTCAGCTTGATCGTCGGGTCGATATTGCTTTCGAGCTGGTGCATCAGCGCGCGGGCGCGCTCGTTGATGGTCTTCCAGTCGATGAGGCCGAAGCGCGTGCGCGGCGCATGGCCAAGGAAGATGTTTTCCGCGACCGTCAGCTCGTCGAAGAGCACGGTCTCCTGATGGATGGCGGTGACGCCGGCGTCGATGGCGGCCTGCGCATTGGCGAAGGTCACGGGCTGGCCGTCCATGACGATCTCGCCCTCGTTCGGGCGATAGATGCCGGTGAGGATCTTCACCAGAGTCGATTTGCCCGCGCCGTTCTCGCCGATCAGCGCCGTCACCTCGCCGGGATAGAGCGCGATATCGACGCCGTCGAGCGCCTTTACGCCGGGGAATATCTGCGAGATGCTGCGCATCTCCAGAATGGGGGACTTTGTGCTTTTGGACATCGAGCCGGCATCGGACTGTTGTGTGGCGGCGAGCATGTTCGGTTCACCTTGAAGGCCCTCTCCAGCGAAGGGCCGGGCAATTGCGTTGGACGCACGGCGTCTCGGTTTTCCTTCTCCCCTCGGGGAGAAGGTGGCCCGAAGGGTCGGATGAGGGGGAGGGACGGTCGCTTTCGCCTCCGGCGTCCCCCTCATCCCGCTGCCGCGACCTTCTCCCCGCCGGGGAGAAGGAGGACAGCAGCATCGTCTTGCTCCGGATCAGAAGATCTTCGCGAATTCCTCGACGTTCGAGGCGTCGTAGACGAAGGGATCGGCCATGGCGGCCTCGCCGTTGTCGCCGACCTTGATCTTGCCCATGCGGCCGGCTTCGATTTCCGAACCCGGCGCGCCGTCCGTGTCGCCCTTGACGAGGTGGTAGGCGATCTGGGTGGCGGAATAGCCGAGGTCGATCGGGTTCCAGATGGCGAATTCCTTGGTCGCGCCCGATTTGATGGCGCCGGCCATCTCGGAGGGAAGGCCAAGGCCGGTCACATAGACCTCGCCGATCTTGCCGGCATCCTTGACGGCCTGCGAGGCGGCGAGGACGCCGACCGTCGTCGGGGCGACGATGACCTTGACGTTCGGCTGCGAGGTCAGGAGGCCGTTGGCTTCGCGGTAGGACTTGTCGGCAAGGTCGTCGCCGTAGACGGTGGTGACGAGGTTGAGGCCCGGGAAGTCGCCGATCTGCTTCTTCATTTCCTCGATCCAGGTGTTCTGGTTGGTCGAGGTCGTCGTCGCCGAGAGGATCGCGAAGTCACCCTTGCCATCCGGCAGGTGGTCCTTGGCGAGCTGCAGGCACATCTTGCCGATCAGCTCGTTGGACGACGGGTTGAGGTGCATGATGCGGCCTTCCGGTGCCACGCCCGAATCCCAGGAGATGACCTTGATGCCGCGCTGCTGGGCTTTCTTGAGGGCCGGGACGACGGCGTCCGGGTCGTTCGCGGAGATCGCGATGGCGTCGACGCCCTGGGCGATCAGCGAGTTGATGACCTCGATCTGGCCTTCGGCCGTCGTCGTGGTCGGGCCGGTATAGATGATCTCGACGCCGCCGAGTTCCTTGGCGGCTTCCTCGGCGCCCTTGTTGGCGGCCTCGAAGAAGCCGTTGCCGAGCGACTTGACGAGCAAGGCGATCTTCATGTCCGCGGCATTGGCCGTGGACACCATGGCGGCAAGCGCGAGCGTCGCGCCGGCGAGCAGTTTCGTGGTCAGTTTCATGGTCTTCCTCCCAATGTTGAAACGTTCACTCCTCCCGGCCGCCCGCTTGTCAGGCCGCCGAGGTGGAATCCTCCTTCTCGGTCGAAGCCATCGGCTTGACCGTGATGAGCCTTATGCCGGCATGGGCGACCATGGCGGCCGCCTCGTCCGAAATCCTGTCGTCGGTGATGATCGTGGTGACATTCTCCAGCGGGCACAGAATGAGGCTGGAGCGCCGCTCGAACTTGCTGGAATCGACCATCACGATCAATTCCTCCGCCTGCCGCATCAGCTTCTGCTCGCTCTGGATGACCAGCGCGTCTGCCTCCATGATGCCGAGCGCATTGACGCCCTGTGCTCCGATGAACATGCGCCGCGCATAGAAATTGCGGATCGCGTCATTGTCGAAGGGCGAGAGAATGAGGCTCTGGTCGCGGTAGATCGCGCCACCCGGAACGCTCACCGTGCATTTGGAATGCTTCACCAGATGCTCGGCGATGGCGAAGGAATTGGTCATGACCTGCAGGCGGCGGGCCGACATGAAATGCACCATCTGGAACGTCGTGGTGCCGCCGTTGATGATGATCGAGTCGCCTTCCTCGCAGAGCTCCACCGCGCGGCGGGCGATTGCGCGCTTGCGATCGATGTTGATCGATTCGGACACCTTGAACGGACGCGCCGCCAGATTGCCGAGTTGCGGCGGATGCACGGCCTCGGCGCCGCCGCGCACGCGGCGCAGCTTGCCCTGAACATGCAAGGCGGCGATGTCGCGGCGGATCGTGGCTTCGGATGCCTCGGTCAGTTCGGCGATATCCTGCACCGTCACGACGGGCTTTTCCTGGATAGCGCTCAGAATGATGCGATGGCGTTCGCGTTCGTGCATGGGGTCCTCCTCAGTATGATTTATTCGCATTCGTTTTAGTCTGTCAATCAGAAACGATCAAAAAAGATCATATTGCACTGCACAATGATCTTTAGTGATCAAAAATGATTGACATTGCGAGCCAAGGTGCGCCATAGCTCTGGCAAAGGAGACGGGACGCCGCGCTGGCATCCCGTGATTGGACAGACCAGGGAGGATGTCATGACGGGCCAGCCCCGCCTTCTCGAAAACCGTTGGGACGACGCCCATGCCGCAAGGCTCGACGAGCCCGGCAAGCTGCTCTACCGCTCCAATCTCCTCGGCGCCGACAAGCGCATCACCAATTACGGCGGCGGCAACACCTCGGCCAAGGTGCTGGAAACCGATCCGCTGACGGGCGAGAAGGTCCGTGTCATGTGGGTGAAGGGCTCCGGCGGCGACGTCGGCACGATCAAGCTCGACGGTTTCGCGACCCTCTACATGGAAAAGCTCGAAGCGCTGAAGGGCATCTACAAGGGCGTCGAGGACGAGGACCGCATGGTCGGCTTCCTGCCGCACTGCACCTTCAACCTCAACCCGCGCGCCGCCTCCATCGACACGCCGCTGCACGGCTTCGTGCCGTTCGCGCATGTCGACCACATGCATCCCGACGCGATCATCGCCATCGCCGCCTCGAAGAATTCGAAGGCGCTGACGGCGCAGATATTCGGCGAGGAGATCGGCTGGCTGCCCTGGCGCCGCCCCGGCTTCCAGCTTGGCCTCGACCTCGAAGCCTTCGTGAAGGCGAACCCGAAGGCCAAGGGCGTGGTTCTCGAAAGCCACGGGCTCTTCACCTGGGCGGACGATGCCAAGGATTGCTACCTGCTGACGCTCGACATCATCAACCGGGCGATCGAATGGTTCGCGAAGGAGACGGAAGGCAAGACGATCTTCGGCGGCGCCGTCGCAAAAAGCCTCGGTGAAGCCGAGCGCCGCGCCGTTGCCGCAAAGCTGATGCCGGAAATCCGCGGCCGCATCGGCAAGGGCGAGCGCAAGCTCGGCCATTTCGACGACCAGGCCGCCGTGCTCGAATTCGTCAATTCGAGGGACCTGAAGCCGCTCGGCGCGCTCGGCACCTCCTGCCCGGACCATTTCCTGCGTACCAAGATCCGGCCGCTCATCGTCGACTTCGACCCGGCAAAACCGGATGCCGACGCCGTGATCGCCGGTCTCGACAAGGCTCTGGAGGATTATCGCGCCGACTACGCCCGCTACTATGAAGCCTGCAAGCGCGGCAATTCGCCGGCCATGCGCGACCCGAACCCGGTCATCTTCCTCGTTCCCGGCGTCGGCATGCTGTCCTTCGCCAAGGACAAGGCGACCGCGCGCATCGCCGGCGAATTCTACGTCAACGCCATCAACGTGATGCGCGGCGCCTCGACGGTTTCCGAATACCAGGGCCTGCCGGAGCAGGAAGCCTTCGACATCGAATACTGGCTGCTGGAGGAAGCAAAGCTCCAGCGCATGCCCAAGCCGAAGAGCCTTGCCGGCCGCGTCGCCTTCGTGACGGGCGGCGCCGGCGGCATCGGCCGCGCGACGGCCGAGCGGCTGGCGGGCGAGGGCGCCTGCGTGGTGCTGGCCGATATCGACGCCGATGCGCTTGAACAGGTCGGCGCGGACTTCGCCAAGAAATACAGTGGTGACGTCGTGCGCACCGTCACGCTCAACGTGACGGACGAGGCGGGCGTCATTTCCGCCTTCGCGGAGGCCTGCGTCGAATTCGGCGGCGTCGATATCCTCGTCTCCAATGCCGGCATCGCCTCCTCCGCGCCGGTCGAAAGCACGGAGCTTTCGATGTGGAACAAGAACATCGAAATCCTTGCGACCGGTTACTTCCTCGTCTCGCGCGAGGCGTTCCGCCTCTTCCGCCGACAGAATATCGGCGGCAATGTGGTCTTCGTCGCCTCCAAGAACGGCCTTGCCTCCTCGCCGAACGCCTCGGCCTATTGCACGGCCAAGGCCGCCGAGATCCACCTTGCGCGCTGCCTTGCGCTCGAAGGCGCGGAGGCGGGCATCCGCGTGAACACGGTCAACCCCGATGCGGTGCTGCGCGGCTCCAAGATCTGGGGCGGCGAGTGGCGCGAGCAGCGCGCGGCCTCCTCGAAGATCGAGGTGAGCGAACTGGAGGAGCATTACCGCAAGCGCTCGATGCTCAAGCTCAACGTCTTCCCGGAGGACATCGCCGAGGCGATCTATTTCCTCGCATCGGACCTTTCGGCAAAGTCGACGGGCAACATCATCAACGTGGATGCCGGCAACGCGCAGAGTTTCCCGCGCTAATGCGCGTGGATCAGGGAGGACGGAATGGCTGAATTCAGGATCGCGCAGGATGTCGTCGCGCGGGAAAACGACAGGCGCGCCCAGGCGCTGAAGGAAGACTACGAGGCGCTCGGCGCGAACCTCGCCCGCCGTGGCATCGACATCGAGGCGGTCACGGCCAAGGTCGAACAGTTCTTCGTCGCCGTCCCCTCCTGGGGCGTCGGCGCGGGCGGCACGCGCTTCGCGCGCTTTCCCGGCACCGGCGAGCCGCGCGGCATCTTCGACAAGCTGGACGACTGCGCCGTCATCCAGCAGCTGACGCGCGCCACGCCCAATGTCTCGCTGCATATCCCGTGGGACAAGGCCGATCCGAAGGAACTGAAGGCCAGGGGCGATGCGCTCGGCCTCGGCTTCGACGCGATGAACTCCAACACCTTCTCCGATGCGCCCGGCCAGAAACATTCCTACAAATACGGCTCGCTCAGCCATACGGACGCGGCGACACGCGCCCAGGCGGTCGAGCACAATCTGGAATGCATCGAGATCGGCAAGGCCATCGGCTCCAAGGCGCTGACGGTCTGGGTCGGCGACGGATCCAACTTCCCCGGCCAGAGCAACTTCACCAAGTCGTTCGAGCGCTACCTTGCCGCCATGGCGGAGATCTACAAGGGCCTGCCGGATGACTGGAAGCTCTTCTCCGAGCACAAGATGTACGAGCCGGCCTTCTATTCGACGGTCGTGCAGGACTGGGGCACCAATTATCTGATCGCCCAGACGCTCGGCCCCAAGGCCCAGTGCCTCGTCGATCTCGGCCATCACGCGCCGAACACCAATATCGAGATGATCGTCGCCCGGCTCATCCAGTTCGGCAAGCTCGGCGGCTTCCACTTCAACGATTCCAAATACGGCGACGACGACCTCGATGCCGGCGCCATCGAGCCCTATCGCCTGTTCCTCGTCTTCAACGAGCTGGTGGATGCGGAGGCGCGCGGCGTCAAGGGCTTCCACCCGGCGCACATGATCGACCAGTCGCACAATGTCACCGACCCGATCGAAAGCCTGATCAACAGCGCAAACGAAATCCGTCGCGCCTACGCGCAGGCGCTCCTCGTCGACCGCACGGCGCTGTCCGGCTACCAGGACGACAACGACGCCCTGATGGCGACGGAAACGCTGAAGCGCGCCTACCGCACCGATGTGGAGCCGATCCTCGCCGAGGCCCGCCGCCGCACGGGCGGTGCCGTCGACCCCGTCGCGACCTATCGCGCCAGCGGTTACCGCGCCAGGGTCGCCGCCGAGCGACCCGCCTCCGTCGCGGGCGGCGGCGGCATCATCTGAGTCTATCGGGCTTCCCCCAAATCCTCTCGACCCCGGCGAATGTGGTTTTCGCCGGGGATTTTTTGCGCGCGGAATTCCGTCGTCTGTACGCTTTCGCACAAAGTTCAGATGGCCTGGAACTTCCGGTGACGTTGCGTGTTCGATTCCTGCCGTGAAGGGAGGGCGAAATGAACGAACAGACCGATATCCAATTGCATTTCGACGTTCTCAGTTGCCGTGCGCTGGTGTGCTGCGAGGGCAAGGACTATGTGCTGCCGGATGCCTATCCGACCCGCGAGGCGGCCGAGGCGGCGGCGAAGAAGTTCGCCTGGGAAAAGCTCGGCGCGCAGAAGCGTCGCGGCCGCAAGCCGTCCGACCTTGCCATCTGGCTGCGGTAGCTTTCGCGCGCGAATGTCAGTAAGGATAGGCTTTTGAGCAATTCCTGCAGCCGCCAGGCAATTTGGCGGCCCGGATCGCACAGCCAGAACGGAGTTCGCGCGTGAGCGTTGCATTCGTCAAGGAAGAGAGCGCGGAGACGGCAGCGGAAACCCAGCTGCCGGACCGCCCCGTTTCGCCGCATCCCAATCTCGTGACGGAGACAGGCCTGAAGGCGCTCGAGCGCCAGCTTCAGGAGGCGAAGGAGGCCTATGAGGCCGCCAACGCGGTCGAGGACATCAACGAGCGCCGCCGCCAGCTGGCCGGACCGGTGCGCGACCTGCGCTATCTTTCCGAGCGGCTGCGCACCGCCCAGCTCGTTCCGGCTCCTGCGACGAACGACGCCGTCGCCTTCGGCAGCACCGTCACCTTCAACCGGGACGACGGCCGCGTGCAGACCTACCGCATCGTCGGCGAGGACGAGGCCGACCCCAAGGCAGGGTCGATCTCCTACGTCTCCCCCGTCGCGCACCTCCTCATGGGCAAGGCGGTCGGCGACGTGGTGACGATGGGCGGGCAGGAACTGGAGATCGAGAAGATCGCCTGATTGGCAATAGCCGTCATGAAAAAAGGCCGGCATCGCGCCGGCCTTTCCGTTTCGGGAGCCTTGCCCATGCCGTCCACGGCATGGGCATCGGGTTCAGAAGCTGACGGCGCGGTCGCCGTCCTCGTCCTGGATGCGGGTCGGCAGGCCGATGCGGTTCAGGAGGTTGATGAAGGGCTTCGGCGGCAGTTCTTCCACGTTCGCCATCTTCTTCACGTCCCATTCGCCGGTAGCGATGAGCATCGCGGCGGCGACCGGGGGGACGCCGGCGGTGTAGGAGATGCCTTGGCTGCCGACTTCCTCATAGGCTTCCTTGTGGTCGGCCACGTTGTAGATGAAGACGGTCTTTTCCTTGCCGTCCTTCAGGCCCTTCACGTAGTCGCCGATGCAGGTCTTGCCCTCGTAGCCGGGGGCGAGCGAGGCGGGATCGGGCAGCACGGCCTTGACGACCTTGAGCGGCACGACTTCCTGGCCTTCGGCCGTCTTGACCGGCTGCTCGGAGAGGAGGCCGAGGTTCTTCAAGACGGTGAAGACGTTGATGTAGTGATCGCCGAAGCCCATCCAGAAGCGCACATTCGCGCCGTCCATGTTCTTGGCGAGCGAATGCACCTCGTCATGGCCGCACAGATAGGCGCGGCGCGTGCCGACGACCGGCAGGTCGTAGTCCTTGCCGATCTCGAACATCTTGTTGGTCTGCCACTGGCCGTTCTGCCAGGAATAGACGACGCCGGTGAATTCACGGAAGTTGATTTCCGGGTCGAAGTTCGTGGCGAAGTACTTGCCGTGGCTGCCGGCATTGATGTCGACGATGTCGACATCCGTCACCTTGTCGAGATATTCGTCCTTGGCGAGCTTGGCATAGGCGTTGACGACGCCCGGGTCGAAGCCGGCGCCGAGGATGGCGGTGATGCCCTTCTCCTCGCATTCGGCCGCACGCTTCCACTCGTAGTTGCCGTACCACGGCGGCGTCTCGCAGATCTTGCCCGGCTCCTCGTGAATGGCGGTGTCGATATAGGCGACGCCCGTGTCCATGCAGGCGCGCAGCACCGACATGTTGAGGAAGGCGGTGCCGACATTGATGACGATCTCAGACTTCGTCGACGTGATGAGCGCCTTGGTGGCCTCGATGTCGAGCGCGTCGAGGGCGTGGCCTTCAAGGACGCCCGGCTGTTTCATCGCCTTCTTCTCATGAACGGACGCGATGATCTTGTCGCACTTCGCCCTGGTGCGCGAAGCGATGTGGATGTCGCCGAGCACGTCGTTGTTCTGGGCGCATTTGTGCGCCACGACCTGTGCAACGCCGCCGGCGCCGATGATGAGCACGTTCTTCTTCATGTCCCGGAATAGCTCCTTCTGGGTTGATGAGGGGATTTAGGAAAGGCTTGCTTCGTAGTCCGCGTAGTCGAATTCGCGGACGGTGCGGATGGTGCCATCCAGCCCGCGGATGGCGATGGCCGGCATTTTCACGCCGTTGAACCAGTTCTTCTTGACCATGGTGTAGCCGGCGGCGTCCTGGATGGAGATGCGGTCGCCGACCTTCAGTTCCTGCTCGAAATTGAACTCGCCGAAGATGTCGCCGGCAAGGCAGGACTTGCCAGTGACCATGTAGCGGTGCGGCCCGGTGTTCGGGGAAAGCTTGGCGTTCTCGCGGTAGATCAGCAGGTCCAGCATGTGCGCCTCGATGGATGAGTCCACGATGGCGAGGTCCTTGCCATTGTTGAGCGTGTCGAGCACGGTCACCTCAAGCGTGGTGGACCTGGTGATCGAGGCTTCGCCGGGTTCCAGGTAGACCTGCACGCCGTATTCGCCCGCAAAGCGCTTCAGCCGTTCGGCGAACCTCTCCAGCGGGTAGTCCGCGCCCGTGAAGTGGATGCCGCCGCCGAGGCTCACCCATTCGGCCTTCTTCAGGAGCGGGGCGAACTTCTCCTCGATGGTGCCGAGCATGCGGTCGAAGAGCTCGAAATCGCCGTTCTCGCAATTGTTGTGGATCATGAAGCCCGAGATGCGGTCCATGACCGGCTCGACCTTTTTCACGTCCCATTCGCCGAGGCGCGAGAAGGGGCGGGCGGGGTCGGCGAGGTCGAAGCTGGAGGAGGAGATGCCGGGGTTGAGGCGCAGGCCGCGCACGATGCCGGCGGCCTTGTCGGAGAAGCGGTCGAGCTGGCTGACAGAGTTGAAGATGATCTTGTCGGCGTGGCTGATGACCTCGTCGATCTCGTAGTCCGCATAGGCGACGGAATAGGCGTGCGTCTCCTTGCCGAAGCGCTCGTGGCCGAGGCGCACCTCGTTGAGCGAGGAGGAGGTCGTGCCGTCCATGTAGTCCCGCATGAAATCGAAGACCGACCAGGTGGCGAAGCACTTCAGCGCCAAGAGCGCCTTGGCGCCGGAAATCTCGCGAAGCAGGGCGATCTTCTCCATGTTGGCGAGAAGCTTCGACTTGTCGATCAGGTAATAGGGCGTGTTGAGGGACATGGGGAACCTGTCTTCTTGCGGTGGAACGCGCGCTGGCCGGTGCCGGAACGCGATGGAACAGCGGCTCGCGGAGGCGTCAGCCTCCCGCTCCGCTGGAACTTACGGGAAGGAACCGTCTGTTACGGTATCGTCGTGCGGACACGGCGATGTGACAGCGCCTTGGCGCTGTTCGCCCGGTCGGCATATCGCGTGAAATGGAGGACGGGCAGGCGCGGTGTCTTCACCGGCCGCACGGGGCCGGAGGGCGTAACGGCGTCAAAGCCAGACCGTGCCGCGATGGCACGCATCGTAAAGCGTTCTTCCGTTCGGGGGGCATCTACCGAGCCCATCCCCGATTGGAAGAGGGCGTCGCAAGACATGGCGTCCTCCCCAACCAGCAGATGAAACCTGCAATAAGTGGGGCGCTCTCTAGCACAGGCGCGCCGGAGATTTCAATGCGGTACTTGGATGGAAATTTTCGGCATCGGCTCTTGCACCTCTAGTCGCTAGAGGTCGTAGAACATCCTCACGAGACGAAAGAGGATGATGCGATGTCGGATGTGAAAGAGACGCGGTTCCGGGTGGAGGGCATGGATTGCGCCTCCTGCGCCAGCAAGATCGACACGGCGGTGCGCCGCATGCCGGGCGTTGCGGACGTCTCCGTTTCCGTCACCGCCGGCACGATGCGCGTGCAGCACGATATGACGAGCGATCTCGACGCCATCCGCCGCAAGGTTTCCGGCCTCGGCTACACGGTGATGCCGGGCGCGGCTGTTGCGGCGGAAAAGCCTGCCGGTAAACACGAACACGGCCCCGGCAGCAGCCACGACCATGACCATGGGCCCCGCGATGATCACGCGCATGGGCACGATCATGACCACGCCGGCCACGACCACGGTGACAAGCCGAAGGCTGCGGCCATCGAAGGGCTGCACGGTCACGATCACGCCCCCTCGGAGGGCCCGTGGTGGAAGGGCAGGAAGGGCCGCCTCACCATCCTCGCCGGCGCGGCGCTGGTCATCGCCTATGGCGTCGGTCATCTCTTCCCCTCCATCGCGACCTATGCCTTCGTCGTCGCCATGGCCGTCGGCCTCGTGCCGATCGCCCGGCGCGCCATCATGGCCGCGCTCGCCGGCACGCCCTTTTCCATCGAGATGCTGATGACCATCGCCGCCGTCGGCGCGGTGATCATCAATGCGACGGAGGAGGCGGCGGCCGTCGTCTTCCTCTTCCTCGTCGGCGAACTGCTGGAAGGCGTCGCCGCCGGCAAGGCGCGCGACAGCATCCGCTCGCTCTCCGCCCTCGTGCCGAAGACGGCACTGCTGGAAGAAGGGGAGGGCCGCATGAAGGAAGTACCGGCGGAATCGCTCGCCGTCGGTGCGGTCATCCTCGTGCGCCCGGGCGACCGCATCTCTGCCGACGGCACGATCGTCGATGGCGAGAGCGCCATCGACGAAGCCCCTGTCACCGGCGAGAGCACGCCCGTGCGCAAGGAGACCGGCGACACGGTCTTTGCCGGTACGGTCAACGGCGATGCGGCCCTGCGCGTCCGGGTCACCGCCGCGGCGGCCGACAACACCATCGCCCGCGTCATCAAGCTGGTCGAGGAGGCGCAGGAATCGAAGGCGCCGACCGAGCGCTTCATCGACCGCTTCTCCAAATACTACACGCCCGGCGTGGTTGCCGTCGCCGCGCTTGTCGCGATCATCCCGCCGCTCCTTTTCGGCGGCGTCTGGAGCGAATGGGTCTACAAGGGCCTCGCCGTCCTCCTGATCGGCTGCCCCTGCGCGCTGGTCATCTCGACGCCCGCCGCCATCGCCGCCGCGCTTTCGGCCGGCGCGCGGCGCGGCCTGCTCATGAAGGGCGGCGCGGTGCTGGAGGGCCTCGGCAAGCTCACCGCCATCGCCTTCGACAAGACCGGCACGCTCACCGAGGGCAAGCCGAAGGTCACGGACGTGGTCGCCTTCGTGCAGCCGGCCGAAGAGGTGCTGCGCCTCGCGGCCGCACTGGAAGCCGGCTCCAGCCATCCGCTGGCGCTTGCCATTCTCGGCAAGGCCGCAGAGGACGGCATCGTCCTTCCGGCCGCTGGCGGTTCGCGTGCGCTGGGCGGCAAGGGTGTCACCGCCACCGTCGAAGGCAGGGATATCTTCCTCGGTTCGCCGAAGGCCGCCGCCGAGCGGGTCATCATTTCCGAAGAGGTGCAGGCCGCCACTACGGCGCTCAACGACGACGGCAAGACCGTCTCCATGCTGATCGTCGACGGTGTTCTCGCCGGGGCCATCGCCATGCGCGACGAGCCGCGCGCCGATGCTGCTGCCGGCCTGAAGACCCTGCGCGATGCCGGCATCAAGACGATCATGCTGACCGGCGACAATGCCCGCACGGCGAAAGCCGTCGGCGCCGAACTCGGCATCGAGGTGCGCGCCGAGCTGATGCCCGAGGACAAGCAGCGCATCGTCGGCGAGCTTCAGCGCGACGGCTTCGTCGTCGGCAAGATCGGCGACGGCATCAACGACGCCCCGGCGCTTGCCGCCGCCAATGTCGGCATCGCCATGGGCGGCGGCACGGACGTGGCGCTGGAAACGGCGGACGCCGCCATCCTGCACGGCCGCGTCGGCGACGTCGCGCTGATGACGGACCTCTCGAAGCGCACCATGCGCAACATCACACAGAACATCGTCATCGCGCTCGGCCTCAAGGGCGTCTTCCTGGTCACCACCATCGTCGGCATCACCGGCCTCTGGCCGGCGATCCTCGCCGATACCGGCGCCACCGTGCTCGTCACGATGAACGCCCTGCGCCTCCTGAGGCCCATCAAGGGATGAGGCGCAGGACATTCTTCGGCCTTTCCATCGGAGCCGCGATCATTGGAGCGACGGCTGCGGCCCTCATGCCGCGCGTTGGCCGGCCGAAACAACGCGCCTTCACCCTGCAGACGGTCGACGGAAACTCCTTCCGCTCGGCCGATCTTGCAGGAAATCCCTATCTCGTCTTCTTCGGCTTCACCCATTGCCCGGATGTCTGCCCCACCACGCTCTTCGAGCTGACGGCGCTCCTGAAGGATATCGGCCCGGCGGCGGATCGCATCACGCTGCTCTTCGTGTCCATCGACCCCGAGCGTGACACGGCGGCCCTCCTGAAGCTCTACATGACCGCCTTCGATCCGCGGATCATCGCGCTGCGCGGCGACGCCTTGCAGATGAAGGCGGCGGCGGATGCGTTCTCGGCCTTCTACCGGAAGGTGCCGACCGCCTCCGACAGCTACACGATGGAGCACACGGCCGGGCTCTTCCTCGTCCGCGCGGACGGGCGCCTGCAAGGCATGCTCGACATGCATGAGCCGCGCGAAACCCGATTGCAGAAACTGAGGCTGCTTGCCGCGTCCTAGTCGTGATCGTCGGCGCAGAGGTCGTGATTGGCCAGCGCGCGGATGACGTAGCAGTCGCTGATCTGGTCGGAATGGTTGTGGCTGGTGATGCGCTGCAGTTCGGCCTCCAGCTTCTGGAGGCGGGCGATCTTGCGCCGGACGGTCGCAAGCTGCTCGGCGGCGATGCGGTCGGCGTCGCGGCAGGGGCGCTCGGGATGCTGGCTGAGCTCGATCAGCTCGCGGATCGCATCGATGGTGAGGCCGAGGTCGCGCGCATGGCGGATGAAGGCGAGCCGGTCGCGCTCCTCGCTGGAATAGCGCCGCTGGTTGCCTTCCGACCGTTCGGCATGGGAAAGCAGGCCCATCTGCTCATAGTAGCGGATGGTCGGAACCTTGACGCCCGTTTCCCTGGAAAGATCGCCGATCGTCAGCATGGCCTTGGCCTCATGAAGTGAATCTTGCCAAGAGATGTGCCGTGGGGTCCGGCAAATCAAGTTTTCTCCCGGCGGGCCGATGACGATATTTTGTTCGCGTCGTGATTGTCGGCCGAAAGAAAGCCGCAAAGCTGGTCTTGAAGCAAAGGCGGCCTGGGGGTTTAAGCTCGGCCAGGCTGAAAGCCCCAGATTCGGGGCGAAGAACCGGGGCATGACGCCGCGTCCGGGCCGATGCAGGCCACAAGATTAACGAAGTTCTAAGCAATCGCTTGGACTCTGGTATCGAGATGCGCCGCGCCCGATGCGGCGTGCCACGAATCCCGAACAACGAAAACGACCCATGTTTGCGCTTCGCCACCGCCCTTCCCGTGAGACCTCCCGTTCGCGTCTTTCGCTCTTCGCCCGGCTTGCCGCCGCCGCTGTGGCCGGCGGGCTGCTTGCCGGCTGCATGGCGATGGACGTCGCCTCGCTCGCCGAGGCGCCCAAGCTGTCCAGCAAGGTGAAGGCCGAGATGGCGGCGAGGAAGATGAAGCCGGAGAGCCCCGTGCTCGTGCGCATCTTCAAGCAGGAAAGCGAGCTGGAGGTCTGGAAGGTCGATGCGAGCGGCAGATATGCGCTCTTCAAGACCTATCCGATGTGCCGCTGGTCCGGCAAGCTCGGCCCGAAGACGAAGAGCGGCGACCGCCAGGCGCCGGAGGGTTTTTACCATGTTTCCGCGGGCATGCTGAACCCGAACTCGCAATATTACGTCTCGTTCAACCTCGGCTATCCGAACAGGCTGGAATCGGCGCTCGGCTATTCGGGCGAGGCGCTGATGGTGCATGGCGCCTGCTCCTCCTCCGGCTGCTATGCCATGACCGACCAGGGCGTCGGCGAGATCTACGCCATCGTGCAGAAGGCGCTGGAGAGTGGGCAGGACCGCTTCCAGGTACAGGCCTATCCCTTCCGCATGACCACGGAGAACATGGCCAAGCACAAGGGCGACCCGAACATGCCCTTCTGGCGCACGCTGAAGGAAGGCTACGACGCCTTCGCCTTCACCAAGCGCCAGCCGAAGGTCTCCATTTGCGGCGGCCGCTACGTCTTCAACAAGGAATTCGTCGATGGCGAGCCGTCCGATCCGCTGGCGGCATGCCCGGCGACGGTCGACGGCGCACCGTCCGACGTGATGGCGAAGATCGGCGCGGAACAAAGGAAGCTGGATGCGGCTTTCGTGAACGCCACACCGGTTTCGAGCTTCGCCTATGTGGACGGCGGGATGCATCCGAGCTTCCGCTCGCTCCTGAAGCAGCAGGGTGCGAAGGGCATGGCCGCCCGCATCTCGCGCACGAAATACCCGGTCAGCCGGCCCGAAGCCGCGCTGGCCGACCCCTATGACGATTGATGTGAGGATCTCCGTTGACTGGTGAAAGCGTTACCCGCCGGTCCTTCCTGCTCGGCAGCGCTGGACTTGCAACCACGATCCTGGCCGGCTGCACGACGCCGGTGCGCGAAAGGGTCGCCATCGAGCCCGAGCCGGTCGATACCAGCATCTACGCCGCCATGTACGGGCCGAAGCCCGACGAGCAGTTCCCGCTGCCGGCCATTCCCTACCAGAAGATCGATCCGCGCTTCTATCGCCAGATGGTGCCGAACCCCACCGGCGAGCGCCCCGGCGTGATCGTCGTCGATACCGCGAACCATTTCCTCTACCTCACCTACGAGGACGGGCAGGCCATGCGCTACGGCGTCGGCCTCGGCCGCGCCGGTTTCGAATGGGCCGGCCGCGGCGTCATCCAGTACAAGCGCGAATGGCCGCGCTGGACGCCGCCGGACGAGATGATCGGCCGCCAGCCGGAGCTGGAGCCCTACAGCTCCCGCAACGGCGGCATGGAGCCCGGCCTCAAGAACCCGCTCGGCGCCCGCGCGCTCTATATCTTCCGCGACGGCGAGGATACGCTCTACCGCATCCACGGCTCGCCGGAATGGTGGACCATCGGCAAGTCCGTCTCGTCCGGCTGCGTGCGCATGATGAACCAGGATGTCGTCGACCTTTACAATCGCGTGCAGAACGGAACGCCCATCGTGGTGCTCGGTTCGCCGGCCGTTGCCGCTGCCTATTGACTGTATACGATTTTCGCGTCTTATTGTGTGCAATAAGGTTTGCCTCCTTGCGGGCAGGCCCGGTCGCGCATGATGGAGACGCGAGATGACGGAAACCCTTTTCACCAATGCGAGGCTGGCCGAGGGTTCGCTGAAGGATATCGGCGTCGTGCACGGGCGCGTCGTCTCGATAGCGCCGGCTGGCGCGAAGTCGGACGCGGCGCGGAGGATCGACATTGCCGGCGGGCTGCTGGTGCCGGCCTTCGTCGAGGGCCATATCCATCTCGATACGAGCTTCTACGGCGACAGGTGGTTTCCCCACAAACCCTGCACCAACGGCTTCGACGTGCATGAGCGCGTCGCCTTCCAGGCCGAGAACATGGCGCGGGCCGCGCCGATGGACGAGCGCACCCGCAACCAGCTCGAACTTTGCGTCGCCAACGGCTCGCTCCAGATGCGCAGCCATGTCATGGTCGACGGCTCCGTCGGGCTGAAGTCGCTGGAGACGATCCTGAAGGTCCGCGAGGAATATCGCGGCATCATCGACATCCAGCTCGTCGCCTTCCCGCAGAGCGGCATCCTGAAAAGCCCCGGCACGCCGGAGCTTCTGGACGAGGCCATCGCCATGGGCGCCGATCTCGTCGGCGGCCTCGATCCGGCGAGCTTCGACCGTGATCTTCAGGGCCATCTGGACGTCGTCTTCGGCGTCGCGGAAAAGCATGGCGTCGGGGTCGATATCCATCTCCACGATTTCGGCACGCTCGGCGTCTTCACGGTGGAGGAGATCTGCGCGCGCACGGTGGCACTCGGCATGCAGCACAAGGTCGCGATCAGCCACGCCTACGGCCTCGGCAATCTCGACCGGGACGCCGCTCGCCGCATCGGCGCGAGGATCGCGGCCGCCGGCGTCTCCATCATGACCAACGCCCCCGGCGACCATGCCTTCCCGCCGGTCGCGCTGTTGCGCGGCGAGGGCGTCAACGTCTTTGCCGGCAGCGACAATATCCGCGATTCCTGGTGGCCCTATGGCGATGGCGACATGCTCGGCCGCGCCATGATGATCGGCTACCGTTCCGGCTTCTACACGGACGATGAGCTCGCCGCCGCCTTCGACGTCGTCACCACCGCGGGCGCCAAGGCCCTCGGCCTCGAAGGCTACGGCATCGCGCTGGGCGCCAAGGCCGACTTCGTGACGCTCGCCGCCGAACATGTGCCGGAAGCGGTGGTGGCGGTGCCGAAGGGCCGGCGGGTCTTCAAGGAAGGTCGGCTCGTGGCGGAGAACGGGGCGGTGGTGCGATAACCTCTCCTCCGTCATGGTCGGGCCTGACCCGATCATCCACGCTCCGGGTACGGCATGGAGCCTCGGCTCAAGGCCGAGGGTAACGAAGGAGAGGGCGTGCTTGAAGTAATCGGGCGGCGAATGCCTTCGCAAAGAAAAAGGGCGTGCCGGCTTCCACCGGCACGCCCTTTCGTCTGGTCCGAACCCGCTTACGTGCGCGGCTTCAGGTTCTCGGGATCGTATAGCGGCTTGTAGCCGATGCTCACCACCTCGACCGGGTAGCGCTCGTCGAAATATTCGATGGCGAGCTTGCGGCCTTCCTGGCAATAGGCGTGCGGCAGGTAGGCGAGGGCGATGTTCTTGCCGATGGTCGGGCCGAAGGCGATGGAGGTCGTGTAGGAGCGGCGGCCGAGTTCGTCGACCAGCACCTCGCCGGTGGCGGGATCGACGACCGGCAGGTTGCCGAGCGGGTAGCGCTTGACGCCGTTGCTGTCCGTGTTCTCGGTCATGACGAGCGTGCAGAGCATGGCGGGCTGGTGGTCGCGCGCCTTGTATTCCAGATGCTTCGCCTTGCCGCGGAAATCGGCTTCCTTGACCTTCGGACGGGCAAGGTCGGCCTCGATGAGGTTGTACTGGGTGAGAAGGTCGGCGTTCTGGAGGCGCAGGCTCTTTTCCATGCGGCGCGAGTTGGCATAGGTCTCGACGCCCACCGCCATGACGCCGGTGGAGCGTAGCGCATCCCAGACGGCAAGGCCGTCCTCGTACTTCATGTGCAGTTCCCAGCCCTGCTCGCCGACATAGGAGATGCGGAAGGCGGTGACCGGCTTGCCGGCGATCTCGATCTGCTTGATGGCCGCGAAGGGGAAGTTCTCGACGTTGAGGCCGTCCGGATCGGCGACCACCTTCTTCAGGTTCTCGCGGGCATTCGGCCCCCAGATGCCGATGGTGATGTACTTCTCCGACGTGTCGGTGATGGTGACGTCGAGGCCGCGATCCTCGGCGACGCGCTTCATGTAGTGGAAGTCGCGCGGGCCGGCATCGGCGCCGTTGACGAGGCGGCAGCGGTCGGCCATGCGGAAGACCGTGAAGTCGGCGCGCACCATGCCCTCGTCGTCGAGGAAGTGGGTATAGATGCCCTTGCCGATATTGCCGTCGCCGCCGATCTTGGCCGCGCAGAGCCATTCGAGCAGCTCGACATGGTCCGGGCCTTCGATGTCGACCATGTGGAAGTGCGAGAGGTTGATGATGCCGCAATCCTCGCTCAGCGCCAGGTGCTCGGCATTGGAGACGCGCCAGAAGTGGCGGCTGTCCCATTCGTTCTCGCGTACCGGCACGCGGTCGCCGTATTTTTCCAGAAGGTGCTCGTTGGCCTTATAGCCGTGCGCGCGCTCCCAGCCGCCGAGTTCCATGAAGTAGCCGCCGAGCTCCACCTCGCGCTCGTAGAAGGGCGAGCGCTTGACGCCGCGGCCCGAGGCATAGGGCTCGCGGTTGTGCACGGCCGGGAAGTAGATCTTCTGGGCGGCCTCGTAGGTGCGGCCCTCGATGAACTTCTCTTCCAGCTGGTGCGGGTAGAAGCGCGAATAGTCGATGGAGTTGTGGTCGATCTCGGTGCGGCCGTCCGTCATCCAGTCGGCGATCAGCTTGCCGTAGCCGGGGCCGTCCTTGACCCAGATGGCGACGCAGTACCACAGGCCCCGCACCTTCTGGCTCTCGCCGCAGGACGGGCCGCCGGCGGCGGAGACCTGCAGCAGGCCATTGAAGGAGTGGCCTTCATTGTAGCCGAGTTCGCCGAGGATCGGCGTCAGTTCCATGGCCTTTTCAAGCGGCTCGAGGATCTGCTCCATGTCGAGGTCGCGCTGCGAGGGCGACAGGCGCGCCTCGTGCTTTTCGAGGATGTCGCGCGGATGGCAGAGGCGCGGGTTGGTGGTCTCGTAATAGCCCCATTCGATCTGGCCGCCCTCGGTGGTCTTCGGGTCGCCCGTGTCGCGCATATAGGCGGAGTTGCCCTGGTCGCGCAGAAGCGGGAAGCCGATCTCCTTGCCGGTGCCCTCGAACTCGTTATACGGGCCGAAGAAGGTCAGCGGATGGTCGACCGGCATGACCGGCAGGTCCTCGCCGACCATCTCGGCGATCAGGCGGCCCCAGATGCCGGCGCAGACGATGACATGGTCGGCCATGATCGTGCCGCGATGGGTGACGACACCCTTGATGCGGCCCTTCTCGACGATGAGCGCGGTGGCCGGCGTGTTGCCGTAGACCTGCAGCTTGCCGGACTTCTCGGCGGCATCGACCAGCTTGCCGGCGACCGTCTGAGAGCGCGGGATGACGAGGCCGGCATCGGGATCGAACAGGCCGCCCTGCACCTGGTCCTCCTCGATCAGCGGGAACATCTGCTTGATCTCGGAGGGCGAGACCGAGCGGGCGCGCGTACCGAAGGCCCGCGCGGAGGAAAGCTTGCGCTTGATCTCCTCCATCCAGGCATCGTCGCCGGTGCGGGCAACTTCAAGGCCGCCGATGCGCGCGTAATGGCCCATCTTCTCGTAGAAATCGATGGAATACTGGGTCGTCCAGACCGAGAGGTAGTCGTGGCTGGTCGTGTAGCAGAAGTCCGAGGCATGCGCCGTCGAACCGATGTCCGTCGGAATGCCCGACTTGTCGATGCCCACGATATCGTCCCAGCCGCGCTCGATGAGATGATGGGCGATGGACGCGCCCACGATGCCACCCAAACCGATGATGACGACCTTCGCCTGTTGCGGAAACTCTGCCATGCTCATAGACCCCGATGAGAAATTGGGGACGATCTTAGGGCCTCGTCCGGTGTCGTTGCAGCCTGTCTGCGACTCGCCAGCGACCAGTTCCGACAGTCGCCAAATGCAGCACCCCCAAGCCGCGCGGCACCGGCCGGGATTCAGGCGATCACGTTGCGCACGAAGCGCACGGGCGTGTCGCCGGGATTGGCATAGGCATAGCTGCGGTCCGTGCGGTAGACGGCGAAGCTGCCGGCCGGATGATCCTTCGCCGCGCCGGAAAGCGTGAGCCGGAGCGTTCCCTCGGTGACGAACACCATCTCGTGCCAACCCTCCGGGTCCGGCTCGGCCTCGTAGTGCTCGCCGGGACCGAGCGACCAGAGCCACATCTGCGCCTCGACCGTCGCCGGCGCGGAGCCGAGCAGGACGGCGGTGCTTTCGGCATGTTTCCCCCGCCACGTCACCTCGTTGATCTCGGCGGATGGCGCACGCGCCGGGTCGCGCACCAGATCGACGAAGCCGACGCCCATCGCGGCCGCCAGCTTGTCGAGGCTCGAAAGGCTGATATTGGCATCGCCCCCTTCGAGCGCCACGATCATGCGGCGGCTGATGCCGGAGGCTTCCGCCAGGGCCGCCTGGCTGAGGCCCGCCGCCTGCCTGAGCCGGCGCAGGTTGCCCGAGACATGGGCGAGGACGTCACTGCGTTCTTGACTGTGCAATATACTGCTCTATCGTTCGTGTCGAAGGGCTGCTGCCCGCATTGCGCTTTCTAACTCGAAAGGCCCCGGTCATGAAGATACGCGATTTCGGTGTCGAGATATGGATGAACCGCTATGAGAACCATTGCGAGCTCAATCTTGCGGAAACCTGCGTCGAATCGCTGACGGTCGCCGAGCTGCTCGACATGGCCGGCAAGCGCGACGACATCCTGTCCGAGCTGCTGCCGATGAAGCTCACCTATGGCGCGATCGAGGGCAGCGACCGGCTGCGCGGGCTGATTGCCGGCCTCTACGAGACGCAGGCGATCGAGAATGTCGTCGTTACCCACGGCGCGATCGGCGCCAATGCACTGGTGCACGAGACGCTGGTGGAGCCCGGCGACCGCGTCGTCTCGGTCCTGCCCACCTACCAGCAGCACTATTCGATCCCCGAAAGCTTCGGGGCGGATGTCGGCATCCTCAAGCTGACGCCCGGGCACGGCTTCCTGCCGGACCTTGCCGAGCTGCGCCGCCTCGCCACGCCCGGCACGAAGCTCATCTGCCTCAACAACCCCAACAATCCGACCGGTTCGCTGATGGACCGCGATTTCCTGCTCCAGGTCGTCGAGATCGCGCGCGGCTGCGGCGCCTGGATCCTCTGCGACGAGGTCTATCGCGGCACGGACCAGGAAGGCGACGGCATGACGGCCTCCATCGCCGATCTCTATGAAAAGGGCATCAGCACCGGCAGCATGTCGAAGACCTATTCGCTGGCCGGCCTGCGCCTCGGCTGGATCGCCGGGCCGAAGGCGCTGCTTCACAAGGTCTCCATCCACCGCGACTACAACACGATCAGCGTCGGCATGCTGGACGACCATTTCGCCGCCATCGCCCTGGAAAACCGCGACAGGATCCTCGCCCGCAGCCACGAGATCACCCGGCGCAACCTTGCCATCCTTGCCGAATGGGTGGAGGGCGAGCCGCTGATTTCCTGGGTGAAGCCGAAATCCGGCACGACCGCGCTCCTGAAATACGACCTTCCGCTCACCTCCGAGGCTTTCTGCACCAGACTGCTGGAGCGCACCGGCGTCATGCTGACGCCCGGCAGCGCCATGGACATGGAAGGCTATCTTCGCATCGGTTACGCCAATGGCGAGGCCATCCTGCGCGAAGGCCTGAAGCGCTTCACCGCCTTCCTTCGCGAGGAGCAGGCCGCGCGCGCCGCTTAGCCATCTGCTTCGTTAATGAAAGCTTACTCACCCATGCATCCATTGCATGGGTGACGTGCCAGCTTCGCGCTGTTCCGCAGCGCAGCATGGCGCTATAACGCGGCCATCGAAAGACGCGGCGCCACGGACTGGTGCCGAACAGAGAACCCTCGGAAAGGGGATCATCATGAACATGGCACGTTCCTTCAACAATTGGCGCAAGTACCGTCAGACCATCAACGAACTCGACCGCATGTCCGCTCGCGAACTGCGCGACCTCGGCATCGAGCGTTCCGAAATCAAGTCTGTCGCCCGCGCTGCCGTCGGCTTCTGACCGACGCGCGCCGCAAGGCGGAATTTCGAAGACGCCCGCCCCTCCGGCGGGCGTTTTTGCATGTGCGAACGAATCGCCCCGGCGAGGCTTAATTCAACGGAATTGAGATATACGTTACGCGCATAACGCATAGCTGCATTGCAAAACAATGCCTATGAAATGATCAGGAATCGGATATAGTCACACTTATCGAAGCAACGTACCTCCTCCCACGAAGCTTCGATGGATGCAGAAGGCCTACTCCTCCTCCCAAGGCCGACTGCGGGAATGACGACACTCCTCCTCCCAGTCGTCATTCGGTTCTATCGGAAAGCCTGCCGCACCTCCTCCCGCGGCAGGCTTTTCCGCTTCTGGACCTTTGTTTTCTCAAAAGAGCAGATCGAGCGATGGCGGGCCGGGCTTGACCGGTGTGCTATCACGATAGGCCAACGTCATGTCTGAGCATGACGGCGGGGAGAGTCATGAAATTGCAATCGGCGCTTCAGGCGACGTTACGAAGGCCCGGAATGCCGGCATGTCGCGCGGCGGGAATCTGCTGCAGCACTTCCAGCGCCAGCGCGCGGGCGTTTTCCTGGGCCTTGTCGAGATTGCTGACGCGGCGCGCATCCATCGAATAGAGCGTGCCGCCGCAGCCGAACATGTCGCGGAAGGCGGAGCGTTCGATGATGGGCGTCTCAAGGAGGTGCACGCGGCGGGCGGCGAGCAGGTCCTTGACGGCGTTCATCGCGCGCGTCGTCACCATCGAGTTGACGCGCGTCAGCACGACGGAGTGGCGGATGCGGATATCGGCCTTGTCCTCGAGATATTGCAGGAGCTCGATGACATTGGCGCCGCCCTGGGCATCCATGGCCGAGCCCTGCACGGGGATCAGCACATAGTCGGCATGGCCGACCGCCTTGGCGAGCAGCGAGGAGCGCGAGCCGGGCAGGTCGATCAGCACGAAATCGGCGCGGGCCTTCTCCTCGGCAAGCTGCCGGTCGATCGAGTTCATGGTGACGTAGGGCACCACGGTCAGGCGGTTGCCGAGCAGGCTTTCCGATGTCTCGTGCCAGCGGGTGATCCAGTGCTGCGGATCGGCGTCGAGCACCGAGACGCTGAAGCCGAGGCGGGCAAGCTCTGTGGCGAGCAGCAGCACCGCTGTCGTCTTGCCGGCGCCGCCCTTGGTATTGGCGAAGGTGATGACGGGCATGGGCCTCTCCGGATCGGTTCCTTGAGCCGGTCATCGCTCGGGCACGCACCTTCGCATGGTGCTTCGCCACTCTCGCCCATCATGGTTAATGGCGGATGAAAATGCCCTATCTGCGCCGGTCCGCCGCGAGGATTTCGCGGGCGATCTGGTCGAGCGGCAGGACCCTGTCGACCCCGCCATGGGCGATCGCCTCCTTCGGCATGCCGAAGACGATGGAGGACGCCTCGTCCTGCGCAACGGTATAGGCGCCCGCCTGGTGCATCTCGGCCATGCCGCGCGCGCCGTCGTCGCCCATGCCGGTCATGATGACGCCCATGGCGTTGGCGCCCGCCGCGCGGGCCGCCGAGCGGAAGAGCACGTCGACGGACGGCCGGTGGCGGGAGACGAGGGGGCCTTCGCGCACCGCGACATGGTAGCGCGCACCCTGCCGCTCCAGCATCATGTGGCGGTCGCCGGGGGCGATCAGCACATGGCCGCGCAGCACGGGATCGCCATGCACCGCCTCCTTGACCTCCACCTCGCAAAGGCTGTTCAGCCGCTTGGCGAAGGCGGCGGTGAATTTTTCCGGCATGTGCTGGACGATGACGATGCCCGGCGAATTTGCCGGCAGCTGTTCGAGCAGCACGCGCAGCGCCTCCGTGCCGCCGGTCGAGGCGCCGATGCAGGCCACCATTTCCGTCGTCTTGGCCATGGCCCGGCCGGAGGGTGGCGGCAGCACGGCATCGGCGGTGAGCTTGGCCGTGGGGCCGCTTGCCGCGGCGCTGCGCCGGTTCGTGCCGAGCCGGGCGACGGCCGCGCCCTTGACCGCCTCGCGGATGCGCGTGCCGGATTCGGCAAGATGGTCGGCCGCGCCGATCTTCGGCTTGAGGATGATGTCGACGGCACCGGCCTCCAGCGCCTGCATCAGCGTCTCGGAGCCCTCTTCCGTCAGCGAGGAGCACATGACGACGGGGATCGGCCGCTGCGACATGATCTTGCGCAGGAAGGTGATGCCGTCCATGCGCGGCATTTCCACGTCGAGCGTGATGACGTCGGGCAGCTCCTCCTGGATCTTCTTCGCCGCCATGAAGGGGTCGGATGCGGCCCCCATCACCTCGATCTCGGGGTCCTCTTCTAGCACACGGGTCAGCGCCTGGCGCACGCTCGCCGAGTCGTCGATGATGAGAACGCGGATTTTCTTGGCCGGAAGGGGCATCAGATCTTCTTGAAAACCGTGTTGGCGACCTGGCGCACCGGCAGGGGAATGCCGGTGACCGTTTCGGAATGGCCCACATAGAGGAAACCGCCGGGCACCAGGCAGTCGCAAAGCCGTGTCAGCACCTTCGCCTGCGTCGGCTTGTCGAAGTAGATCAGCACGTTGCGGCAGAAGATCATGTGCATCGGCTCGCCCACCTTGTAGGCGTTGTCCATGAGGTTCATGCGGGCAAAGCCGATGGTCGAGCGCAGGCGCGGATGGATGCGCACCTCGCCGCGCGCGGCATCGCGCGAGACCATCACGTGGCGCCGCTGGAGATCGGCCGGCACGGGCTGGACCATGTCGCGCGGATAGACGCCGCGGCGGGCGGCGGCCAGCACGTCGGTCGAAAGGTCCGTCGCGAGGATGCGGTAGTCGATGCCAGGCGTGCTTTCGGCAAAATCCTGCATGACCATCGCCATCGTATAGGGCTCGGCGCCGATCGAGCAGGCGGCGCTCCACAGGCGCAGCCGCTTGTGCCCGGCCGCGACCAGCTCCGGCAGGCCGGCCCGCTCCATGAATTCGAAATGCTTCGGCTCGCGGAAGAAGTCCGTCTTGTTGGTCGTCACCGCGTCGATCAGGAAGATCGCTTCCTTCTCGATGCCGCCATGCTTGAAGAGATAGTCGCAATAGGCGTTGAAGCTGGGGATGCCGGTGGCCCGCAGGCGCCGCCGCAGGCGGCCCTCCAGCATCGTCAGCTTGGTGATCGGCATCTTGATGCCGCTGTAGTCGTAGATATAGCGCGACAGGGCCTCGAAATTCCGGCTGCTCAAGCCGTCTTCGCCCGCCTGCGCCCGCACTGCTGCTCCCACGCCCGTCTCCCTTATGCCGTCGCGGCGAGGCGGTTCGCCGTTCCCATCATCGCCACTTCCGCGCCGGAGAAGAGGCGGGCGAGATCGACGATGACGACGAAGCCGCCGTCGCGGCGCACGACGCCGGCAATGTAATCGGAGGGCCAGCGCACGCCGATGTCCGGCGCGCCCTCGATCTCCTCGTCGCGGAAGGGAATGACCTCGTAGACGCGGTCGGCGACGAGGCCGAGCGTCAGGGTCTTCTCGCCGATCGGCACGTCGAGCACGAGGGCGCGCGTGTGCGGCGTCCTCTCCGTCTTCGTCATGCCGAGACGCAGACGAAGATCGATGACCGGCACGCCCTGGCCGCGCACGTCCCGGAGCCCCAGCAAGTAGTCCGGCCCATGCGGGATCCTGAAGGCCTCCTCATGGTCGAGGATTTCCCGGACCACCGAGACGGGGACCGCGAAGACCTCGTTGTCGAGGGAGAAGGTGACGTACTGGGATTCCGAGGACGTGCCGGCCATGATCAAGCGCTTTCTCTGAAGTCCGCGTCGTCGGCATCCGGGCCGCCCATCGACATGTCGAGGGAAAAGCCGTTGCCGCGCGCCGCCTTGGCGCTTGCCGGCGCGGGGCGATGGACAGGGCTCGCAGCCGGACGCTTGGCGGCGGGAGCGGCCATCTTCGCGGCGGTCGCCCGCAGCCGGTCGGCATGGTTCGGTTCCTTGCGGGCGGCACTGTCGACGCGGAAGAAGGCGATGGAGGTCTGCAGTTCCTCGGCCTGGGCGGCGAGCTCCTCCGAGGTGCCGGACATCTCTTCCGACGCACCGGCATTCTGCTGCGTCACCTTGTCGAGCTGCTGGATCGCCTCGTTGATCTGCGAGGCGCCGATATCCTGCTCGCGGCAGGCGGCGGAGATCTCGGAGACCAGCTCGGCGGTCTTGCGGATATCGGGCACCAGCCGGTTCAGCATGTCGCCGGCCTCGGTGGCGACGGAGACGGTCTGGCCGGACAGCGTGCTGATCTCGGCCGCCGCCGCCTGGCTGCGCTCGGCGAGCTTGCGCACTTCCGAGGCGACGACGGCAAAGCCCTTGCCGTGCTCGCCGGCGCGGGCGGCTTCCACCGCGGCGTTGAGGGCGAGAAGGTCCGTCTGGCGGGCGATTTCCTGCACGATGGAGATCTTCTCCGCGATGGTGCGCATGGCGCCGACGGCGCGGCCGACCGCTTCGCCGGAAGCTTCCGCGTCCTTCGCGGACTGGCGGGCGATCTTCTCGGTCTGGGCGGCGTTGTCGGCGTTCTGCTTGATGTTGGCGGCCATCTCTTCCATCGAGGCGGAGGCCTCTTCGGCGGAGGAAGCCTGCTCGGTCGCGCCCTGCGAGAGCTGTTCGGAGCTGGAGGAGAGTTCCTGGCTGCCGGACGAGACGTTCTCGGAGGCGGAAAGCGCATCGGCCACGACGCCGCGCAGGCGCTCGATCATCGTGTTGACATGGCCGAGCATGTCGCCGATCTCGTCCTTCGTGGTGATGTCGGCAAAGCGGGTAAGGTCGCCGTCGGCGACGGCCTGTACGGCGCTCGACGCACGGCCGAGGCCGCGGTTGATCGACAGCACGATCCAGATGGCCGCAAGCACCGCGATGAGGACCGCGATGGCGGCGGCCGTGACCATGAGCGTGCGGGTGCTCTGGTACTGCGCCTCGGCCGCGACTTCCGCTTCGTCGAGGCGGCTGTCTTCCAGCTTGACCACCTCGTCGAGCAGCTTGTCGATCTCGTTGGTCACGGCGCGGGCGTCGTTGTTCGAAAGGCGCGTCGCGCCGTCCATGTCGCCGGCGAGCGCCAGGGCGCGGATGCGGTCGTCATTGCGGCGGAAGTCGGCGGTGAAGGAGGAGAGCTTGTCCCACATCACCTTGCCCTGTTCCGTCGCCTTGGCGAGGATCTGCCCCAAGGTCGCGTCGAATTCCTTGCGTGCCTCGTCGCTGAGGCCGATATAGCGGTTGGTCTCGGTGGTGCTTGCGGAAGACAGCATGTTCTTCTGCTGGCGGATCTGCTGGAGTTGCAGGTTGTTCAGCGACTGGGTGAGCTTCAGGCGCTCGGCCGGGCCGTTCAGCACGTCGCTGAGCGTCGTATTGAGGCCGCCGAGGCTCATGATGCCGTAGCCCGCGGTGCCGACGAGCACCGCGATCATGAACCCGAATGTCAGGAACAGCTTGAGTTTGATGGTGAAGCGCATGGGTCTCTCCTGGGTGCCTAGTTCGGCGTTTGCGCCGTGCCGGAGCGTTCCTTCCGGGCGGAAAAGATCGCGTGCAGGTTTGGAACGATGATGAATTCGCCGCCCCGCTTGACGAGGCAGTTGATGTAGTCGGGACGCCAGCGCATGCCGACGCTCGGCGGCGGCTCGCTGGCGACCTTCGGAAGGGTCGTGACTTCGTTGACCTTGTCGGTGCGGATGCCGACCAGCGTCGGCTCGTCGTCGAGGTCGAGCTCGATGACGACGATGCGGCTGTCGATGGTGGTTTCCGTCGCGTCCATGCCGAAGGCAAGGCGGATGTCGGCGAGGGGGATCACCTTGCCGCGGAAGTTGATGACGCTGGAAACGAAGGGCTTGCTGCCGGGAACGTGGGTTTCCGGCAGAAGGTCGAGGATCTCCTGCACGACCGTCGCCTCGATGGCGAAGGTCTCGCCGTTGAGGTTGAAGGTGAGGACGGAAAGGTCCTCCTGCGCGCCCCAGATCGTGTCGTGGTCGAGTCTCCGTGCCGCTTCGCTCATCCTGCCGCCCGCATTTGCGCCTCCTGGTGCTGTCCGGCCGCGACCAGGTGGGTGACGTCGAGGATCAGCGCAACGCTGCCGTCCCCGAGGATGGTCGCGCCCGAGAAGGTGGCGACGTCATGGTGCAGCTTGGACATGGATTTGATGACCGTCTGGTGGTCGCCGATGATCTGGTCGACGACGAGGCCGACACGCTCGGAGCCGGTCGAGATGACGACGACCTTCTGGTGCGGATCGGGCTGGGTGCCGGTGCGGAAGAGTTCGCGCAGGCGCAGGAACGGCACGAGGCTGTCGCGCAGCGAGATGAAGGAGCGCCCGCGCGAGCGCAGGTCGTCTTCCAGCGAGAGCTCCAGGCACTCCTCGACCGCCGAGAGCGGGATGACGTAGCAGCCCTCTCCGACGCGCACGAGCAGGCCGTCGATGATGGCGAGCGTCAGCGGGATGCGCAGCGAAACTTCCGAACCGTCGCCCGGCTTGCTGGCGATGTCGATCGCCCCGCGCAGCGCTTCCACCGTCTTCTTCACCACATCCATGCCGACGCCGCGGCCGGAAAGGTTGGTGACCTGCTGGGCGGTGGAGAAGCCCGGCTGGAAGATGAGCTGCAGCAGCTCCGGGTCGGAGAGCGCCTGGCCCGGCTGGATGAGGCCCGAGGCCTCGGCCTTGGCGCGCACGCGCTCGCGGTTGATGCCGCGGCCGTCGTCCTTGATGGTGATGATGACCTCGCCGCCCGTCTGGTGGGCCGAGAGGAGCACCTTGCCCTTCGCGTCCTTGCCGGCGGCGATGCGCTCCTCGGGCTTTTCGAGGCCGTGGTCGATGGAGTTACGCACGAGATGGACGAGCGGATCGGCGAGGCGGTCGATGACCGTCTTGTCGACCTCGGTGCTCTCGCCCTCGGTGATGAGCTCGATTTCCTTGCCGGTCTCGCGCGACAGGTCGTGCACGAGGCGGCGGAAGCGGCTGAAGAGGCTGGCGACCGGCATCATGCGCAGCACCATCATCGTGTCGCGCAATTCGCCGGAAAGGCGCTCGATCTCCTCCGAGACGGAGCGAAGGCCAAGGTCGGCCGCCGCGCCCGCAAGCTGGGTTAGGCGGGACTGGGCGATGACGAGCTCGCCGACGCGGTCCATCATCTCGTCGAGCCGCTCGGCGGGGACGCGGACGTTCTCGGCGGACTTCGCCTGCCTGGAATCGTTGGTCGCCTGTACCGCCGGCGCTTCCCGCTCCGTCACCACCACCGCCTTCGGCAGGGGAGCGGCCTCGGGTGTTGCGGCCGGACTCTCGACGGCGATCTCGGTGATCTCCAGCTCCATGTCGTCCATGACGAAGATGAAGACGTCCTCGATGTCGCTGCGCGGCTTGTCGGTCTTCAGCGTCACGTCCCAGGAAAGGTGGATGTCGCGCGGGTCGAGCTCGGCAAGTTCGGGCACCTTCGCCGCATCGGCGACGATCCGGCATTCGCCGAGGTCGCGCATCTCGTCGAGCAGGCCGAGCGGATTGGTGCCGTTCGCCATGGCGTTGACCGGCAGGTTGAAGCGGATGCGCCATTCGCGCATGCCGCCGGGTGCTTCGGTCACCGGAGCGGCAGCGGTGGCGACGCTTGCCGCGGAGGCGGGCGAGCCCGCGCCGTTGACGGCGCGGTGAAGGTTGTCGAGGAGGCTCGCGCTCATCGCGTCATGGTCGCCATTCGGCGTTTCGAGCAGGGCGCGCATGTGGTCCTGCGCGGACAGCACCGCCGAGACCAGCTCGTGCGTTGCCGGCACGTCGCCCTTGCGCACGCGGTCGAAGGCGGTCTCGCAATGGTGCGTGAAGGCGGCCAGCGCCTCGAAGCCGAACATCGCGCCCGACCCCTTCAATGTGTGCAGGCCCCGGAAGACCGCGTCGATCTGGTCGCGGTCGTCGAGGCTGCGGGTGAGGTCCAGGAGGCCGGACTCGATCAGTTCCAGCAGTTCGGCCGCTTCTGTCCGGAAGACTGAGATCGGGTCCGGGTTGCTCATTTTCCGAGGACCTTCCGGGCGATCTTGACGAGGCTTTCCGGATCGAACGGCTTGGTGAGCCAGCCGGTGGCGCCGGCGGCCTTGGCCTGCGCCTTCAGTTCGCCGTCGGATTCGGTGGTGAGGAAGATGACCGGCACGCCGGTATGCGCGGGCAGCTTGCGCAGCTCGCGGATCATCGTCAGGCCGTCCATGTTCGGCATGTTGAGGTCGGTGACCACGAGATCGTATTCACCTTCCTTCAGCTTGTTGAGGCCGTCGAGCCCGTCGACCGCCTCGGTCACGGTGTAGCCGGCATTGCTGAGGGTGACGCGTGTCGTCAGCCGGATGCTGGCGGAATCGTCCACGGTCAAGATTTTCGCGGTCATCAATTCTTCTCCTGATGCAGCCAGAAATGCGCGGCGTCCGGCGTCATCTCGTCGAGAAAGCCGCCGCGCTTCAGTACGTCGTAAAGGTCCCCCGCCGCCGGCCGTGCAAGTAGAAGCCGGCCCGCACGGGACTCGGCATGCTTGCGCGCCGCCGTGACGAGCTGGACGAAGCTGAGGTCGACCTGCGCCTCCTCGTCGATACCAAGTATCGCCGCCGGATTATTGTCCAGATGGTCCAGGATAAGCTCCTGAACCGCCAATATGTTCTTGATGGTAAGCGTCGTCGGCAA
Source organism: Shinella sp. R2-11 (assembly GCF_055330205.1). Taxonomy (NCBI): domain Bacteria; kingdom Pseudomonadati; phylum Pseudomonadota; class Alphaproteobacteria; order Hyphomicrobiales; family Rhizobiaceae; genus Shinella; species Shinella sp. R2-11. Next base: position 266,921 of record NZ_JBVAPC010000001.1, on the reverse strand, counting down.
GGTTAACGGCGCGTCACCGGGCAGGGTGGAGGACATGGAGGCCCCGATAAACGTTTCTGAAGGGAGTATTTCCCGCGCCAGAATTCCCAGATACGCTTAATGAACCGTAAAGCGCGGTTGCCAAATTCATCTAATGGTAGTCGAAAAGGGAAAAATACGCCGGCTCACCCAAAGGTAGTTTAACGGTATAACTTGTTGAAAAATATAACACATAAATATAATTAGACATTAGTGATATTATTTATAAATCCCTAATTCTTGGGATGGGTGCAGCCTCGGGTAGTGGCGCGAAAAACGGGCTTTTGAAGGCCGATTCTACTCCATGAGGATATGCGAATTTACTGCGCGTTACCTTGTTCGCCCTAGGGTCGGGCCAGGTTTCTTGAAAGTGGGGTATGGCGTGTCAGGAACAGCGAGCGCAGTCCGCATTGAGCGGCAGACGGCCGAGGCGGAACTCGTCTTTCGTCTCGAGGGGGCCCGTTCCCGCATCGAACAGCGCTTCCTCGACGGCGGCGTCGTGCTGCTCGCCGTCCTCGACGTGCTCAACCGTCTGGTGGCGTCGCTGGAGAACCTGTCGCAATCGCTCGACGACGAGGCCGCTGAGGCGACGATCGGCCGGCTGGTCGCGACGGTCGACCAGCTCACCGCCCTGCCGGCCATCGAGGAGACCCGCCAGCAGCGCCTTGCCGGCGTCGCGGTGACGGAGAAGTCGCTCGGCACCCATATCGCGGACATGCAGGAGACGCTGCGCTACCTGCGCACCTTCGCCACCACCGCCAAGATCACCGGCGCCGCCATCCCGGACTTTTCGGGCTTCGCGGAAGAGATCCTCGAGCGCATCCATTTCGGCACGGGAGAGGTCAATGCGCTCGGCGCCCGGATCGGCACGCTCGGCGGCGTGATCGATGCCGCGTCCGCCGGGGGCGGGGAGGCGCTGGAGCGCTTCCGCCGCAGCGTGCCGGACATTGCCGGCAACCTCTCGCGCAACGCGGCGGACCTCACCGCCCAGCGCCGCCATCTCTCGCAGCTTGCCGGCAAGGTCGGCAGCTCCGCGCGCCTCGTGCAGACGAAGGTCGCGACGACGCTCTCCTCCATGCAGATCGGCGACATCACCCGCCAGCGCATCGAGCATTGCCAGTCCGCCTTCACCTTCCTGGAGGAATATCTCGCTTCCGCGGCGCTGGACGGCGAGGCGGGCGGCCGGCTCACGGCGCTCGTGCGCCACCTGGTGCGCGATCAGCTCGTCGAGATCGCCCGCGACTTCGAGCGCGAATGCCGGACCGTCGTCGGCACGATCCGCAGCTTCGGCGCGGATATCGATGCCCTGATGGCGCTTTACGGCGACATGGATGCCGGTGACGGCCATTCCGCCGACCGGGCCATGCGCATGCTGGAAGCCGATATCGATGCCGCCCGCGCTGTGGTGCGCGATATCGAGCAGGCGGCCGGCAAGGCCAATGCGCTCGGTTCGAGCACGGTCGAGACCGTTCAGGAACTGCTGAAGGGCGTGAGGACCATCCAGCTCGTTCGCACCGACATCCATTACATGGCGCTCAACACCAATCTGCGCTGCAGCAAGCTCGGCGAGGAGGGGCGCGCGATCAACGTGGTGACGGCGGAACTGCGCAGCTTTTCCGCCCAGCTCGACGAGACCGCCGAGCGCATCCTCGCCGCCCTGCAATCGCTGGAGGGCGATGCCGGCAAGCTCGGGGCGGCCGGCAATGCCGCCGATGGCTCCCTCGATGCCCGGCTTGAGGAGGTGCTGGACCATATCCGCCGCGCGGGCGACCGCATGGAGGAGGACATGTCGGCCCTGCGCGATTGCAGCGCCGACATCTCCGCCAAGGCTGGCCGCACCATCGCCGATCTCGACTTCAACGCCGAACTCGGCGACGTGCTGGCCGATTGCGCCGCGAGCGTCGGCGACCTGATCGGCCCCGTCCTGCCGGACACCGCCGGCCTCGAGGAGGCGCTCGCCGACCTTGGCGGCCGGATCGCGCGGACCTACACGATGGTTTCCGAACGCGAGGTCCACGCCCGGGTCTTCGGCACGGTAGTGGAGATGCCCGCCGCGCCCGCCGCCGCCCGGAGCGACGAGGACCTCTTCGACGACGCGCTGTTCTGAGCCCCTCGTTCCCGCATTGTCGATACCCTGCGATCGGCCGGTCATTCCGGCCGTTTTGCCATAGGTTATTTCACTGTATTTTTGAAAATATAGCGCTGGCCAAGCCGGAAACATCGATATATCCAAGGGGATATGACGTTGCCGCAAGGGCAGGAAAAGGGAGAACAGGAATGAACCGTCGTCTGCTTCTGAAACTGGTCGTCGCCGCCTTCGCGGCCATGCCGCTCGCCCTGCCGGCCGCCGCCGCGGAGAAGGTCACCGTCTTTGCCGCCGCCAGCCTCAAGAACGCGCTCGATGCCGCCAATGCTGCTTGGCAGAAGGAAACCGGCAACGAGACGGCCGTCTCCTATGCCGCAAGCTCGGCGCTCGCCAAGCAGATCGAGGCGGCTGCGCCCGCCGATCTCTTCATCTCGGCGGACCTTGCCTGGATGGACTACGTCGCCGAGAAGAAGCTGATCAAGGACGACACCCGTTCCAACCTTCTCGGCAACCGCATCGTGCTCGTCGCGCCGAAGGACAATGCCTCGACCGTCGAGATCAAGGAAGGCTTCGACCTTGCCGGCCTCGTCGGCGACGGCAAGCTCGCCATGGGCGCGGTGGACAGCGTGCCGGCCGGCAAATACGGCAAGGCGGCGCTCGAAAAGCTCGGCGTCTGGACCTCCGTCGAAGGCAAGGTGGCGGGCGCGGAAAGCGTGCGCGCCGCGCTCGCGCTCGTCTCGCGCGGTGAAGCGCCCTACGGCATCGTCTACGAGACGGATGCCGCCGCGGATCCGGGCGTCGCCGTCGTCGGCACCTTCCCGGAAGACAGCCATCCGCCGATCATCTATCCGGTCGCCATCCTTTCGGAATCGCAGAGCCCGGCCGCCGGCGCCTATCTCGATTTCCTGAAGTCCGACAAGGCCGCCCCCTTCTTCACCGAGCAGGGCTTCACCATCCTGAAATAGGACGAGGCTCGCGAATATCGATCGCTTCGTGTAAGCGCAGGATGGCGCAGCCCCTCATCCCGCTGCCGCGACCTTCTCCCCGCAAGCGGGGAGAACGGATTTGTGGCGGGGGCGTGCCCGATCGGGTATTCGGGAAAACAGTGCGGCATCCCCTTCTCCCCGCTTGCGGGGAGAAGGTGCCGGCAGGCGGATGAGGGGCTGTCTGGCTCGGCTTCCGCCGCCATCTTGAGGAATAAGTGTGGACTGGTTGGCCCTGAGCTCCGAGGAATGGACGGCGATCCGGCTGAGCCTCAGGGTCTCGACCGTCGCGGTGCTCGTCAGCCTGCCGCTCGGCATTCTCGTCGCGCTGGCGCTGGCGCGCGGTCGCTTCTGGGGCAAGTCGCTTCTGAACGGCATCGTTCACCTGCCACTGATCCTGCCGCCGGTCGTCACCGGCTTCATCCTGCTCATCCTGTTCGGCCGGCGCGGGCCCATCGGCTCGGTGCTCGCCGAATGGTTCGGCATCGTGCTCTCCTTCCGCTGGACCGGTGCGGCGCTTGCCTGCGGCGTCATGGGCTTTCCGCTCATGGTGCGCTCCATCCGCCTTTCCATCGAGGCGGTGGACCGCAAGCTGGAGGAAGCGGCCGGCACGCTCGGCGCCAGCCCCGCCTGGGTTTTCCTCACCATCACCCTGCCGCTCATCCTGCCCGGCGTCATCGCCGGCATGATCCTCGCCTTCGCCAAGGCCATGGGCGAGTTCGGCGCGACCATCACCTTCGTCTCGAACATTCCCGGCGAGACACAGACGCTCTCGGCCGCCATCTATACCTTCACCCAGGTGCCGGGCGGCGATGCCGGCGCCATGCGCCTCACCGTCGTCGCCATCGCCATTTCCATGGTCGCGCTACTCGCTTCTGAAATCCTCGCCCAGCGCCTCGGCCGCAAGGTGAACCTCGAATGAGCCTCGTCGTCGAAGCACGCCACCGGCTCGGCACCTTCACCCTCGACGCCGCCTTCACTTCCGATGGCGGGGTCACGGCGCTCTTCGGCCGTTCCGGCTCGGGCAAGACCTCGCTCATCCGCATCATCGCCGGCCTGACGCGCCCGGCGGAAGGCGTCGTGCGCCTCGGCGACGACGTGCTGGTCGATACGGCGCGCGGCGTCTTCGTGCCGCCGCATCGCCGCCGCTTCGGCTATGTCTTCCAGGAGGCGCGGCTCTTCCCGCACCTGACCGTCCGGCAGAACCTCAATTACGGCCGCTGGTTCTCGCCGAAGGGCACGCGCCCGGAAAGCCCGGACCGCGTCGTCGGCCTGCTCGGCATCGGCGATCTCCTCGACCGCCAGCCGGCCAACCTTTCCGGCGGCGAGAAGCAGCGCGTCGCCATCGGCCGCGCGCTGCTTGCTTCCCCGCGCCTCCTGCTGATGGACGAGCCGCTTGCCGCGCTCGACGAGGAGCGCAAGGCGGAGATCCTGCCCTATCTGGAGCGCCTGCGCGACGAGGCAGGCATTCCCATCGTCTATGTCAGCCATTCCGTCGCCGAGGTCGCGCGGCTTGCCGACCGGGTCGTGCTGATGGTGGATGGCCGCGTCGAGGCGGTCGGGCCGGCCTCCGACGTGCTCGGCGGCCCGCGCCTTGCCTCCGCCGCCGACCGCCGCGAGGCGGGCAGCGTGCTGTCCGGCCGCGTCGAGGCGCGCGATGCGGCGCATGGCCTTGCCACCATCCGCCTCGACGGCGGTGCGGCGATCCTCGTGCCCGGCGCCGCCGTTTCGCCCGGCGAGGCGGTGCGCCTGCGCATCCCGGCGCGCGACGTCATGGTGGCGACGGTACGGCCGGAGGGCCTTTCCGCGCTCAACATCCTCGAAGGCACGGTGGAGACCATCGAACCGGACGGCGAGGGCATGGCGAGCCTGCGCATCGCCTGCGGCGGCGATCACGTCCGCGCCCGCATCACCGCGTTCTCCGTCGAACGGCTCGGCCTTGCGCCCGGCCTGCCGGTGCATGCCGTCATCAAGACGGTGGCGCTGGAATAGGGATCAGTCTGCGAGGTTCGCGACCAGCCAGCCGATCTCCTCGGCAAGCGCCACGCGCGCCTTCTCCTCCATGGCATGGTAATGCGCGATCAGCGCCTCGCCGAAGGGCGTCAGCACCGCGCCGCCGCCCTGCTTGCCGCCGCGCTGCGATTCCACCACCGGCTGGCGAAACAGCCGGTTCATCTCGTCGACCAGCAGCCAGGCGCGGCGATAGGACATGTCCATCGCCCGTCCGCCCGCCGAGATCGAGCCCGTTTCCCTTATATGCGAGAGAAGCTCGATCTTGCCGCGGCCAATGCGCCCTTCCGGCTCGAGCTGGATCCGGAAGATGATCTTCGGTTCGGTCTTGGCGACTGCTGACATGAAACTGGCCCGTATGGATACGGGCCAGTTATAACAGCGTTTTCCGCGGATTAAAGCTCAGGCTGCCCGCTTGAGGGCATCGCCGAGGATCGAGACGATGTCCTCGAAATGCTTCTTCTCGGCGATCAGCGGCGGCGAGAAGGCGATGATATCGCCGGTGACGCGGATCAGCAGGCCCTTCTCGAAGCAGTCGACGAAGACGTCATAGGCGCGCGCGCCCGGTGCGCCGTCACGCGGGGCAAGCTCGATGCCGGCGATGAGGCCGATGGTGCGGATGTCGATGACGTGCGGCAGGCCCTTCAGCGAATGCATCGCCGCGTGCCATTCGTCCTGCAGCTCGGCGCCGCGGGTGAAGAGGCCCTCGTCGCGGTAGATGTCGAGCGTCGCGATGCCCGCCGCGCAGGCGGCCGGATGGCCGGAATAGGTGTAGCCGTGGAAAAGCTCGATGGCGTTTTCCGGCCCATGCATCAGCGCGTCGTGCACCTTGCGGCTGGCGAAGACCGCGCCCATCGGGATCGCGCCGTTGGTAAGGCCCTTGGCGGTGGTCACGAGGTCCGGCGTCACGCCGAAATAGTCGGTGGCGAAGGCGGCGCCGAGGCGGCCGAAGCCGGTGATCACCTCATCGAAGATCAGGAGGATGCCGTGCCTGTCGCAGATCGCGCGCAGCTTTTCGAGATAGCCCTTCGGCGGGATGAGGACGCCCGTGGAACCGGCGACGGGCTCCACGATGCAGGCCGCGATGGTTTCCGCGCCATGCAGGGCGACGAGCCGTTCGAGGTCGTCGGCCAGTTCCGCGCCATGCTCCGGCTGGCCCTTCACATAGGCATTCTTGGAGAGGTCGTGCGTGTGGCGCAGGTGATCCGAGCCGGCAAGCTGCGGGAAGACGCGGCGGTTGTTGACGATGCCGCCGACCGAGATGCCGCCGAAGCCGACGCCGTGATAGCCGCGCTCGCGGCCGATGAGGCGCGTGCGCGTGCCCTGGCCGATGGCGCGCTGGTAGGCGATGGCGATCTTCAGCGCCGTATCGACCGATTCGGAGCCCGAGCCGGTGTAGAACACGCGGTCGAGCTTGGCGCCCTCGGGCCCGGGTGCGATTTCGGCAAGGCGCTCGGCGAAGTCGAAGGCGATCGGATGGCCCATCTGGAAGGATGGCGCGAAATCCATCTGCGTGAGCTGGCGCTCGACGGCGGCGGCGATCTGCCGGCGGCCATGGCCGGCGTTGCAGCACCACAGGCCCGCGGTGCCGTCGAGGACCGTGCGGCCGTCGGTGCTGGTGTAATACATGCCCTCGGCGCTCGCGAGCAGGCGCGGCGCGGCCTTGAACTGGCGGTTGGCGGTAAACGGCATCCAGTAGCTGTCGAGCACCGGTGCGTTGGGTTTGTTGTGAACGTTCATGGCAGATCTCCTCCCAAGGCAATTCCGGCAAAAGTGCGTAGCGGCTTTGCGTCCGGAATTGCGAAAAACGAAAAGGGTAGAGCGTTTTCGCGAGAAAGCGGAAATGCTCTGGCTGAGGGATTGACGCCATGATTTGCCATGCCGAACAAGTCCTTTTCTGGTTGACGTCAAACGATTGAAAATAAAGGATGGAGGAGCAGCAGTTTTCGCTATTTCGAACATCTGAAACAGGAAGTGCCATGTCGGTCGATATCGGAGGCAGGCTGCGCCATCTGCGCATGGCCCACAATCTCTCTCAGCGGGAACTGGCCAAGCGCGCCGGCGTCACCAATTCGACCATCTCGCTGATCGAATCGAATGCCTCGAACCCGTCGGTCGGCGCCCTCAAGCGCATCCTCGACGGCATCCCGATCGGCCTTGCGGAATTCTTCGCCTTCGAGCCAGACCGCCCGCGAAAGGCGTTCTACCGGGCGGACGAGCTGACGGAGATCGGCAAGGGCGGCATTTCCTATCGCCAGGTCGGCGACAACCTCTTCGGCCGCAGCCTGCAGATCCTGAAGGAATGCTACCAGCCCGGCGCCGATACCGGAAAGGTGCCGCTGGTGCATGAGGGGGAGGAGGGCGGCATCGTGCTGTCCGGCCGCCTCGAAGTGACGGTCGACGACGAGCGCCGCATCCTCGGCCCCGGCGATGCCTACTATTTCGAAAGCCGCCGCCCGCACCGCTTCCGCTGCGTCGGCCCGGTGCCCTGCGAGGTCATCAGCGCCTGCACCCCGCCGACCTTCTGAAAGAAGAAAGCCCGCCGGGGGCGGGCTTTCGGGAAATACGGCGGATCAGGCCTGGCTATTGTCCTCGACCGGTGCGTCGGGGCCGTTCTTCTTGATCGAATCAATGGCGTTCTGCGCGCTGGCCTTGCTGGAATAGCCTTCCGTCGAGAACATGATCTCGCTGTTGTACTTGAAGCGAACGCGGAATTCGCCGGCCTTGTCCTTGTAGATTTCGAACTTGTGCGCCATGGGCTTCCTTTTCCCCGAATGTGAATCAGACGGGCTGACCGTGCCAGCGGCAACGGGCACTGACAAGAGCGGTGGTTGAAAAGTCCGCAGCAAATTGAAAGCGCCGGTTGGCGGGGCAGGCACGCTATTGACGAGCGTCAGGGCCTGTGCGCCGGCTCGTCGTCCGCCGGGTGCCCGCCCATTCCAAGGCCGCCGCCCATGCCGCCTCCGCCTCCCATACCCATGCCGCCACCGCCACCGCCGCTGCGCGCACCTTCCTTGCCGCGCTCCGCCTTGCCCCGGCTGCTGCTGCCAGACGGGCGGGCCGGGCCTTGCCTCGGAATGGCAAGGTCCGCGGGAACCGGATCGAGATCGAGGGCGCCGCGAATGAAGGCGCGAAGGGAGACGACGAGGTCGTGGGTGTGCACCGGCCGGCCGGCGACCAGCTCCCGCACCGCCTTTTCCGCGAGCCGGACCTGCTCCTCGGTGCCGAGCAGCATGATGTCGGAAAGCGCCGCCTCCACATCGTCCCGGATGCGGCGGCTGCGCTCGGAGCTGGCAGAAAGATCGACGTCGCCTTCGACCGTTGCCTGCGGCTCCGCCCTCTGGCGCAGGTCGCGCAAATGGGTGGGATCGACCGCGAGATTGCCGGTGAAGGAGCCGCCGAGCGTCTTGTAGGCCGCGATCAGGGTGCGCAGGCGCTCGTTGATCTGCCGGTTCGCCCGCTCCCGCCGCTGCTGGATCGTCACCATCATGACAAGGCGGATGCCGATGCTGATGAGCGTGAACAGCGCCAGGCCGATCAGCGTGACGAGAAGGCTGTGCCAGGAAGTGAAATCGAGATTGCGCAGCACGTTGCAGGAATCCTTGAAATGGGGGCGGACGAGCCGAATCTGTCCTGCCGCCGAGGATTGCGCAATGCCGGTATCGAAAATACCGTCGCCGGGCCGCTTCGGGTACGGCGCGGCATGGCTGACGAGGCGGCAGGAAGCGGGCTATCTCGTTCTTTTTATCGGCCAGGCAAATCCGAATTTGCCGACGTAATATTTCTCATGAAGAAAGTCGAGGTCGGCTTCCCAGTCGCGAATGGCGTCGTCCAGGCTGGTGTTGCGACGGCGCTTGAAGCTTCTGGCTCGCGCGGCGAGCGTTTCCGCCAGCTTCTGAAGGCGCTGGGCCGAACCCGGGCTGCCCCACTGCGCCAGATAGTCCCTGTCGAAGACCGGCGGGAGGCTTCCGGAGAAGACGCGATCGAGGATCGCATGCCGGACGCCGGGCGGTTCTCCCTTCTCGCGCCCGACATGATATTCGAGATAGGCGAGCATGCCGGAGGTCGTGTCATCGCGCTCCCCGACCGTTATGACGCGCCGGCCGAAGGACGTTTCCGTGTTCGGCCATTGGAAATACTCGTCGTCGGAGAGGCCGGCGGATGCCCCCCGCTTTTCCCATTCGGCCTCGATCCGTTCGATAAAGCGCTCCAGAAGGAGGACATCGTCGGGGTCGGCCTTTGCGATAAGACGCACGGCATTCAGCCAGATTCCGCGAAGGTCGGATACTTTTCTATCGGGCAGCGTCGGCGTGAGGGATGCGATCCGGCGCGCAATGTCGCTGCCGCCGGCCTTGGCCTTCTCTCCACCCGGCCGATCAGGTGCCATATCTTCCAACCCTCGAAAACCGCCATCATCTCATTGCCGATCACCATCGCCGTGGCACTCTGGAACGATCGGGACGTGTGAGAATAGACCGTCTTCCGGGCGCCGGTGTCAACCTCGGCCATCCAGCGCAGCCGGGGCGGGTGCCGAATGCCGGGAAAAGGGACCGGGATGGGACGGCCCCGCAAATACGGGCCCGGCGTATATCCGGCGGGATCAGAACTTCACGCGGGCGCTGACCTCGATACTGCGCCTGACGCCGGGCAGTTCCCCGAAGGTCGGGCGGTATTCCTTGTCGAGGATGTTGTTGAAGCTCACCGAGAGGCTGAGGCGGTTGTCTTCGCCGTAGCTGCCGCCGAAGGCCAGGTTGAGCGTGCCCCAGCCGGGCAGCGTTTCCGTCACGAGGCTCGCGCCGTCGAGATAGGTCTGCCGGCTGCCGGTGGAGCCGCGCAGGAAGAGGTCGGCCCAGAAGGGTTTCTCCCACAGTTCCCCCTCGTATTTCACGCCGATGCGGCCCGAAAGCGCTGGCGTATCGCTGTTGAAGGTCGAGTAGCTGGCATATTCCAGCTCCCGTCGGATCCAGCTTCCGCCGACATAGGGCGAAAAGCCGGATGCAAGCTCGTATTCGGCGAGGAATTCCAGGCCATATGTCGTCGCGCTATCCGCGTTGACATAGAGGGAGGACGTGCCCGTCGTCAGGCAATAGGCGGTGACGGTCACGCAGGGCGTGGTGGTGATGTAGTCCTTCGCCTTCGTGTAGAAGGCGCCCACGTCCAGCGCGAGGCCGGCATCCTCGTAGCGTGCGCCTACCTCGAAATTGCGCGCGAGTTCGGCCGTCAGGTCGGGATTGCCGTAGATCGTGCCCTGGCCGCCGGCGGTGGTCGAGCTGAAGAGCTGGAGCAGCGTCGGGGAGATATAGCCTTCCGAATAGCCCGCGCGCAGCACGAGGCTGTCGGTCGGCTCGAAGGTGAGGCCGAGCGAGGAGAGAAGGCGCGTATCGTCCGTTCCCTCGAAGCCGGCGCGCGCGGCGACCGTCGTTTCGTCGAGCCCGGTCCGCGTGTGGTTCAGCCTCAGGCCCGTGGTCAGCTTCACGGCGTCGGTGAGGCTCCATTCGTCCTGGGCATAGAGGGAGACCGTGTCGATATGCGCCTTGTCCCGGGAGGACGATTTCGTCGTTGTGGGGAAGGGCCCGAAGCCGGTCATCGTCGTGGTCGAGGTCTTGCCCGTCACCAGATTGTCGGAAAGATACTGCGCGCCGACGATCGTCTGGTGCCCTTCCAGGAGGCTGAGGTCGACCTGGGCGTTCACGCCGTAGTCGGTAATGCGGTCGTCGGAGGTGGAAATGACGTCGACGGTGCGCGTCGGGGTCATCCTCACGCTCACCTGGTTCTCGAAGAGCCGGTCGATCGTCTGGTAGTAGAGATCGACATGGACCTTGCGCACGATATCGCTGATGTCGTCGCCGTCATAATAGAGGCCGACCTTGCGGCGGTCGCGCTGCGGCAGGTCGATCTTGAAGCGCTCGACCCCGGCAAGCGAGCCGGGCGGCCCCGGCCAGCCCTCGCTTTCGAGGAAATGCTGCTCGTATTTCAGGGCGAGGTAGTGATTGTCCGCCTCGCCGAAGCGATAGCCGAGATGGGCATAGAGGTTCTTGTTGTTGAAGGCGGTGTCGTCGAGCTTTCCGGTTGCCGAATATCGGCCCTTCGGCACGCGCCGGTCGCCGTGCCGGTCGGCCGTGGCGGAGAGGCGGTAGTCGAAGCCGTCCTTGCTGCCCGAGACGGCCGCCCAGCTCTGCCATCCGCCGGAGCCAGAATAGTAGCTGCCACCGCCTTCGACCTCGACCGGCTTGTCCGCGCCCTTCTTTGTGATGATGTTGACGACGCCGCCGATGGCCTTCGCGCCGTAGAGCACGGAGGAGGGACCCTTGACCACCTCGATCCGCTCGACGGTGGCGGGGTCGACCAGCAGCGGCGTGCCGTAGGTGCTGTGGTCGGTGATCTCCTGGCCGTCGACGAGGATGGTCACGCGGCGCGAGCTTTCCCCGCGGATACGCAGCCGCTTCATGCCGGCGACCGATTCATCGGCGATGTCGACGCCGGGCACGTCGCGCAGGAGTTCCGCGATGCTGTCTGCGGAGCGCTTTTCGATATCCTCCTTCGTGATCACCGCGACCGAGCGCGGATTGTCTTTGACGGCCGTTTCTGTCCGCGTGCCGACGACGGTCACCGTGTCCAGCCAGGTGCCTCCCGCCTCCTGAGCCAGCGCCGGCTGCAGCGCCAGCGCCAGCGGCGAAGCGGACAGCAGCAGCACCGCCAGCGGGCGATGCCAGTCCCCGGCCATTGAAATCCCTCTCATGAATGTCTCTCCAGATCGCAGGCGCCGTCCGGTGCCCGGTTGCCTCTTTCGGCGGTCAATCCCCGCCGCCCGTCATGTCCTGGGTCGACGTGGTGCAGTAGCGAGCCTGCCCGGCCGATCCCTCCGCCTGCTTCAGTGCAGAACGACATTCCGCCTCGCTCGCCAGCTTGCGCACGCTCGCCCGTTCGCCCGTAAGGGTGACGAGGAACGTGTGGCGCGGCGCATCGACGGGCGGATCGTGGTCGAAGCCGTCGAAGGTGGCGGTGCTGGCGAAGCAGCCGGCTTCTTTCAGCCCGGCCGTGCCGCTTTCAAGGATCGGGCGGATGCGCCCGAGGCGCTGCTCGCATTCCTGCGGCGTGTCGGTGCCGACGAAGCTGGCGGAATAGCCGCCGCCCGGAAGCAGCATAAGGATGATCATGAGGGTGCCGGTATTCACGTGCGGAAATCCTGTTCTGCGAGAGGGAAGGGAGGACGGACGTTCACGCTGTTCATCCGTTCCGCATCGACGGCGGCGAAGGCATGGCGGACGGTGGCGGCATCGCGCAGCGCCCGGAACACCAGCCGGGCGACATCCGCCCTGTGGATCGAGCCATGGATCTGCGGGTCCTCGGAAAGAAGGCCGCGTCCGGTCGCGGGCTCGGAGAGGAGGCCGCCGGGCCGGATGATCGTCCAGGCAAGGCCGCTCGATCTCAGCCGCTCTTCCGCGAGCGTCTTGGCGTCGACCGCCGCGCCGAAGGCCGCGATGGCCCGCGCCGAGCGGAAGGGCGCCATTTCCCCGCAGCCGATGGAGGTCACGAGGAGGAGGTGCCTTGCCCGCCCCGTCGCCACGGCCGCGTCGATGACGTTGATATTGCCCTCGTCATCGGCCCGGCGTCCGTCGCCCGCCTGTCCGCCAAGCGTCGAGACGATGTCGAAGTCGCCGCCGATCCGGGCAAGGGCGCCGGTCACGTCCTGCCGCGACAGGGCATCGGCGCGCAGGATGGCCGCTCCGGTTTCGTCCAGCGCGGCGATGTCCGATTGCGGGCGCACCGGCGCGATGACGTGCCGGCCGGCGGCGCATTCCAGCCGCGCCAGTTCCAGCCCGACGCCGCGGCTCGCGCCGAAGATCACGAGCGGCCGCATGTCAGGCATTGCCGGCCGTCTCCGCAAACAGCGTTTCCAGCCGGTGGAAGCGCTCGACCTGGCCGGCCTTCAGCCTGCGTGCCTCGTCGCGCCCGACATAGATCTTGAAGATCGTCTCACCCTCGGCATTGAAGAACTGCACCGACATCGTCTCCATGCCCATGAAGGGGCGGCGGACGAGGAAGATGGACCTGCAATTGTCGGGACGCAGGTGGCCGGACAGGCCGCTGCCGCCGCCCTGGAGATTGTACATGCCGTGGCCGATCCTGCCCGTCGGCATGGGGCCGCAGACCTCGACGACGGCGTCCTTGGTGTGGACGATGAAGGTGATGTCGCCCCATTCGGCGATGTCGGTCAGCACGTCGACGAAGCGGCTGCCGTCGATGCGGGTCACGCCGTTGCCGGGAACGCATTCGATGACGGTCTGGACGGGTACGGCGAATTCGGCGGCAAGCGATTCCAGGATGCCGTCGGGCTTCTCGGCGATGGCCTGCCGGATCCGCTCGATCTTTTCCGCGTGGTTGAGATGCTGCATGGGACGCTCCTTTCAGATGCGCGTTCGTTCAGGCGGCGTCCACGGCGGACAGAAGCCTGGTTTCGAGGATGTCGTGGAAGGCGGAGATCAGGTTGGCGTACCAGAAGCGCCCCGCGACGGTGAGGTCGACAATGCCGTCGGAAAAGGCAAGCAGGCCGGCCGCTTCCCATTGTGCGACGAGGGGCGCCAGGAATGCCGTCGTTCCCTCGCCGGCGATGGCTTCGAGCGCGGCCATGTCGAGGCGGCCGGCCTCGAAGCCCGCCGTGACGAGGTTGCGCAGCGGCTGGAGCCCATCGGCCATCGCGAGGAGGCCGATTGGCTTGCGGCCGGCGCGAACGCTCTCGGCATAGTGCGTGAGGTCGCCGGCGATGCCGTAGCTGGCCCGGCCGATGGAGCCGCCCGCGCCCGCGCCGAAGGCGAGGCAATCGGCCCCTTCCTTGATGAGGAGATTGTAGAGGTTCCGCTCGCGCGTGGTGCGGGCCCAGTGGTTGTTGCTGATCTGCCGCCAGTTCCGGCGCCGGAAGAAATCCGCGCCGGTGTCGTAGAACGCGCCGATCTCCGCAAGGCCGGGCGTGGCGGGGAATTTTCCGGCGGCGATCGCCGTTGCGAGCGGCGTGCCGGGGATGAGGTTCAGGCCGTAGAGGTCTATCCCGTCGGGGCCGAGCGCCGCCGCCGTTTCGAGGTCCTGCCGCCAGATGTCCGGCGTCTGGCCGGGCAATCCGTAGAGAAGGTCGATCACCAGGGCCGCGCGGTCCCGGTCGCGCAGGGCCTCAAGAAAGCGGATCGCCTCCTCGCGGCTGGCGCGGCGGCCCTGCCGGCGGCGGACGGCGGTATCGAAGCTCTGGACGCCGATGGAAAAGCGGTTCGCGCCCGCCTCCAGGCAGGCATCGATCTTCTCCGCGTCGAAATGGATGATGCGCCCCTCGACGGTGATCTCGCAATCGGCGGCAAGCGGAAGCGCCGCGCTGACCGTGGCGATGATGCGGGAAAGCTCCTGTGCGCTCAGGGCCGTCGGCGTGCCGCCGCCGAGATAGACGGCATGGATCGGGCTTTTCTGCAGGGCGGGCGCCGCGGCGTCACGCCGGATCTCCTCGATGACGAGGTCGGCATAAGTGGCCCCCGCATCGGGAACATAGGCATTGCGGTAGAACCCGCAGAAGAGGCAATGATTGGCGCAGAAGGGAACATGGATATAGGCGAGGCGCTTGCCGGGCGGGGCAGGCGCCGACAGCAGCCCCTGCCATGCAGGCTGGATGTCGGCGGATGGAAGGCGCTGCCTTCCCCTGAACGGCATGACCGCGCTCCGGCGGGAAAATGCATTGCGCAGCGGATTCGAGCCGTCTTCATTGGCGAAATACCGCGAGAATTCGCCACCCATCATCGACCCGCCAGCCTCACCCGTTGCTCAAAACTTGAGCAGACCTTACGGGAGGGAAAACATGAGTAATTTGTTCCAGATCAAATTACTGGAGTTATTTTATCATGTTTGTTTGCGACGAAGAGCCGTCGCAAGGCGGCGCAAAATGCCGTCTGCGGATGCCGTCAGGGCGCGCCGCTTTCCGTCTTCCTGTAGAACTCGACGAAGATCCGCCCCGGTGCCGTGAAGGCGACGCGATGAGGGGCCTCGGCCTCGATCACGATCGTCTCGCCGGCCCGCGCGCGCTGCTCGCCCTCATGAGGCGGTTCGAGCCGGTAGAGGACTTCGCCCTCCATGACATGCAGCAGCGCCCATGTGCCAGCCTTCGTCGTATGGGCGGATTGCAGGCGGGCGGGCAGCGTCTCCGGGGTGAAGTCCGGGGAGCGGCCATACGCCTCGAAACCTTCGGGCATCCGCGCCGGGATGGTTGCCATCTGTTCCTCCATGCGAAACGGGCGGCCTGCCTGCAAAAGGAAATGCGGGGCCGCAGGCGCGACAAAATAGTCCTTGTCCCCGCATCTTAAAAGATACATTCTGAATATATCTTTATGGAGGGTGACATGCCCCGGGAAAGCGAAATCGCCGGAATGCGGGAAGGAGCAGGCTCCTTCGACCGCGCGGAATGCCTCGAAGTCATGTTCGCCGTCACCAGCCAGGGGCTTTGCAATTGCCCGGCCTGGTTCGTCACGGCGTTCGAGGATCGTGAGCGGGCAGGCCATGGGCGTCAGGACAATGGTGAAGATACCGCGGGCAAGAGGGAGTAAGCGTCATGTCACGCGATTTCGAGGATCGCGCCGGTCTCGAAGCGCTTGTGCGGGACGATTACGAGCGCTGTCATCCGGGAGAGACATTCGACGACCTGCGCCGGCGCGCTTCCTTTTCCAAGGAGGACCGCTGCCTCTACAGGGACTGGCTTGCGGTCGCGGCGGCGCGGGCGGCCGCGCTTTCGAAGGCCGAAAACCGGATCGCCGCCGAATGAGCCGGAGCGGCTAAGGAGACAGGCATGGACTTTCCCGATTTCTTCGACCGGGTGCCCGCCATCACGGTGCGCGAGCCCTTGGCGGCCCTGCTCGGTGCATCGGCGAGCGGCACCATCACCTATTGCTATGCCGATGCGGTGAAGCTCGCCGGGCATTCCTGCCCGACGGTCGCGGGTGCCTATCTCATGATCCGCAAGGGTCTTGCCCGGCTCTATGGCGACGACCTGCCCGAACGCGGCAATATCGAAGTCCATATGCGCGATGCGCGCGACGAGGGCACGACCGGCGTCGTCGCGGCGATCGCGACGCTGCTGACCGGAGCCGCACCCGAGACCGGCTTCGGCGGCATCGGAATGAACCATCGCTTCGCACGCCGTGATCTCCTGTGCTTCGATGCGCCCATCGATGGTCGCATGGCGCTCCGCCGGCGCGATACCGGCAGCGGCGTCGTTCTCGATCTCGATACCGCTCCGGTGCCGCCGGCGGCCCGGATGCAAACGCTCCTTCCGAAGATCGTGGCAGGATCGGCGGACGAAGACGATGAGGCCCTGTTCGCGGCGCTCTGGCAGGAGCGGGTAGAGCGCATGCTTGTGGACCATGCCGACGATCCGAAGCTCGTCCATGTCCGCCCATGGCAGATGACCGGCTAGCACCGGTCGCCGGACCGGCTCCTCCATTCTTGACATCTCGCAAATCCAGCGCCGCGCAACCGTGCTAGACCGGTCGCTGTCACGGAGCGTGAATTCCCAGGGAGAGGGGAGACGTCATGGCATATCCGGTTTTACTCGTCCTCACGATTTTTGCAGCAGCCCTTTCGGCCCATGTGATCGCCGCCCGGCGAACGGGACGCATCATTGCGGCGGCATTCGGCCTGTCCGCCATGGCCTTCCTCGCGGTGCCTGCGGCGGCGCAAACCCACGATCACGGCGCCCAGCCGGCAAGCGGGCAGGCGGGGGACGCGGCCGGCGAGGATGCCGGCCAGCAGCGGGCCGATCCGGCGCTCGGCACGAGCTATCACAGCGCCACCACCTTCACCCTCAGGACCGGGATCGCGGCCGGCCGCATGGTCTATATCGGCGTCGGCGGCGACATCGACGGGCAGGTCAATCCCGAGCTGATGGTGCACGAGGGCGAGATCGTGCAGATCAACCTCATCAACGGCGAGGGCGCCGAGCACGACGTGGTCATCGACCAGTACGCAGCGCGCTCCTCCGTCGTCGTCGGCAAGAACGCCTCGTCCACCTTCTCCTTTACGGCGAACAAGGTGGGCGAATTCGCCTATTTCTGCTCGATTGCCGGCCACAGGCTCGCCGGCATGGAAGGCCTCCTGCGCGTCATGCCCGGCGCCCGCGAGACGATGGACATGGATGCGGCCGACATCGTGCACGATCCCGGCGACCTGCCGGGCCCCATCGGCTCACGGCCGGCGCAGGTGGTGCGCGTCGATTTCGAGACGGTCGAGCTGAAGGGCCGGCTCGACGACGGCACGACCTATGTCTACTGGACGTTCAACGGCAAGGTGCCGGGGCCGTTCGTGCGGGTCCGCGTCGGCGACACCGTCGAGGTCCATCTGAAGAACGCTGCCGACAGCGTGATGATGCATTCGGTCGACTTCCATGCGGCGACCGGCCCCGGCGGCGGGGCGGACTTCACCCAGACGGCGCCGGGCGAGGAGAGCATCGTCACCTTCCAGGCGCTGAAACCGGGCATCTATGTCTATCATTGCGCCACGCCCAGCGTCGCGCACCACATCACCAGCGGCATGTACGGCCTGATCCTGGTCGAGCCGGAAGGCGGATTGCCGCAGGTCGACCGCGAGTTCTACGTCATGCAGGGCGAGCTCTACACGGTCGAGCCCTTCGGTACGAAGGGCGACATGGAGATGGACTACGACAAGCTGTCCTCCGAACGGCCGGAATATTTCTTCTTCAACGGGGCCGTCGGGGCGCTGACGAAATCCCATCCGCTCTATGCCAATGCCGGCGACACGGTGCGCATCTTCTTCGGCGTGGGCGGGCCGAACTATACCTCGTCCTTCCATGTCATCGGCGAGATCTTCGATCACGTCTATGCGTTTGGCAGCGTGACCACGCCGCCGACGACGAACGTGCAGACCGTCACCGTCCCGCCGGGCGGGGCCACCATCGTCGATTTCAAGATCGACCGCGGCGGGCACTATGTGCTGGTCGATCACGCCTTGTCGCGCGCCGAGCGCGGGCTTGCGGGCTATCTCATCGTCGACGGTCCGGAGAGCGATGCCATCATGCATGCCGGCCCCGCCGATCAGAAATAGAGCCGGAACGGCGGCATCCCCGCGGGAGTTTCCCGCGGGGATGCTAACCGGTTCCTGCACCTCCGCCGCCGGCCTTCCGCCCGTGCACGGCGCTCACCAGCTTATGTAGAACATCCCCTTCGCCAGGAAGACGATCAGGCATATCTGGCAGAAGACGCTAAGGTGGATGAACTTGAAGTGCCGCGATCTCAGCTTGCCGCGCGCGCTGAGCGTGATGGCGGTGATGAAGTGCCCGAGGACGCTGAGCGCGAGCAGGATCTTCAGCGCGAGAAGCGTCGCGAAGCTGCTGGCGAAGGGATGGGCGAGGTCGTCGCGATATTGCCAGGCCATGAGGATGCCGGCGGAATAGAGGATCGCGATGACGAACGGCATCAGGCGGCGCGCGCGCCGGGCGATCGCGGTTTCCACGGTCCGCATGGCCTCGCGTCCCACCGGCTTGCGGATGCCTTCGAGGATGAGGACCTCGAAGAAGACGGTGCCGGCGAACATGATGGCGGCGAAAAGGTGCAATGTGACGAGGGCGAAGTGGCTCATGAGCGACGGATTCCCCTGTATTCCTATCCAGTGACCGCGCCTTCGTCGGCCGGGCGGGCAAGGGCGGCGAACTTGGCGAGCACGCCGCGGCGATAGCGCGGCTCCGGCTGCTTCCAGGCGGCGCGGCGGCGGGCGATCTCGTCTTCCGCGACATCGAGCTGGAGCAGCCGCCGGTGCGCGTCGATGGTCACGATGTCGCCCTCCTCGACGAGGGCGATCGTGCCGCCGACAAAGGCTTCCGGCGCGACATGGCCGACGACCATGCCCCAGGTGCCGCCGGAGAAGCGGCCGTCGGTGATGAGGCCGACGCTCTCGCCGAGGCCGCGGCCGACCAGCGCGGCGGTCGGCGCCAGCATTTCCGGCATGCCCGGCCCGCCCTTGGGGCCGAGATAGCGCAGCACCACCACGTCGCCGGGCCGGATGCGGTCGGCGAGGATCGCCTCCATGGCGGAGGCCTCGTCGTCGAAGACGCGCGCGGGGCCGGAGATGATGGGGCTCTTCAGGCCGGTGATCTTGGCGACCGCGCCTTTTTCGGCGAGGTTGCCCTTGAGGATGGCGAGATGCCCCTCGTGATAGAGCGGCCGCGTCATCGGCATGATGACGTCCTGTTCGTCGCGGGGTTCGGAGGGCACGTCGGCGAGTTCCTCGGCGAGCGTGCGTCCGGTGATCGTCAGGCAGTCGCCATGGAGAAGCCCGGCCTCGAGCAGGATCCCGAGCACCTGCGGCACGCCGCCGGCTGCGTGCAGGTCCACCGCCATGTAGCGTCCGGAAGGCTTCAGGTCGCACAGCACCGGCACCTTGCGGCGCACCCGCTCGAAATCGTCGAGCGTCCAGTCGATTTCCGCCGCATGGGCGATGGCGAGGTAGTGCAGGACCGCATTGGTGGAGCCGCCGAGCGCCATGATCAGCGCCACCGCGTTCTCGATCGACCGGCGCGTGACGATGTCGCGCGGGCGGATGTTGCGCTTGACCGCCTCCACGAGGACCCGGCCGGATTGCGCGGCGCTCTCGATCTTCTCGTGGTCCGGGCTCGCCATGGTCGAGGAATGGAGAAGCGACATGCCGAGCGCCTCGAAGGAGGAGCTCATCGTGTTGGCGGTATACATGCCGCCGCACGAGCCGGTGGAGGGACAGGCGTGCCGCTCGATCCCCTCGAAATCCTCCTCGCTCATCGTGCCGGCCATGAAGGCGCCGACCGCCTCGAAGGCCGAGACGATGGAGAGGTCCTCGCCTTTCCACCTGCCGGGCTTGATGGTGCCGCCATAGACGTAGATGGCCGGCGCATTGGCGCGCAGGATGCCGATCATGCCGCCCGGCATGTTCTTGTCGCAGCCGCCGAGCACCAGCACGCCGTCCATCCACTGGCCCTGCACCGAGGTCTCGACGCAATCGGCGATCACCTCGCGCGAGACGAGCGAATATTTCATGCCTTCCGTGCCCATCGACATGCCGTCGGAGATCGTCGGCGTGCCGAAGGTCTGCGGATTGGCGCCGGCTTGCGTGATGGCGAGCGCCGCGGCATCGGCGAGCGGCTGGAGACCGGCATTGCAGGGGGTAATGGTGGAATGGCCGTTGGCGATGCCGATCATCGGCTTGTCGAAATCGGCCTTCTCGTAGCCGAGCGCGTAATACATCGCCCGGTTGGGCGAGCGGGCGATCCCTTGCGTGATGTGTTTCGAGCGTTCGTTGAAGGGCATGGAAACCTCGCGGGAAGATGGATGGTTTCATGGACGCGCTGCCGGCGTCGCCTTGTCATTTCGGTATAAAGATATATTTTAAATATATGTATTCTCCCGCCCGGAGGAATGCAATGGCGAAAGACCAGGAGAGCCCGCCGGATGCGACTGACCAATTTTTCCGACTACGCGCTGCGGGTCCTGATGTTCGCGGCCGAGCGGGGCGACCGGCTGATCACCATCGAGGAGACCGCCACGCTGCACGGGATTTCGCGCGCTCATCTGATGAAGATCGTCAACCAGCTTACCCGGACCGGCTTCCTGAAGGCGGTTCGCGGCCGGTCCGGCGGGCTGACGCTTGCCAAGGCCCCCGAAGAGATCAATCTCGGCGACGTGCTGCGCGTGACGGAGCCGGATTTCACGCTGGTGGAGTGCTTCGCCGCCGACGGCCGCTGCCTGCTGACACCGCGCTGTCGCCTGCGCGGTGTGCTTAACGAGGCGCTCGCCGCATTCAGCCTCACCGTCGAGCGCTATACGCTGGCAGATCTCATCCTGAGGCCTTTGGAACTGGGCACTCAGCCGGCTGCGTGACACTCGGCATCGGCATGCAGGATCGCGGGACGAGAGGAGGATATCGACATGGCGGCTCGCAGCGCCGGCCTTCTCATCTATCGGCACGAGGCGGATGAACCCCGGATATTGCTCGTCCATCCCGGCGGGCCGTTCTGGGCGAAGAAGGATGAAGCCGCCTGGTCGATCCCGAAGGGGCTGATCGAAGCTGGAGAGGATGAGCTCGCCGCGGCTATCAGGGAAACCGAAGAGGAACTCGGTGTTGCTGTCCGGGGTGCGTTCTCGCGGCTGGGGGAATTCCGTCAGTCGGGCGGCAAGACGATCGTCGTGTGGTGCGGGAGGGCCGAGCCTTCTTTGAATATCGACGCGATCAGGAGCAACGATTTCGAAATGGAATGGCCGCCGAAATCGGGGCACCGCCGGAAATTCCCGGAGGTCGACAAGGCGGGCTGGTTCACCTTGGCCGAGGCCCGGGTGAAGATGCACAAGGGCCAGCAGCAGATGCTCGCTGCTTTCCTTGACCTGCCAAGTGAGGATTAAGACGCTTGACGATGCCCCCCTGTGCGTCGGATGCAACGTCTCGCTCGCGGACCATGTGCCGTCCATTTCGGCGAGCAATCGGGTGCTCGTTCGCCATCGTCTTCGTCTGCTCGCGGCTCTCTTGTTGCGCGCTGCAAAATTACTATATTGCGTCGCAGCAACAGGAGAAGACGCATGACGATCAATATCAAGAATCCGATTGCCGAACTGCGGACGACGACGGGTTACACCGTCGAGCAGTTGTCACTGATTTCCGGCCTCACGGAATTGGAGATTGCGAAACTGGAGAGCGGCGAACTGGTCGATCCGGCGAAGCTCGCAAGGCTGCAGGCTGTCGGCCGCAGCAAGCACACCTGAATGTTCCTCTGATGTCGCATGTCTCCTGCGGTGCCGCGCAGGATGACGATGAAAGCGGTACATCCTCTACGATACCGGTCACATACCGTTTCGTTACGTCCTGGATTTCCACTCATGGCACCGTCGGCCTCATATCTGAGGCCGCGGATCAGCCCTCGTGCTTCCGCGACCTGATGGCGCTTTGGCCTAACGGCTTGCCGTCGATAGGGCGCCATCCGGCAGCCGTTCAAAGCGGGTGAGGCTGATGTAGCGTTTCCGTGGTCCCCGGACGCGCCAGAATTCCACCCAGAAATCCGGACGGACGAACAGGAAGCGGCCCGCGTAAAGATCGTCGCCGCAATGGTGTTCGACCCGCTGGCTCGCAAGCTCGTCGAATGTCGCGAAAGGCCGGCCGTCGGAGAAGAACACTTCGGTCGCAGACCCGCTTCGCTGCAACCTGTATCTGCGGACAGCGGGCAGGGCGCGCCCGTCCGCTACGACCTCCCCCTGCTCGACGAACGTATCCCCGGTGATGGTCGCCATCCCTTCGAATACGATCCGTTGCCCGGCCATGTGATCGACGACCTTGCGCCGAACGCGCCAGACCCCGGCAGGGAAAAAGGATGCCGCTTCTACGGGATGTGAAACCAAACGACGAGCCTGCTCTTTCGAACGCATTCTGATGACGGTGAGCGCCGTTATATCCGCTAATTCCGCGGCGTTGTACCGGGATTCTCCGATGCGAATGCGCATTCGATACGTCTATCCGCTTCCGGACACGCAGATTCAGCACTGGAGCCGGCGCCCGCGCCGTCTTCATCTGCGTGCCGTATGAGCAGGAATTGCGATGACGCCTGATCAGGCAGGATTCATGGCGGCGAAAGTGCTGTCGTAAGTCCCGTCCCGTTCAGCCCAGCGGCGCGCCTGGTCGCGTTCAAGAAGCAACTCGCCGCGTGGGTGATTGCCCTGCTCCAGCATCGTCATCACTTCCGCGATATAGGAATCCAGAGGCATCGCGCGAGGGTCGGCAGCCTGCGCGGTGCCGGTCAGCTCCGTCCGGACATAGGGCGGCGACAATTCGAGGACTTCGACCGACAGGTTGCGAAGCTGGTGACGCAGCGATACCAGCCATGAATGCAGGAACGCCTTGCTCGCGCAATAGGTGGCGAAGTCGGCGCGCGGCACGAAGGCGAGCGCGGAACCTGTCGCCATGATGGTCGCGTTGCGCTGCTCCCTCAATACCGGCAGGAAGGCTGCGGTCACCCGTAGCACCCCGAGGATATTGGTCTGCACGATCGCCTCGGCCCCGGCCGCAGTCCAATTCCCGGAAGCGATGTCCTCGGCTCGGGAAATCCCGGCATTGGCGATCAGCACGTTGAGATCGGGGAAACGCGTGCGGACATCGCTTGCCAGGCGCGCCAGGGAGTGGGGATCGTCCAGGTCGAGATGCATCCCGACGATGCCGGGGCGACCGGCCACAATATTATCGAGCAGGTTCCGCCGCCGCCCCGTGACGATGACGCGATTGCCGCGATCGTGAAAAGCTTCGGCCAGCGCGCGCCCAATCCCGCTCGTGCCGCCGGTGACAAGGATGGTGTTGTCGGTCATTCTCATAGCTGTAACCCTTCCAAGGTCTCGTTTCAGGAAAGGCTGCGGCGTGATCGTCGTCGCCCACGCGTCACTCGACAGAAGACCGTGATCTGGCGGTCTTCGAAGAGATCGGCTCCGGGTGACGAAAGAAATGCATGCCGCGCGCCTTCGAAATCGAGTTCTCCCTGCTGGGACCTTCTCGACAAAGGACGCGTTGGATGACGGTAACGCCTACGGCAGCGCGCTTTGCAACGCTGCAATCGAACACCTAGTCGAGCCGGGGTCCGCAGTCAACTTCGTTGCCCGGGCGCATGGCGCTCGGAGGCTGCCAAGGTCTTGAACTTGGCGAAAGCTCAGCATTTCCTATCGATGGTCTCGAACGTCGCGTGCCGGCGCAAATGGACGATCTGGGCGGTCATGCCGATGATCAGAAGGACGAGAAGACCGGCCTGGGCACCGAGGAGAAGCGGCGCGTTCAGATCGGTAACGAAGGGATGGCCGTCCGGAACACGGCGCAGGATTTCGGTGACGGTGGGCAACATCAGCAGAAATGCCGTGAGGCTCAGGAGGATTGTTTCGAGATACCTGCCCGCACGCCCGAAGCTGGAAATACGACCGATGCCGTATCCGGCGAGCAGCAGCATGATCGTCACCACGCTGATCACGTAGCTTACCGGCTGGTGCGCGACGAGGAACACAGTCGCCGCGCCGATCAGCATCGAGACGAAATAAGCCGTGCCGGGTGCTGATCGGGGGACGATCCGCCCGTGGCGGGCAAACATGTAGATGGCCAGCGGAATGGCGGGCAGGCTGCCGAGCGTATGCACCCAGCCGGGCGGCGAGATTCCGAACATCTTGGTCTCCATGTGTTTTCGTGGTGTGAAGTCGACGAAAGGCCGGTCGGTTCGGCGATGGCTGGAGCGGACTAGGCAGCCTTCACCCTCGATTGGCTTACGGTCAGCCAAATGGCTGAAACCAGAAAATAGAAAGCGCCGAAGCCGGCATAGCCTGCGATATCGGCGATGGCGAACGATGCCGGTGTCTGCGCCTGCGCGATGAAGAATGCGCCGGCGACAGCCGATTGACCGCCGCTCAGGATCATCGCCCATTGGCCTCCGCTCGTTTTCCAGCGGCGGATCGCGGTTGCAAGTTGCAGCAGGCCGGAAAAGATCGCCCAGGCGCCGAAAACATCGAGAACCCGGTTCATGTCCATCGCCAGCGCCAGGACGACCGCAAGGGAGACGATCAGGCTGACGGCGACGTTGAACGCCTGTGTCGGATTGGCGGCAAGCCCGCCGTTGCGGGAAGCATCGACATAGTTGGCGGCGGCGTCCCAGACAGGGTAGCCGACAAGCAGGACGGCGGCGATGGACGAGGAGTGCCGGCCGGCAGTCAGCGCGGCCACGACCCAGACAACGGAAAAAGCCGCGCGAGCGAAGTAATACGGCTTCAGCCACCTGTCCTGGCCATGCGAAGCAACGTCACCTTGATAGCTGTTCATTGGATATCCTTTCAGGAAGATGGGGCGATGCTGTCGGCGATCAGAGATAGCCGGCGCGTTTGCCAAAGAGGGATGTCTCGTCCCGATTGCCGTCATCGATCCGCTCGCTTTCCCCGGAGAGGCGGGAATAGGTGCAGGTCTCGGCTACCGAGGAATGCGCGGCTTCGGCGGGGCGAGAAATGCTCGCGTCATTTCGGGCGAGCGGCAGGCTTCGAGGACGGTATTCGTCTGGATCGAACCGCTCGGCGCGCCTTTTCGCCAGCGCCGCCGTGATGGCCGACTGTCTGCGGGCGATCCACGTGTTCTGCGGGTCGGATGTTATCGAGGTGGTGTGGCAGATATCGGCGGCGGACGATGCCGACGTTCGCGCAACAGCCGAAATTCGCCCGACCCTTCCTGTTCCTTGCGAGCAGCTCATCCTTAGTCTCTCCTCATGTTTGTTGACTACCTACTAATTGGTAGATTTGCGGTGCGTAATCGATGACATCCCATCAGATGCGCCTTAGCCGTCCGACATCGGATTCACGCCGGCTTCAGCCTCTGCAGGGTCGGGCCAAGAATGATGGCGAAGACATCGGGCGTCCCATATGCGCGCGCCGACAGCATTGCGCCATGAATAGTGGCCATGAACGCTTCCGCCTCCACGCGCGGGGCACCGGAAATATTCAGCGACCCTTGCTGCTGGCCGCGCTCCATGACGGACGCCAGCCAGGCCGAGAGAGAGCGGAAGAATGCCCGCACCTCGACGGCGACCCCCTCCGGAAGCGCCGGAAGCTCGCTGGCCAGCAGGGCGCAGACGCAGAACGGGAAGCTGGCATCTTCGATGCACCTCGCCCAATGGCCCGCATAGGTCTGGATGAGTTCGAGCGGTTCGGGCACATTGCCCTCGAGCTCGGCCATGCTGGCTTCGGCGCTCTCGCGGTAACGCAGCACAAGCGTCCGGACCAGATCCACCTTGCTCGGAAAATGATGGTGAATGCTCGCCTTGCGTATCCCCACCACGGCCGCGATATCCGCATAGCTGAATCCGTTATAGCCACCCGCAACGATCAGCTTTTGCGCCGAGGCCAGTATCTCTTCGGAGGTCGTTGAAAGATTGCTCATGATGCATGCCTACCTTCTAGTAGGAAGATAGTCAACCCCCTCTAGAAGGAAGCGTCAATCCGGCGGGTGAGCGATCAGGCATGGCTGGACCGGACAAACTCCACGGCCTTTCGCCAGTGTCCTTCCGTGACAATGTCTGAAGACGCAAGAAACTGTTTATGGGCGAGGCCGGGAACAATGCGCCAAAGGAGACGTTGGAGGTCCGCGCGAGAGTCGCGTTCACGATATTAGGGAGATTTTACAATGGGTCGCGGTATTCTTCTTTGGCTCCTGGGCATTCCTCTGCCGATCGTAATCCTGCTTGTCCTGTTCATGCGCTAGGAGGCCGTGATGGCTATTTACTCGACGGGCGTTTCCGATGTCGGCATCGAATCCAACGTTCCCGCCCTGGCATGGGGGCCGGTCATCGGCGGGGCGACCGCGGCATCCGCGGCAAGCCTTATCCTCCTCCTTCTCGGCTCGGGCGTCGGGCTTACGATGGTCTCGCCCTGGTCGGGAGAGAGCGCCTCGTTCACCACGGTCAGCGTGACGGCCGCCATCTGGTTCGTCATCGTGCAGTGGCTCTCCTCGGCGCTCGGCGGCTATCTCACCGGGCGGCTGCGCACGAAATGGGCCGGCGTCCATACCGATGAGGTTTTCTTCCGGGATACCGCGCATGGCTTCCTGAGCTGGGCGCTCGCGACCATCGTCGTGGCCGGGCTTGCAGGCTCGGCCTTTACCTCGCTCGTGGGAAGCGGCGTGCAGGCGGCGTCCTCCGTCGCGACGACGGCGAGCGTAGGGGCGGCCGCGACGGCTGCCACAGCCGCAGGCAGCGAATCCCCCGATCTTGCGACCGGATACTTCACGGACCTGCTGCTTCGCCCGCAGGACGCCACGTCAAGGGCGCAGTCGGACGACAAGGCAGCCACCGCCGAGGTCTCGCGTATCCTGATGCAGGGGGCAGCCAAGGGCGAGGTCCCTGAAGCCGATCGCGCCTATATCTCGACCATCGTCGCTTCCCGCGCCGGTATTCCCCAGGAAGAAGCCCGCGCGCGCGTTGACCAGGTCCTGCAGCAGATCGAGGACGCGAAGAACGCAGCCCTGCAGGCCGCCGACGAGGCCCGCAAGTCCGCGGCCACGGTCGCATTGCTCGGCGCCCTGTCACTGCTAGTCGGCGCCTTCGTCGCCTCCGCTGCCGCCGCCCTCGGTGGCCGTCAACGTGACGATGAAGAAGCGGCACTGCTTCTGCGGGAATAAGCACCAGTCTCTCGATCGTTCTACGTCGAGTAACCGTCTCCTTGGGGCTGCGCCTAATTTGATGCGCAGCCTCAAGGGTTTGACGTATTTTGCCCTAGATGTTTGCCGCGCCGCTGCTGATCATATTTCCTCAAGGCGCTCGGTTAAGCGAATCTAATGACATCTGCGGCCCCACGGTTATCGCGCCATCTTCATGCTGCATGAATTTGCCGAGCGTGGAGAGAAGTAGCGGGAATCAAAGCAATAGCGCGCAAAAAGAACGCTGATATTTCGAGCGTCCTCACGGGAACAACCTGCTGCTATCTTTTGGGGGGAATTGGCTGGGGAACCTGGATTCGAACCAAGATTAACGGAGTCAGAGTCCGTCGTTCTACCGTTGAACTATTCCCCAGCATGGCTGGTTCCGGCGTGGCCGGTGCCTGTGAGGCGGGCTTATAAACAAAAGGTGGCGCGTTGCAAATGGTTTTTTTGGAAAAAATCGCGACCTGCTGTCCGGCGTGCACTGTTACCGCCGCGTCATAAAAAGAATTTGGCGAACGGGCCGGGCGCTGGTAATGTCGCGCCAACGAAGATCGAGAGAGCGCCTGCTTGCAGCTTCAAGGCTTTGCGCGGCGCCATAGGCAGTACAGTGAACGACCCCGACAGCGGCGAAAAGCCGTCCGTTTCCGGGGCGCGAGATGCGGGCAATGCGGGGCGGCCGAAGCGGTCGCGCCGCCGCAAGGGAAAGCAGAAGGGCGCCGTGAGTCCCTCTGCCGTTTCCCCGTCCGCAGGCCAGGCGGCCGGTTCGTCCGCGCCCGCCGAGCGCCCCCAGGCCGTGACAAGCGGCAACAATGCGCGCCGGAACAAGCGTCGCAGGCACGGCAGGAATCCGGGCGGCGAGAATGTGCGCCCGCTCGCGCCCGTCGGCCAACGCGAAGCCCCCCAGCAGGATCAGGCGGATAACCGCAAGCCGCGCCGCAAGCATCGCGGGCGGAAGTCCGCGGCGCGTCCGGCACCGGCCGCCGCCGAAGCCGGCGTGCTCCTGCCGCCGATCGAGGCCGGCGCCGTGCCGCGCCCGCCGCAGCACGTTGCCGAACCCCGGCGCGAGGCCGCCCCGCCGCATCGTTCGGCCGAGCGCGAGCATCACGACGCGCCGCTCTACGCCGCGCTCGACCTCGGCACCAACAATTGCCGCCTTCTCATCGCCCAGCCGACGCGGCCCGGCCAGTTCCGCGTGGTGGATGCCTTTTCGCGGATCGTGCGTCTCGGCGAGGGGCTTGCGGCGAGCGGCCGGCTTTCCGACGAGGCGATGGACCGCTCCGTCGAGGCGTTGAAGATCTGCGCGGCCAAGCTGAAGAACCGCAATATCCGCCGCAGCCGCCTCATCGCCACCGAGGCCTGCCGCGCGGCCGATAACGGCGAGGTCTTCCTGGAGCGCGTGCGCGGGGAAACGGGGCTCGAACTCGAGATCATCAACCGGGAGACGGAAGCGCGGCTTGCGGTCTCCGGCTGCTCCTCGCTGGTCGGGCGCGAGGCGAAATCCGTCGTGCTCTTCGACATCGGCGGGGGGTCCTCGGAAATCGCGGTCATCCGCATCGGCGACAACCGCTCCAGCCGGCTTGCCAACCACATCACCCACTGGACCTCGCTGCCGGTGGGCGTCGTCACGCTTTCCGAGCGCCATGGCGGTCGCGACGTGACGCCGGAGAGCTTCGCGGGCATGGTCTCGGAAGTCGAGGGCATGCTGGCGAATTTCGACTGCCCGGGCGAGAGCGTCCATGCGCCGGAGGATTTCCACCTCATCGGCACCTCCGGCACGGTGACGACGCTGGCGGGCGTGCATCTCGACCTGCCGCGCTACGACCGCCGCCGGGTCGATGGCGTGTGGCTTTCGGACGACGAGGTCACGGCCATGCAGGCGCGGCTTCTGTCCTGGGACTTTTCCGCCCGCGCGGCCAATCCCTGCATCGGGCCGGACCGGGCGGATCTCGTGCTCGCCGGCTGCGCCATCCTGGAGGCGATCCGCAAGCGCTGGCCCTCGCGCCGCATGCGTGTTGCCGACCGCGGCTTGCGCGAGGGGCTCCTCACCGACATGATGGCGGATGACGGCGTCTGGCGCCGCGGCCGCCATCGCCGCAACCAGCGTGGAGGCCACCGCAATCCGGCAAAGCCCGAAGGACAGGCGTCATGACCAAGCCCCCCATCGGCGGCAACCGCACCGGCCGCAAGCTTGGCCAGAAGGTCAAGAAGACGAAGCTCAAGGCCTCCTCGCGCCGCTGGCTCGAGCGCCATATCAACGATCCCTATGTGCAGCGCGCCAAGCTCGAAGGCTATCGCGCGCGCGCGGCCTTCAAGCTGCTGGAGATCGACGAGAAGCACAACATCCTTGCCGGCGCCAGGCGCATCATCGACCTTGGCGCGGCGCCCGGAAGCTGGTCGCAGATCGCCGCCAAGGTGACGGATTCGACGGATGCGGACCCGCGCGTCGCGGCCATCGACTTCCTGGAGATGGACCCGCTGCCGGGCGTCACCATCCTCCAGATGGACTTCCTCGATCCGGAGGCGCCGCAGAAGCTCATCGAGGCGGTCGGCGGCACGCCGAACCTCGTCATCTCCGACATGGCGGCGCCCACCACCGGCCACCGCCAGACGGACCACCTGCGCACCATGCATCTGTGCGAGGTCGCCGCGCATTTCGCCATCGAGGTGCTGGCGGAAGGCGGGCATTTCCTGGCAAAGACCTTCCAGGGCGGCACGGAACGCGACCTCCTCAACATGCTCAAGCAGAATTTCAGGCAGGTCATCCATGTGAAGCCGGGCGCCTCGCGCGCGGAATCGGTGGAAATGTTCCTGCTCGCCAAGGGCTTCAAGGGCCGCAAGGCGCGCGACGAGGCGACCGAGGCCAGCGAGGAAGCCTGATGCTTCTCTATACGACGGTCGGCACCAACGACCTTGCCCGCGCCGGCCGCTTCTACGATGCGATCCTGCTGCCTCTCGGCTATTCGAGGCAGAAGGAAGCGGCGGGCGAGATCGGCTATGCGGCGGACAACGACGTGCGCTGCCGTTTCTGGGTGGTCGAGCCCTTCAACCGCGAGCCGGCGACCTTCGGCAATGGCGTGACGATCGCGCTCGTCGCCCCGAGCCGGGCCGCCGTCGATGCCTTCCATGCCGCGGCGCTTGCGGCGGGCGGTACGGACGAGGGCGCGCCGGGCCTGCGGCCGTTCCATGCCAGCTTCTATGCCGCCTTCGTGCGCGACCATGACGGCAACAAGCTGGCGGCTGTCTGCGAAAAGCCGGAATGAATTGATTGCTTGAGAGGGGGCGCCCCTCATCCCCCTGCCGGGAACTTCTCCCCGCAGGCGGGGAGAAGGGGATGTCGCACCGTTTTTCCCCAAGGCTCAAGATGCAGGAAAACCATGCGCCCAGCGCTCCTCGCCCCGCTTGCGGGGAGAGGATGCCGGCAGGCAGGTGAGGGGCTTATCCTCCGCGCCTCGTCATTTCACCGTCACCGCTTCCTCCTCCCGGCCCGCCATGCGGTGGCCCGAGACGGTCGAGCCCGCGTTCTTCGCCATGGCGATGAAGGGGATGACGGCGGCAAGCGTCAGCACCGAAATCACCATGAAGGCGATCTGGAAGTCGCGCAGCTCCAGCGGCGAGCCGGTCAGCGTCGTTTCTATCTCGAGGATCGCACCGGCGACGGCGACGCCGAGCGCCAGGCTGATCTGCTGGAGCACCGCACTCATCGAGGTCGCCTTGCTGGCGTCGACATCGGGAATGTCGGCGAAGGAGAGCGCGTTCACGCTGGTGAAGAAGAAGGATCGGGCAAAGCCGGCGATGAGCAGCACGCCGGCCATGAACCAGAAGGGCGTTCCCGGCGTGAAGAGGCCGTTGACGAAGGTCAGCGCCGCGCCGCAGATGCTGGCGACGATCAGCGTCGTGCGGAAGCCGGCAAGCGTGAGCACGCGCCTTGCGACGAACTTGGTGGTGATCGCCCCGATAGCGCCGGTGAAGGTGACGAGGCCGGACTGGAAGGGCGAAAGCCCGAAGCCGACCTGCAGCATCAGCGGCATCAGGAACGGCACCGCGCCGACGGAGATGCGGAACAGCGTGCCGCCGATGGAGGCGGCGCGGAAGGCGCTGTCGCGGAAGAGTTTCAGGTCGAGCAGCGGCGTCGGGTGGCGCCGCGCATGGCGGACGTAGAGCACGCCGCACAGAAGGCCGACGGCTGTGGCGACGATGCCGATGATCGGCGGCAGGGCGGGCAGGCTGACGACGGAGAGGCCGAACATCGTGCCCGAGGCGGCGACGGCGCTGAGGAAGAAACCCGTCCAGTCGAGCGGCGGCGGGGCGGCGGCGCGGATCTCCGGCAGGTAGATGCCCGAGAGGACATAGCCGACGATGCCGACCGGCACGTTGATGAGGAAGATCCAGTGCCAGGAGAAATAGGTGGTGATGAAGCCGCCGAGCGGCGGTCCGGCGAGCGGGCCGACCAGCGCGGGGATCGTCAGCAGCGCCATCGCCGAGACGAGCTCGGAGCGCGAGGTGCTGCGCACCAGCACGAGGCGCGCGACGGGCGTCATCATCGCCCCGCCCATGCCCTGCAGGAAGCGGGCGACGACGAAGGCGACGAGGCTGTTCGCCGCCGCGCAGAAAATCGAGCCGGCGACGAAGACGAGGATGGCGCAGCGGAAGATGCGCTTTGCCCCGAACCGGTCCGCCATCCAGCCGCTCAGCGGGATGAAGGTGGCGAGCGACACCATGTAGGAGGTCAGCGCCAGCTTCAGCGTGATCGGCCCGACGCCGAGATCGGCGGCGATGGCCGGCAGCGAGGTGGCGATGACGGTGGAGTCCATCTGCTCCATGAAGAGCGCGACGGCGAGAATGAGGGGAACGATACGGTTCATCGGCAGATCGCGATACTGGTTCTGGAGCAATTCCAGCAGAAATGTGAAGCGGTTTTGCGTCCGCAATTGTGAGAAAAATAAGATGGGCGCTTTTTGCGAAATGGCAGGAAGCGGAAGGCGCTTGCGCGGGCACCGTCTTCTGCGCCCGTTGCCGGCATCTGTCAAATCTCGGCGGCCTCTCCTGCCCATCACAACCCCGTGATGGGGCGGGACTGCATCGTGACCGCGCCCTAGATCGGGCCATGGCATCCTGCCGCCGGGGCAACCCCCGAGCCCAGGCAACACTTGACCGGAGACGATACCATGGGAGACCCTTCGACGATCTCGCGCCGATCCTTGTTTCTCGCCGCCGGCGTCGGCACATTGGCGGCGCCCCTGGTGCTGAACCGCGCCGCCCTTGCCCAGACCGAGACGGACGCGACCGACATGAGAGTGAGCCCCATCGAAACGCGCAGCATGAAGCTCGGCAGCTTCCGCATCCTTACCGTGCGCGACGGCATCCGCCCTTCGGGCGCGCCGAGCGAGACCTATGGCATCGGCCAGCCCGCCGAGGCCGTCGCTGCCCTGCTCACGGAGAATTTCCTGCCCGCCGACACCTTCGTGAACAGCTTCACGCCGACGCTCGTCGATACGGGCTCGGAGGTCGTGCTGTTCGACACCGGCATGGGCGAGGGCGGGCGCAGCGCCGGCATGGGCCGGCTGCTGGAAGGGCTGAAATATGCCGGTTATACGCCGGACCAGATCTCCGTCGTCGTCCTCACCCACATGCACGGCGACCATATCGGCGGGCTGATGGAAGGTGGCAAGCCGGCCTTTCCCAATGCCCGCTACGTCACCGGCCGCACGGAATACGATTTCTGGGTCAATCCCGAGCGCATGGGAACGCCCGCCGAGCAGGGCCACCAGGGCGTGCTCGCCAAGGTCCAGCCGCTGGCCGAAAAGCTCACCTTCATCGAGAACGAGGGTGAGGTGGTGCCCGGCATTACCGGGCTCGACGCCTTCGGCCACTCGCCCGGCCACATGATCTTCCGCGTCGAATCGGAGGGCAGGGCGCTGATGCTGACGGCCGACACGGCGAACCATTTCGTGCTCTCGCTGCAGCGGCCGGACTGGGAGGTGCGCTTCGACATGGACAAGGCCGCGGCGGCGGCGACCCGCAAGCGTGTCTTCGACATGATCGCGACCGACAGGCTCCCCTTCATCGGCTACCACATGCCCTTCCCGGCCGCCGGCTTCGTGGAAAAGGCGGGCGAGGGCTATCGCTTCGTGCCGGTGAGCTATCAGTTCGACGTTTGAGATGTCGACCGCGGTGGTGGGCCACGGATGTCTCCGGCTTGAGCGGTGGAGGCAAAAGCCCCTCATCCCGCTGCCGCGACCTTCTCCCCGCAAGCGGGGAGAAGGGACTTGGGGCAATGCCGTGCAACATCTGCCTTCGCCCCGCTTGCGGGGAGAAGGTGCCGGCAGGCGGATGAGGGGCGGCGGCCCTGCGGCGCCTGTTCAGAAGCAAGCCCCGAAAGCGATTGCCGGCTTTTTGCTATTCCCAATCCGTCATGAACGTGTTACCAGCCCTCGCCAACTTCCAAGAATTTCTTGCAAGCGACCGAGGTGGACAACTCCCAATGTCCTCCCTGGGCAGCCTGCTATTACACTGAAGGAACTTGGCCTATGGCGCGCATCATTGAAACGGCAACCGGTCTCGAAGCCCTGACCTTCGACGACGTTCTCCTGCAGCCCGGTCACTCCGAGGTCATGCCGGGCCAGACGAACATCGCGACCCGCATCGCCAACGATTTCGAGCTGAATCTGCCTATCCTCTCCTCCGCGATGGACACGGTCACGGAAGGCCGCCTTGCCATCGCGATGGCCCAGGCCGGCGGCCTCGGCGTCATCCACCGCAACCTGACGCCCGCCGAGCAGGCCGAGGAAGTCCGCCAGGTCAAGAAGTTCGAGAGCGGCATGGTCGTCAACCCGGTGACGATCGGCCCCGACGCCACGCTCGCCGACGCGCTGTCGCTGATGAAGGTGCACGGCATTTCCGGCATCCCCGTCGTCGAGAACGGCGGCAACGGCAAGGCCGGCCGCCTCGTCGGTATCCTGACGAACCGCGACGTGCGCTTCGCCTCCGACCCGACCCAGAAGATCTACGAGCTGATGACCCGTGAGAACCTCATCACGGTGAAGGAGAGTGTCGACCAGCAGGAAGCCAAGCGCCTGCTGCACCGCCACCGCATCGAGAAGCTGCTGGTGATCGACGGCGACGGCCGCTGCGTCGGCCTCATCACCGTGAAGGATATCGAGAAGTCGCAGCTCAACCCCAATGCCTCCAAGGATGCGCAGGGCCGCCTTCGCGCCGCCGCCGCCATCTCCGTCGGCGATGACGGCTTCGAGCGCGCCGAGCGCCTCATCGATGCCGGCGTCGACCTCATCGTCGTCGATACGGCGCACGGCCATTCGCAGCGCGTGCTCGATGCGGTGACCCGCGTGAAGAAGCTGTCGAACTCGGTCCGCGTCATGGCCGGCAACGTTGCGACGGCCGACGGCACCCGGGCGCTCATCGACGCGGGCGCGGATGCAGTCAAGGTCGGCATCGGCCCGGGCTCGATCTGCACCACCCGCATCGTCGCCGGCGTCGGCGTGCCGCAGCTCGCCGCCATCATGTCCTCCGTCGAGGCGGCACAGGCCGCGGACATTCCGGTCATTGCCGACGGTGGCATCAAGTTCTCGGGCGACCTTGCCAAGGCGATCGCCGCCGGCGCTTCCGCCGTCATGGTCGGCTCGCTGCTCGCCGGTACGGACGAGAGCCCGGGCGAGGTGTTCCTCTACCAGGGCCGCTCCTTCAAGGCCTATCGCGGCATGGGCTCCGTCGGGGCGATGGCGCGCGGCTCGGCCGACCGCTACTTCCAGGCGGAAGTGCGCGACACGCTGAAGCTCGTGCCGGAAGGCATCGAGGGCCAGGTGCCCTACAAGGGCCCGGTCTCGGGCGTGCTGCACCAGCTCGCCGGCGGTCTCAAGGCCTCCATGGGCTATGTCGGCGGCAAGGACATCAAGGAATACCAGGAGCGCGCCACCTTCGTGCGCATCTCCGGCGCGGGCCTGCGCGAAAGCCACGCCCATGACGTGACGATCACCCGCGAAAGCCCGAACTATCCGGGCGCCGTCTGACCGGCCGATCCTGACACGACCTTTGCGGAATGCCCGGCTTTTGCCGGGCATTTTCGTTTGGCGGGGCGCCACGCCCTTTTCGTTTTTCCGTTCATCTGCATAAGATGAAATGCCGGCAATCTCGCCGGCTATCGGGGGAACTTCATGAAGACGATTTTGGCTGGCGCCCTGTTGGGCCTGGGTCTCGTCGCGCCTGCGCAGGCGCAGACCGTCAATGCCGGCACCTACACCGTTGAGGGCACCAATCTCGATGGTTCGGCCTATGGCGGCACGGCGACCATCGAGCTGACCAGCGAGACGACCTGCTCGATCGAATGGCACACCGGCTCGACCACGTCGAACGGCATCTGCATGCTCTACGACAATGCCTTCGCGGCCGCCTATGTGCTGGGCGATGCCGTCGGCCTCATCGTCTACGAGGTCAAGGGCGACGGGTCGCTGGAAGGGGCCTGGACGATCAGCGGCAAGGACGGCTCGGGCAGCGAAACGCTGACGCCGCAATAGGAGAGTGCCTTTTCCTTCGGCTTGCGGCAGGGCAGCCTTTAAGGTTGAGGCTTTCGCCGGAAACACTTATGCAGGTGGCTGAAACGCAAGCCGAAGGTTCCCCATGTCTCCCACGGAAGCCACGATCTGGCCGATGATTGCGCATGCCGCGCTCATCTTCGGCCTCTATATCCTGCTCTCGACCCGCCGCGTCGGCGCTGTCAGGGATGGCCGTGCCAAGCCCGAACAGTTCCGCGAGAACCGGGACGAACCGGCCGAAAGCCTCGTCGTCAAGAACGCCATCGCCAACCAGTTCGAGCTGCCGGTGCTGTTCTATGCGGTGAGCATCCTTCTCTATCTCGTCGATGCCGACAATCCGGTGACGGTCGCCGGCGGCTGGCTCTTCGTGGTGCTGCGCTACGCGCATGCCTATGTGCATGTCACCTCGAACCGCCTGCGCTACCGCCGCCCGCTGTTCATCGCCAGCCTGCTGGTCGCGATGATGCTCTGGCTCTGGCTCGCCGTCTGGCTGGCGCTCACCTGATCCGCCGGTAACGCAGATGTGTTGGGCGTGCGGGCGCGCGCGGCCTATCTTGTCCTTCTGGCCGACAAACCGGAGGATCCGCCATGGACAGGACGCAGATCACGCAGGCGATGATCGACGCCTATGACGAATACACCCACCTGACGCTCGACCGCCGCCGCTTCATGGAGCGGCTGACGGCGCTTGCGGGCTCCGGCGCCGCGGCGGCCGCCATCGCGCCGCTGCTTGCCGCCAATTCCGCGAGCGCCGAGATGATCGCCTCCGACGACGAGCGCCTTTCGGCGAAGGATGTCGTCTATGGCGGCAGCTCGGGCGAGATGAAGGGCTATCTCGTGCGCCCGAAGGCGGCAACGGGGCCGCTCGGCGCCGTCATCGTCATCCACGAGAACCGCGGCCTCAATCCGCATACTCGCGACGTCGCGCGGCGCATGGCGCTGGAAGGTTTCATCGCGCTCGCCCCTGATTTCCTCTCGCCCTCGGGCGGCACGCCGGAGGACGAGGACCACGCACGCGACATGATCGGCAAGCTCGATCCGGCAGCCACGGCCGCCAATGCGGAGGCG
Organism: Shinella sp. R2-11; assembly: GCF_055330205.1. Classification (NCBI taxonomy): domain Bacteria; kingdom Pseudomonadati; phylum Pseudomonadota; class Alphaproteobacteria; order Hyphomicrobiales; family Rhizobiaceae; genus Shinella; species Shinella sp. R2-11. The sequence goes on along the minus strand of NZ_JBVAPC010000001.1, from coordinate 230,016 downwards.
AGCCTGCAGTTCCTGGCAAAGCTCGACGGGGCTAACGGCAAGGTCGGCGCCATCGGCTTCTGCTGGGGCGGCGGCCTCGTCAACCGCTTCGCGACGGCATCGCCGGAGCTGAAGGCCGCCGTCGCCTATTACGGCGCGCAGCCGCCGGCCGAGGCGGTGCCGAACATCAAGGCGGCCCTGCTGCTGCACTATGCCGGCCTCGACGAGCGCATCAATGCCGGCATCGACGCCTATCGCAAGGCGCTGGAGGCGAACGGCAAGACCTTCGAGATCCACGTCTATGACGGCGTCAACCATGCCTTCAACAACGACACCTCCGTCGCCCGCTACGACAAGGCCGCCGCCGACCTTGCCTGGCAGCGCACGGTGGCGTTCCTGAAGAAGTATCTTGGCTAGTCCTTGATCGTCAGCCGCATGGCGCAGCGCGTGTCGCGCGGCAGGCCGTGTTCGGATTCCTCGTCGAGCACCGCGTCGAGGCGCGCCGGAAGCGCCGCCTCGTCGAGCGTCTCGAAGCCCAGCCGCTCGTAGAACGGGCAGTTCCACGGGATGGTGCGGAAGGTCGTCAGCGTCACGGCCGCAAGGCTGCGTTCCGCCGCCTGCTCGACGGCGTGGCGGATCAGCCGGCGGCCGATGCCGAAGCCCTGATGCAGGTGATCGACGGAAATCTCCCAGATGTGCAGTTCGGGCCCGACGGCCTCGGCGCTGAGGAAGCCGACGGGCTGGTCGCCGTCGGCGGCCGCGACCCAGTTGGTGCCCTTGCCGATGAGGTCGTGGTGCCGCTCGGCGCTTTGCACGTCGCCAACCGCCAGCCAGGAGAAAGCCTCGATGAGGCGGAAGGCCTGCGCGGCCGACCGCTCGATCCGGCACAGCGTCTCGATTTCGTCTTCGCGGGCAGGCCGGACCGTCACCCTGGACGGCCCGGCCTTGCCTGCGGGAATGCCGTCCAGAGGAATGAGCGTCACCATCCCGGCAGGATCTGTCCCGGCCTCAGCCGCGCGAGGCGCGGAAAGACCTTCACTTCCGCTTCCGGCAGGTCATCGGCCGCCGTCAGCGGCGTGATGTTGTCGAGACAGGCGGTGATGTGGCTGGTGATGGCGTTGGAGAGCGAGGGCGAAAGGCCCGGCCGCCGCATGATGCCAATCTGCACGGGCGCGAGCGGCGGGAAGCCGTCCGCCTGCGTCAGCACCTTCATGCCGGGGCGCAGCGCCGATTCCGGCAGAACCGAAACCGCCATGCCCGCCATGACGGCGGCGGCGACGACGGTGGAGGACCAGCTCGTGAACAGCACCTGGTAGTCGCGCCCGACCGAATCGAGCGCGGCGCAGGCGATCTGCCGCCACTGGCAGTCCCGCCGGCCGACGGCGAGCGGCACCGGCGCGTTCTCCGGCAGCGGATGGTTGGCCGACATCACCCAGCAGAGCGGCTCCGTCCGCACCACGTCGGACTGGCGCTGGCGCGGATTGTGCGTGACGAGCGCGATGTCGAGCTCGCCCTTGGCCATCTTCTCGGCAAGGTCGACGGAGGGCTCGCACACGATATAGAGCTCGACATTCGGATGCGTCTTGGCAAAGCGCATGATGATCTCGGGCATGTAGCGGTCGGCATAGTCGTCCGGCGTGCCGATGCGCAGCATGCCCTCGAGGCGGTTGTCGTCGAAGGCGGCGATGGCCTCGTTGTTGAGGCGCAGCATCCGGCGGGCGAAGTTGAGCAGGCGCTCGCCCTCGGCCGTCAGCCTGTTGCCGCGCCCGTCCTTCATGAAAAGCTGCTTGCCGATGCGCTCTTCGAGCCGCCGCATCTGCATGGACACGGCCGACTGGGTCTTGAAGACACGATCGGCCGCCCGCGTGAAACTTCCGGTATCCGCGATCGCAACGAAGGTCTGGAGCTGGTCGATGTCTAACGGAGCGGACATAACGGTACTCATAAGATTGTTTGATTGATAGTATTAGAAACATTCGTTGGACTGATCAATGTCTTTCTGCGAAAAAGCAATTGTCGAACGATGGCTTGTCCGCCAGCCATTGCCGACAGGATCTGCCGCTTCGCCCGGACCTTTCGGCCGGCGGCTCTTCTTGCAGTCCAGTTCCCCTCACCGTCACCCGCATCCTGCGGGCGGCGAACGATCACAGGTGCCGCGCGGGCCCCATCGAAGGACGATGGTGCGCGGAGCCGGAAAGGAGAAATGCCATGCGCATGATCGACCGCAGAATGGAAATCGAGGCCCCGGCAACCCGTCGCCAGGTCCCGGACCTGCTTGTCCATATCCGCAACGCCGCCGCCAGATTTGCCCGCGCCTGGCAGAATCGCCGCGCGATCAACCGGCTGAGCGAGCTCGACGACCACCAGCTTCTCGACATGGGGCTGTGCCGCAGCGACGTCCAGGCCGTCCGTTCGGCCTCCTTCTTCTCCGATGCCGGCCTGCATCTGACGATCGTGGCGCGCGAGCGTGCCCGCCGTCATGTGCGCCAGGGTCGCTCGGACTGATTTCCTCCGGCGCCGTCCCGCCCTCCCGGACGGTTCCCGACTTCCCCGCAGGGTGAGAGCCAATAACCCTGCCGCTTGCCCGGCGTGCGACTCCCAAGGTCCGCGTCGGGCTTTTTCCAGGGCTATTTCCCGAAAATCCGCTTTACCTTAGGTAAACCACCCTCGGCTACCGTTGCCATGGCAGCCGCGGAGCCGTTCCGCGGGCATGACGCCGTCTGCCTTCCGGATGAGCCGGACCCAGCTCTAGCCCTCGGACGGATCGCCATGCGCATTTCGCGTAAACTGCCCCTTGCCGCTGCCGTGCTCACGCTTCTTTCCATCGGCGCCGCCAGCGCCGTATCGCTGATCGTCAGTGCGGAGACCGTGACCCGGCAGGTGATGCAGAAGCTGGAGGCGACCGCCGACGGACGCCGCAACGAGGCGCGGACCTATCTGGAGGGCATGAAGCTCGACCTCATCAGCCTTTCCACCGCCATGCCGACCACCCAGGCCTTCTACGGTTTCGCCGGCGCCTGGGGCGCGCTCGGCAAGGATCCGGCGAAGGAACTGCACGACCGCTACATCGCCCACAACCCGAACCCGCCGGCCGAGCGCTACCTGTTCGACACGGCGAAGAAGGACAATTTCGACCGCTCGCACAAGCAGTACCACGTCGCCTTCCGCAAGCATCTGGAATCGCAGGGCTATGCCGACCTCTACATGATCGATCCGAAGGGCAACGTGCTCTATTCCGTCGCGAAGGCGGAGGATTTCGGCACGAACCTCATCGACGGCCCCTACAGGGACAGCGGGCTCGCCGCAGCCTTCAAGGATGCGATGGCGCTCAAGGACGCGGGGACGATCGTCTTTTCCGACTTTTCCGAATATGCCGCGCTCGGCGGCGCGCCGGCGGCCTTTCTGGCCGCGCCCATCACCATGAACGGCCGCACGCTCGGCATCATGGCGATCCGCGTGCCGAACGCCAAGATCGACGCCATCTTCGGCAACAGCAAGGGCCTCGGCGAGACCGGCGAGACGGTGCTGGTGCGCGCCGACGGCACGGTGCTGACCGATTCCGCCCGCACGCCGGAGCCCGATGCGCTGAAGGTCCGCCTCGACATCGCCAACCTGCCCGTCGGCAGCGAGGCCTATGGCATCATCGCCGACGCGGCCGGTACCGAGCTCTATGCCGCCGGATCGCCGCTATCCTTCGGCGGGGCGGACTGGTCCGTCATCGCCAAGATCACCCGGGCGGAAGCGACGGCGGGCCTGATGCGCGGCACGCTGATCGTGCTCGGCCTGACCGCCGCGATCATCGGTCTCGCCATCCTCGCGGCGACGATCTTCTCGCGCGCGCTGACCCGGCCGATCCACCAGCTCGTCGAGGCGATGACCGCGCTTGCCGCCGGCAATACCGATATCGCGCTTCCGAAGGAAAACCGCGCCGACGAGATCGGCGACATGGTGCGCTCGGTTGCCGTCTTCCGTACCGCCGCGCTGGAAAAGGCGGCGCTGGAGCGTTCCAGCACCGAGGCGCGCGACCACGCCGCCCGCGAGCAGCAGGCGCAGGAAGCCGCCAAGGCCGCGCAGCAGCGCCAGGTGCAGGAGGCCGTCGGTACGCTCGGCACCGCGCTGGAGCGCCTTTCGGCCGGTGACCTTTCCACCGTCATCGGCCATGCCTTCGCCGACGGGCTCGATGAGTTGCGCGTCGACTTCAACACCTCCGTCCGGCGCCTTGCCGAAACCATCGCCGCCGTTTCCAGCAATGCGCGCTCGATCGACGGCAAGGTCGCCCATGTCGATGCCGCCGCCCGCGACATCGCCGAGCGCACCGAAAGCCAGGTGGCGGCGCTGGAGCGCACGACCGAGGCCGTCGGCCAGATGATGGAAGCGATCCGCAACTCCACCGCCCGGGCCGGCGAGGCTTCCCGCATGGCGACGGAGGCCAAGGCCAGCACCGACCAGTCGAGCGGCGTCGTCTCCGACGCGGTCGCGGCCATGGAGCGCATCGAGGGCGCCTCGCGCGAGATTTCCAGCATCATCAACGTCATCGACGAGATCGCCTTCCAGACCAATCTGCTTGCCCTGAATGCCGGCGTCGAGGCCGCCCGCGCCGGAGATGCCGGCAAGGGCTTTGCCGTCGTCGCACAGGAGGTTCGCGAACTTGCCCAGCGCTCGGCGAATGCCGCAAAGGACATCAAGGCGCTGATCACCAAGTCCGGCGTCGAGGTGGCGAAGGGCGTCGATCTCGTGCAGCAGACGGGCGAGGCGCTTTCCGGCATTGCCGGGCAGGTCGCCCGCATCAACGACCATATCCATTCGATCGCCGCGGCCGCCAACCAGCAGTCTTCCAGCCTCGGCGATATCAGCCGGTCGATGTCCGAGATGGAGCAGGTGACGGCGCAGAACCGTCAGGCCGTCTCGCAGACGGCGGCCGGCATGTCCGGGCTTGCGGGTGATACGCGCTCGCTCGCGGCGATCGTCGAACGCTTCAACGTGCCGGTCGAGGCGGAGAGGGACCGCGCGGCGGCGGCCTGATCGTCAGGCCTTCTTGCCGCCGTCCGGCTCCATGCCGCCGCGCATGGTCTCGAAGATCGTCTCGATGTTGCGCTGGTAGTCCTTCTGCATCTCCAGTCCGGTGTCGAACATCGTGTTGACGAGGCTCTTCAGCGAATCGGCAGGCGAGGCTTCCGGCGCGCTCGGCTTTTCGGCCGCCGGCTGGCCGGCCATGCCCGCCATCATGTCCTGGAAGGCTTTCGCGAAGGGGTTGTCGGTGAAGGGATTGGCCGGCGCTTCCTTCCTGCCGCCGAAGAAGTCTTGCGCGGCCTGCACAAAGGGATTGTCGGCGAAGGGGTTCGCCGGTTCCGGCTTCTTCGCAAGGCCCGTCGCCTCGGCCCATTGCTGCATCATGTCGGCAAAGGGATTGGCGGAAGCCTTGCCGGCATCCGCGCCGGGGAAGAAGGGCGCGAGCGACTGCTTGAAGATCCCGCCCATCAGCGTGCTCGCCATGACGGGCAGCATCTGCTTGTATATCTCCTGGCCGATGCCGGTCATCTGCGCGGCCTGCGCGGCGATGGCGCGGGAGACCTCCTTGCTGCCGAAGAGATGGCCGAGAATGCCGTTGCCCTCGGCAAGGCCCTGCGGCGTGAAGGCCTTGCTCATGTCCTCGAAATACTTGGCATGCTCGCCCGTCGTCAGCGCCTTCATGAAGGCGGCGAGGTCGTAGGGGCTGGCGGCGTTGCGCTTGAAGCCCTCGGAAAAGGCCGGCATCAGCGCGGCGACGGCCTTGACGGCCTGCTCCTGCGCCAGCCCGAACTGCCGCGCCATCAGGTCGACGGCATGGCCGTTCTGCGCCTGCATCATCATGTCGTAGAGCGAAAGCATGGCAGACCCTTTCCCGCCGGCAGGCCCACTGGCAGGCCCAACACCAAGCATGTGCCTGCACTATAACGGGAATTTCGGCCGCGCAAACAGCTTTCTTGGGCCGGGCTCAGTACTGGTATTCGGAAAAGACCGGCTCGACGGACCCGTTCCAGCGGCCGTTGTAGAGCGCCAGCATGTCTTCCGCGAGCGTCGCCTTCTTGGCCAGCACCTCATCGAGCGGGGCGAGGAAGATCGTCTCGTCCACGCCGTCGCCATTGGTGCGGGCGCGGGCGGCAAGGCCCTGGCGGGAGATCGACACGACCTCGCGGGCGACGTCGAGCAGCGGCTTGCCGCGGAAATCGGCCTTGAGGCCCTCGGCCGGCACGGCATTGCGCAGCGCCGTGACCTCCTCGACCGTCCAGTCGCGCGTCAGCGCCTCGGCGGCATCGAGCGCGCCGTCGTCGTAGAGCAGGCCCACCCAGAAGGCGGGCAGCGCACAGATGCGCCGCCACGGGCCGCCGTCGGCGCCGCGCATTTCGAGGAAGCGCTTGAGGCGCACGTCCGGGAAGAGCGTGGAGAGGTGGTTCGTCCAGTCGCCGAGATTAGGTTCGAAGTCGGCGATCTCGCCCTTGAGGGCGCCTGCCATGAACTGGCGGAAGGTGACGTGCGTGCAGTCGTGGTACTTGCCGTCGCGAACGATGAAATACATCGGCACGTCGAGCGCCCATTCGACATAGTCCGCAAAGCCGAAATCGGGTGCGAAGGCGAAGGGGATGAGGCCGGCGCGGTTGTTGTCCGTGTCGCGCCAGATGTCGCCGCGCCAGGACAGAAGGCCGTTCGGCTTGCCGTCGGTGAAGGGCGAGGAGGCGAAGAGCGCGGTCGCCATCGACTGGAGCTTCAGCGACACCTGCATCTTGCGGCGCATGTCGGCTTCGCTGGAGAAGTCGAGATTCACCTGGATCGTGCAGGTGCGGTACATCATGTCGAGACCCTTGGTGCCGACCTTCGGCATGTAGCGGGTCATGATGTCGTAGCGACTCTTGGGCATGCGCGGGGTTTCCGCGAAGGTCCATTTGGGGCTGCCGCCCATGCCGAGGAAGCGGATGCCGAGCGGCTCGGCGATCTCGCGGAGCGTCGCGAGGTGCTGGTTGGATTCCTTGCAGGTCTGGTGCAGGTTTTCCAGCGGCGCGCCGGAAAGCTCGAACTGGCCGCCGGGCTCCAGCGAGATGGCGCCCATGCCGGAGGGTTCGGCAAGGCCGATGATGTTGCCGGCATCCATGATCGGCTCCCAGCCGGTCCTGGCCTGCATGCCGTTGAGAAGCGCCGAAATGCTCGCCTCGCCGAAATAGGGGACGGGGCTGTTGTCCGCCGTAAAGAAGACGAATTTCTCGTGCTCGGTGCCGATGCGGAACTTTTCCTTCGGCTTGCAGCCGTCGGCGAGATACTCGGCCATGTCCGCGACGGAGCGGATGGGCGTCTGGTCGGTGGTGTCACGGGCCATGGGCGTCTTCTTCTGAACGGATGGCGCCCGGCAGAACGCTGGGCCTGGGAGGGTGCTTGAACCGGAATTAGATGCGGTGCAAGCGAATTCCTTTCAAGGCAGATTCAAAAAAACCCAATCGACTTTTCCTGGACGCGGATTTTCCTGCTTTTGTGCAAGTCCGGCTATCGCCAGTCGCCGATCGCTGCCTGGATGACGGCCATCGCCGCCACCGCGGCCGTGTCGGCGCGCAGGATGCGCGGGCCGAGCGGGATGGGCGTCACGAAATCGAGGCTGCGCAAGAGCGTGCGCTCGCCATCCGAAAAGCCGCCTTCCGGCCCGACGAGAAGGGCGAGCCTGCGCTCCTCGATCTTCTGCAGAACCGGTAGCGGGTTCTGGCTGCCATGGCCCTCGTCGCAGAAGACGATCCGCCGCTCGCGCGGCCAGTCGGCAAGCAGATCTTCGAGCTTCCGTGGCGCGGCGACCTGCGGGATCGAGAGGATGCCGCATTGCTCGGCGGCCTCGACGGCATTGGCCTCCAGCCGTTCCAGGCTGGTAATCTTGCCCTGCACATGCTGGGTCATGACGGGCTGGAGCATGCCGGCCCCCATCTCCACCGCCTTCTGCACCAGATAGTCGAGCCGCCCGATCTTCAGCGGTGCGAAGAGGTAATGGAGGTCCGAGGGCTCGGGCTGCGGCCGGGTCTGCTCGACCGGCGTGAAGAGCAGGCGCTTGCGCGTCGGGAAGGAGAGCGTCGCGTGCCATTCGCCGTCGCGCCCGTTGAAGAGCAGCACGGCATCGCCCTCGGCCATGCGCAGCACGTTCGTCAGGTAGTGGAAATGCTCCTTGGAAGCCTCCACTGCCGAGCCCGCCGCAAGGGCGTCAGCGGTGAAGAGGCGCTGCATCCGGTAATTGGCGCGCATGACGTGTCTCAGCTGAAAAGCGTGTGGAGGGCGAGGAAGACGAGGGCGGAGAGGATCGCGGAGACGGGCAGCGTCACGATCCAGGCCGAGACGATCGTCATGAAATGCGAACGGCGCACGAGATAGCGCCGGCGCGTCTCGTCCGCGTTGACCGGCGGTTCCTCCGGCGCGACCTGGTTGCCGCGGCTGCGGATATAGTCGATGCGGCGGCGGGAATTGCGCGTGTACCATTCGCGGAAGAGGCCGACGCCGAAGACCGCGCCGACGGCGATATGCGTCGAGGAGACGGGAATGGCGAAGGCGGAGGCGGTCAGCACCGCGACGGCCGAGGAGAGCGCCACGCAGAAGGCGCGCATCGGGTTGAGCTTGGTGATCTCGCTGCCGACGATGCGGATGAGGCGCGGGCCGAAGAGCAGGAGGCCGAGCGAGATGCCCACGGCGCCGATGACCATCACCCAGAGCGGGATCGCGGCATCCCCGCCTGTCAGGCCCGAGCGCAGCGCCGACACCACGCCATAGAGCGGCCCGACGGCGTTGGAGACGTCGTTGGCACCATGCGCGAAGGAGAGGAGCGCGGCCGAACAGATCAACGGAATGCGGAAGAGCGTGCGCAGCGACTGGTTGCGGTTGTCGAGACCCTCCGCATGGCGGCGGACGATGGGCCGGGTGACGACATAGGTGAGGACGCCGAAGCCAAGGCCGATCAGCATCGCGTCGCGGAAGGAAAGGCCGAAGGAGCCGGTCGTGCCGCCATTCGCAAGGAAGGCAGCGAAGGCGCCGGCCATCAGTGCGACGAGCACCGGCACCCAGGTCTTCGCCGCCGCGATCTTGTCCTCGCGGTAGATGATGGTTTCCTTGATGAAGTAGAGGAAGGCCGCGGCGATCACCCCGCCGAGGATCGGCGAGACGGTCCAGCTTACGACGATGACGGCGATGGCGTCCCACTGGACGGTATGGAAGCCGCTCGCCGCCGCGCCCGCGCCGATGACGCCGCCGACGATGGCGTGGGTGGTGGAGATCGGCGCATTGGCGAGCGTCGCGATATTGATCCAGATCGCCGCCGAGACGAGGGCGGCCATCATGGCCCAGGCGAAGGTCTCGGGGTTCGGGAAGGCCGAGCGGTCGACGATGCCGGAGGCGACCGTCTGCGCCACGCCCTGGCCGGCCAGCAGCGCCCCGGCGATCTCGAAGACCGCGGCGATGACGAGGGCGACGCCCATGCTCATGGCGCGCGCGCCGACGGCCGCGCCGACATTGTTCGTCACGTCGTTGGCGCCGATGTTCATGGCCATGTAGGCGGCAAGGGCGGCGGTGACGGCGATGACCAGGACGCCCGCCGTGCCGGTGGCGAAGGTGCTGGCGACGACCATGGCGATCAGCAGGAAGACGAGCGAAATCCCCACGCCCGCCCAGGAGCGCAGCACGAACTGCGTGGCCTGTTCGGTATAGGTGAGTTTTTCAAGATCCTTGTCCAGCGTCGGCTTGCGGAGCTGGACCTGAGAATTCGCCATTCATGCTGCTCCGTTTCAAAGCCCCCCGCACTATCGCCTCAGGGCTTCGTCGGCAATATGACAACGGCCCGGCAGGGGCTTTTCAGGCGTCCGGCGTGCCGTTTTTGGGGATGGCCGCGATCTCGGAGAGGATTTTCCGCTCGAAGGCGAGGAGCAGCGTCTTGAGGCCCGGCTCCTGGACACGGTTGGAAGCTTCCGCGCAGTCGACCCATTCGGCGCGGCGCTCGCCCTTCTCCGGAAAATTCTTGCAGACGTCGTCGACGACGAGCGGGAAGACCCGCACCCGGCACTCGACCTTCATCCCGCCGGCAAGGCCCTTCAGGTAGTGGTAGCTGCCGACCGGCTCGTCGCTGATGACGCCCTTCACGCCGGCCTCTTCCCAGGCCTCGCGCGCGGCGGCGGCGGCGGCCGTCTTGCCGTCCATCGGCCAGCCCTTCGGAATGATCCAGCGGCCCGTGTCGCGGCTGGTGATGAGGAGGACTTCGACCGTCGGGCGCTTCTTCTTCACCCGATAGCACAGCGCGCCATACTGTTCGCGCACGGGCCGGCGGAACATGAGATGGACGTCACTGGCGATGCGGTTGAGAATGTTCAAGGTCTTCTTCATTCCTCTTGCCGGCCTCTCGCCGGGAAGCGCGCTCTGAGTCGTTATCGGCCATCTTGCTTGCGCGAGATTTGCGGCGCAAGTCAGGCTTGTGGGGGAAGGCCGCGCTTTTGCATGCGCAGCTGGGAAATCCTCTGCCATTCCCCGCTGCGCTCGGCTTTCCGGATCGCGTCGGCGATATAGTCCATATGCGCCTGGGCGGCCTGACGCGCGCCCTGTCCGTCGCCCGCCATGATGGCGCAATAGATCGCCTCGTGCTGGGCAAGCAGATGTCCGCGCGCTTCCTCCGAGGAGAAAACGAGGTGGCGGTGGAAAAAGATCCCCTGCGCCAGAAGCCTGTAGCAGGCGCGCAGCGTGTGCAGCAGCACGATATTGTGCGCCGCCTCGCCGATGGCGTTGTGCAGCTCCACGTCGGTTTCGAGCTCGGCATCGAAGGAGCTGCTGGCATGGGCCGCGCGCATCGCCTCCATGATGCGGGTCAGCATCTGCCGGTCGTAGTCCGTCGCGCGTCGCGCGGCGAGGTCCGCCGTGATGCCCTCCAGCTCCCGGCGGTATTCGATATAGTCCTCCGTCGCCCGCTGGTGGCGGGCGATGAGGTCGACGACGGGGCGCGAGAAGACCTGGCCGATGATGTCGGCGACATAGGTGCCGCCGCCGTGCTGGCTGATCAGCAGGCCACGGTTCTCCAGCTCCTTCAGCGCCTCGCGCAGGATCGGGCGGGAGACGTCGAGGCGTTTGGAAAGCTCCCGCTCGCCGGGCAGCCGGTCGCCGTCGCGCAGCACCCCTTCGAGCAGCAGCAACTCGATCTGCCGCACGACCTCGTCCGAGGTCCGGCTATGGCTGATGCGCGCGAAAAGGTCGAAGGCGGTGTCGGTCACGCTGCGACACTACCAATGCGGGCGGAAACTGGTCAACAATCTTGTCCAGTCTACGCCTTTCGGCCTGCGTCAATGCGCCCTATCGGCGCATGCCTGACATTTGTTAAGACTATGCTGTTGCACATGAGGGGAAGGTGCAGGCATGGCTAAGGGCAGTTTCGCCTTTCCGCAGGCGACCGCGCGTGCGCAGGCGCTCGGGGAAATTCACGCAAGACCGTATGCGCTGGTGCCGTCGCCGCGCGTCATCTTCCAGCTCGCGTTCCTCACGGAGGGCGGCTCGGCGGTCGACCATGCCGTCATGGCGGAGCTGTCGCGCTCGCGAGGCATCTCGCCGCCCGGCCGCGATTCCAGCCATCATGCGCTGAGCTGGGGGCAGGGCACGCTGCGCTGGGAGCGCCACACCGAGTTCTCGACCTATTTCTGGGATGCGCCGGTGCCGGAAAAGTTCGGCGGCGAGGTGCCCGTCCATCCCTTCGGCGACAGCTTCTCGCCGCCCGGCACGCTGATCTCCGGCATCCGCCTCGAAATCCGGCCGGATTCGCCCGAAACCCGCGAGGCGATCTCCGCCTTCGATCCGACGAGCCTCTGTTACAGCGAGATCAAGAACGGTCAGGGCGTCGTCCTCACCGACTTCCGCCAAGACGGCGACGGGCTGACGCAGATCCTCGTCATCGACCGCGGCATGACGGAGGCCGGGCGCGGCGCGCTCGTCCAGCGCCTGCTCGACATCGAGACCTACCGCACGCTCGCCATGATGGGCCTGCCGCTCGCCCAGTCGCTCTCGCCCGATATCCGCCGCATCGAGGACGGGCTGACCGGCATCACCAATGCCATGAAGCAGCACGCCCGCGACAAGGCCGACGAGCTGCTCACCGAGATCACCCGCCTTGCCGCCGAGCTGGAGGCCAACGCCGCCCTCAGCCTCTACCGCTTCGGCGCGAGCCGCGCCTATTACGGCATCGTGCAGGAGCGCATCCGCACGCTGGCCGAGACGGCGGTGCCGGGCTATGAGACGCTCGGCTTCTTCCTGGAGCGCCGGCTGGCGCCGGCCATGCGGACCTGTCAGTCCGTCGAGGAGCGGCAGGCGAACCTCTCGCGCAAGCTCGCCCGCGCCACGGCCCTGCTTCGAAGCTGGATCGACGTGGAACTGGAACAGCTCAATTCGACGCTGCTCAATTCCATGGACCGCCGCGCGAAATTGCAGCTTCGCCTGCAACAGACCGTCGAGGGCCTGTCGGTGGCGGCGATCTCCTACTATGTCGTGGGGCTCTTCGGCTATGTGGCGAAGGCGGCGCACGGTCTCGGCCTGCCGATCAAGCCGGAGACGCTGACGGGCATCGCCGTGCCCTTCGTCATCCTCGGCATGTGGCTGCTCGTGCGCGCCATCCGCCACCGCCATGCGGAGGAGGACCGGCACTGAGGGGAGCCGCCCCCGGCCTCAATGCTCCCAATAGGGCTGGTGGCCGTAGAGCTCGGCGAGATAGTCGATGAAGAGCCGCACCTTGACCGGCAGGAACTGCCGGCTCGGATAGACCGCCGACAGCACGACGTTGCGCGAGCCCTCGTAGCTCGGCAGCACCTGTTGCAGTCTGCCGCTCCTCAGCGCCGGGCCGACATCCCAGGTCGAGCGCAGCGCGATGCCCAGGCCGGACAGCACGGCCTCGGTCACGACCTCGCTGGAATTGGTATAGAGCGGCCCGTGCGGGCGGTAGGTGACGCTGCCTTCCGGTCCCTCCAGCCGCCAGGCGTCCTGGGTATGCGGCGGCAGGCAGACATGGTGCGCGAGGTCCTCGATCGAGGCCGGCGTGCCGTGGCGGGCAATATAGTCGGGCGATGCGCAGAGCACGCGCCGCACCGGCGCGAGCCGGCGCGCGACGAGCGAGGAATCCGACAGTTCCCCGATGCGGATCGCAAGGTCGAAGCCGCCGCCGACAATGTCGGAGAAGTCGTCGGTGAGGACGAGGTTGACCACCAGCTCGGGATAGCTGTCCATGAAGCCCTTGAGATGGGGCGCGATATGCATGCGGCCGAAGGAGGTCGGCGCGGAGATGCGCAGCGAGCCGCGCACCGCGCCGGAGCGTCCGGAAACGAAGGCTTCCGCCTCCTCGATGCCCGAGAGGATGCCGACGATGCGCTCGTAGAAGCCCTGCCCGGCCTCGGTCAGCGAGATCTGCCGCGTCGTGCGCTGGAAGAGGCGCGTGCCGAGCCGCTCCTCCAGCCGTTTCACGCGCTTGGAGACGACGGCGGGGGAAAGGCCGAGGGCCCGTCCCGCCGCCGACATGCTGCCCATGGCGATGACGCGGGAGAAGATTTCAAGATCGCCGAGATTTGTCACGCGCCGTCTCCGTCACCTGCGGTTCAATTGGTGGAATTGGCGATGACTTCCTCGCCGAACTTGCCGTTCTTCGGCTCCGGCTTGTAGGTCGAGTTCTGCGCCCGCATGACGCGGATCGGCCGGATGCCGGCCGCGAGCGCCGCCTTCATGTCGCTGTCGGCGTCGCCGTAATAGATTTTCAGCTTGTGGTCTTTCAGGAATTCCACCTTGTTTTCCGACGAGGCGGTGAAGACGACGTCGTTCATCTTCTCGATACCGAAGGCCTTCCTGATCGCGGCGGTCAGCGTCTCGCCGCCGCTGCCGCGGGTGCGGCCGGTGATGAAGAAAATCTCGTCGCCGCGCGCCGTGTGCATGTCGATCAGCTTGCGCGCGACCTCCTTGGGAATGGAATACTGGTCGCAATTGTTGGTGTGGATATCCGTCCAGAAGGCATCCATGTTGAGATATTCCTCCGAGGCCGGGGAATACTTCATCTTGCCGTAGTAGAAGCAGGGGCTGGAATAGAGCACCGTATCGTCCACGTCGAAGCCGACGGCCATGGGGGCCTCTCCTTCCAGCGAAGCCTCGACCTGCTCCACGGAAACCCAGTGCACCGGCGCGGTCGCCAGGAGCTCGGACGTCGTGATGCCGGGATTGAGGTTCGACACGTCTTCCGCGAACGCGGCGCCCGCGAGCAGCAGAAGGGCCGAGACGGCCGTGAACGATTTGCGCATGCTTTCCTCCTCATTGCCTGCCGACCGGAGGGGCGCGGGGCGTCGACTCCGGTCCGGGCGACTGTCGCATTCGTGTCACAGGCGGTCAATGCGATCGCGGCGCGATCCACCTCTCTCTCGGGCGGGCGGTGGCGACGGCATGGGTTTGCACTGGCCGGGACTCGGTGGTAAAGAAAATGGACCACTTGGGGATATGGGCGGAAGCGCCCGACGTTCCTGCCCGGCGAAAGCCGCAGGAAACAGGCGAGGAGAGGCACGGAATGGATCAGATAGAGTTCCTGGAGCCGCGTCCGGCGGTGCTGTCGCGCCGCCGTGAGATCGTTGCCGACCTCCTCGATCTCCTGCCGGAAGGCTGTCTCGTGCATGAGCCGCGCGAGCTGATTCCCTTCGAGACGGACGCCTTCGTCTCCTATCGCCGCCTGCCGCTCGCCGTCGCCCTGCCGGAAACGACCCAGCAGGTGGCGGCGGTCCTCAAATACTGTCATCGCTACGGCGTGCCGGTAGTGCCGCGCGGGGCGGGCACCTCGCTTGCCGGCGGGGCGATCCCGCAGGAGGACGCGGTGGTCGTCGGCCTTTCCAAGATGGCGCAGATTCTCGAAGTGGACTACGCCAACCGCACCGCCACGGTGCAGGCCGGCGTCACGAACCTCTCGATTTCCGATGCCGTCTCCGCCGACGGCTATTTCTATGCGCCCGATCCGAGCTCGCAGCTCGCCTGCACCATCGGCGGCAATATCGGCATGAATTCCGGCGGCGCGCATTGCCTGAAATACGGCGTGACGACCAACAACCTGCTCGGCGTCAAGCTGGTGCTGATCGACGGCACCATCGTCGAGCTCGGCGGCAAGGCGCTCGATGCCGGCGGGCTCGATCTTCTCGGCGTCGTCTGCGGCGGCGAGGGCCAGCTCGGCGTCGTCACGGAGGCGACGGTGCGCCTGATCGCCAGGCCCGAGGGCGCGCGCCCGGTGCTCTTCGGCTTCGACACATCGGAGGAGGCGGGCGCCTGCGTTGCCGACGTCATCGGCGCCGGCATCATCCCCGTCGCCATCGAGTTCATGGACAAGCCGGCCATCGAGATCTGCGAGGCCTTCGCCCATGCCGGCTATCCGATGGATGTCGAGGCGCTGCTGATCGTCGAGGTCGAGGGCTCCGAGGCGGAGATGGATGCGATGCTCGCCAGCATCATTGAGATCGCCGGCCGGCACGGCGTGAAAGTCGTGAAGGAAAGCCAGTCTGCCACCGAGGCGGCGCTGATCTGGAAGGGCCGCAAGTCCGCCTTCGGCGCCACCGGCCGCATCGCCGACTATATCTGCATGGACGGCACGGTGCCGCTCGGCCAGCTTCCCTATGTGCTGCGCGGCACGGCGGAGATCGTCGCCAGATACGGCCTGCGCGTCGCCAATGTCTTCCATGCCGGTGACGGCAACATGCATCCCCTCATCCTCTTCAACGCCAACGACCCGGAAGACGCCGCGCGCGCCGAGGCGGCGGGCAACGATATCCTGAAGCTCTGCGTCGATGCCGGCGGCTGCCTCACCGGCGAGCATGGCGTCGGCATCGAGAAGCGCGACCTGATGCGCCATCAATATACCGAGGCCGACCTTGCCCAGCAGATGGCCGTGCGCGCCGCCTTCGATCCGCAATGGCTGCTCAATCCCTCCAAGGTCTTCCCGCTCGAAGGGCGCCCCGCCGCATGACGCCGATCCACGAACCGCTTTCCGAAGAGGCCGCCGCGCGCCTCGTCCAGGTCGCCGCCCTCTCGAAGACGCCCCTCGTCATTCGCGGCGGCGGCACGCGCGATCTGCATGCCGTGCCCGAAGGCGCGGACGTGCTCTCGACGCGCGGCCTTTCCGGCATCGTCGCCTACAACCCCGCCGAAATGACCATGACGGCCCGCGCCGGCACGCCGCTGGAGGTGGTGGAAGCCTCCCTTGCCGAAAAGCGTCAGATGCTCGCCTTCGAGCCGAACGACCTGCGCGGCGTGCTCGGCACGTCGGGCCTGCCGACCATCGGCGGCGTCTTCGCCACCAATGCCTCCGGCCCGCGCCGCTTTACGGGCGGCGCGGCGCGCGACAGCCTGCTCGGCGTGCGCTTCGTCAACGGCAAAGGCGAGATCGTCAAAGCGGGCGGGCGGGTGATGAAGAACGTCACCGGCCTCGATCTCGTGAAGTTGCTCGCCGGCTCGCACGGTTCGCTGGCGCTCATGACGGAAGTCACCTTCCGGCTCCTGCCGGTGCCGGAAACCGCCGTCACGCTCGTCGTCTCGAACCTCAACGACGCGGAAGCCGCCGCCGCCATGGCGACGGCCATGTCGATGTCGGTCGAGGCCTCCGGCGCCGCCCACCTTCCCGAAAGCGTGCGCGGCCGCTTCGCCGGCGACGCATTGCCGGATGGCGCCGCCACCGTGCTGCGCCTCGAAGGCCTTGCCGCCTCCGTCAATGTCCGCGCGGAAAAGCTTGCGGCCGCCATGGCCGGCTTCGGCGCCGTCACGCGGCTGGAAGGGGAGGCCTCGCGCCGCCTCTGGCGCGAGATCCGCGACGGCGCGCCCTATGCCGACGGCACGCCGCGCCCGCTCTGGCGCGTCTCCGTTGCGCCGCTCGCCGGCCAGCAGCTCGTCGCCGCGCTCCGCCTCGAAGCCGGCATCGATGCCTTCTACGACTGGCAGGGCGGCCTCGTCTGGCTGCGCATGGAGGCCGATCCCGAGGCGGAACTCCTGCGCCGTTATGTCAAGGCCGTTGGCGGGGGGCACGCGACGCTCCTGCGCGCGCGGCCGGAGGCGCTGGCGGCAACCGAGGCGTTCCAGCCGCAGGCCGAGGCGGTCGCGATGCTTCAGGCGCGGGTGAAGGCGAGTTTCGATCCGGACGGGTTGTTCCGGTCACGGATGGTGGGGTGAGGAAATGATGACGATGCACGCTGTTCACCCCCCTCTGCCCTGCCGGGCATCTCCCCCACAGGGGGGGAGATCGGTTGGGGGCAAGGCGGTGCCACATCTCAATCTCCCCCCTTGTGGGGGAGATGCCCGGCAGAGCAGAGGGGGGTATGCCACGGCCTCGGAGGGCGCCCGCTGATGCAGACCAACTTCACCGCCGAGCAGCTCGCCGACCCGCATGTCGCGACATCGGAAAAGATCCTGCGCAAATGCGTGCATTGCGGCTTCTGCACCGCCACCTGTCCGACCTATGTGACGCTCGGCAACGAGCTCGACAGCCCGCGCGGCCGCATCTACCTCATCAAGGACATGCTGGAGAACGGCCGGCCGGCCGATGCCGAGGTCGTCACCCATATCGACCGCTGCCTTTCCTGCCTGGCTTGCACGACCACCTGTCCCTCCGGCGTCGACTACATGCATCTCGTCGACCATGCCCGCATGCATATCGAGGAGACGTACCGGCGGCCCTTCTGGAACCGTTTGACGCGCAACCTGCTGGCGGCGGTGCTGCCCCATCCCGGCCGCTTCCGTCTGGCGCTGAAGGCGGCAAGTCTCGGCCGCCCCTTCGCCGGCCTCCTCAAGCGCTTCAAGCCGTTCGAACCCTTCGGCGCGATGCTGGACCTTGTGCCCCGCCGCCTGCCGAAAGCCTCCGACAGCGCCAAGCCCGGCACGCATCCCGCCGCCGGCCCACGCCGCGGCCGGGTGGCGATCCTCTCGGGCTGCGCCCAGCCGGTGCTGAAGCCGGAGATCAACGAAGCGACGATCCGCCTGCTCACCCGCCTCGGCGTCGAGGTCGTGGCGCCGGCGGGCGAGGTCTGCTGCGGCTCGCTGGTCCATCATATGGGGCGTGAAGCGCAGGCGCTGGAAGCGGCGCGGCGCAATGTCGACGTCTGGCTCGGAGAAGTCGAGAAGGGCGGGCTCGACGCCATCATCGTCACGGCCTCCGGCTGCGGCACGACGATCAAGGACTACGGCTTCATGCTGCGCCTCGATCCCGCCTATGCGGAAAAGGCCGCGCGCGTCTCGGCGCTCGCCAAGGATGTCACGGAATATCTCGCCACCCTTGACCTGCCGCAGCAGGAGGCGAGGGGGCTGACGGTCGCCTATCACTCGGCCTGCTCCATGCAGCACGGCCAGAAGATCACCATGCTGCCGAAGACGCTTTTGAAGAAGGCGGGCTTTGCCGTGCGCGATCCGGCGGAAGGGCATCTGTGCTGCGGCTCGGCCGGCACCTACAACATCCTCCAGCCGGAAATCTCCGGCAAGCTGAAGGCGCGCAAGGTCAGGAACATCGAGGCGACGAAGCCCGATCTCATCGCGACCGGCAATATCGGCTGCATCACGCAGATCGCCACGGGCACGCAAATCCCGATTCTTCATACGGTGGAACTGCTCGACTGGGCCTATGGTGGAGAAAAGCCGGCGGTTGTGTGACATTCTGCCGAAAGGCCGCGGTGGGAATTGTCTTCCGCACGCGACCATCCCGATGGGGCAGCAGTTCGTATCCCTGTCGAAGCGGAAGAGGGTATCGTTTCAATCGCGGAACAGGGCGTCCGAGCCTTCGGGCCTTTGGTCGCCCGACGATACCACGATGAGCTTTTTCGTGATCTGCATCCGCCACGGGCATGAAGATTGGATCGGAGATTCTCTCTAGCGTCCCGCAGTGTACCGCGCATCGGCGGTTGATGATTCTGCAATCGGCGATCTGACGCGTTTGGATTTCCTATCAGGAATCGTTTTCCGCACCGCCATGGATGTGTGTATGCGGCACGATCATCGGCGAGAGCAAAGAGGAAGTTATCGCCGGGTGGCTGTTGGCTGCCATCTGGCGTGCAGCACTGAATATTCGGAAAGCTCCCACACACAAGCGGCTGCCGTCACGACGGTTTTGCCTTCATCGGACGCGGATTTCGCGGTAGGAGCCCGAATAGACGGCAACCTTGATGGAATTCGTAATGCGCGACTATTTTTTTGAGCTCGCTGACCGCGGCCGCAGCGAGCGAGCAGATACGCATCTCGCATATTTCTTGGCCTTCGTGGCGGGCGGAGCAAATGCCGGCGGCTTCATGGTGGTCCATCAATATACGTCTCATATGTCGGGTATCGTGTCCGGCATGGCCGACAGTCTGATTATCGGGCAGATGGATATCGCCTTGTTGGGAGCCGGTTCTTTCTTCGCATTCGTTTGCGGGGCTGCAACCTCGGCTTTTGCTGTCAACTGGGCCAGACGGCGCGAACTTCGCTCGGTCTACGCTCTCCCGCTGGCGTGGGAAGGTATTCTCCTCCTCCTCTTTTCCATCGTCTCCTGGCAGGCGCAACAGAGCGCGACCCACTTTACGTTTCAGGTGATTTTGCTCCTATGCTACGTGATGGGACTGCAAAATGCCGTTATCACCAAGCTGTCGGGCGCCCGCATTCGCACGACGCATGTAACGGGCATGGTGACCGATCTCGGCATCGAGATCGGCAAGCTCATTTACTTTAACAGGGATTCAACATCCGGGAGTTACCCGCCTGTCCGTGCGGACAGGCGGAAGATACGTGTGCTAGCGCTACTGATCGGCCAGTTCTTTGTTGGAGGGCTGACCGGAGCCTGGCTCTTCGAGACGGTGGGCTTGCCGGCCACGCTCGCCTTTGCGCTTCCGCTGTTAGGCATCGCCGCGCTCCCTTTATTCAGCGATCTCAAGAAATGCTTCCGTTGACTGCTGTGGCCTGCAGGCATCAGCCTTTCTTGCGAGACTGGCGTTATTTTGACCGCGAGCCTCATGCTGGATCGATGGCTCGGTTGAACTCGGCGACTTTCGGTGCAGCTGAATTCTGCGGTCTCGTCGAAGTGAGTCAATTGTCAGATTTCTCAAGTTCCACCGCGGGAGCTGCCAGACGGCTCGACGTGAATTTTATGAGCGGCCGGGAAAGCATGATCGGCAGGATCCAGGACTGCATGCGCATACCGAATGTGCTTTGTGGAACGTAGTGACCGCCGATCTTGCGGGAGACGGCCTGCATTTTCGTGACCAGTGGCCGCATCCGTGCCTCGTAGCTGTCGAGTGCTTCCGCATGGCCCTTGCGGGCAAGTTCCGCGGCCAGGATATAGGCGCCCGCCATCGCCGTGGACGTACCCTGGCCGGCGAGGAAAGTCAGGCACCATGCGGAATCGCCGAGCAGCGCGATGCGGCCCCTCGACCATTTCGACACCTCGATCTGGGAGACCGTGTCGAAGAAAGCCCGGTCCCAGTCGATCGCCGAGGTCAGCGCCGAGGCGATCGGCTCCGGCCAATCACCGAACTTCGCTTGCAGCACCGCGCGCCTCGCCTCGGGATCGAGCCGATCCGTCCGCGCGTCCCGCCAGCAGAAGAGCGTGGCGGCCGTGCCGTCGCCGACATCATAAAGGCCGCCCTGATGGTTGACGTCCATCATGCCGACGAAGCTTGCGCCGAGCGGCCTGGAGAGCGGCACGCGCCAGGCGCTGGCGCGATAGCCGAGCGGACGGAGAAAGTCTTCGTGCGGACCGAAGGCAAGGGCCCTGACCGTGCTGCGGTAGCCATCCGCCCCGACAACGAGGTCGAAGCGGTCGGTGCTGCCATCGGAGAAGGTCGCGGTAACGTCTGCGCCGTCATCGTCGAGCGCAGCGACCGTCGTCTCGTAGTGGATCGGGCATTTGTCCGTAACGGCCGCTGTCAGGATATCCTGGAAATCGCTGCGCATGATGGCGAGAAGGCGACCCTCCGCCGCCTTCGCCAAGACGCGGTAGTCATAGGAGAAGAGTTTTCGGCCGCGCCGGTCGAGATGATGGGCGGGTCCGAGCGGCATGGCCTTCGCACGGAAGGCCTCGACGAGGCCCAGCCGTTCGGCAACGCGCCAACCATTGATGTGAAGGCCGATGGAATAGCCGCCGGTGCTTCCGCGCGGGGCCTTTTCCACGACGACAGGCTCGATGCCGTGCCGCAGCAGGCAGGCGGCGAAGGTCAGGCCCGCGGGGCCGCCGCCGACGATGAGGATACGCATGGCCGCCTCCTCAGAACGTCACGTTGATGCGTCCGCCGATCGTGCGGCCCTGCCCGAGCTGATAGACGTTTCCATAGGGCGCGCCGGCATTGAAGCCGTAGGTCGTATAGGTCTTGTCGAACACGTTGGTCACGAAGGCCTCCGCCGCGACCGTCTCGTTGATTTCCCACTTCACGCCGAGGTCGACGAGGGCATGGGCCTTCTGGCCGATCGTGTTGGTCTCGTCGAAATAGAGATCGCCGACATAGGTGAGGCCCGCATAGGGCGTTAGCGTGCCATGGCCGCCTTCCAGCTCGAAGCGGTAGTCGACCATGAGATTGGCCGTGAAATCGGGGGCATAGGGCACGGCGTTGCCGGTGAGGTCGATGCCGGGCGTTACCGGATTGTCGTAGTCCGTGAAGCGCGTGTGGTTGTAGGCAAGGCCTGCAGTGATGCCGAGCTCTTCGGTGGGTCTTGCGCGGATCTTCAGGTCGATGCCCCTGGATGTCACCTCGCCGACATTCTGCAGATATTGCAGCGGCTGGACGCCGACGAACATCTGGTAGTCCTTGGTGACGTTGTAATAGGCCGAAAGCTGCGCTTCCAGCGTACCCGCCTCGTTGCGGTATTTCAGGCCGACCTCGCCGTTATAAGTGTGCTGCGGGTCATAGGTGAAGGCGATGTTGGCGGGCGTGAGGGTGCGGGTGAAACCCCCGGCCTTGAAGCCGGTGCTTGCGAGACCGTAGAGGCGCAGCTCTTCCGACAGGCCGTAGCTCGCCCCGAGCTTGGGGGAGAGCGCCGTGAAGGAGTTCTCGTCGTTGAGCGTGATGCCGCCGGTCGCCTCGGCCGCTGCGCGCTCGTAGTCGAGGCGAAGGCCCGGCGAGATGTCGAGCCGATCCGTGGCGTGCCAGGTCACGTCGCCGAACAGGGCGTAGGAGTCTATCTCCTGCTGCGAGACCTGCCCGGCGACCGGCACGTTCCTGGCGAAGTCGAGATGCTGGTAGTAGAGGCCCGCGACATAGTCGATGGCGCTGCCCTGGTCGGGATTGGAGGCGATGCGCAGCTCCTGGCTCAGCGTCCATTGCTTCTCCGGCGTGTAGGTGCCGAAGACGGTGCGGTCGAGGTCGCTCTTCTGGTAGCCTGTCAGCGCGGTGATCGTGGCGAAGCCGAGGTCGTAGGACGCGTTGAGGCCGAAATTCCAGGTGTCGAGATCGTATTGCGACGGGATGGGCAGCGCGATGCGGTCTTTCAGCATGGATTCCATCACGAAATATTCCTCAGTCGAGGAAACACGGCCCCGGCCGGCGCTGACCGTCACGTCCCAAGGGCTATCCTCGGGTGCGTAGCGAAGGCGCATCTGGCCGGAGATATCATCCGTGCCGCCGACGTCTTCGCCGGCGAACATGGTCTTGTAACTGTCGTCGCTGCGCGAGAGCGACAGGCTGGCATCGCCGTAGAGCACGCCGTCGATCAGCGGCGAGCTGGCATAGAAGGTGCCGCCCATGCCTTCGTTGCTGAGGCTGGTGTCCGCGCTGAAACGCGCTTCGTTATCCGGCTTGCGGGTGATGATGTTGATGACGCCGCCGATGGCGCCGCGGCCATAGAGCGTACCTTGCGGGCCATAGAGCAGCTCCACGCTTTCCAGCCCGCCGGGCAGGGTGCGCGTGAGGTTGAAGCTGTCCTGCGGCAGGCCGTCGACATAGACTTGGGTACTCGGATTGTAGAAGTCGAGCGAAGCCTGGCCGCGGATGGTGAAGTTGGCATAGGCGCGGCTGGAGCGCGAGCGGATGTTGACGTCCGGGAAGATGCGGTCGAGATCGGCGACCGCGTCGATGTCGCGCGTCTGCAACTCCTCCGCATTGGCGATGTCGGCCGCCGAGGGCAGCAGGAAGTAGTCCTCGCTGCGCTTGGTGGCGGTGATGATGATCGGCTCGAGCGTCGAGGTTTCGGTGCCGTCCTGCGCTGTTGCCGCATGAGGCGACAGGCCGACGGCGAGGGCGAGGAGGGAAACGCCGGACAAGCGGTGACGCATCATGGTTCCGATACCTTTTCTGGGATTGCGAAGCTCCGCGCCGCCCTTGCGGAAGCGCCGAGCGTGCGGGAGGCGAGGGCGATGGCTGCGAGGATGAAGGCGGCCGAAGCCGCGAAGAGCCAGCCGTAGCCGAAGGCGTTGCCGAGCATGCCGGCAATGGCGGATGCGGAGATGGCGAGGATCGCGTCGATGCTCTGGAGCGCGGCGAAATCCGTCGCCGTCTGCTCCGGATTGCACCAGTTCATCATGGCCGCATAGAGCGCGACGAAGGAGAAGGCGACCGCGCCCACCTGCAAGAGCAGGACGATGAGGGCAAGCGTCGGCGAGGCCGATCCGGCGAATTCGGCGGCGGCCAGGGTTGCAAGCAGCAGGACGTTGAGGATCGCGGCCAGCACGATCGACCGCGTGATGCCCAGCGCCTGCACGACGAGCGCGCCGAGCGAGGAGGCGACGAACCCGGCGAGCGCGCCGCCCGCGCCGCGCAGCAGGCCGATCGTGTCGAGCGCGATGCCCTTGTCGACGAGATAGGGGCCGGTCAGGGCAGAGCCCATGCGGATGCCGACCTGATAGACGACGAGGAAGACGAGCCCGGTCATCAGGGCGCGGTTCTTCATCGTCCTGCGAAGGCCGATTCTTTGCATCGCCGCAGCCTGTTTCACCCGCGGGCCGGCGAGCCCGCCGGACAGGAAGACTGGAACGGTCAGCAGGCAGACGAAGCCGGCCATGGCCGCCATGGAAACGGCCCAGCCGGCATGCTGATAGACGACGAGCCACAGGCCGCCGCCGATGAGGAAGCCGAGATAGGCGCCGGCGGTGGAGGCACCGCTGGCAAGCCCGCGTGTCTCGGCGTCGGAAGCCCGGACGGCAAGCGAATCGGTCGCGACGTCCTGCGTGGCGGCAAAGACGCCCATGACGAGCAGGACGATGGCAAGGGAAGCCATGTGGGTCTGCGGCGGCAAGGCCATGGCCGCCAGGAAGCACAGGATGATGCCGAGCTGGCAGAGGAGGATCCAGGTGCGCTCGGTCAGGAAACGGTCGATGAACGGCGCCCAGAGGAACTTCAACGCCCAGGGCAGGAACAGCACGGCGAGATAGCCGATTTGGTCGAGCGGCATGCCGGCGTCGCGCAGCACGACGGGCAGCGCGGTCTGCACCATCGAGCCGGTGACAGACTGGGCGGCATAGAGGCCGGCGAGCAGGCCGAGCACGGTCCAGCTTGCCGAGCGGGCGGCGAAATTCGTGAAAGCGGTCGACATTGCCCCTCGCAATGAGTTTCCCGACCTCACTAGGCCGATGTGCAAAACTTGACTATTGTAATCAGGTTCAACGATATTGCGATCAGGTCCATTATTTGGTGGGGCAGATGAATCTCCGTGTGGAACAGCGCGCTCTGGCGCAGTCCGATCAGGACGACGTGGTCGTGCTTGGCCCGAGCCCGGCCGACCCGACCTTTTCCGCGACCTCGACCGAAGGGGCCTACAAGATCCTCGGCGTGCGCCCGGGCCTGACCATCTCCGTCTTCGACATGGTGATCGGCGCCGATTTCGTCGGCCGCTTCGCGACGGAACCCTGCGTCGCGATCGATTTCCTCTTCGAGGCGTCGGGGCAGGGCTGGCTGCTGGGAAGCGACGCCGAGGAACGGTTATCGTCGATCCCCTATCGTCCGGGCCGCATCTACATCATGGCGGCGCCGCAGGGCGCCGTCGGCCTCTACGACGTGCCCGTCGGCACCCGCTTCAAGGGCATGGACATCCGCGTCGACATCGGCCTCTGGCAGAAGCTCGGTGCAGGCGATCTCCTTGCCAGTCTCGACGAGCAGCATGCCCTGCACATGGCGTCGGGCAACGGTACCTGGGTCGGCGTGCTGCCGGTGCCGCCGGACCTTCTCGCCGTGGCGCGGGCGCTGTTCGACAGCGCGATGGTCGAGAGCGACGACCTCGCCTTCGAGGCCCGCGCCCTCGACATCATCAATGCCTCCATCACCGCCGTGCGGCGCACGCAGCCGGCCCAGACGATCCCGCCACGCGACCGCCGCCCGCTCCAGCGCGCCCGTGACCTCCTGATCGCCGAGCTCGCCCGTCCCTGGACGCTCGACGAGCTCGCCCGCGAGGTCGGCCTGACGCAGAAGCGGCTGAAATCCGGCTTCAAGAGCCTGTACGGACTTGCCGTCTATGCCTTCCTCAAGGAGCAGCGGCTGCTGGAGGCCCGCCGCCTGATCGAGCGAGGGGAGATGAACGTCACCCAGGCGGCGATCGCCGTCGGCTACAGCAATCCGAGCCACTTTTCCCAACTCTTCCTCCGCCGCTTCGGCATGCAGCCGTCCCGGGCGCTTGCCATCCGCGCGGGGGACGGCGAGGCATGACGCAAGCCGTTCCGTTCGAGGCCGAGCCTTCCGCGGCCATGGAGGAACCGGCGGAAATGCAGGGCGAGTCGCGCCGCTGGCGCGAGGTCGGCCCGGGCATGTTCCTCGGCATCACCGATCTCCTGCTGGAGCGGCCGATTGCCTACCAGAGCCGGACTTTCCCCGCGATCTGCCTGTCGGTCGTGCTCGAAGGCTATGCGACCAACACGACCGAAGGCATCGAGGGCGGCTTCTGCCCGGACGAGGTGTGGATCACCTCCACCGGGGAAAGCCAGCCGACGAGCATGACGATCCATGCCGACCAGCCCGTGCGGGTGGTGGAACTGCTGCTGACCCCCGCCTGGGCGGAACACAACCTTTCGGCCATGAGGGGTGATCCGACCTTCGAGGCCATGCAGCGCGCCATGCGCCAGCCGGTCATGATCCGCCGGCATGCGCTCGATGCGCGGCTGCGGCAGATCGCCTGGTCCGTGCTCAATCCGCCGGCGATAGGTGCCTTCACCAACGTGCATCTCGATGCCAGCGCGATGAGCCTCCTCGGCTTCCTGGCGGAGGCTTTCCGGCCGCCCGAGATCGCGGCGACGGCGAACCTGACGCCGAAGTCGCTGGAGCGCATGCTGGAGATCCGACGGCATATCGATGCCAATGCCGCGACAATTGATTCCCTCGCCGCGCTCGCTGTCCGCTCCGCCATCAGCCAGAGCAAGCTCAAGCAGGACTTCCAGCGCGCCTTCGGCGTCAGTGCCCGGGAATACCTCCTGGAGCGGCGGCTCCTGATCGGCCGCAACGCCATCCTGCGCGATGGGCTGAGCATAGCCGAAGCGGCCTACAAGGCCGGCTACCAGCACCCGGCCAATTTTACCTCCGCTTTCACGAGGCACTTCGGCTATCCGCCTAGCCGGTTGAAATCTTGAACGATTTTAAACTTGATGAAAATCGCAAGCTTTTTGTCGAAACGCATAAGCCAACTGCCTCGACCCTCCCTCGCGCAATCAGGATAATCCGCGCGAAATCGGGTTCGGGGATTGATCAATGAAGACTGCCATCGGCTTTGCCGCGCTTCTGGCTGGCGTCAGCCTGCCTGTTCTCGCACTGGCGCAGGAGGTCGGCGAAGAGACCGTCCTCAAGCCGGTCATCGTCACGGCGCAAAAGCGCGCGGCCGAAAGCAAGGATGTGCCGGCCAGTATCGTGGTGCAGACCGGCGAAGGGCTGTCGCTGCGCAAGACGAAGCGCCGTGACGACGCGATCGCCGCCGTGCCGAATGCCCAGACGGGCGCTGTCACCGCCAGGCTCTATACGTCCTTCACGGCCATCCGCGGCGTCGGCTCCGCCCTTATCGAGAGCGACCCGTCGGTCGGCATCACCATCGACGGCGTCGGCATCGGCAATGCGCAGGCTCATAGCGGCACGCTGCTCGATGTCGACCGCATCGAGATATTGCGCGGCCCGCAGGGCACGCTCTACGGCCGCAACACAATAGCCGGCTCGGTCAACATCCTCTCCAACCGTCCCGATCCGGACTTCACCGGCGGCGAGGTCGGGGTGGACTTCGGCCGTTTCGGCACGCTGGGCATGACGGGCGTCTTCAACATGCCGATCGGCGACAATGGCTGGGCGGTGCGCGGAGCCATATCGGCCTCGAAAACGGAGGGCTTCCTGCATTCGACCGTGGACGGCGGGGATCTCGGCGGCGGCAGGGACGTGCATGGCCGCCTGAGCATTGCCGGCGACATCACCGACAATCTCGAGTTCCTCGGCATCGTCGACATCGAGCGGCAGGTGCTGGACGGCGAGATGTTCGGCATGCCGGAGGCGGACTTCCTGGCGGGCAGACGCGGTGTTGCAGTCGATGATCCCACCCGCATCGACAGCGATCTCGTCACGGCCTCGGGCCAATTGACCTACCGGCTCGACAACGGCGACAAGATCGTCTCGATCTCCGGCTTCCAGAAAAGCGCGGTGGGCGTGGGCGGCAACGGCTTCCCGATCGGCTACTTCGCCGCCTATGACGCGCTCTTCCAGTCCTTCGGCTTCCCCGATTTCCGCTACCGCGCGGAAAACCCCTTCGACGGCAGCTATCGCCAGTGGTCGCAGGAGGTGCGTTACGTTTCCGAGGACAATGACCGCTTCAACTGGGTCGCCGGCCTCTACGGCGAGTTCTCCCAGGCCTCGCGCATCTACGGCGCGAACAGTACCTTCACCGGTGGCGAGGCGACGCTCTCGACCCGCGGGGATACGGACACGGTTTCGCTCTCCGCCTTCGCGGACGGCACCTACGCGCTGAACGACCAGTGGAAGCTCTATGGCGGCCTGCGCGTCGGCCATGACCGCAAGGCGTTCGACTACGACTTCACCGCCAACGCCACCGCCCAGCTTCTGGGCCTCACGGGGACCTTCGCGCCGGGCTACAGCGCGAAGCTTTCGGAAACCTACGTCACGCCGCGCCTCGGCCTGCAGTTCGAGCCGATGGAGGGGCTGAACTTCTATGGCGGCGTTTCCAGCGGCTACAAGTCGGGCGGCTTCAATTCCGGCTTCGTCGGTCTCGGCGACGAGGGGGCATATGATTCGGAGCGCGTCGTCAGCTACGAGCTCGGCCTGAAATCGACAGCGCTCGATGACCGGCTCAAGGTGGAGGCGTCGGTCTTCTACATCGACTGGCGCGACCAGCAGGTTCAGGGCTTCAATGCACTGACCGGCGCGACGCCGATTTCCAATGCCCCGCGCAGCGAATCCTGGGGCGGCGAACTGTCCGTCGCCTATGACCTCGACGATCACTGGACGCTGACGGCCGGAGCCGGATATGCCGATGCGACCTACAAGGACTACCGCAACGCCCGGGCGCTCGATGGTTCCGGCACGGTCGATGTCAGCGGTAGCCAGCAGCAGTTCGTCTCGCGCTTCACCGGTTCGGCGGGCATCGCCTACCAGTGGGAGATCGGATGGGACGATCTCGTCGGCAAGGTCGGGATGAACTACCGCTACCGCTCGAGCTATTATTTCGATGTCCAGAACACGATCAGCCAGAAGGGCTACGGTCTCGTGGACGCCTATGCCGGCGTGGAGAACGACCGCTATGCGGCCTATGTCTTCGCCAGGAACATCGGGAATGTCGACTATCGCATCGTCGCCGCCGATCTAGGCACGGGTAAACTCGTCTCGCCCGGTGATCCGCTGACCTTCGGTGGCAGCTTCAAGATCAAGTTCTGAGCTGGCGATGGAAGAAAGCGCAGACGCGATGGCGCAGAGCGATGTTTCGGGCGGGGGTGCCGCCGTCCGGCTCTGGTCGCTCACCAGGGGCAGGCGCGGCCGGATGGCCGCCGTCATGGCGCTTGCAACTGGCGCCGCAGCCCTGGAAACGGGCGTTGCCGTCCTGATTGCGCTCGCCATCGGCGCACTGGTGGCCAATGAGCGGGACGGGGCGTTGCTCTGGTCCGCGGGCTTCCTGGGCGCGGTGGTCCTCTCTTGCATCCTGCAGGCGGCCTCGAACCTTCTTGCGCACCGCGTGGCGATCGACATCCAGGCGCAGACGCGGCTCGCCATCGGCCGAAAGCTCTGGTCCGCCCCTCTCGGCGCCATCCGGCGCATCGACGCCGCCGTGCTTCGCCGCACGCTGATGGAAGATGCCGAGCGCATCGAGGACGGCATTGCCCACCTGATCCCCGATCTCGTCGCCGCGCTCGTTGCGCCGCTCCTCATCGGAATCGCCATGCTTGTCGTCGACTGGCGTCTGGCGCTGGCGGCCTTCCTGCCAGTGCTTGCCGGGTTCCTCGCCTTTTCACTCATCCTGCGCAACGACGACGGCTTGTCGGCGCGCTTCGTCGCGGCGCAGGCAGGCGTGGACGCCGCCTTGCAGGAGGCGGTCGGCATGGTCCCCGTCATCAAGGCCTACGGCATGGCGCCCGAGAACCTGTCCCGCGCGGAGGGCGCCTTCCGTGAACTCGGGGATGTCGTGGGCCGGTGGCTCGCCTTTGCGGCATCGGGAACCAACTGGTTCTTCCTCGCCACGACGTCCGGCCTCCTGTTCGTCGCCCCGCTGGGGCTCTGGCTCTATCCGTTGCCGGATGGCATCGCCGTCCTGATATTCTTCCTGCTGGGGGCCTTCTCCCTGTCGTCCATCGGTGCGCGCCTCTTCGGCGCGATGGGGCGGCTGCGCATCCAGGAGGCTTCGCTTGCCCGTGTCGATGCCGTGCTCCGGCTGCCGGACCTTCCCTTGATCGAAGGCGCTGCGGCGGACGGCGGGAGCATCCGTTTCGACGGGGTCGGCTTTTCCTACGGGGACGGGTTCGCGCTTGAGGAGATCGATCTCGAGATCGGCGCCGGCCAGAAGGTCGCCCTCGTCGGGCCGAGCGGATCCGGCAAGACGACGCTGGCGCGGCTTCTCCTGCGCTTTTTCGATCCGGATACCGGCCGCATCATGCTCGGTGGGCACGATATCCGCGCCTTCCCGCAGGCGGAGCTTGCCGCGCGGTTCACGGCGGTCTTCCAGGAGACCTTCCTGTTCTCCCAGACGATCCGCGCCAATATCGCGATCGGCCGGCCGGGGGCGAGCGACACGGAGATCGTCGAGGCGGCAAGACGTGCCCGCGCGGACGATTTCATCCGCGCGCTGCCGGCCGGCTACGACACGGTGCTGCACAGGGGGGAGGGGCTATCCGGCGGGCAGAAGCAGCGGCTCGCCATCGCCCGCGCCTTTCTCAAGGACGCGCCGGTCCTCTTTCTCGACGAGGCGACCGCCTATCTCGATCCGGACGGCCAGCACGAAATCCAGGCGGCCCTGAGCGCGCTGGCGAAAGGCCGGACGGTGGTCGCCGTCGCCCATCGCCTGTCCTCCGTGCGCGACTTCGACCGCATCGTCTATCTGGAGGAGGGCCGCATCGTCGAAAGTGGCGCGCATGATGCCCTCATGGCCCTCGATGGCGCCTATGCACGGCAATGGCGCTCGCATGCCATCGCCCGCTCCTTCGCCCTTCGCATCACGGGAGCGGATTGATGGCAGTGCGTGACAGGCTTCTCGACCTTGGCTTCCGGCGCGATGCGGGGCTGCTCGGCCGCATGGCTGATGGCATTCTACTCGGTGCCCAGCCGCTGCTCGTCGCGCTCTTCCTGTGGCGGGCGGTCGGCGGGAATCCGGCCTCCGCGGCCTTGTGGGGCATCGCCGGCCTTGTCGGGATCGCCATCCTGCGCCGTCTTCTGCTGTGGCCCGCCTCGCGCCGGCTTCATGCACGAGCCTATGAGGATGGTCTTTGCCTGCGGCGCACCATCCTCGCCCGCCTCCTGCGCATGCCGCTCGGCGCGTTCCGCGCCATCGACGGCGGGAAGGTCATGCAGGCGGTGTCGGAAGATGTCCTCTGGCTGGAGAACCACGCTTCACACACCCGCCCGGAGATCGCCGCCAACGCCGCGGCGCTCGCCGCCTGCCTGGCCGGGGCGGCCGTCGTCTGGCCGGTCGCGGGATTGTCCGCCATCCTCGGCATGGCGATTGGCCTTGCCCTTCTGCTCTTCGCCCGCCGCAGGCTGTCCGTGGGGCTGGAACGGCGCGCCCGCAGCCTGGCCGAGATATCGCTGGTCATGCAGGAGCAGGCCGAGGGTGTCTCGGTGCTGCGGGCCTTTGCCGGAGAGGGGGATGCAAAAAGCGTGTTTGCCGGCTCTGTCGCACGCCTGCGGGACGGCGCATGGCTGGGCGTGCGGCGGATGACGCCGCTTGCCGTGCTGTTTCGCATGGTGATCGACCTGTCTGCCGCGCTCGCGATTTTCCTGTCGGTCCTCGCTTTCGGCGATGGATCGGGCGCCGATGCGGCCCGTCTGGCGATCGCGGGGTTTCTGGTGGTTTGCGCGACGGTTCCCGCGCGAAGCTTCGCCAGCCTTTCCGTCATGCTGGAGCTCGCACGGATCGGCCGCGGGAATGTCGATGGCCTTCTAGCCGTCCCTTTGCCGCCGGCTGGCCGGGATGGCCGCCCCGAAGCCTTCGACGTGCGCTATGAAGACGTGACCTTCACGCATCGCGGGCGAGAAGCTCCAGCTCTTTCCGGCATCTCCTTTACGGCGGAGCAAGGAGAGATGATCGCGTTCATCGGCGCCAATGGCAGCGGGAAGACCACCTGCATGCAGCTCCTCATGCGCTTCTGGGAGCCGGATCGCGGGCGGATCCTGATCGGCGGCCGGGACATCCGCGATATCGACGATCAGGCGTTCGCCGCGATGATCGCGCCCGTCTTCCAGGAGGCGTTGCTGTTCGACGAAACCATCGCTGACAATATCCGCGTCGGCCGTCCGTCCGCCTCGCGCGGGGAAGTGGAGGCGGCGGCGAGGGCCGCTGCCGTTCACGACGCGATCCTCGGCTTCGAACATGGCTACGAGACGAGGGTCGGTACGCTCGGCGCCCGACTTTCCGGTGGCGAGCGCCAGCGGATCTGCATCGCCCGGGCGATCCTGAAGGACGCACCGATCGTCGTCCTCGACGAGGCCACGTCGGCGCTCGATCCGGAAAACGAGGAAGCGATCCAGCGGGCGATATCGGCTCTTGCCGCAGGTCGCACCCTCTTTGTGATCGCGCACGACCTGCCTTCCGTCGTCAGGGCTGATCGGATCGTTCTCTTGAACGAGGGCGTCATCGAGGCCAGCGGCCCTCATGAAGCTTTGCTGGCTTCCTCACCAACATATCGGCGGCTCTGGACGTGCTCGATGGAAATGCGGCAATGGAAGATTGCTGCTGATTGAGGGAGTATGCTGCGGGTCGTTGTCCTAAGGACTACGGTAGCGGCGATCAACGACGCTTCGCCATTACCGATGGCGATGCCCGCATCGGCAATGCGCGTGCGCGTCAGAACGGGGGCGTCCGCGAGGAGCCGGGTTGTCGGGCTTCATGACGAGCTTGCGGCGGTGACCGTCGCGATGCGCCATCCGGAAGTCTTCGGCACCGCGCTCTCCGTGTCGGGTTCCTTTGGTGGAGCCCGGCCAGCACGCCGGAGATGGAGGATATCCAGTCCGCGACGTATGGCGAGGCGATGTCCTTCGAATTCATCCGCGAGGCGAACCCGGACTGGCTGCTGGTGCTCGACCGCGCCGCCGCCATCGCCTCCAGCGAACAGGCCGCCAAGGTCACGCTCGACAACGAGAGGCGGGCGGGAAGGATCAAACGGTGCTATGCTTTTGGCCATGACCAAGGTTCACTCCATCGCGATTATCGAGACCAGAGACAAAAGAGATCCCCAGTTGGTCCTTTCGCAGGCTGTGGCCACGCTTTCCGCTGAGGGCGTCAGGGTTGCGGGTACGCTTGCTGAAGACAGTGAGATCGAGGGCGCCTGCAGTGCGGGCTATCTACGCGATATCGTCACCGGAAGACGATTTTCCATTCAGCTTGGCACAGCGCCGGTTGGCACGAAATGCCATCTGGACGCCTTCGGAATCGAAAGCGCCTGCGACCTGCTGCTTCCGGAACTGGCGATGGCGGACCTCGTGGTCCTGAGCAAGTTCGGCAAGCTCGAAGCGATGGAGCAGGGCCTGTGGAGAGCTTTCTCTATAGCCGCGCGCGCAGGAACACCGCTGCTGACCACGGTCTCCTCCAGGCATAGCGACGCCTGGCAGGCCTGGGCACCGGCCGTGACACGACTGGAGGCGAGCGTTCAGGCTATCGAGGCGTGGTGGAGGGCGTTGGACCGGCCCATACTGGACCGGGAGCATCCGAGCTTCGCTGCTTCGCGTGATCCGTGACGGTCAGAAGCCGGCAATGCCATCGAAGCGGACGATCTGTACCGGCTCGCCCGCTTCCGCCGGCGGAGCGCCAGCCGGTCGGAAGAGCAATGCGTTCGCGCTGGCGAGCAGGGCGAGCATGGAGCTGTCCTGTTGGGGGAACGCCGCGACCGAGAGGCCGTCGTCACCGGTTGTCACCACCGCACGCAGATAGTCGTCGCGCTCGCCCGTCTTTCCGATGGGAGTGGACAGGCGCGCTGTCTCGAACTTCGGGCCTGCCGCATCCCGCCCGGTCAGAGCGCAGATGGCGGGTTCGAGGAAGAGCAGGGCGCAGACCAGAGCCGAGACAGGATTTCCCGGAAGGCCCAGCACCGGCATGTTGCCGAGCATGCCGGACATCAGCGGCTTGCCGGGCCTCATCCGGATTTTCCAGAAGTTGAAGCTCAGGCTCAGCGCCTGAAGCGCGGGGCGGACGCGATCGTGGTCGCCGACCGAAGCGCCGCCGGTCACCAGCAGAAGATCTGCCTTGAGGCCGGAAAGCGCGGTCGTGATGGCGGCATCGTCATCGCCGGCAACGCCGAGATCGACCGGCTCGCCACCCCATGCCCGGATCAGCGCGATGAGCGCCGGGCGATTGGCATCGAATATCCGCCCTGGGCCGCTTGTCTCCATGTCGGCAGCGAGTTCGTCGCCGGTCGACAGGACCGCGATCCTCGGCCGGCGGCGAACGGCGATCCGGTCATGGCCAGCCGCAGCGAGCAGGCCGATGTCTCTTGCGGTCAGCACGCGACCTGCCGCGACGACCTGTGCGCCCGCGTTGAAGTTGAGACCGGCCCTTCGGACGTAAAGACCAGCCTCGGCCTTTACTCGAAACATGATCCATCCGCCGTCGGCGTCAACGTCTTCCTGGATCACGATGGCGTCCGCTCCGGTCGGAACAGGGGCGCCGGTGAAGATGCGCATGCAGGTTCCCGGGGCGAGTGTCGGTACAGCCGGGATGCCGGCCTTCGAAACGCCGGAAAGCGGCAGGACCGTGTCGGCAGAAGGCACGTCTGCAGCGTGGACCGCATAGCCATCCATCGCCGACACATCGAATGGCGGCGACGTTACCACGGCTTTTACGCGGGCGGCCGACACACGGCCGAGCGCATCGGAAAGGCTGACGACTTCCTCTTCGACGCAGCGTATCTCGGCCGTGATCAAACGGCGCGCCTCGTCGACACTGATGGCGCTTTTCCCGAACGGCTTGTCCATGCCCATGTCGCCTTGCTCCCTGGCGTGCCGAAGCCGGGTTGCCTGCAAGGCATGCCGCTTCTGCGTTGACGCCATCGATTTCGTATCGTTAGTTGCAAAGGAATATAACGCCATGACGATGAAGGTCGACTGGGAAAAATGCCGACGATCCATGATGAAGACCTTGCCCGAATCCTGCTTGACGACTGCCCCTATTCGGACCCGACAACCGAAGGGCTCGGCATTTCCCGCACGCCGGCGCGGGCGATCCTGACGGCTCGCCACGACATGACGGTGTGCGCCGTCGAGGAGGCCGCCCGCATGTTCGAGCTGTCGGGAGCATCGGTCCGGATCGTCGTTCCCTCCGGTACACGGATCGCGGCCGGCACGCTGCTGCTGGAAGCACATGGAACGGGCGGAAGCCTGCACCGCACCTACAAGATGGCGCAGACGCTGATGGAGATCCTTTCCGGCATCGCGACAGCCACACGGGCGATCGTCGATGCGGCGCATAGCGGCAATCCGCATTGCCGCGTCACCTGCACCCGCAAGCATATGCCGGGCATGAAACGCTGGGCATTGCGTGCCATCGAGACCGGCGGCGCGGCGCCGCATCGTCTCGGGCTGTCAGATTACGTGCTGGTGTTCGAGGAGCACCGGAGCCTGCTCGATGGAAACGTCTCCCTGGCCGATCATTTCGCGCGGCTGAAGGCGTTTTCGCCGGAGCGGCGGCTTGCGGCGGAAGCATCCGAAGTCGAGGAAGCGGTCCTGCTGGCGCAAGCCGGAGCCGAGATCGTCCAGGTCGACAAGATGACGCCCGACCAGGTCGCGGCGACCGCCGAGCGGCTGCGCGCCTTCTCCCCGCGTCCCCTGCTTGCCGCCGCGGGCGGTGTCAATGCTTCGAACGCTACGGCTTATGCGGCGGCGGGGGCCGATCTGCTCGTGACGTCCGCGCCTTATCTCGCGCCGCCGCGGGACGTGAAGGTGAGGATCGAGCCGGCCTGATCCCTGGCTTTTGGAGCAGCGTGGTGAACTGCCGCCTCGTCCATGTGGATTGTCACCAGATCGCCGGGTGCGAGATGCGGCGGGGCGTTTGTGTAGCGGATGCGGCATATCCGGCCTTCGATCGAGACGAGGCAATAGCCGCTTTCGTCCGGCCCGCTGACGTGATGGCCGAGCAGGCCGTTCTCCGGCCTGCCCGC
The DNA here is from genome assembly GCF_055330205.1 of Shinella sp. R2-11. Taxonomy (NCBI): domain Bacteria; kingdom Pseudomonadati; phylum Pseudomonadota; class Alphaproteobacteria; order Hyphomicrobiales; family Rhizobiaceae; genus Shinella; species Shinella sp. R2-11. The sequence continues at coordinate 194,315 of NZ_JBVAPC010000001.1, read as the reverse complement.
GGCAAAGGCACTGGCCGGGTCGCCATCCGAAACGATCCTGCCGTTCTCCAGCCGGATGACGCGATCGGCAAGGCGCAGGATCTCCGTGATGTCGTGGCTCACCATGAAGGTCGTGGTGCCAAAGGTCCGGTGGAGGCGCTTGAGTTCGTCCTGCAATTGCCGCCGCATGGCCGGATCCAGGGCGGACAGCGGCTCGTCGAGCATCAGGATGTCCGGCCGGCGGGCCAGCGCGCGGATCAGCGCCAGGCGTTGTTTCTGGCCACCGGACAGCCGGGCAGGATAAGCGCCGGCGAGCGCCTGAAGATCGACCAATTCCAGCAATCGCCGGACCTCGGCAGGTTCGAAATTACGGCCGATGGCATATTCGACATTCCGCCGAACGGTCATGTTGGGAAAAAGGGCATAGTCCTGGAAGACGAAGCCGATTGAGCGGTCCCGCACCGGCACTGCCGTCCCGTTCTGCGTATCGCACCAGATCGCCGAACCGACATGGATTCGGCCACGACGCGGCGTCGCGAGACCGGCAAGCAGGCGCAGCAACGTCGTCTTGCCGGCTCCTGACGGACCCACAAGAGCCACGAAGGCGCCCTTTGCCGCCGACAGCGCGACATCGAGGTCGAACGGCCCTGCCGGACCATCGAGCGCCATCTCCACGGAGAGATCGACCCAGCCGCCGGCATCGTCGGATGCGGCTGGATACGAGCGGGAGTTCTGATCGTTGTATTCAGTCATATACATCCATAGTATCGCCACTCGTTTCCGACGCAACATGGATTGGATCATGCCCCAAAATCGCTCATTCGCCTCTATCCTGGCAACCGGTCTAACGCTGTTCGCCGGCCTCTCCCAAGCCCATGCCGACGAGGCGACGCTTGCGGCTGGCGCGGGTTTTCGCAAGCCGTTGAGCGAGCTGGCTGCCGCCTATGAGGCCGAAAGCGGCAACAAGGTTCTGCAGGTCTACGGTCACGTCGGCCAGGTTCTTGCGCAGGCGCGCGAAAGCGATGAGATCACCATCGTCTGTGGTGACAAGGCAACGCTCCATCATGCCGACGGCCTCAAGTTCGACCGCATGGTGAAGCTCGGCCTCGGCAAGCTCGTGGTCGCCTACCGCAAGGATATTTCCCTGGCGAAGGCAGAGGACATTGCCGGCGACGGCATCAAGCGGATCGGCATCCCGGACCAGGCGAAAGCCATCTACGGCAAGGCCGGGCGGCAGTTTCTGGAGCGCGCGAAGCTTACGGCCGCCGTCGATCCGAAGCTGATCGCGGTTGCCACCGTGCCGCAGGTGACGAGCTACATTGCCAGCGGCGAGGTCGATGCCGGCTTCGTCAATGCTACCGATGCCATCGGCGCCGGCGATACGATCGGCGGTTATGTCGAAGTCGATGCATCGCTTTACGATCCAGTCGAAGTCTCTTGCGGCATCCGCAAGACGGACAAGGCGTCTTCCGCAACGGACGGGTTCGCGAAATTCCTGGAGACCGGGCCGGCGCGCGCGATCTTGACCCGTTACGGTTTCTGAAGTGGAGGCGATCGCGTCAGCCCTGAGCGACCCCGCGCTCGCCTATCCGGCAGCGCTGACGCTCAAGGTTGCCGCGATCACCTTGGCTTTTCATCTCGTGCTCGGTCTCGGACTCGGGTGGGCCCTGGCGAAGCCCCGCTGGCCCGGACGAACGATGCTGGATATCCTCGTCACCCTGCCGCTGGTGTTTCCGCCGCTGGCGCTTGGCTTTTTCCTGCTTCTGCTGCTTGGCCGCCGCAGCGCGCTCGGCGCCTGGCTGGATGCGGCCTTCGGCTTTTCCTTCATCTTCACTGTCGAAGGCGTCGTGCTTGCATCGGTGATCGCCGGCCTGCCGCTGGTGGTGAAGCCGGTCGAGGCGGCTATTGCCGGCATATCGAAAAGTCTTGGCGAGGCCTCGCGCACGCTCGGCCGTTCGGAATGGGAAACATTTCTATATGTCATCGTGCCGAATATCCGTGGCGCCATCGTCGCCGGGCTCGTGCTTGCCACCGCGCGGTCAATGGGCGAGGTCGGCATCACCCTGATGCTGGGCGGCAATATCGTCGGCAAGACGAACACCGTGTCGCTGGAAATCTACAACGCCGTATTCAATGGCGAGTATCCCCGCGCTGTCGTCCTGTCCGGCGCGCTGGGCCTGGCATCCATCCTCGTCTTCGTTCTTCTGCGGCGGAGTGCGCGGCCTGTCCTGACCTAGTTTCTATCTGCCGATGCCGACCTTGGCGACGAGGACCGGCTCGGTGCGGAAGCTCGCCGGGAACTGGCGCTTCAGATTATCGATCTTCGGCATGTCGTTGTAGAGGATGCAGGGATAGGTCGCCTGCATCTTTCTTTCCGACAGGTCGGCGCGAACGGAAACCGTCACGCGCTGCCATTCCGCGAAGGCGCTTTCCCTTCGCAGTCAAATCCACTAGTCGTTATATTTTCTTAAATATAACGAATTGAGAAGAGCGCGTGCTGATCAGACACCTCAGATTTTTCGTCGTCCTGGCGGAAGAGCAGCATTTCGGGCGCGCGGCCGAGCTCTGCAGCGTCACGCAACCCACGCTGTCGCAGGCGATCCGCAAGATCGAGGAGGAGCTGGATCTTGCCCTGATCATCCGCGGTCACCGTTTCATGTCGCTGACGCCGGAGGGCGAGAAGGTCCTGCGCTGGGGCCGGCAGATCCTGGCGGACTATGACAGCCTGCACGACGATCTCATGGGGAAACGGAAAGGCGGGCTCACCGGAACGCTGCGGCTCGGCGTCATTCCCGCGGCCATGCCATCTGTTTCGTTCCTCACCGAGCAATTCGAGGAGCGCAATCCCCTGGCCCAGGTCGAAATCCGCTCGATGTCGTCGCGAGCCATCGAAAAATCGCTGGAGAATTTCGAGATCGACGGCGGGATTACCTATCTCGACAACGAGCCACTGGAAAATGTCAGCCGTTTTCCGCTCTACCATGAGCGCTACGTCTTTGCCTGCCGCAGCGATCATCCACTGGCCGAGGTGGGGACGGTGACATGGGCCGAAGCCGTCGCGCAGCCGCTATGCCTCCTTTCGGAGGATATGCAGAACCGGCGCATCCTCAACGGCATCGCCGCAAGCGCCGGCGTGGAGCTGAGGCCGAAGGTCATCAGCAATTCGTTTCTCGGGGTCGCATCGCATCTGCGTCATGGCCACTGGTGTGCGATCGTCCCGCATAGCTTCGGCTTCGTCTTCGGCGACACCAGCGACCTCGCACTTCTCGACATGGTCGAACCTGTGCATCACCAGGCCATCGGCTTGGTGCTGGCCGATCGCCTGCCGCAATCCCCGATGGCGTTCGCGCTGCAGGAATGCGCCCGGAAAGCCGATATCGAGCGCAGGATCGAATCAGTCTTCGACCGCCGCACGGCAACGCAAACGCAACAGGCGATGGCCTGACCGATCGCGCGAAGATCAGCCGAGCAGCGGGGCGACGGTCTCCATGGCCATGCGGGCGGCGCGTTCGGCTGCAAGTGGATCATCGGGCAATTCCAGCTCCGCGAGCTCGATCCCTGCTATCTGCGAGCGGGGGATCGCGGCCAGAATGGCCTTCAGCTGATCGGGCAGAAGACCATCCGCGATCCTGTAGGCGGCCGGAACGAAACCCGGCTCCAGGACATCCCAGTCGATGTGCACCCAGACAGGGCTGGACCCGATCCGCCGGGCGATATCCGCTTCGTCGATCTCAGCGGGGGATATGATCTGTACCTTCGCCGTCTGGAGCAGGTCGAATTCCGCGGAATCGATATCGCGCGCTCCGATCAGGAGCGTCCTCTCGGGATTGACGCCACCGCCGTACCCACTGTCCCAGATGCCGCTTGCGCCCGCGAGCGCCATCCCGCCGAGATAGCCGGAGCCGGTCGTATCCGGTGTGTTGAAGTCGCCATGTGCATCGATCCAGAGCACGATGAGATCTTCGACATGACGCGCTGCGGCCGGCAGTGTCGCAAGGCTTGCCGAGCATGTATTGACCACGAGGAGCGGCAGGGAACCGGCGATCAGGCTCCGGTCGACGGCGTGGGCGAGGTCGCGCAAGGTTTGCCCCGCTCCTTGAAGGGCACGATCCCAATTGTCGATGCGCGCCGGCTCGGGTGTTCCGAGCGTTCTTTCCGGCAGCCCGCAGGCGTCGGAGAGCGCGCGGGCAAGTGCCGCCGCGCCCGGTATCGCCCCATCGGTGCGATCGCCTATCCTGCCCTGGGAAAGGATGATTTCGAAAGGTCGAAGCATTGTCATCGCTATATTTTAAAGAATACAACGATCCATCGAAGCGGCGATTTGCCCGGGCTTGTCAACCGGAAAAGCTCGCACGCACCGACATGATCGAGATCACCGCATTGCAGGGAAGCATGGCATGACGGCGCATTATCAGGAGTTCAGACTGGATGATCCGGCGGTGATCGCTCGCGTTATCATGCGCTGGCCGTTCGCTGCGATCGTTGCCAATGGCCCCGAATGGCCGGTCGTCGCCCACGCACCGCTCGTCCTGTCGAAAGCGGCCGGAGGCAGGGAGGGGTTTGAGGCGGTCGAATTCCACCTTGCCAAAATCAATCCCGCCCTGGCTGATCTCGGCGAAGGCATACCGGTGACGCTGGACGTGCAAGGGCCATCGGCGCATGTCTCTCCGGCCTGGTACATGGGGCGGTTTCCCAACAGTAATGCCGACCGGAGCCGGACGGCGCCGACATGGGATTATCTGACGCTGACGATGCGCGGACATCTTGCCGTTCTTTCCGATGTGGAGCTTGCAGCGCATCTCGCCGATCTGGTCGGCCAGGCCGAGGGGGAAAACGGCTGGCGGATTTCCGAGATCGACCCCGATTTCTTCACCGGTCTTCGAAGCCACATCCTCGGCTACCGCGTGCGCATAGAGAGCTTCGATTGCATCGCAAAATTCAGCCAGGACAAGAGCGACGCCGATATCGCGGGCATCATTGCCGGCTTGTGCCGGCGCGGCCGCGGACAGGACCGGTCGGTCGCGGAACTCGTGGGAAGCCTTGCGGGCATTACCGGCTGACCGTTCCGGTCCGTTGCCACGTCAACGACCGGACCGACACCGGCGGCCCAACGCTTCCGGGACATCCGGGCTGCATTGATCTCATCTATTGCTGCAATGCAGCTTCATTGAAGCCGCCTATGAATCCTTAAAAAACATCCATTGGATGCCACACCGGCGGGTGTGCAAGATGGATTTGTCTCGAAAGACAGTTCGCTTAACCCGAGGCATCCAGGAAGAAAGCCCCGAAACTCTCCGGCCACCGGCCGGTGCGCCCGGCCTTAACAGGCCTGTGAACCTGCGCGCTGCATGTGCGCGGAAGGGTATCCGGTTGTCTCAAGATCAGAAAGGAAATGTCATGGCCAAAGTAGTGTGCGTCCTCTACGACGATCCCATCGACGGCTACCCGACCGGCTATGCGCGCGATTCCCTGCCGGTCATCGAGCGCTACGCCGACGGCCAGACCCTGCCGACACCCAAGGCGATCGACTTCGTTCCGGGAAGCCTGCTGGGCTGTGTTTCCGGAGAGCTCGGCCTGCGAAACTATCTGGAATCGAACGGTCACACCTTCGTCGTGACCTCCGACAAGGACGGACCGGATTCCCGGTTCGAAAAGGAGCTGGCCGACGCGGATGTCGTGATCTCCCAGCCCTTCTGGCCCGCCTATCTGACGGCCGAACGCATCGCCAAGGCGCCGAACCTGAAGCTGGCGCTCACGGCCGGCATCGGCTCCGACCATGTCGACCTGCAGGCCGCCATCGACCGCGGCATCACCGTCGCCGAGGTAACGTTCTGCAACTCCATCAGCGTGGCCGAGCATGTGGTCATGACCGCCCTCAACCTCGTGCGCAACTATACGCCGTCGCACGAATGGGCGGTGAACGGCGGCTGGAACATCGCCGACTGCGTCGCCCGCTCCTACGATATCGAAGGCATGCATGTCGGCACGGTGGCCGCCGGCCGCATCGGCCTTGCGGTGCTGCGCCGCCTGAAGCCGTTCGGCATGCATCTCCACTATACCGACCGTCACCGTCTGCCGCGCGAGGTCGAACTGGAGCTCGGCCTGACCTGGCACGAGACGCGGGAGGAGATGTATCCCGCCTGCGATATCGTGACGCTGAATTGCCCGCTCCATCCCGAGACGGAGAACATGATCAACGAGGAGACACTGAAGCTCTTCAAGCGCGGTGCCTATCTCGTCAACACCGCACGCGGCAAGCTCTGCGACCGGGACGCCGTCGCGCGGGCCCTGGAAAGCGGTCAACTGGCCGGTTATGGCGGCGATGTCTGGTTCCCGCAGCCGGCTCCCAAGGATCATCCCTGGCGGACGGCCCCGAACAACGCCATGACGCCGCATATCTCGGGCACCTCCCTCTCGGCGCAGGCTCGCTATGCCGCCGGCACGCGTGAAATCCTCGAATGCTTCTTCGAGGGGCGGCCGATCCGCAACGAATATCTGATCGTGCAGGGCGGAGCTCTCGCCGGCGTCGGCGCGCATTCCTATTCGAAGGGCAATGCGACGGGCGGTTCGGAAGAAGCCGCCAAGTTCAAGAAGAACAACTAACCGATCCGGCCCGCGCGAATGGTCTCGCGCGGGCCGTCTTTGTCGGGAGCGAAATCTCATGTCCTCGAATGCCGATGTTGCCCGCCCAGTCTCGGCGGCGGATGCGCTTGTCCTCTATGTCCGGAAGAATGCCTTTCCGGCGCTCGTGTCGGGTCTCGGCGGCGCCGGAGCCATCTGGTTGCTTGCCGCGCTGACCGAAAGCCTCGGCCAACTGTTGTTGATCGCGCCGTTCGGCGCGAGTTGCGTGCTTTTGTTCGCCTTGCCGCAAAGTCCGCTCGCTCGCCCTCGCAACGTCATCGGCGGCCATGTGATTTCCGCGTTGATTGGCCTGCTGGTCCTGACCTTCATCGGCAATAGCGTCTTTGCCATGGGCATCGGCGTCGGGCTTGCGATCGCCCTGATGCAGTTCACCGGAACGCTCCACCCGCCGGCCGGCGGCGATCCGCTCGTCGTCATCCTGACCGGGGCCGGATGGTCCTTCCTGCTGCAGCCGATCCTTGCCGGAACCGCCGCTTTGGTTCTGGTGGCATGGATATATCATCGGGCGATCTCAAAGCGCGCATATCTCGTTCAGGACCGATAGATGCCTTCGGGATTCTCGTGGTCAGATGGCGGTTGTGTGCGCTGATCTCATGGCGTGCTCTATCCTGGCGTAGGAAAGCCATGCCGATTAACTGAGCCTATGGCGGGGAAAGGCCGGCCTCACTCTTGGTCCTGGACATGAAAAATGCCGGCCTGAAGGCCGGCATCGTCATCTGCCTTCAACGGTCGGCGGGGATCAGCCGCCGAAGCCGAACAGCGTGCCGAGGAAGTCGATGCCGCGGTCGTTGTACTGGATCGCGCCCTGCTTGTTGCCGGGGCCGACCACGATGACCTTGGTGCCGATGTCGGCGCGGGCGTAGAGGTGCTCCACGTCCTGGTTCATCATGCGGATACAGCCCGAGGACATGTTCTGGCCGATCGTCCAGGGCTGGTTCGTGCCGTGGATGCGGAAGATCGTGTCGCGGCCGCCCTGGTAGAGGTAGAGAGCGCGGGCGCCGAGCGGGTTGTCCTCGCCGCCCTGCTGGACGGCGGGCAGGATGCGGCCCTTCTTGGCCTCGCGGCGGCGCATCTCGGCCGGCGGCGTCCAAGTGGGCCATTCGGCCTTGCGGCCGACCTTCACCACGCCCGACCAGCCGAAGCCGTCGCGGCCGACGCCGATGCCGTAGCGCGTCGCGCGGTTCCTGCCCTCGACGTAGTAGAGATACTTGTTGTTCGTATCGACGATGACGGTGCCCGGCGCCTGGTCGGTGACGAACCGCACCTTGGTGCGCTTGTATTTCTGCGCCACCTGCTTCTTGCTCATGGGCTGCGCGACGAGCGTCACGGTCGACGCCGGCCCGATCCGGTCGCCCGGTTGCGCGCCCGGGAAGGCGCCTGCCGGCGTGACCGGCATCATCGCCGTGGCAGCAACCGTCGCCGCCAGCAAGATCGATGCGTATTTCCGCATGGTATAGTCCCTCTCACTCCTTGAATATCGCGAGGCTAGCCGAGAGTCTTGACCGATTGCAAGCCGGCTTGCCGGCAGTAAGACGGTTGCGAGGGCGGATTTCTTCGGCATCTGTTGCCGGAAAAGCAGACATCTCCGGCCGCGGGAGCAGCCGGAGATGTTCTTCATGCGCGAGGATTGCTGGAAGGCGGGCCTTCAGATCACGATGACCTTGGTGCCGACGTTCACCCGTTCGTAGAGATCGACGACATCCTCGTTGCGCATGCGGATGCAGCCGGAGGAGACGCCGTAGCCGATCGTCCAGGGCGCGTTGGTGCCGTGGATGCGGTAGAGCGTGGAGCCGAGATACATGGCGCGCGAGCCGAGCGGGTTCGCCGGCCCGCCTTCCATGAAGGCCGGCAGGTAATGGCCCTTGGCGGCCTCGCGCTGGATCATCTCCTTCGGCGGGGTCCAGCTCGGCCATTCGGCCTTGCGGGTGATCGTATGCGCGCCGGCCCATTCGAAGCCCGGCTTGCCGACGCCGACGCCATAGCGCCGCGCCTTGCCGTCGCCGAGCACGAGATAGAGGAAGCGGTTGTTGGTATCGATGACGATCGTGCCGGCCTTGTACTTGCTGTCGTAGGAAACGAGCTGCGGCAGGTACATCGGGTCGATCTTCGAGCGGACCGGGTTCTGCGCGCGGCTCGTCACGGCGACCTGCTCGACGCGGGCGCCGTCGCGCCGGATGACGCGACGCTGCTCCACCCGCTGGCGCTGGACGATGCGGCGGCTGTTGACGGCGGGCTGCACGCCCTCGCCGGTGAGCTGCATCAGCCACGGGGCGGCAAGGTCGGGGCTGACGATGACCGGCGGCCGGCTCGTGTAGCGGTCGCCCGCATAGGCGTTGGTCGTGGTGGCCAGGATGGTGGCTGCAAGAAGGACTCGTATCAACATCGGACGTACTCGCTACTGATCGTCGCCGGGATGCGCCGGAAGAAAGAAATGGCGCCGGTTCGCGGAAATGCTTGCACCCTTGGATGAAGCGAATGGTAAACGCCGGTTCATTCGCATTGCAGGAGGCGGATAAAGCTTTGAGTAGGGTTATTGCCCGCTTTCCAAATGTGGTTGATAAGTGGTAAACGTGAACAAACAGGAAACGGAGACGGCGATGACGGAACGCGGGCTGGTGGTGGGCGAGGACGGGCGGACGCGCTGCGCATGGCATGGCGGGCTCGAGGATTACCGCCGCTATCACGACGAGGAGTGGGGCCATCCGGTCACCAGCGACCACCGCCTGTTCGAGAAGATCTGCCTCGAAGGTTTCCAGTCGGGCCTTTCCTGGCTCACCATCCTGCGCAAGCGGGAAGGCTTCCGCGCCGCCTTCGCCGGCTTCGATTTCGACAGGGTCGCGACCTTCGACGATGCGGATATCGCGCGCTGCCTTGCCGATGCCGGCATCGTGCGCCATCGCGGCAAGATCGTCTCGACCATCAACAATGCCCGCCGGGCGCAGGCGCTGCGCGACGAGTTCGGCACGCTCGCCCGCTACTTCTGGGGCTTCGAGCCCAAGCCGGAGGAGCGCCCGGCCCGCATGGACTGGGAAACGCTTTCCGCCAATCCGACGTCGCCGACCTCGGTTCGCCTTTCGAAAGACCTCAAGAAGCGCGGCTGGACCTTCGTCGGCCCGACGACCGTTTATGCCTTCATGCAGGCGATGGGCCTCGTGAACGACCATGTGGAAGGCTGCTTCTGCCGCGCGGAAGTCGAAAAGAAGAGAAATCTGCTCGAACGGCCATAAATCCCGTATTGCTTTGGCAAAACGCTATTTGATTTTACAACGAATCATGTAGCTTAAGGTTGAGCGGCACAATCATACATCGGAAGTTCTGGGTCGATTCGCACGTGCGTAGTCGTGGCGCGCCGCTTTGTGCTGAATGATTTGGCATGAGGGGAAACATGTCGCCAAACGCACCTGCATTCGATGATTCTCGACTTGAGCTATGGGCCTGCGACAAGGCGCAGGAGATCATGCTCCGCGAGGGCTTTCGTCTCATCCGCTCCGCACGCAGCGGCAGCAACACCGACATCCGGGAAACCAGCCTCATGATGGCCCGCGTCATCGCGGCCTCGCTGGTCGAGGCGTCCGCCCAGCGGCAGCCGGCGGGCAAGTAACGGCCAAGACCGGCGGACGATCTGTTTGAAGGGCTTGCATGGCGGTCACGCCATGCGGCGTGGGCCTTCGGGCCAGGCGCGACGATGGGCGCGCAGGACGGAACGGGCGCCCTCGGGCGGCTCCGCATGCCGTGCCGCAGGGCGGTCCGCGCCTTCCGGCCTCATCCCGGCCTGCCCCGAAGGTCCACGACTGCCTTTGCGGAAAAGGCCCGCCTTGCGGCGGGCCTCCCTATTGGCTTACTTGGCGTTCTTGGCCAGCCACTCTTCCATCATCTTGATCTCACCCTCCTGGGCGCTGACGATGTCTTCCGCGAGCTTGCGGATGGCCGGGTCCTTGCCGTGCTCCAGCTCGACCTTGGCCATGTCGATGGCGCCCTGGTGGTGGGCGATCATCCCGCGCACGAAATCGACATCGGCATTGCCGGTGAATTCGATCTCCATGCCCTTGTGCATCTTCGCATTGGCGTCGACGAAGGCCTTGGTGGAGGCGCTCTGGTCGCCTGTGGTCTCGCCCATCGTCATGCCCTGATGGCCGGAATGATCGGCGGCATCCTGGGCGATTGCGGGCATGGTGAAGGTGAGCGCGAGGGCCGCGCCGAGAAGCATGTTCTTTGCGTTCATGAGGATTTCCAGTTCTGAATACGGTTGATGGCCGGGGCGCGGGCACCCCGGAACGCAATCAGGCGTCGTCAGGACCGGGGAGGGGGATCGAGCGGGGGAAGCGCAAGGCCGGCCAGTTGCGGCGTGGCGGCGGAAACGCGGCTCGAAATGTCGAGGCTGCGGCCGATCGGCTCCAGCCGGGCGGCCTCGATGGCGAAACAGGCCGAACAGGCGACAGGATGCGCGGAAGGTTTCGTCTTGCCGTGCTCGCCGCCGCCATTCTCGCCGGCCATGTGGTGCATGGCGTGCATGCCGGCCGGCTGCGCGGCCGTCATCGTCGCGGCGACCGCAGGCACCCAGCCGGAAAGCACGGCGCCCAGAATGGCGAGGACGAAGAGGACCTGTCTCATGGCAGGAGAGATAGGCGCACGCCGCGCAAAAGAAAAGGGGTGCGTATAAGGATGCCCCTCCTGCCCTGCTGCGCGCACCTGCGCCCTTGCCGCTGCCCCTTCAATCCGCTAGGGAAACCGCAACGGAAATACGGAATTTCGGGTATCCCGATGAGCGAAAAGCAGAAAAAGCCCCAGAAGCTGAAAGCCCGCCTGCCGCGCGGCTTCGTCGACCGTGACGCCGCGGACATCCGCGCCGTAAACGAGATGACGGCGAAGATCCGCGAGGTCTACGAGCATTACGGCTTCGACCCGGTCGAAACGCCGCTCTTCGAATATACCGACGCGCTCGGCAAGTTCCTGCCCGACAGCGACCGTCCGAACGAGGGCGTCTTCTCGCTGCAGGACGACGACGACCAGTGGATGAGCCTTCGCTACGACCTGACGGCGCCGCTCGCCCGCCATGTCGCGGAGAATTTCAACGAGATCCAGCTTCCCTACCGCACCTATCGCGCGGGCTACGTCTTCCGCAACGAGAAGCCGGGTCCGGGCCGCTTCCGCCAGTTCATGCAGTTCGATGCCGACACGGTCGGCGCGGCCGGCGTGCAGGCCGATGCCGAGATGTGCATGATGATGTCGGACACGATGGAAGCGCTCGGCATCGCCCGCGGCGACTACGTCATCCGCGTCAACAACCGCAAGGTCCTCGACGGCGTGCTGGAGGCGATCGGCCTCGGCGGCGAGGACAAGGTCGGCCAGCGCCTCACCGTGCTGCGCGCCATCGACAAGCTCGACAAGTTCGGCCCGGAAGGCGTCAGGCTCCTGCTCGGTGAAGGCCGCAAGGACGAATCCGGCGACTTCACCAAGGGCGCCGGCCTCGATGTGGGGCAGATCGACAAGGTGCTCTTCTTCGTCGGCATCAAGGACTATGCGGAAAGCGCGGCGGACCTTGCCAAACTCGTCGAGGGCACCGCGAAGGGTGCCGAAGGCGTCGACGAGCTGAACCAGATCGGCCATCTCGTCACCTCGGCCGGCTACGGCCCGGATCGCATCAAGATCGACCCGTCGGTCGTGCGCGGCCTCGAATATTACACCGGCCCCGTCTTCGAGGCCGAATTGCAGTTCGCCGTCACCAATGAGAAGGGCGAGAAGGTCGTCTTCGGCTCGGTCGGCGGTGGCGGCCGCTATGACGGCCTCGTCTCCCGCTTCATGGGCCAGCCGGTGCCGGCGACGGGCTTTTCCATCGGCGTCTCCCGCCTGATGACGGCGCTGAAGAACCTCGGCAAGCTCGGCCAGGACGAGGTGGTCGCGCCCGTCCTCGTCACCGTCATGGACGGCGACATCGAGAGCATGGGCCGCTACCAGCGCTTCACGCAGGACCTGCGCGCGGCCGGCATCCGCGCCGAGATGTACCAGGGCAACTGGAAGAAGTTCGGCAACCAGCTCAAATATGCCGACCGCCGCGGCGCGCCGGTCGCCATCATCCAGGGCGGCGACGAGCGCGCGGAAGGCCTCGTGCAGATCAAGGACCTGATCGAGGGCAAGCGCCTTTCCGGCGAGATCGAGGACAACATCGCCTGGCGCGAGGCGCGCGTCGCGCAGGTTTCCGTGCCGGAGGCCGAGCTGGTCGCGAAGGTCCGCGAAATCCTCGACGCGCAGGCCGAAGACCGGGCGCGGCGGGGGTGACGGGCGTGTGGAAGACCCCTCCCCAACCCCTCCCCGCAAGGGGGAGGGGCTTACCGTGCCGCACCCTACGAATTCGATTTGAGACGGTGAGCAAGCCTTTATCTTTCTCCCCCCTCGTGGGGGAGATGCCGGCAGGCAATGGGGGACTTGCCGCCCCGCGCCCGGAGCGCTTCCCATGCCCCTGACGAACCTTCCCGCCTTCGCGCCCGATCTCGTCGCCGACCTCGAAGGGCTCGGCACGCAGCGCGTCGACACGCCGGTCATCCAGCCGGCCGAACCCTTCCTCGACATGGCGGGCGAGGATTTGCGCCGCCGCATCTTCATGACCGAGAGCGAGACCGGCAAGAGCCTGTGCCTGCGTCCCGAATTCACCATTCCCGTCTGCCTTCGCCACATCGAGACGGCGACGGGCACGCCGCGGCGCTATTCCTATCTCGGCGAGGTCTTCCGCCAGCGCCGCGACGGCGCGAACGAATTCTACCAGGCCGGCATCGAAGACCTCGGCGAGCCGGATATCGCCCGTGCTGATGCGCGCATCGTGCGCGATGCACTCCATGTCATCGGCAACCGGCTTCCCGGCATGGCGCTCTCCGTGACGCTCGGTGACCAGGCGATATTCGAGGCGGTCGTCGCCGCCTGCGGCCTGCCGGCGGGCTGGCAGAAGCGCCTCATCCACGCCTTCGGCAATCCGGCGCAATTGCAGAAGCTGATCGCCGACCTGTCCGATCCCGCCCCGTCCGGCGTCTTCGGCCCGGAGGTCGAGCGCCTTGCCCGCCTCGGCATCCTCGACGACGAGGCAAAGCTGATCGCTCATATCGATGCGACGATGGAGGCGACCGGCTATTCCACCAATGCCAGCCGCGGCCCCGCCGACATCGCCCGCCGCCTGCGCGAGAAGCGCGAGCTGGCGAGCACGCGGCTCGACAGCCGCACGCTGGCGCTGCTCAAGGAATTCCTGGCGCTGGAGCTGAGCCTTGCCGAGGCCCCGCAGGCGCTCGCCGCCTTCGCGGACAAGGCCCGCCTTTCGCTCGGCGCGGCGCTGGAGCGCTTCGACGCCCGCGTTACGGCGCTGCGCGCGGCAGGCGTCGATCCGGCGACGATCACCTACCGCGCCGCCTTCGGCCGTCCGCTCGATTATTATACCGGCCTCGTCTTCGAGATCACGCCGGCCGGCGAGACATCGGTGCTCGTCGGCGGCGGCCGGTTCGACCGGCTGCTGACGCTGCTCGGCGCGAAGGAGCGCATCCCGGCCGTCGGCTTCTCGCTCTGGCTCGACCGTATCGCAAGCGCCGGGGGGGCCGCCGCATGACCATCACCATCGGTCTTCCCTCCAAGGGCCGCATGAAGGAGGACAGCTCCGCCGTCCTCGCCCGCGCCGGCTTCACCGTCGCCGCCGTCGGCAACGACCGCTCCTATCGCGGCCGCGTCGAGGGTCGCGACGATATCGAGATCGCCTTCCTCTCCGCCTCCGAGATCTCCCGCGAGATCGCCAACGGCACCGTCGATTTCGGCGTGACCGGCGAGGACCTCGTGCGCGAGGGACTGGCGGAGGCCGATGCCCGCGTCGAGTTCTGCGCCCGCCTCGGCTTCGGCCATGCCGATGTCGTGGTCGCCGTGCCGGAGATCTGGCTCGACGTCGACACCATGGCCGATCTCGGCGACGTCGCCACGGATTTCCGCGCCCGCCACGGCCGGCGCCTGACCATCGCCACGAAATACTGGCGGCTGACGCAGCAGTTCTTCTCCGGCAACCATGGCATCCAGCTCTACCGCATCGTCGAAAGCCTCGGCGCCACGGAAGGCGCGCCGGCCTCCGGCTCGGCCGACATCATCGTCGACATCACCTCGACCGGCTCGACGCTTGTCGCCAATCACCTGAAGATACTCTCCGACGGCGTGATCCTCAAATCGGAAGCCTGCCTCGTGCGTGCGCGCAAGCCGGAGCACGAGGGCGATGCTGTTGTGGCGGAGATCATCGAGCGGGTGCGCGGGGCGCTGTAGGACGGGATTTGCCCCTCATCCCGCTGCCGCGACCTTCTCCCCGCAAGCGGGGAGAAGGGGTATGCCGCACCGTTTTCCTTCCCGTCCCGACAGGGCGTGACGGAAACACGTCGAGGGACGGCAAATCGGTCCGGCCCGTCTCCTTCGCCCGGCTTGCGGAGAGAAGGTGGCCGGCAGGCCGGATGAGGGGCAGCATCCGCATCCTTCAGAAATTTCCCGCCACGCCACCCTGACATCGCCCGGCGACCTGCCCTATCTATGAACTCCCACCCGCAAGGAGTTCCCATGTCCGACCTGTCGTCCTTTCCCATCACGAAAAAATGGCCAGCCAGGAATCCCGATATCATCCAGCTCTATTCGCTGCCGACGCCGAATGGAGTGAAGGTGTCGATCGCGCTGGAAGAGCTCGGCCTTGCCTATGAGCCGCACCGCGTCGATTTCGGCGGCAACGAGCAGAAGTCGCCGGAATTCGTGTCGCTCAACCCGAACGGCCGCATTCCCGCGATCATCGATCCGGACGGGCCGGACGGCAAGCCGATCGGCCTCTTCGAATCCGGCGCGATCCTCGTCTATCTCGCGGAGAAGACCGGAAAGCTCATTCCCGCAGATCCCGCCGCGCGATACGAGACCCTGTGCTGGGTGATGTTCCAGATGGGCGGTATCGGGCCGATGTTCGGCCAGTTCGGCCATTTCTACAAGTTCGCCGCCGACAAGGTCGCCAACAATACCTATCCGATGGAGCGCTACCGGGACGAATCGAAGCGCCTTTTGTCCGTGCTGGAAGAGCGCCTGAAGGACCGGCAATGGATCATGGGCGACGAATACACCATCGCCGATATCGCCACCTTCCCGTGGGTGCGGGGCGCGGATGTCTTCTATGGCGGGCGCGAGGTGCTGGATTATGCGGGCTTCCCCGCCGTCATGGCCTGGCTGGAGCGCTGCCTTGCCCGCCCGGCGGCGCAGAAGGGCCTGGAAATTCCCGCGAAGCCCTGATGCCGGCGCGACCCGCCCGAGCACGGTAGCGGCACGTTGACGCCGCGTGGCCGGGCGGGTTACGTCTCGGTGAAAACAAGGACGGACGGAAATATCGTGACGGGAAGACTGGTTGTAGCGGGCGGCGGCCAGGCCGCATTTGCCCTGGTTGCCAAATTGCGCGCATTGAAGGACGAGCGGCCGATCACCATCGTCGCCGCCGAGGCGAGCCACCCCTACCAGCGCCCCCCGCTTTCCAAGAAATACCTGCTCGGCGAGGCAGACCTCTCGCGCCTGATGTTCCGCCCGGAAAGCTGGTACCCGGACAACGGCGTCGACCTTCGCCTGTCGACGGAGGTCACCGCCATCGACCGCGCGTCGAAGCGCGTGACGCTCAGCGACGGCTCGACGCTTGATTATGAATTCCTGGCGCTCGCCACCGGCGCGACGCCCCGCCGCCTGCCGGCCGAGATCGGCGGCGACCTCGACGGCGTCTTCACCGTGCGCGACTATCGCGATGCCGACCGCCTCGGCCTCGAAATGCAGGAAGGCCGCCGGGCGCTCGTCGTCGGCGGCGGCTATATCGGCCTCGAGGCGGCGGCGGTCGCGCGGGGCAGGGGGCTGCATGTCACCGTCATCGAGATGGCCGACCGCATCCTCGCCCGCGTGGCATCGCCCGCGACGGCGACGATCCTCAAGGCGATCCATACGGCCCGCGGTGTCGATGTGCGCGAGAAGACCGGCCTCGTCCGCCTTCTCGGCGAAAACGGCCGCGTCACCGGCGCGGAACTGACCGACGGCTTCGTTCTGCCGGTGGACGTGGTGATCGCCGGCATCGGCGTGGCGGCCAACGATCGGCTCGCCCGCGATGCCGGGCTGGAGGTCGCGAACGGCATCGTCGTCGATGCCCATGCCCGCACTTCCGATCCCGCGATCTTCGCCATGGGCGACTGCGCCGTCCTTCCCTTCGAAGGCAATCGCGTGCGGCTGGAATCCGTTCAGAACGCCGTCGATCAGGCGGAGGCCGCCGCAGCCGTCATCGCCGGCGGCGATGCGCCCTATGTGCCGAAGCCGTGGTTCTGGTCCGACCAGTACGATGTGAAGCTGCAGATCGCCGGCTTCTGCATGGGCTTCGACGATACCTTCGTGCGGCCGGGCCAGCGCGAGGGCAGCGTCTCCATCTGGTACTTCCGCGACGGCAGGCTGATCGCGGTCGACGCCGTCAACGATGCGAAGGCCTATGTCGTCGGCAAGAAGCTCATCGAGATGGGCCGCACGCCGGACAGGGCGGCGCTCGAAGATCCCGCCGCGGACCTCAAGGCCCTGACGCTCTGAAAGTCCAGGGTTGAGCGGAGCTGCCGCGATGAACCGCGCGATTGTGTCATTTTGACATTTGTTAAGCACGAATGGGCGCGGGGCCTGCGCGGGCCCGTTTCGATGCGGGGCGATTCACCAAGTTTTTAGGGTTGCCGGGCTCTGTGGGTGCCATCTTGCCCTCCCGCCTGGTGTCTCCATGCTGCGCATTCTCAACTGCATCGTCGGCGAGCACGATCTTCGTCTCGTCGTGCTGGCCGCATCCATCTGCTTCCTCTCCTGCTATGTCGCGGTCACGCTGACGCAGAGGGCCTGGGTCGCCGAAGGCAGGGCACGCAATCTGTGGCTGGGCGCGGCGGGCACGTCGAGCGGCTTCGGCATATGGGCGACCCATTTCATCGCGATGCTCGCCTACGATCCCGGCATGGTCATCGGCTACGACATGAAGCTGACGCTGGTTTCGCTCGGCGTTGCCATCGTCGTCACGACCGCGGGCCTTGCGCTCGCCACCTATGTCGCGGGCCGCGGCGCCGTCATCGCCGGCGGCCTGCTGCTCGGCGCGGGCATCACCTCCATGCATTATATCGGTATGAGCGCGGTGGAACTGCCGGGCACGCTCGGCTGGGACGCAGTCTATGTCGCCGCCTCGGTCGTCTGCGCCGGCCTTTTCGGCGCG
Source organism: Shinella sp. R2-11 (assembly GCF_055330205.1). Taxonomy (NCBI): domain Bacteria; kingdom Pseudomonadati; phylum Pseudomonadota; class Alphaproteobacteria; order Hyphomicrobiales; family Rhizobiaceae; genus Shinella; species Shinella sp. R2-11. Next base: position 176,455 of record NZ_JBVAPC010000001.1, on the reverse strand, counting down.
CTGGCGCTTCTCGTCTGCATGCGCCCGCAGCAGCGCGTGCGCGACCGGGCTCTGGCGACCGTGCTGATGGCGCTCGGCGTGGTGGCGCTGCATTTCACCGCCATGACGGCGGTGACGTTCCAGCCGGGCCTGGTGCCGGTGAGCGACGACACGCTGATCTCGACGGGCCTGATGGTGCCGCTGATCGCGGTAGTGGCTTTCTCGCTGCTCTTCACCGGTCTTACGGCCGCCGTCTTCGCCCGCCAGGCCGAGCTGACCGCGACGGAAAGCACCCGCCAGTTCGCCATGCTCGTGCAGGGCGTCAAGGATTACGCCATCTGCATGCTCGATCCGGAAGGCCGCGTCGCCAACTGGAACGAGGGCGCCGAGCGCCACAAGGGCTACAAGGCGCAGGAGATCGTCGGCCGGCACTTCTCGCAGTTCTACGGCGAGGAAGACCGCGCGGCGGGCCTGCCGGAGCGGGCACTGCGGATCGCCCGCGAGGAAGGCCAGTACGAGAACGAGGGCTGGCGCTACCGAAAGGACGGCTCGCGCTTCTGGGCGAATGTCGTGCTCGATCCGATCCACGATTCCGCCGGCGCGCTCGTCGGCTATGCCAAGATCACCAAGGACATCACCGAGGAAAAGGCCAATGCCGACCGGCTGGCCGAGGTGACGAAGAACCTCGACCTCGCACTGGAGAACATGTCGCAGGGTCTGTGCCTGTTCGACAAGGATGAGCGCCTGCTGCTCGCCAACAAGCGGTACGGCGAGGTGTTCCGCATCGCCGACGACCGTATCCGCCCCGGCGTGACCTTCCGCTCCATCATCGAGCGCGGCCTTGCCGACGCCTATGGCGACCCGGAGATATGGCAGCCGAAGGCGCGTGATATCTATGCCCGCCACCGCGCCGTCATCCACACCGACGGGGGAGGCTGCCTCGTCGAGAAGCTGTCGACCGGCGCGTCCGTGCAGATCCGCTATCGCGCGCTGCCCGACGGCGGCTGGGTCGTGACCTACGAGGACATTTCCGACCGCCTGCGCTCCGAGGAGCAGATCTCCTTCCTCGCCCGCCATGACGGGCTGACGGGCCTGCCGAACCGCGCGAGCTTCAACAATAGGCTCGAGGCCGATCTCGATTCCGCCAGGCGGTCCGGCGGCAAGGTCGCCGCCATCGGCATCGATCTCGACAAGTTCAAGGAAATCAACGACACGCGCGGCCATGCGGCGGGCGACGAGGTTCTGGTAACGCTCTCGCGGCGCATGCAGGCCTGCCTTGCGGCCGACGAGACGGTGGCCCGCTTCGGCGGCGACGAATTTGCCGCCGCCAAGCGGTTCGAGGACATGTCGGACCTCACCGATTTCCTCCAGCGCCTCGAAACCTGCCTCACCGAGGACATCCGCATCGACGGCTACGACATCAAGCCGGGCGCGAGCCTCGGCGTCGCCATCTATCCGCAGGACGCCGACAATATCGAGGCCCTGCTCAACAATGCCGACCTTGCCATGTACCGCGCCAAGGACGCGCTGACGGAGACCGTCTGCTTCTACGAGGTGTCGATGGACGAGGCCGCCCGCAGCCGCCGCCTGATCGCCAACGATCTGTGGCAGGCCGTCGAGCGCGATGAGCTGCAGCTTCACTACCAGGTGCAGAAGGCGGTGAGTTCCGGCGAGACGCTGGGCTACGAGGTGCTGCTGCGCTGGCACCATCCCGTGCGCGGCACCATCCCGCCTAGCGAGTTCATCCCGATCGCGGAGGAATGCGGCGCCATCCTGCCGGTCGGCGAATGGGTGCTGCGCGAGGCATGCCGCGAGGCCGCGACCTGGAACAGCGAGCACAAGATCGCGGTCAACCTGTCGCCGGTCCAGCTCGGCAATGCGGACGTGGCCGATCTCGTGCAGCGGGTCCTGCAGGAAACGGGCCTCAGCCCGCATCGCCTGGAGCTGGAGATCACCGAGTCGACCATCATCGGCGACAAGGAGCGCGCCCTCAACACGCTGCGCCGCATCAAGGCTCTCGGCGTCACCATCGCCATCGACGATTTCGGCACGGGCTATTCCTCGCTCGAAACGCTGCGCGCCTTCCCCTTCGACAAGATCAAGCTCGACCGCAGCTTCATGAGCGAGGTGGAGGCGAGCCCCGAGGCAAAGGCCATCATCCGCGCCATCCTCGCGCTCGGGCAGACGCTGCGCGTGCCGGTGCTGGCGGAGGGCGTGGAGACGCGCAGCCAGCTCGACATCCTGCTCAGCGAAGGGTGCGACGAGGCGCAGGGCTATTTCCTTGGCCGCCCGGTTCCGGTCGAGCGCATCCGCCCCGGCGCAACGGCCAGCGAAGCCGCCTGATGCAGTAGGCCCTATTGGCCCCGCCTACTGCCGCCGGAAGCGGCGGCCGGCAAGGTCGATCTGGAAACGGGGGAAGATGAAGACGCCGATGATGCTGCCGGCGTATTTCTCCTCCAGGCCCGTCGATTCCCCGACGCAGAACACCGGCTGGCGCGGCGCGCCGTCGACATGGATCGTGGTGGAGAAGCAGAAGGACGACGAGGAGGCCGCGGCCTGCTCGAAAAGCTCCAGGACGCGCGTGCGGTCGAGCGGCTCGTAGCAGCGGATGAGGTTGAGCAGCCCGCAGGGGCGCAGCGGCAGGCCATGCGCCTGCGCGGCCTTTTCGCCGAGCATGAAGAGGCCGTTGGAAAGGTCGCCGGTCCAGCGCTCCGTCACGCAATATTGCGTCAGCAGCTCGTTGTCCGCCTCGTCGAGATCCATCGAACCCGGCAGGAAAGGAGACGAGAGATCGGTCTTGATTATCTTGAACACCTACGACCCCACGGCAGTTGCTCGAATTTTATCCGCACGTCCGCCCCCGAGCGCGACATGTTGAAAAACGAAAAATCCGGCTGACATTCCTTCTCGAAGCCGCCGAACCACTTTCTCATGTACTGAACTGCGCCCGGATCCTGCGATCTTCGGATCGGACGTACGCGCGAAAACCGCGGCTGGCTCCCTCCAGAGCTTGCAGCGGCTTCATGGGAATGAGGGAATCCTGGCAGCACAGCCGACCGGTCGTGTCGAAAACCAGCACCTGAACCCCGGGTGAATCTTTAAAGTTCACTTGGAGCGTTGTTATAGTTAGTTTTTTGCTACCATCAACGGCTTTTTTGTCAATTATTGCACGGTTGGAAAATTTCTTCGCAAACAACCCGCAAGCAAAAAGGGCGGCCCGAAGACCGCCCTTTCCGAACTGAACCGGTTTGGCTCAGATGTGAAGGCTGTCGCCTATCACATCATGTCCATTCCGCCCATTCCGCCCATGCCGCCTGGCATAGCCGGAGCGTCCTTCTTCGGCAGTTCGGCGATCATGGCTTCCGTCGTGATCAGCAGCGAGGCAACCGAAGCGGCGTTCTGCAGGGCAGTGCGGACAACCTTGACCGGGTCGACGATGCCGAGGGCGATCAGGTCGCCGTATTCGCCGGTCTGGGCGTTGTAGCCGTAGTTGTCTTCGTTCTTCTCAAGGATCTTGCCGACGACGATGGAAGCTTCGTCACCTGCATTGTCCGCGATCTGGCGAACGAGCGACTGGAGGGCGCGGCGGATGATGTTGACGCCGGCTTCCTGGTCGTCGTTCTCGCCCTTGACGGCGATCTTCGTGGAAGAACGGAGCAGGGCTACGCCGCCGCCCGGTACGATGCCTTCCTGAACGGCAGCGCGCGTCGCGTTGAGGGCGTCGTCGATGCGGTCCTTCTTTTCCTTCACTTCGACTTCCGTCGAGCCGCCGACGCGGATGACGGCAACGCCGCCGGCGAGCTTGGCAAGGCGTTCCTGCAGCTTCTCGCGGTCGTAGTCGGAGGTGGTTTCCTCGATCTGGGCCTTGATCTGTGCGACGCGGCCTTCGATTTCGGCCTTCTGGCCGGCACCGTCGACGATCGTCGTGTTTTCCTTGGAGATCGAAACCTTCTTCGCACGGCCGAGCATGTCGAGCGTGACGTTTTCGAGCTTGATGCCGAGGTCTTCGGAGATCACCGTGCCGCCCGTCAGGATGGCGATGTCTTCGAGCATGGCCTTGCGGCGGTCGCCGAAGCCCGGAGCCTTGACGGCAGCGATCTTGAGGCCGCCACGCAGCTTGTTGACGACGAGCGTAGCGAGGGCTTCGCCTTCGACGTCTTCAGCGACGATGACCAGCGGCTTGCCGGTCTGGACGACGGCTTCGAGAACCGGGAGCATGGCCTGGAGGTTCGAGAGCTTCTTCTCGTGCAGGAGAATGTAGGCGTCTTCGAGGTCCGCGACCATCTTTTCCGGGTTGGTCACGAAGTAGGGCGACAGGTAGCCGCGGTCGAACTGCATGCCTTCGACGACTTCGAGTTCGGTTTCGGCGGTCTTGGCTTCTTCAACCGTGATGACGCCTTCGTTGCCGACCTTCTGCATGGCTTCGGCAATGTCGAGGCCGATCTGGCGCTCGCCGTTGGCCGAGATCGTGCCGACCTGCGCGACTTCTTCCGACGTGTTGATCTTCTTGGCCTTGGCCTGGAGATCCTTGACGACTTCTGCGACGGCGAGGTCGATGCCGCGCTTCAGGTCCATCGGGTTCATGCCGGCGGCAACGGCCTTGGCGCCTTCGCGAACGATGGCCTGGGCGAGAACCGTGGCGGTCGTCGTGCCGTCGCCGGCGATGTCGTTGGTCTTGGAAGCGACTTCACGGACGAGCTGGGCGCCCATGTTCTCGAACTTGTCTTCCAGTTCGATTTCCTTGGCGACGGAAACGCCGTCCTTGGTGATGCGCGGAGCGCCGAAGGACTTGTCGATGACGACGTTACGGCCCTTCGGGCCGAGCGTGACCTTCACGGCGTCTGCGAGGACGTCGACGCCACGCAGCATCTTTTCGCGCGCGCTGCGGCCGAACTTTACTTCTTTGGCTGCCATTGTGAGAACTCCTAAAGAGGTGTCAGCAAATTCTGGAAGGGATTACCGGCGGATCAGCCGATGATGCCCATGATGTCGGCTTCCTTCATGATCAGAAGGTCTTCGCCGTCGAGCTTGACTTCGGTGCCCGACCACTTGCCGAACAGGACGCGGTCGCCAGCCTTGACGTCGAGCGCGACGACCTTGCCGGATTCGTCACGGGCGCCGGAGCCGACGGCGACGACTTCGCCTTCCTGCGGCTTTTCCTTGGCGGTGTCCGGAATGATGATCCCGCCCTTGGTCTTTGCTTCGGACTCGACGCGACGAACGACGACGCGATCGTGAAGCGGGCGGAAGGTGGTGCTTGCCATTGTCTTATCCCTCGATCGAATGACATTGCGGATCACGAAACGGATCCGATGGATTGATGTTAGCACTCACCGTTCAGGAGTGCTAGCGATGCCGAGATAGGCGGCGGCGGGTTTTGAGTCAAGAACGACGCCGTGAATTTATTTCGGCCGGAATGGTTACCGCAGCCGGCAGATGGGAGCGCTTTCGCATGTCATCAAGGCAGGTATATGAAATTTCGTCCGTTTCCCTGTGGATGGGGCAAAATTGCGGGAAGAGGCTTGTTTTCTTGGCGTCGCTTTGCAATGTCAGCCGGGCTCGACCTCGACATGGAAAACCCTGATGGCTCAACGCATCCAATCCTTCCGCGACATCGCCTCGCAATACGACGTGGTGCTCTGCGACGTCTGGGGCGTCCTGCACAATGGCGTCGAGGCCTTCTCCTACGCCTCCGAGGCGCTGGCCGAGGCCCGCGCCGCCGGCCTGACGGTCGTGCTCATCACCAATTCGCCGCGCCCGCATCCGGGCGTGAAGGTGCAGATCCGCGGGCTGGGCGTGCTGGACGAGGCCTATGACCGCATCGTCACCTCGGGCGATGTCACCCGCGCCCTCATCGCCGAAGGCCCCGAGAAGATCTATTTCATCGGCGCCGACAAGGACATGCCGCTGCTGGACGGGCTGCATGTCGAGCCGGCCGGGCTGGAAGAGGCGGCCGCCATCGTCTGCGCGGGTCTGCGCGACGACGAGGTGGAGGCCGCCGAGGATTATCGCGCGGAGCTTTCGAAGCTTGCCGCGCGCAAGCTGCCCTTCATCTGCGCCAATCCGGACCTCGTCGTCGAGCGCGGCCACAAGCTCATCGTCTGCGCCGGCGCACTCGCGCAGCTTTATGAAGAACTCGGTGGCGCGACCCGCATCGCCGGCAAGCCGCACCGGCCGATCTACGAGAAGTCGCTGGCCGAGGCGCGCGCGGTGCGCGGCGATTTCGACATGTCCCGCGTGATCGCCATCGGCGACGGCATACCGACGGACGTGCGCGGCGCCGAGGGCTACGGTCTCGACGTCCTTTACATTTCTGGCGGCATCCATGCCCAGCATTATGTCGAGGGCGGCGTGACGGACGAGGGCAGGCTCGCCGCATTCCTTTCCCGCGAGAATGCCCACCCGAAATGGTGGATGCCCCGGTTGCAGTGACGGGACGGAGACGGTCGTCATGACGGTATTTCACAGGAACGAGACCAGGGAGCCGCTGCCGGAGCACCTGCGCGGCGGCGTCATCGCCATCGGCAATTTCGACGGCGTGCATCGCGGCCACCGGGCGGTTCTCCAGCGGGCGCTCGACATCGCGGCCGCGCGCGGCATCCCCGCGCTCGTCCTCACCTTCGAGCCCCATCCGCGCACGGTCTTCCGCCCGGAGCGCCCCGTCTTCCGCCTAACGCCCGCCCCGCTGAAGGCGCGCATCCTCGAAGGCATGGGCTTTGCCGCCGTCATCGAATATCCCTTCGACACCGGCTTTTCGGAAATGTCGGCGCATGATTTCATCCGCGCCGTGCTGCTCGACTGGCTGCATGCCTCCGAGGTCGTCACCGGCTTCGACTTCCATTTCGGCAAGGGCCGGGAGGGTGGACCGGCCTTCCTGATGGCGGCCGGCGAGGAGAACGGCTTCGGCGTCACGCTGGTCGATGCCTTCCGCGACGAGAACGCCTCGGTCATCTCCTCCAGCTTCATCCGCGCGCTGCTGGGCGAGGGGGAGGTCGCGGAAGCAGCCGGCCAGCTCGGCTACCGCTATACGGTCGAGGCCGAGGTGATCGGCGGCAAGCAGCTCGGCCGCACGCTGGGCTACCCCACCGCCAACATGCAGCTTCCGCCGGAAGTGGAGCTGCGCAACGGCATCTACGCCGTGCGATTCCGCCGCCCCGACGGCAGCCTCCACGACGGCGTCGCCAGCTACGGCCGCCGCCCGACCGTCGATGCGAACGGCGCGCCGCTGCTCGAAACCTTCCTCTTCGACTTCTCCGGCGACCTCTATGGCGAGGTCTCCGCCGTCTCCTTCTTCGGCCACCTGCGCGACGAGCTGAAATTCGACGGCCTTGATGCGCTCGTCGTGCAGATGAAGCGCGACGAGGAGGAGGCGCGGACGCTGCTGTCCGGCGTGCGGCCGCTCGGGCCCATCGACCAGCGCCTCTGTTTCTAGGCCCGTGATGACGGATACGCCTTGCCCCATCTACCTCTTCCGCTCCGAGGGTTTTGCGCCTTCGGGCGATACTGTCGTGAGCATAGCGCCGCTGGAAGCGGTCGTGGCCGTCTATGGCGGCGGCGGGGCCTTTGACGCGGATGGACTTTCCTCGGCCTTCGGCGGCGCGACGATCTTCAGGAACGAGGCGACGGGCGCACTGTTCGCCGGTGTCTGGGGTGCGCGCAAGGCCTCCCGTTTCCGCCGCGAGATGCGCGAGCACATGTCCGGGGTGCTCGTTCGCGCGGCGCCCGAGGCGAGGCTGGTCGTCTGGAACGCGGCCGGCTAGCGGGCATTCGCGCGGCGGGACGGTCGATTGCGATGCTTGCCGTCTTTTCAAAACGCCCAAAAGGCCGTAAGACCGCGCGCATGATGCTCCACCGGCCGACCATCGCCCTGCGAATTAGTGGCCCGGCCTTCCGCGCGCTCTGAGCGAGGCCGGAAGGTCCGGGATTTCGGGCGTTCCTGACAGCGCCCCCGCCGTCATCGCCGGTGCAGATGACAGATATTCCCCCGCATGCGCGAAGACCCGCGCGACGAGACGATAGCCATATCCATGACCGATACACCCGAAAAAGTCGATTATTCGTCCACCCTCTACCTGCCGCAGACGGATTTCCCGATGCGCGCCGGCCTGCCGCAGAAGGAGCCGGAAACGGTGGCCCGCTGGCAGAAGATGGAACTCTACAGGAAGCTGCGCGCCTCCGCCGCCGGCCGCGAGAAATTCGTGCTGCACGACGGCCCGCCCTATGCCAACGGCAACATCCATATCGGCCACGCGCTGAACAAGATCCTGAAGGACGTCATCAACCGCTCCTTCCAGATGCGCGGCTACGACGCCAACTATGTCCCCGGCTGGGACTGCCACGGCCTTCCGATCGAATGGAAGATCGAGGAGAAGTACCGCGAGAAGGGCAAGAACAAGGACGAGGTCCCGGTCAACGAATTCCGCCAGGAATGCCGTGACTTCGCCAGCGGCTGGATCAAGGTCCAGACCGAGGAGTTCAAGCGCCTCGGCATCGAGGGCGACTTCGAGAACCCCTACACGACGATGAACTTCCACGCGGAAGCGCGCATCGCCGGCGAACTGCTGAAGATCGCGAAAAGCGGCCAGCTCTATCGCGGCTCCAAGCCGGTGATGTGGTCGGTCGTCGAGCGCACGGCGCTGGCCGAGGCCGAGGTCGAATATGCCGATGTCGAGAGCGACATGATCTGGGTGAAGTTCCCGGTCGTCGAAGGCCCGGCCGACCTCAAGGACAACTTCGTCGTCATCTGGACGACCACGCCCTGGACGATCCCCGGCAACCGCGCCATCGCCTTCTCCTCGCGCTATCCCTACGGTCTCTACGAGGTCGAAAGCGCCCAGAACGACTTCGGCCCGCAGCCCGGCGAGAAGCTGATCTTCGCGACGCGCCTTGCCGACGAGGCCGCCGCCAAGGCGAAGCTTACGTTCAAGTTCGTGCGTGACGTCGCGCCGGAAGAGCTGGCCGCCATCACCTGCGCCCATCCGCTCAAGGACCTCGGCTATACCTTCCCCGTCCCGCTGCTCGACGGCGACCACGTTACCGACGATGCCGGCACGGGCTTCGTGCACACCGCGCCGAGCCACGGCCGCGAGGACTTCGACGCCTGGACGGCGAAGGCTCGCGAGCTGGAAGCGCGTGGCATCTCCTCGAAGATCCCGTTCCCGGTCGACGACGCCGGCTTCTACACCGCCGACGCCCCCGGCTTCGAGGGCGCGCGCGTCATGGACGACAACGGCAAGAAGGGCGATGCCAACGAGCGCGTCATCAAGGCGCTGATCGCAGTGAATATGCTCTTCGCCCGCGGCCGCCTCAAGCATTCCTACCCGCATTCCTGGCGCTCCAAGAAGCCGGTCATCTTCCGCAACACGCCGCAGTGGTTCGTCTACATGGACAAGGAACTCGGCGACGGCACCACGCTGCGCTCGCGCTCGCTTTCGGCCATCGACGACACCCGCTTCGTCCCCGCCGCCGGCCAGAACCGCCTGCGCGCCATGATCGAGGGCCGCCCGGACTGGGTGCTGTCGCGCCAGCGCGCCTGGGGCGTGCCGATCGCCGTGTTCGCCGACGAGAACGGCGAGGTGCTGATCGATGACGCCGTCAACGCCCGCATCCTCGACGCCTTCGAGAAGGAGGGCGCGGACGCCTGGTTCGCGGAGGGCGCCAAGGAGCGCTTCCTCGGCAAGGAGCATGACGCGGCCCGCTGGACGCAGGTCATGGACATCCTCGACGTCTGGTTCGATTCGGGTTCGACGCACACCTTTACCCTGGAGGACCGCCCGGACCTGAAATGGCCGGCCGACGTCTATCTCGAAGGCTCGGACCAGCATCGCGGCTGGTTCCACTCCTCGCTGCTCGAAAGCTGCGCCACGCGCGGCCGCGCGCCCTATAACGCCGTCGTCACCCATGGCTTCACCATGGACGAGAAGGGCGAGAAGATGTCGAAGTCGAAGGGCAACGTCGTCTCGCCGCAGGACGTGATGAAGGAATCGGGCGCCGATATCCTGCGCCTCTGGGTAATGACGACGGACTACTGGGAAGACCAGCGCCTCGGCAAGACGATCATCCAGACGAACATCGACGCCTACCGCAAGCTGCGCAACACCGTGCGCTGGATGCTGGGCACGCTCGCCCACGACACGGGCGAGGAGATCGCCCTTGCCGACATGCCGGAGCTGGAACGGCTGATGCTGCATCGGCTGTCCGTTCTGGACGGCGTGGTGCGCGAGGGCTACGACGCCTTCGACTTCAAGAAGATCGCCCGGGCGCTGATCGATTTCTCGAATGTCGAGCTCTCGGCCTTCTACTTCGATATCCGCAAGGATGCGCTCTACTGCGACGCCCCGTCCTCGCTGAAGCGCCGTGCCGCGCTCTCGGTCATCCGCAAGCTGTTCGAGTGCCTCGTCACTTGGCTCGCGCCCATGCTGCCCTTCACGATGGAAGAGGCATGGCTGTCGCGCAAGCCGGATGCCGTCTCGGTCCATCTGGAGCAGTTCCCGGCGGTGCCGGCCGAATGGCGCGACGACGCGCTGGAAGCCAAGTGGGAGAAGATTCGCGACGTGCGTTCGGTCGTCACCGGCGCGCTGGAAATCGAGCGCCGCGAGAAGCGCATCGGCGCCTCGCTGGAAGCGGCCCCCGTCGTCCATGTCGGCGATGCGGAGCTTCTGAAGGCGTTGGAGGGCCAGGACTTCGCGGAAATCTGCATCACTTCGGCCATCACGGTCGTTGCCGGCGAAGGCCCGGCCGATGCCTTCCGCTTGGCCGAGGTCGCCAAGGTCTCCGTCGAGCCGAAGCTGGCCGAGGGCAGCAAGTGCGCCCGTTCCTGGCGCATCACGACCGATGTCGGCTCCGACCCGGATTACCCGGATGTCTCGGCGCGCGACGCCGCGGCGCTGCGCGAGATCGGCTTCCGCTGCGCCGCCTGACGGGCGTGCCTGTTGACGGCCGGTGCTTTCCGGCCGTCGATTTGCCCGGATGAATTGCGCTTGAGAAGATCATCCGGTAATGCTGCCTGAAAATGGTCGGATTGTTCCGCCATGGCACGGCGGACGTTTGCCGTGTCACAGGTATTCGGCGTACCGGCTCTGCTGGAAGGGTATTCATGGGAATGACGCGAAATATTCGGGTGCGTACCGGCCTTCTCGGCCTTCTCGGCGGCAGCCTTCTCCTGACCGGCTGCATGGGCCCGACCTATGGCACGGACAAGTCCGCCGGCGAGCAGCTGATGGACGACCTCGGCAACGCCGTCATGATCCAGCCGGACAACAAGGAAGCCAAGAAGATCCGCTACCAGCCGCGCGGCAGCCTCGTCGTGCCGAAGGACAAGATGGCGCTGGCCAATCCGCAGCAGTCGGTGTCCTCCAAGGACAATCCGGAATGGCTGGAGAATCCCGAGGACATGCGCGAGCGCCTGCGGGAAGAAGCGGATGCGAACACCAACAATCCGGGCTACCGCTCGCCGCTCGCTTCCCAGCATTCGAACGCCGACAAGGTCGGCGCCGCATCGCAGACGCAGGCCTATCGCGACGCCCGCCGCCTGCAGCAGGGCGCTTATTCCGACAAGCGCCGCTACCTGAGCGATCCGCCGGTGGAATACCGCAAGCTGCCGGAAGAGGCGCAGGCCGATCTCGGCGAGCCCGAGAAGCAGAAGGAACGCCGCCGCAAGAAGGAGGCCAAGGCCGCCAAGCAGTCGGGTTCCTCCTGGTGGCCCTTCTGACGGATGACCGCCTATCGAATTCGCCCGGCGACCGCGGCTGACGCCGCGATCATCCTGCGCTTCATCCGCGAGCTGGCGGATTATGAAAACGCCCTCGATGAAGTCGCCGCGACGGAAGAGACTGTCGCGGCCTCGCTGTTTGGCGAAGGCTCGGTGAGCTTCGCGGCGATCTGCGAGACCGAGGCGGGCGAGCCGGCCGGCTCCGCCGTCTGGTTCAAGACCTATTCCACCTGGCAGGCGAAGAACGGCCTCTATCTCGAAGACCTGTACGTGACGCCCGCCCATCGCGGCGCCGGCGTCGGCAAGATGCTGCTGCGCCATCTCGCGCGCATCGCCGTCGCGGAGGATTGCGCCCGCTTCGAATGGAGCGTGCTCGACTGGAACGAGCCGGCGATCCGCGTCTACGAGGCGGTCGGCGCTGAGCCGAAGAAGGAATGGGTCCGCTACCGCCTGACGGGCGACAGGCTGAAACGCTTCGCCGAAGGCTGAGAAGCGCTTATCCTCCGCGTCTTGCCAGCAGGAAGAGATGCAGCGCATGCGCGCCGATGAAGGCGGCGCAGAGCGGCAGCATCGCCATGGCCGTCCCGCCGCGGATCGCCACGAGGGCGAGCATGGCGGCGGCAAGGACAGGCGTGAAGGCGAGCGCCGCGTGACGCGGCAGGGACCAGTTCGGCCTTCCGTCCCGTTTCCATTGCATGGTGAGCCGTTCCGCGCCCGGGGCGATGCGCCGCGTGGCAAGGCCGGACATCAGCGCCATGAGGGCAAGGGTGGCGAGGATGAGAGTGGGAACGGGAGGCATCAGGTTTCCCGCCTTTCCTTGAAGAAATCCTTGAGGATATCCGCCGCCGCCGTGCCGCCGATCCCGGAATAGACGTCCGGCGCGTGGTGGCAGGTGGGCTGGGCGAAGAAGCGCACGCCGTTCTCCACCGCGCCGCCCTTCGGGTCTTCCGCGCCATAGTAGAGGCGGCGGATGCGGGCGAAGGAAATGGCGGCGGCGCAGAGCGTGCAGGGCTCCAGCGTCACATAGAGATCGGCGCCGGTCAGCCGCTCCTGCCCGAGCTTTCGGGCAGCCTCGCGGATGACGGCGACCTCGGCATGGGCGGTCACGTCGTTCTCCGCCCGCGTGCGGTTGCCCGCCTGCGCGATAACGGCGCCGTCCAGCACCAGCGCCGCGCCGACCGGCACTTCGCCCCGCGCGCCGGCGGCCCGGGCCTCCTCGAGCGCGATGTCCATGAAGCGATTTGTCATGCGCGGCACGAATTCCTCTTAACCCCGGACGCCTGACCTGATAGGACACGGCAAAACGCAGGCAGCACAAATGACATCCAAAGACAAGCCAAAACGGCCGGGCGCCAAGCCCGCGGGCCGTAATCCCAAGCCGCGTGGCGCCGCATCGGCGGTCGCGGGCAAGACATCCTTTGCCGCCGGCAAGCCGGCTGGCAAGAAACCGGGGGCAAAGCCTTTCGCCGGAAAGTCCGCCCCGCGCGACGACCGGCCGGCCCGCGCGGCAAGGCCCGCGCCGGCCGCCTCCGCCGGTGCCGAGCTCGCGCCCGAGCGCATTTCCAAGCTTCTGGCCCGCGCCGGCGTCGCATCGCGCCGCGACGTCGAGCGGATGATCATGGAAGGCCGCGTCAGCGTGAACGGCACGGTGCTGGACACGCCTGTCGTCAACGTCACCTTCGCCGACCGCATCGAGGTCGACGGCATGCCGGTCCGCGGCATCGAGCGCACGCGCCTCTGGCTCTACCACAAGCCGGCCGGCCTCGTGACGACGAATGCCGATCCGGAAGGCCGCCCGACCGTCTTCGACAATCTTCCCGAAGACCTGCCGCGCGTCATGTCCATCGGCCGCCTCGACATCAACACCGAGGGCCTGTTGCTGCTGACCAATGACGGCGGCCTTGCCCGTATCCTGGAGCTGCCGACGACCGGCTGGCTGCGCCGCTACCGCGTGCGCGCCCACGGCAAGATCGAGCAGGCCGATCTCGACAAGCTGAAGGAAGGCATCGCCGTCGACGGCGTGCTCTACGGCGCCATCGATGCGACGCTCGACAAGGTGCAGGGCTCCAACGTCTGGCTGACGCTGGGCCTGCGCGAAGGCAAGAACCGCGAGGTCAAGAACGTGCTCGGCGCGCTCGGCCTCGACGTGAACCGCCTGATCCGCATTTCCTACGGCCCGTTCCAGCTCGGCGAGCTGCCGGAAGGCCACGCCCAGGAGATCCGCGGCCGCACGCTGCGCGACCAGCTTGGCCCCCGCCTCATCGAGGACGCCAAGGCCAATTTCGATGCGCCGCTCTTCGATCACGTCTCGGAAGACGTGGAGGAGAAGCCCGCGAAGAAGAGCCGTAGCGAAGCGCCCGCCTGGAGCGAGAAGCCGGCCGAGCGCCGCGAGAAGCCCGGCGACCGCCGTGAGAATGCCCGCGCCCGCCTCGACACGAAGCGCGACGACCGCTTTGGCGACAAGCCGCGTGGCGGAGGCCGTGACCGGGACCGCGACGACGACCGCTTCGACAGCAAGCCGAAGCGCGAGCCGGCGACGCGCGCCCGCAAATCCAATGTCTGGATGGCGCCCGGCGCCCGTCCGGTTGCCGAGAAGAAGGCGGAAGGCGCCGAGGGCGTGAAGCGCGAAACGCGCGAGCGTCCCGAAGGCGCGCCCAAGGGCAAGCGCTATGGCCGCTCGGCCGACGGCACGCCGACCCGTTCGGCGAAGAAGTTCGATCCGGAACGCAAGGGCCCAGCCCGCGGCCGCCCCGGCGACGACCGGGTGGAAAAGCCGCGTATCCTGAAGACCCGCGACGAGGACGGCGAGTGGATCCGCGCCTCCGAGCCGGAAGCCCGCGACGAGGGCGGGCGCGGCGGCTTCGGCCGCAAGCGCTCCGGTGCCGGCGACGAACGCGCTCCGCGCGGTTTCGGTGATCGCCCGCAGCGTGGCGACCGTCCCTTCGGCGAGCGCAAGCCGCGCGCGGAAGGCGAGCGCTCCTTCGGCGACCGTCCGGCCCGCGGCGACCGCAAGCCCCGCGCAGAGGGCGAGCGGTCCTTCTCGGATCGTCCGCCGCGCCGTGACGGCGGCAAGCCTTTCGGTGGAAAACCCGGCGGCAAGTCCTTCGGCGGCAAGCCGGGCGGACGCCCGGCCGGTGGCAAGCCCGGTGGTGGCCGTCCAGCGGGCGGTGGCCGACCGCGCGGCAAGGGGAAGTAACGCATCGTGCGGATCGTCGGCGGAGAGTTTCGCGGCCGTTCGCTCGCAACGCCGAAGTCGGACGATATCCGCCCGACGACGGACCGCACGCGCGAGAGCCTGTTCAACATCCTGTCGCATGCCTATCCCGAGGCGCTCGACGGTACGCGCGTGCTCGATCTCTTCGCGGGCACCGGCGCCGTCGGCCTCGAAGCGCTGTCGCGCGGCGCGCGGGCGGCGCTCTTCGTCGAGCAGGGCGTCGAGGGCAGGGGGCTTCTCCATTCCAATATCGAGGCGTTGGGCGTGATCGGCCGCGCCAAGATCTTCCGGCGGGACGCGACGGCACTCGGCGGCATCGGCACGATGGAGCCGTTTCATGTCCTCTTCGCCGATCCGCCCTATGCCAGGGGCCTCGGCGAACGCGCGCTCGATGCCGCCCGTCGCGGCGGCTGGCTGGTCGACGGCGCCCTTGCGATCCTGGAAGAGCGCGCCGATATTCAGCCTGCCGCGGTCGATGGTTTCGAACTCCTGGAGGTTCGCACCTTCGGCGACACGCGCATGCATTTCTATCGCTACCGCGCCGGCTGACGTTCGGGCCCGCGGCGGCCTGCGCAGCAAAGGGATGAGCGATGACCGATGCCCTCGTTTCCGCTGAAAGCACCGGGGCCTCCGGCCCGACGGTCGCCATCGCGCTCGGCGGCGGCGGGGCGCGGGGCCTTGCCCATATCCATGTCATCGAGGTGCTCGACGAGCTCGGCATCCGCCCGGTGCTGATCGCCGGCGTCTCCATCGGCGCCATCATGGGCGCGGCGATGGCGGCCGGCATGACGGGCCGGGAGATCCGCGCGCACACGCTCGCCACCATCGGCCGCCCGGGCCAGATCATGAACCGGCTGTGGAGCCTGCGCCCGGCGGGCTTTTCGCAAATGGTCGCCGGCGGCTTCCGCGTCGGGCAATTCAACCTGGAGCGCGTCCTCAAGGCCTTCCTGCCGGAGCGCTTGCCGGAGACCTTCGAGGAACTGCCGATCCCGCTGAAGATCATCGCGTCGGATTATTACGCCCAGTGCGAATGCGTCTGCGACAGCGGGCCCCTGCTGCCGGCCATCGCCGCCTCCGCCGCCCTGCCGGCGGTCTTCCGGCCGGTGGTGCTGAACGGCCGCGTCATGATCGACGGCGGCCTCTGGAACCCGGTGCCCTTCGATCATCTCGCCGGCAAGGCGGATATCACCATCGGCGTCGACGTCGTCGGCAAGCCGCCCGCCGGGACGGCGGAGGTGCCGAACAGTATCGACAGCCTCTACGGCGCCACCCAGCTCACCATGCGCTCCATCGTCACGCTCAAGCTGGAAAAGGCCGCGCCGGACATCTTCCTCCAGCCGGACGTCGGCCGCTTCCGCGTGCTCGATTTCGCCAAGGCCGAGGAAGTCCTCGCTGCCTCAGCCGGCATCCGGGATGAATTGAAGCGCGTGCTGGACGCGCGGCTTTCCGCCATCGGCTAGGCCGCGTTCTCCTCTTCCTCCTCGTCGGCCTCCGCCTGCGTCTTCTTCTTCGGCTTGACCAGCGGCTCGGGCTTCACCGGCTTGGAATGCAGCATGTGCCGACCCGCGGCGATACCCTCGGCGGCCTGCAGCTCCAGCCGCGCCACGTCGCGGCGGCGGATGTCGTCGCTGATCGCCACGGCGTCGTCCGGCTCGACGCCGAGCTCCTCCAGCGTTTCCCGGCCGAAGACGAGGGCGGATTCGAAGGTCTCGCGCACGTCGTGCTGCACGCCCTTGGCCCTCAGCGCCAGGGTATGGATGCGGTCGTAGGAGCGCACGAAGAGCGTGGCATTGGGATATTCCGACTGGACGAGATCGACGATGCGGTCGGTCGCGCCCTTGCCCTGGGTGCAGATGGCGACGATCTTGGCGCGCTCGATGCCGGCCGCGCGCAGCACGTCCTTGCGCGTGCCATCGCCGAAATAGATGCGGAAGCCGAAGCTCGCCGCCTGCCGCACGCGATCCGTCGAATGGTCGATGACCGTGACCTCGCGTCCGCCGGCCAGCAGGATCTGCGCGGCGATCTGGCCGAAGCGGGAAAAGCCGATCATCAGCACGTCGGCGCCGGCCCCCTCGAAATCCTCCTCGATCTCCTCTTCCAGGTCCTCGACGAGCAGGAAGCGCGAGAGCGCGGCGGCAATCGGCGTCAGGGCCATGGAGATGGTGACGACGGCGATCAGCAGCGAGGCGAGCCCGTCGGAGAAGATGCCGCCGGCCGCCGCGGCCGTGAACAGCACGAAGCCGAATTCGCCGCCCTGCGGCAGCACGAGCGCGATGCGCACCGCATCGTTGTGCGGCGAGCCGGTGAAGCGGCAGAGGCCGTAGATGACGAGACTCTTGACCAGCATGACGGCGGGCGTCGCGATCAGGATCGTCAGCCAGCTCGAGAAGATGACGTCGAGATGCAGCGACAGGCCGACGGCCATGAAGAACAGGCCGAGCAGGATACCGCGGAAAGGCTCGACATCCGCCTGCAGCTCGTGCCGGTAGGAGGAATCGGCAAGCAGCACGCCGGCGAGGAACGCGCCCATGGCCATGGAAAGCCCGGCCATCTGCAAGAGCATGGCGGCGGCCAGTACCACGAAGAGCGCCGCGGCGATCATCGCCTCGCGCGCCCCGGTTCGGGCGATGACCTGGAACAGCGGGTTGAGCAGATACCGGCCGGCCACCAGCAGCGCCGCGATGGCGGCGACGGCGATGCTGAAATCCTCGAAGGCGCTGGTCGTGTCCTCGGGCCGCTGCTCGGCGAGCAGCGGGATCAGCGCCAGGAGCGGCACGATGGCAAGGTCCTGCAGCAGCAGCATGGAAAAGGCACGCTGGCCGTAGCGCGTGTTGATGTCGCCCCGCTCGTCGAGGATCTGCATGGCGAAGGCCGTCGAGGAGAGCGCAAGGCCGAAGCCGATGATCAGCGCGCCGTCCCATTCCTCCAGCCCGAAGGCGAGCGTCAGCCCGGCAAGCGCAAGGCCGGTGACGGCGACCTGCGCGATGCCGAGGCCGAAGATGTCGCGCCGCATCGCCCAGAGCCGCGAGGGCTTCAGTTCCAGCCCGATGAGGAAGAGCAGGAAGACCACGCCGAGCTCGGCGACGCCCAGCAATTCCTCTCCGTCGCGGATCTGGTGCAGGATCGGCCCGATCACCACGCCGGCGGCGAGATAGCCGAGAATGGTGCCGAGCCCCAGTCGCTTGAAGATCGGCGCGGCAAGCAGCGCCCCGCCGAGCATCATCAGGACCTCGTTATACGGGCTGTGGGTATAGGACATGCGGATGCTTTCTCTTCGGAGCCGGTCGCGGGGGCAAAAAAGGAGGGTGGCCCTTGATGCCCGTATCGGCGCACAATAAATGGGGCAGCAAAGAAAGGCCAAGTCATGTCAGAGACGATCGATTCCGCAAGCCTTCTCGCGCGCGCCGGCGAACTCATCGACCGCGCCATACAGGCGGGGGCGGATGCGGCCGATGCCGTCGTCGTCCGTGGCCGCTCCTCCTCGGTCAGCGTGCGCCTCGGCAAGGTCGAGGGCACGGAAGCCTCCGAGAGCGACGATTTCTCGCTGCGCGTCTTCGTCGGCAAGCGCGTCGCCAGCGTCTCGGCCAATCCCGGCTTCGACCTGAAGGTGCTTGCCGAGCGCGCGGTCGCCATGGCGAAGGCCTCGCCGGAAGACCCCTTCGCCTCGCTCGCCGACGAGGCGGACCTTGCGAAAGACTGGCCGGACCTCGAGCTCTACGACCCGACCGAAGTCTCCGCCGACCAGCTCACGGAAGCCGCTCTTGCCGCGGAAGCCGCGGCGCTTGCCGTTTCCGGCATCACCAATTCCGGCGGGGCCGGCGCTTCGGCCGGCATGGGCGGGCTCGTCCTTGCCACCTCGCATGGTTTTTCCGGCGCCTACAGCGCCAGTCGCTTCGGCCGCTCCGTCAGCGTGATCGCGGGCGAGGGTACGAAGATGGAGCGCGACTACGACTTCGATTCGAGCCTCTATTTCGCCGAGCTGAGGGATGCCGGGGAGATCGGCCGTGAGGCCGCCGCCCGCGCCGTCCGCCGGCTCAATCCGCGCCAGGTGCCGACGGCGAAGAACGTCACCGTCGTCTACGATCCGCGCGTTTCGCGCGGCATCGCCGGCCATATCGCCGGGGCGATCAACGGCGCGGCCGTCGCCCGCAAGACCAGCTTCCTGCGCGACCGCATGGGCAAGCAGGTGCTGAAGGCAGGGCTTTCCGTCACCGACGATCCGCTCATCGTGCGCGGCCCCTCCTCGCGCCCCTTCGATGGCGAGGGCGTCACCGGCCGTCGCCTCGCCATGATCGAGGACGGCGTGCTGCAGCACTGGTTCCTGTCGACCTCCACCGCCCGCGAGCTCGGCCTCCACACCAATGGCCGCGGCGTGCGCGGCGGCACCTCGGTCAGCCCCGCCTCGACCAACCTCGCGCTGGAGCCCGGCGAAATCGCGCCGGAGGACCTCATCCGCTCCGTCGGCACCGGCCTCTACGTCACCGAACTGATCGGCCAGGGCGTCAACATGGTGACGGGCGAATACAGCCGCGGCGCCTCCGGCTACTGGATCGAGAACGGCGAGCTGACCTTTCCGGTCTCCGAGGTCACCATCGCCTCCAACCTTGCCGACATGTTCCTGCGCATCACGCCGGCGAATGACATCGACCGCAGCTTCGGCGTCGCCGCGCCGACGCTTGCCATCGACGGCATGACGCTTGCCGGAAAGTAGGACCATGCCCAGCCCCGCCGACGCCTGGAGCGCAGATCTCGATCTTCTGGTCGGGGCTGCCCGGCTTGCGGGCGCAAGGGCGCTGGATTTCTTCCGCAAGGGGCCGGATGTCTGGTGGAAGAACGAGGGCCGCTCGCCGGTGAGCGCGGCGGATTTCGCGGCCAACGACATCCTCAAGAAGGAACTGCTCTCTGCCCGGCCGAACTACGGCTGGCTCTCGGAGGAGACGGACGACGATGCCGGCCGGCTCGATTGCGAGACGGTCTTCGTCATCGACCCCATCGACGGCACGCGCGCCTTCATCGCCGGCAAGGACATCTGGTGCGTCAGCGCCGCCGTCGTGCATCATGGCCGGCCGGTGGCGGGCGTGCTCTTCGCCCCCTCGCTCGGCGAGGTCTTCACCGCCGCGGCGGACGGCCCGGCGCTGAAGAACGGCAGCCCCATCGCGGCGAGCGAGCCGGATGCGGCGCGCCCCACCCGCATGGCGGCGCCGGAGGACATGGCAGAGGGTGTCGACCGGCACATGATCGGCGGCGTCCACCGCATCTCGCATGTGCCCTCGCTCGCCTATCGCCTCGCCATGGTGGCGGACGGGCGCATCGACGGAACGCTGGTCAAGCGCAATGCGCACGACTGGGATCTGGCGGCCGCCGATCTCATCCTTTCGCGCGCCGGCGGCGGCCTCGTGACGCTCGACGGCGCGCCGCTTTCCTACAACCGCCCGACCGTCAGCCACGAGACGCTGGCGGCGGCGGGTGCCGCCCGGCTTTCCGGGCTCGTCGATGCCGCGCGGCACCTCGCCGGCCATTGACCTTTCTTTCGGAATACCGCAAACCGTCTGCCGAAATCGGCATAAAAAAAGAGAGAAACATGACCGAATCGATCGAACCGAAACAGCTCCTTCATCTCGTGTTTGGCGGCGAGCTGAAGACCCTCACCGAAGTCCAGTTCCGCGATCTCGAGACGCTCGACATCGTCGGCATCTTCCCGGATTATGCGACCGCGCTGACAGCCTGGAAGGCCAAGGCCCAGCAGACCGTCGACAATGCGCATATGCGCTATTTCATCGTGCACATGCACCGCCTTCTCGACCCGCAGAAGGGCTGAACCGCATTTGCGACACCACCCCGCGCGGCCTTGCCGCGCCGGGCAGAAAGACTGGTCCTTCATGATCTTCGAGAGCCGGCAAGCCGCCAGAGAAAACCCAGCAGACATGCATGGCGGCCCTGTGCCTGCAGTTGCGGCAGGACAGACGAAGGCGTGCCGCCCATGAGCACACGGCTCGCCCGCGCCGCGCTTTCGCTTTACCGCTGGGGCGGCGTCGCGCTCTATCCGGTCATCGGCCCCTATCTCGCGCTGCGCGCGGCCAAGGGCAAGGAGGAACGCTCGCGCCGCAAGGAGCGCTATGGCGCCGCCAGCGTCGCGCGGCCGGAAGGCCCTCTCGTCTGGTTCCATGCCGCCAGCGTCGGCGAGACCAATGCGATCCTGCCGCTGATCAAGGAAGTGCGCCGCCGCGGCATCGCCGTGCTGCTCACCACCGGCACCGTCACCTCCGCCAAGGTCGTGCAGGACCGCCTCGGCAGCGAGGTCATCCATCAATATGTGCCGCTCGACCTCAAGCCGGCCGTCAGCCGCTTCCTCGAATACTGGCATCCAGACCTTGCCATCATGGCGGAGTCGGAAATCTGGCCGATGACCATTCTGGAGCTCGGCGCACGCCATATCCCGCAGGTCCTGGTGAACGGCCGCATCTCCGACCGTTCCTTCCCGCGCTGGAAGCGCCGGCATGCCCTTGCCGACGCGCTCTTCGAGAATTTCGCGCTGGTGATCGCCCAGTCGGAGACGGATGCGGAGCGTTTCCGCACGCTCGGGGCCTTGCCGGTGCTCGTTTCCGGCAATCTCAAGGTCGACACGGATGCGCCGCCCGTCGATCCGCCGGTGCTGAAAGCCTATCTCGGCCAGATCGCGGGCCGCCGCACCTGGGCGGCGATCTCGACCTTCGAGGGCGAGGAGGCGGCTGCCGGCAATGTGCACCGTGCCCTCAAGGAGCGCACGCCCGGCCTTCTCACCATCATCGTGCCGCGCCATCCCGAGCGGAGCGACGCCGTCGCGGACATGCTGGCGGCACGCGGCCTCAAGGTCGTCCGCCGCACTTCCGGCGAGCCGCTGACGCCCGATACCGACATCTTCCTCGGCGATACGATCGGCGAGATGGGCCTTTATCTGCGCATGACCGAGATCGCCTTCGTCGGCCGCTCGCTCTTTGCCGAGGGCGGGCAGAACCCGCTGGAGCCCGCCATGCTCGGCTGCGCGATCCTTTCGGGCGGCAACGTGCAGAACTTCCGCGAGGCCTACCAGCAGCTCGCCCGCAACGGCAGCGCCAAGATGGTGCGCGACATCGAGATGCTGGCCAAGGGCGTGCATTATCTCCTCGCCAACGACGAGACGCGCCGGCAGATGATCAATGCCGGACAGGAGACCGTGCAGGAGATGCGCGGGGCGCTGCGCGCCACGATCAAGGGGCTGGAGCCCTATATCAATCCGCTCACCGTGAAGGCGCGGCTGCATCCGCGCCAGACCTCCTGAAAGGACAGGGCATGACCAAGGCGGCGACCATTTCCGGCATCCTCTTCGACAAGGACGGCACGCTGCTCGATTATGCCAGGAGCTGGATCCCGGTGAACTACGAGCTGGCCCGCATCGCCGCCGGCGGGGACGAGGCGCTTGCCCGCAGGCTGCTCGTGGCGGGCGGCATGGATCCCGACACGGGCTATGTGACGCCGGACAGCCTGCTCGCCGCCGGCAATACGGTGGAGATCGCCGAGGGCTTGGTCGCCGCCGGCGCGCCCTTCACGGTGGAAGGCCTTGCCACGCATTTCGACGGCCTCTTCGCCAATTCCGCCGCGCTTGCGGTCGCCGTCACTGACCTTGCCGCCTTCTTCGCCACCATGCATGCCCGCGGCTATTGGCTCGGCGTCGCCTCCAGCGACAACGAGGCTTCCATCCGCGCGACGGCGAAACGCTTCGGTTTCGACGGCTACCTGCATTATGTCGCCGGCTACGACAGTGGCTTCGGCACGAAGCCGGAGCCCGGCATGGTGCTCGGCTTCTGCGAGGCCACCGGCCTCGAGCCGCACCAGATCGCCGTCGTCGGCGACAACAACCACGACCTCCACATGGGCCGCAATGCCGGCGCCGGCCTCACCGTCGCGGTGCTGACGGGAACCGGCTCGCGGGAATCGCTGTCCGCGGCGTCCGACTATTGCCTCAACGACATCACCGAACTCCTGCCGCTGCTGCCCAAGGCGGCGGTGGCGCGCCCGGCGGCGTGAGCCGTATGCCGGGATGAAGTCCCCCCTCTGTCCTGCCGGGCATCTCCCCCACAAGGGGGGAGAAAGATGGAGGCTTGCTCATCGTTCAAAATGGAATGCAGAGTGCGTGGCACAGTAAGCCCCTCCCCCTTATGGGGAGGGGTTGGGGAGGGGTCTTCCCGCAGATTGCAGAACCTCTGAGTTGATTTTCCATAAGTTTTCACATTTCTTGGCGTTGGATTGGGCAGGAACCCCCACGGGAGAAGACATGGTAACCGAAGCGCCGCCTTTCTGGTGGACGAAGCCGGACTGGCGCGCCTATGCGCTCTGGCCGGTCTCGCGCCTCTATGGGCTGATTGCCGGCTGGCGCATGCGCAAGGGTCGCCGGGCCGAAGTGCCGGTGCCCGTCATCTGCGTCGGCAACTTCACGGTGGGCGGCGCCGGCAAGACGCCGACGGCCATCGCGCTCGCCCGTGCCGCCAAGGCGCGGGGCCTTCGGCCCGGCTTCCTCTCCCGCGGCTATGGCGGCTCGCTGGACGTCACGACCGTTGTCGATCTCAACCACCACCGCGCCCGCGCGGTCGGTGACGAGCCGCTGCTGCTCGCCCGCGAGGCGCTGACCGTCATCTCGCGCAAGCGGGTGAAGGGCGCGCGCAAGCTGGTGGAGGAGGGGGCCGACATCATCATCATGGACGATGGTTTCCAGAGCGCGCGCCTCGCCTTCGATTATGCGCTGCTGGTCATCGACACGCGCCGCGGCATCGGCAACGGCCATCTCGTGCCGGGCGGGCCGGTGCGCGCGCCGTTGGCCGAGCAGATGCGCCAGGCGAGCGCGCTTCTGGCGATCGGCGACGGCGATGCGGCCGACCGGCTGATCCGCCAGGCGGCGCGGGCCGGCAAGGCCGTCCATCCCGCAACGCTCGTCACCGTGGGCGCGGAGGACCTGAAGGACGAGGTCGTCATGGCCTGGTCCGGCATTGCCGACAACGAGAAGTTCCACCGCACGGTGAACGAGACGGGCGCGCATCTCTATGTCTCCCGCGGCTTCCCGGATCACCACCATCTCACCGACGACGAGGTGGCGGAAATCCTCGACCATGCCGAAGGGCTCGGCTACCAGCTGGTGACGACGGCCAAGGACAGCGTGCGACTCGCCGGTGGCCATGGCCGTTCGGAGGAACTGAGGAAAAAGAGCCGCGTGATCGAGGTGGAAATCCGCTTCGACGACCCGAAGGGGCCGGATGCGATCATCGACGCGGCGATCGCCAATGCCCGGCGGCGCAAGTTGCAGCGGCTGGCGGTGGCGAAGGCCTAGCTTTTTGTTTTAACCGCATTGTCCGATGCCGAAGTGATCCCGCTTCGGCCGGAAATATTCTAGCGCTTCTGGTTGGGCAGCACGCCCGCGCGCTTTTCCGCGTCGAGCGAGGCCGCGCAGCTCACATAGGCTTCCTGCCGTGCGACGCTCCAGTAGCGGAGCTCGTCGACCGGCACGGCCTCGCCGGTCATCGCGCAGGTGACGTGCGAGCCCGGCATCAGGATCTGGAAATCGCCGTCGAGATAACGGATCTTCGCTTCACGGCTGCCGCCGCGGCCTTCCAAACGGTTCATCATCGATTTCAGTATCCGTATCATCCGATGCCGATGCAATATCGCGCCGGCCGTCAAATTTCCAGCTTTTTCAACTGCGGCCGAACAGCCGCTCGATGTCGGAAAGCTTCAGCTCGATATAGGTCGGCCGGCCGTGGTTGCACTGGCCGGAGCCGGGCGTCGCCTCCATCTGGCGCAGGAGCGCGTTCATCTCCTCGGGCCGCATGCGCCGGCCCGAGCGGACGGAGCCGTGGCAGGCCATGGTCGCGGCGAGATATTCGAGCCTGGCCTTGAGGCCGCTCGCCGTGTCCCATTCGGCAAGCTCGTCGGCGAGCTGGCGGATAAGGCCGGCCGCGTCCATCTCGCCGAGCATGGCCGGCGTCTCGCGCACCGCGACCGCGCCGGGGCCGAAGCGCTCGATGCCGAGGCCGAGCCTTGCGAATTCCTCGGCGTGGGAGACGAGCCGGTCGCAGTCGTCTTCCGGCAGGTCGACGATCTCGGGAATGAGGAGGGCTTGCGCCGGCACGGGCCGGGCATGCAGTGCCTCGCGCATCGCCTCGAAGACGAGCCGTTCATGCGCGGCATGCTGGTCGACGATGACGAGGCCGTCCTCGGTCTGCGCCACGATGTAGTTCTCGTGCAGCTGCGCCCGTGCCGCGCCGAGCGGATGGCGCTGCGGCGGCTCCTTCTCGCGGATGGAGGGGGAGGGCGCGAAGGCGGGCTCGCCGCGCGCCGAGGGCGCCGCGAATTCCGCAAAGCCCGCCTGATGCTCGCGGAAAGCCGTCGGCGAGGCCATGGCGCTCTCGAAGGGCCGGTAGGGCGAGGCGGAAGGCGTCCATGCGGCAGCGGGCCGCGCTGTCTCCGGCCGGAAGGCGCGCATCAGGCCGCTTGCGCCGGTCGTCGAGGCGCGGTCGCCCTCGCGGGCGAGCGCCTCGCGGATCGCGCCGATGATGAGGCCGCGCACGAGGCCGGGATCGCGGAAGCGCACATCCGACTTTGCCGGATGCACGTTGACGTCGACCAGCGCCGGATCGATGTCGATGGCAAGCACCGCGACGGGATAGCGTCCGTGCGGGATGGTCTCGGCATAGGCGGCGCGCAACGCCGACCAGATCAACTTGTCCTGCACCGGCCTTCCGTTGACGAAGGCGAACTGGTTGAGGCTGTTGCCGCGGTTGAAGGTCGGCACGCCGGCAAAGCCGGTGAGCCGCACGCCCTCGCGCTCCGCATCGATCTCGATGGCATTGTCGCGGAAATCGCGGCCGAGCACCTGCGCGATGCGGGCGAGCCGGTCCGTGCCGGTCGCGGGAAATTCCAGCGTCGTGCGGTCGGCGCCGGAGAGCACGAAGCGCACATGCGGAAAGGCGATGGCCATGCGGCGCACGACATCGGAAATGGCCGAGGCCTCCGCCTTCTCGCTCTTGAGGAACTTGAGGCGGGCGGGCGTGGCGAAGAAGAGGTCGCGTACCTCGACGACGGTGCCGCGGTTGGCGGCCGCCGGGCGTACCGGCTCCACCCTGCCGCCCGTCACGCTGATCTCGGCCCCTTCGCCGGCCTCCGCCGTGCGGCTGAGCAGCGACAGCTTCGCGACCGAGCCGATGGAGGGCAGCGCCTCGCCGCGAAAGCCGAGCGTGCGGATGTCGAGAAGGTCGGTATCGAGCTTGGAGGTGCAGTGCCGGCGGATCGCCATCTCCAAGTCGGCGGGCGCCATCCCGCTGCCGTTGTCGGTGACGCGCAGCAGCGTCTTGCCGCCGCCGGCCGTGGCGATCTCGATGCGGGTGGCGCCGGCGTCCAGCGCGTTCTCGATCAGCTCCTTGGCGGCGCTTGCCGGCCGTTCGATCACTTCGCCGGCCGCGATCTGGTTGATGAGGGTTTCGGAAAGCTGCCTGATGGTCATGGCGCCATTTTCGCGGATTCGCCCGCCGCCCGCCAGTGGGTGCGACGGCTTATCCCGGCTCTTGGGCGCCGGCCGGTTTAATCAGGCTTTAATAAAATGCTGCGAACGTGCCGTTGCGCTTGTATGAGCACAAGCCGGCCGGGTTCTCCGGTGGACGATTGCAGCGTCGCTGGCCGCTGGCATTCCCCAATGTCCCAAGGTGCGTGAGCACCGATCAGCATGTTTTCGGGAATGCCAACAGGCGAGGACTGCCAGGATGAATGATGTAGCGCCGTCAGACGCGCACATCCGGTCGGGAATGTTCGAAGCCGCGTGCGATATCCTCGCCGCCGCGGTGATCGTCTATGACAAGAACGACCGCCTCGTCTTCGCCAGCCGGCAGGTCCTGCGCTATTTCCCCATTCCCGCCGAAACGCTGGTGCCCGGAACGCGCCTGCGCGACGTGCTCGGCGCGATTTTCGACAGCGGCGTGCGCTACGGCATCTCGCCCGACCAGCGCCACAAGCCGGTCAACCGCGAGGAGTGGATCTCCGCCCGCATCTCCGCCCATTGGCGCGAGCAGTACGATGCCGTCGAGCGGCTCGGGCGCGACCGCTGGATCCATTTCCGCAAGCGCCGCCTGCCGAGCGGCTACAACGTCACCACCTTCGTCGACATTTCCGAGCAGAAGAAGCAGGAAGAGCAGTGGCGCCTCGATCTGGAGCGCATCGCGCTCACCGAGGAAATCCTCGAGACCCTGCCTTCGCCGATGGTCGTCAAGGACCGCAACCTTGCCTATATCGCGGTAAACCGGGCGTTCTGCGCGGTCTACGGCACCGATCCCGACAACATTCTCGGCCGCACCGTCTGGGCGCTGGCCGATGCCGAGAGCGCGGACCGCATCGAGGCGAGCGACCGTGCCGTGCTGGAGACGGGCGAGCCCTACATGCTGGCGGAGCACATCATCCGCGCCGACGGCTCGGACCTCTACGTCATCACGCGCAAGTACCGCATCGGCGCGCCCGGCCATCATGCCATCGTCACGGTGATGGAGGACGTCTCGGCCTTCGTCGCCGGCGAGCGGGCCATGACGGACGAGGGCGATGCGTTGCTGCGCGTTCCGGGCGGCTTCGTGCCCGCGCAGAACTGCTTCGATCCGGTGCGCGATGCCGAGCGGCGCCTGCTTCTCGACCAGTTGAATCGCGAGGACGTGGCGGCCGCGGCCGGAAAGCGCGTGCTCATCGTCACCGGCAATCCCCGCATCGAGGAAATCCTCGTCGACGAGTTCAAGGCCAAGGACGCCGATTCCTGCGCGGTCCATTCCGTGCGGGAATGCCAGGCCTTCCTCCTGCATGCGGCCGAGCAGGGGATCGTCCTCGATCTCGTCATCGTCGACGGCGACGTGCCGGACCATGCCGCAATCCGCAACAATGCCTATGGCGTGCCCGTGACGGTGATCTCGGCCGAAGGCATCGGCTCGGATTTCATGCGCGTCCTCGTGGAAGAGCACGAGCTCCTTTCCGAGGACACCTCGCCGCTTGGCGACATCCTCACGCCCGTGCCGATTTCCGACGACTGGTACATCGCCACCGACATCACGACCATGCTGCCGGCCGCCGTCGGCGACGTCGAGGTGCTGGTCGCCGAGGACAACCAGATCAACCAGTTCGTCTTCTCGCAGATCCTCGAGGGCCTCGGCATCTCGCACCGCATCGCCGAGAACGGCGAGGAGGCGGTCATGCTCTGGCGCAAGCACCAGCCGCGCCTCGTGCTGATGGACATCGCCATGCCCGTGATGAACGGCATCGACGCGGCGAAGGAGATCCGCGATGCGGAGAAGCTGACGGGCACCCACACGCCCATCGTCGCCGTCACGGCGCAGGCGCTGAATGTCGACATGCAGAACTGCATGGATGCCGGCATGGACGACTACATCGTCAAGCCGGTCAGCCCGGAAATGATCGAGGCCGTCTACCGGCGCTATGCCGCGCGCAAACAGGAGAAAGCTGTCGCCTGACACATGCGGGGAGGACTGGCCGGCCCGCGCCCCGTTACAAGGCATGCTTTAAGTTGAAAACGGACCGTCAACTCCCCAGAAATGGGGAGATCTGTGGGAAGGACTGACGATCGCTTGCTATGCATTTGTTAACGGACATGCCCCATCGTAGGGCAGTCCTCGGAGATCAGGCGCAAGTATGGGAAATCATTGATGAAGTCTGCTGATCATGCGGCGCTGGATGTTTCCCAGACTGACCTTCATGCCATGGCCTATACCGATCCTCTCACCGGTCTCGGCAATCTCTATCGCCTGCGCGACAAGGTGCGGCAGATCGCCCGCGAGCGGGAGGCGGACCCGGCGCCCTTCGCCATCGGCATCGCCAATCTCGACGGTTTCAAGCCCATCAACGATCTCTTCGGCCCGCGCGCCGGCGACGAGATCCTCTGCCAGGTGGCGCACAGGCTGAAGGCCTGCATTCCCGACGGCGCGACCGTCACCCGCCATGGCGGCGACGAGTTCGCCTTCGTGCTGCCGCTGGTCTTCGAGCGGAAGGGCGCGGAAAAGCTCGGCCAGATGCTGCGCGAGGTCCTGTCGGCCCCCTTCGATCTCGGCGACCGCAACGTGCGACTTTCGGCCTCCTTCGGCTTCGCCATCTATCCCTTCGCCGGCGAGGATTTCACCGAGCTCCTGAAGAGCGCCGATACCGCGCTTTACCGCTCGAAGCGCCGCGGGCGCGGCCAGATCACGGTCTATTCGCAGGAAATCGCCCAGGAGATGAAGCGCGCGACGCAGCTCGAGCAGGCGCTGCGCAATGCGATCATCGCCAACGAGGTGGACGTCCATTTCCAGCCGATCGTCAGCCTGCGCGACGATACCGTCGTCGGCTTCGAGGCGCTGGCGCGCTGGTGCGATGCCGATCTCGGCTATGTCTCGCCCGCCGTCTTCGTGCCGCTCGCCGAGGAGCGCGGCTTCATCGACGCGCTGTCCGACACGCTGCTGCGCAAGGCGGCGGAAGCGGCGCTTTCCTGGCCGAAGGAGCTCTTCCTCTCCTTCAACCTCTCCTCCGCCCAGCTCATGGACCCGAAGACGGCGTTCAACACGCTGGCGATCCTCAACCGCGTCGGGCTCGATCCGCGCCGGCTGGAGCTGGAGATCACCGAGACGGCGGTGATGACCGATGCCGACACGGCGCAGAAGATCGTCGGCGAACTGCGCGCGGCGGGCGTGCGCATCTCGCTCGATGATTTCGGCACCGGCCAGTCGAGCCTCGGGCGCCTGCGCGACTTCACCTTCGACAAGGTGAAGATCGACCGCGCCTTCGTCTCGCGCATCTCCAACGACAAGGCGTCCGAGCACATTATCAAGGCCATCGTC
Organism: Shinella sp. R2-11; assembly: GCF_055330205.1. Classification (NCBI taxonomy): domain Bacteria; kingdom Pseudomonadati; phylum Pseudomonadota; class Alphaproteobacteria; order Hyphomicrobiales; family Rhizobiaceae; genus Shinella; species Shinella sp. R2-11. The sequence continues at coordinate 146,694 of NZ_JBVAPC010000001.1, read as the reverse complement.
GCCATGTGCGAGGGGCTGGACCTTGCCGTCGTCGCCGAGGGCATCGAGGATTTTTCCGAGGCGCTGAAGCTGAAGGCGCTCGGCTGCGGCATGGGGCAGGGCTATTTCTACGGCAAGCCGGCGGATGCCGTCGCCACCATGCGCTTCCTCGCCGACCGCTATGTCAGCCTGGAAGGACGCGCGGCCTCCTGAGCCGCACCGGCGCGGGGCCAGGTGTCCCCGAATAAGCCATTTCCTTAAACTTGCATGCATTTTCTTATCGGGATGGCAAATGCTCTTCGCTAGGCTTGCTCCAGGATCAAGTCTGGGGTGACAGCGATGGCGACCATCAAGGATATGCCCGTCCGGGCGACCGATCGTTCCAAGGTACGTATTTTCGCGACAGTGAAGGTCATGCATCAGTCGACGCGGGCGCGCGTCGTCGATCTTTCGCCGAGCGGCATGGCGCTCGACATCGAAAAGCCGATCCAGGCGATGCCCGGCCAGCTCGTGACGATTGAAAGCGAGGAGCTGGGACGGCTCAGCGGCACGGTGCGCTGGTGCGCCAACGGCCGCCTCGGCATCCAGTACAAGCTGTCGACCAATGCGCTGGCGCAGATCACCTCCTATTTCCGCTTCTTCCACGAAGAGGTGCAGCCCGTCCTGCGCCGTTGACGGATCGTCTCCATAAAAGCAGGTTATGACGCCGGTAAGTTTTTTCCCGCGTTACAGCGGCGATCCGCCCTGTGTAGCCTCGCCGCGGTAGGTGCTGCAAGGCAACGAGGGGAAGGCGCGCGCTGGCCATGATTTGCCGCCGCGGCCGTCGCCCCGGACGTCGCCATTTGCGACTATCTCACGCACGATCACGGCCGACCTGCTAGGACCTTTGAGATGACGCTATCGAAAGACCCGCTGCTCCAGCCCTACCGGCTGAAGCACCTGACGCTGAAGAACCGGATCATGTCGACCTCGCACGAGCCGGCCTATTCGGAAGACGGCATGCCGAAGGACCGCTACCGGCTCTATCACCTGGAAAAGGCCAAGGGCGGCATGGCGCTGACCATGACGGCGGGCTCGGCGATCGTCTCGGAGGATTCCCCGCCCGCCTTCGGCAATCTCTACGCCTATTCCGACGAGATCGTGCCGTGGCTCAAGAAGATCGCCGACGACTGTCATGAGCACGGCTGCGCCGTGATGATCCAGCTCACCCATCTCGGCCGGCGCACGGGCTGGAACAAGGGCGACTGGCTGCCGGTGCTCTCGGCCTCGCCGGTGCGCGAGCCCGCCCACCGCGCCTTCCCCAAGGAGATCGAGGACTGGGACATCGAGCGGATCGTCGGCGACTATGCCGCCGCGGCCCAGCGCATGCAGGCCGCCGGCCTCGACGGCATCGAGTTCGAGGCCTACGGCCATCTGATGGACGGCTTCTGGTCCCCCGCCACCAATCGCCGCGAGGACGAATTCGGCGGTTCGCTCGACAATCGCCTGCGCTTTTCCGACATGGTGCTCGATGCGGTGCGCAAGGCCGTGGGGCCGGATTTCATCGTCGGCATCCGCATGGCGGCGGACGAGGACTGGGACATCGGCCTTTCGCGCGAGGAGGGCGTCGAGATCGCCCGGCGTCTCGCCGGTTCCGGCAAGGTGGATTTCCTCAACATCATCCGCGGCCATATCGACCATGACGCGCATCTGACGAAGGTCATCCCGATCCAGGGCATGGCCGCGTCCCCGCATCTCGATTTCGCCGGCGACGTGCGCGCGGCGACGAAGTTCCCGGTCTTCCACGCCGCCCGCATCGCCGACGTCGCGACGGCCCGCCACGCGATCGCTGAAGGCAAGCTCGACATGGTGGGCATGACCCGCGCCCATATCGCCGATCCGCATATCGTCAGGAAGATCGAGGAGGGCAGGGAGGCGCAGATCCGCCCCTGCGTCGGCGCCACCTACTGTCTCGACCGCATCTACGAGGGCGGCGGCGCGCTCTGCATCCACAATGCGGCGACCGGCCGCGAGGCGACCATCCCCCATGTCATCTCGAAATCGCCGGGGCCTCTGCTCAAGGCGGTGGTGGTCGGCGCCGGTCCTTCGGGGCTGGAGGCGGCGCGCGTGCTGGCCGAGCGCGGCCATGCCGTCGAGGTGCTGGAGGCGACCGGCGAGGCCGGCGGCCAGATCCTGCTCGCCGCCCGCAATCCGCGCCGCAGGGAACTGATCGGCATCGTCGACTGGCGCCTTGCCGAGCTCGAACGCCTCGGCGTGCCGATCCACTACAACGTCTTTGCCGGCGGCGACGACGTGCTCGCCCTCGATCCCGACCTCGTGGTGATCGCGACGGGCGGCATCGCGCAGAATCCGGAACTGGAGGCGGGCGACGACCTCGTCGTTTCGAGCTGGGACATCATCGCCGGGGCGGTGAAGCCGGAAGGCCCGGTCCTGCTCTATGACGACAACGGCGCGCATACCGGCATGACGGCGGCGGAGCTGATCGCGAAGGCTGGCGTGGAGCTGGAGGTCGTTTCGCCGGAGCGCTTCTTCGCGCCCGAGATCGGCGGCATGAACCACGTGCCCTATGCCAAGGCCTTCGCGGAACGGAACGTCCGCGTGACGATCAACACGCGCCTCAAGGCCGTGCGCCGCGACGGCAACGGGCTGGTGGCGACGCTCGGCTCGGATTTCTCGCCGGACGCCTCGGCCGAGCGCCGCGTGGCGCAGGTCGTCGTCGAGCACGGCACCATGCCGATGGCCGATCTCTATTTCGAGCTGAAGCCCTTGTCGCGCAATCTCGGGGCGGTCGACTACAAGGCGCTCATCCGCCAGGAAAACCCGATCCGCTCCCGCAATCCCGAGGGTGCGTTCGATCTCTTGCGCATCGGCGATGCCGTCCACAGCCGCAACATCCATGCCGGCATCTACGACGCCATGCGCTATGGCGTGCTGTTTTAAGCGCGCACAGAAAAACCCGGTGGCGCAGGGCGTGCCACCGGGCTGGAGGTCGGGGGAAGCCCGCCGGTTTATTCGGCCGGCTGGGTCGTCGCGGGCGCGGTGCCCGTGGTCGTCGACGAGGTCGTCGAGCTGTCGACCGGGGTATTGGCCTGGCGTTCGGCCACCTGCTGCGCCTTGGTCTTGAATTCCGGCGCGGCCTGCAGGCTTTCGGCCGTTTCCGTGGTCGTCAGCTTGACGTCGTCGGAATCCGGAACCTGCGTGATCGCGATCTTCTCGAACGGTACGGCGACCCACTTTTCGCCGATGCCCAGGAAGCCGCCGACACCGATGATGGCCGCGTCGATACCGCCGCTCTTTTCCATGATCAGGTCGGAGATCTTGCCGATGCTTTCATCGGCGCTGTTATAGACCGCCTGGCCGATATAGGTATTGGCGCTGATCTGTTCGTCCGACTGGGCCGTCAGATAGTCGCCACCGGCGGCCGGAGCCTGGGCGGTATCCTCGCTCGGGGTTGCGGGCGTCTGGGCCGTATCCGTGTTGTCGGTGCCGGTTGCCGGGGTCTGCGCCGTGTCTTCGCTCGGCGTCGTGCCCGGAGTGGCTGCGGTGTCGCCCGGGGTCGTGCCCGTCGTGGCGTCGGCGCCCGCGGCCGGCTGCTGTTCCATCGTCTGGGGCTGGGTGGCGTCCTGTGCATAAGCTGCCGGAGCCAGAGCCGCGCCCAGGAAGAGTGCACCAGCGGCAACGGAGGTAAGAAGTTTCTTGGTCATTTTGAACCTGCCTTTCGTCTCGTTGGCATCAAGGCGCGGCGGCGGTTTCGAAGTGCCCGTCCGCACCGGCTGATGGACAAGGAACGGCGACCTCCGGCTTTGGTTCCGATGAAAATTGCCTTCTTCTTGATTGCAGCCATGCAAAAGAAGCGGCCCGAACCCGTCGGACGGGGCGGACCGCCTGCCGATTTTGCATGGGAAGGGCGTCGGAGCATTTTCAGCAAAAGTGCGAAGCGGTTTGCGTTGGCAAATGCGGCAATGCTCTAAAGCGCGAATTTCGGCTCGAAGCGTCCCTTGACCTCAATGCCGAGCTCGAAGGTCTTGCCGGCCTCGGGATCGGCCGCGCGGGCCGCATCGTCGAGGTCCTGCCAGGCGGAGGTGACGAGCAGCCGGTCGGCCTTGCCGCCGATGAAGGCGGTGCAGCTCGCCTGCGCGGCGGGCACGTCATAGCGCGCGACCTTCGTGCCGTCGGGCCTGTAGACGTCGACGGCACTCGCGCCCCAGCGGGCGTTCCAGATCAACCCGTCTGCATCGCAGACGGATCCGTCGATGCCCCCCGGCGTGCCGCTCTCGTCGGAGAGGACTTCCGGCGCGCCGGTCGGCAGGCCGGTCTTCGGATCGACCGCCACCTTCATCAGCCGGTTGACGTCCGTGTCGGTGAAATAGGCGGTGCCGCCGTCCGGCGAGAAGCAGATGCTGTTGGGAATGGTGATGTCGGAGAAGAGCTTCGTCACCCGCTCGCCCGCGACATGGTAGATCGCGCCGGAATGCTTTTCGGCGCTGCGGCCCATCGTGCTCGCCCAGAGCGCGCCGGAGGGATGCACCCGCCCGTCGTTGGAGCGGTTGGCCGCCTTGTCCTCCAGTTTCGCGAAGGGGGCGAGCCTGCCGTCCGCGACGGTGCGCACGAAAAGCCCCTGGTCGGAAAGGATGAGCTGGTGCTCCGCGTCTATGACGGCGAGCACGCTGCCGAGGAAGGGCAGGTCGTGCACGGCCTTCGTCATGGTCGCAAGGTGAAGTTCGTGCAGCTTCCGGCCGCGGATGTCGAACCAGAAGGCCTTGTCCGTCGCGGGATCGTAGGTCGGCCCCTCGCCGAGCTGGCAGGCGGTCTCGCAGAGTGTGCGGCCGGCAAAGGCATGGGTTCCGGTCATCGGTTTGCCCCGTAGACGGCATCATAGGCTTCGATGGTGGCCGCGGCGCGGGCGCGGGCCTCGGCGCCTGTCATGCCGGGCTTGTAGAGGCTGGAGCCGAGGCCGAAGCTGCGGATACCGATCGCGGCATAGTCGGCGAAGTTCTTCTCCGAGACGCCGCCGACCGCGGCGATTTCGAGGTCCGCCGGCAGGATGGCGCGGATGGCGTTGATGCCGGCCGGGCCGAGCACGCTGGCCGGGAAGAATTTCAGGCCCGTCGCGCCGGCCCGGGCGGCGGCAAGCGCCTCGGTCGGGGTGAAGACGCCGGGCATCGTCACCATGCCCTTGGCGGCGGCGGTGGAGATCACCTCCGGCTCGACATTCGGGCTGACCATCAGGCGCCCGCCGACATCGGCGAGGCGGTTGACGTCGGCGACGGTCAGCACGGTGCCGGCGCCGATCAGGCAGCCTTCCGGCGCCATCTTCACGGCGATCTCGATCGACCTGAACGGTTCCGGCGAGTTCAGCGGGATCTCGATGGCGGTGAAACCGGTCTCGATCAGCGCGCCGACGACATCCTCGGTCTCGCCCGGCTTCAGGCCGCGCAGGATGGCGATCAGCGGGTGCTTCATGGGGGGGAAGGGAATACGGCTCATTGTTTCCAGCTTTCTTTAAAGGGACCAGAGCGCCCTGGCGCCCGCGGCAAGGCCGTTGCGCACGGCGGCATCGGCATCGATGAGGGAAGGGGTGAGGCCGGCGGCGGCGAGCGCCTCCCTGTAGAGCGCGCCGAGCCCGCCGGAAACGACGAGCGCGACGGGCGTTCCCTCGGCGACGAGCGAAAGCGCGCCCGCGATCTCCAGCCCGATCAAGGTGCCGGAAAGCCGCGCCTTGGCATCCTCGGGCGAAAGCCCGGCGATCAGCGAGCCGGCGCGCACGGAGAAGAGCTGGCTCGTGGCGAGCGCCGGCTTTTCCACCATGCGGGCGACGGCGGCGCGAAAGGCGGCATTGTCGCCGGAGATCGCGCCCGCCTCGGCAATGGCGTGGCTGAGGATGGTGTTCTTGGCGATGGCCTCGAAGAGCTCGCCCGTCATAAAGGTGGAAAAGCCCTCGACCCTGCCGCCGGAAAGGCGGACCCACTTGCTGTGCGTGCCGGGCATGCAGACAAGATGGTCGCCGTCGCCGAGTTCGCCGGCGGCGCCGAGAAGCTGCGTTTCCTCGCCGCGCATCACGTCGGGCGCCATGGCGTCGCGCTGCGCAAGGCCGGGCAGGATGCGGATATCCGCGTCAATGCCGGGAATGCGCACGGCGGCGGTCGGAATGTCAGCGAGCGCGGCGGGCGTGTCGAGATAGCCGGCCTCGATCCAGCCCTGTTTGGCGCCGGCCATGCCGCAGATGAGGACCGGCAGGCCCGCCGGCGCGGAAATCGCGGCAAGGTGGCTTGCCAGCACATCGGCAAAGCCGGTGCGGGCGGCCGTCGTCATGCCTTCGCCGCTGCGGCGCTCGGCAAGAACGTCGCCGTCCCGGCCGATCAGCCAGAGGCGGAAGCTGGAGGTTCCCCAGTCCACCGCCACATAGGCAGGCCCGGCGGTGCGTTGTGGGATGGGTTCGGTCATCAGAGCATGCCTCCGTCGACGATGAGCGTTTGGGCGGTGATGGCGGCGGAGGCGTCCGACGCCAGGAAGAGGCAGGGGCCGACCATGTCGGCGGCGACCAGCGAGCGCTTCAGGCACTGGCGGTCGATGCCGCCGGCAATCGCCGCCTCGTCGATCCACAGGCGCTTCTGCCGCTCGGTCAGCACCATGCCGGGCAGGATGGCGTTGACGCGGATATTGTCCGGGCCGAGCCGGCCGGCGAGCGACTTGGTGAGGCCGACGATGCCCGCCTTGGCGGTCGCATAGGCCGGCAACTCGCCCATGTTGAGCAGGAAGGCGATGGAGGAGAAGTTGACGATCGACCCGCCGCCGCCCGCGCACATATGCGGCGCGACGGCTTGCGCGGCGAAGAAGTGGTGGCGCAGGTTCACCGCCTGGTTCTCGTCCCAGTAGTCGGGCTCGACGGTTTCCAGCGCGTGCCGGTCGTCGCGCGCCGCATTGTTGACGAGCACGCGGATGCCGCCGAGCACGGATGCGGCCTCGGCGACCGCCGCGCGCAGGGCGTCGATATCGCGCAGGTCCGTCCTTATATAATGCGGCAGGTGCTCCACCTTGCCTTCGAGGCCGGAGACGAGCGTGCGGCTGTCCGCCTCGGCGATGTCGAGGAAGGCGACTCGCGCACCCTCGGCGGCAAAGCCGGCGACCAGCGCCGCGCCGATGCCCGAGCCGCCGCCGGTGACGAGCACGCCCTGTCCTGCGAGGTCCGGATAGCGGCCAGCCATCGCTTTCTCCCGAAATGTTCCATTATTTGGAACTGAGTTTGATTATTCGGAATTATTCCGCTACCATGTCGGCCTGTCAAGGGACGGAAGAGGGCTGCGACGATGACGACGACGCGGAACGAGGAAGGCGGAACCGGCACGCTCGGCAAGGCGGTCGCCGTACTGGAGACGGTAGCGCTTTCCGAAAGGCCAATGCGCTTTACCGACGTGCTCGCCGTCAGCGGCCAGCCGCGCGGCACGCTGCATCGCCAGCTTTCCCATCTGGTGCAGGAAGGGCTGCTGGAATTGCGGCCCGACCACGCCTATGTGCCGGGCCTTCGCCTGTTGAAGCTCGCCTCGGCCTCCTGGGCGCGCAATGAGTTCCGCGCCGTCGCCGCGCCCTTCCTCGAGGCGCTGCACGGGGAGACGGGCGAGACGGTGCATCTCGGCGTGCTGCGCGGGCGCGAGATCATCTATCTCGACAAGGTCGAAAGCCGGCAGGCCGTCCGCATGAATTCCCAGATCGGCAATGCGTCGCCCGCCTATTGCACCGGTGTCGGTAAGGCGGCGCTTTCGGTGCTCGACGCCGCCGCGCTCGATGCGATCCTGGGGGATTTGGAGTTCCGCAGCTTCACGCCGCAGACCATCACGGACCGCACCGCGCTGCTGGCCGAGCTCTCGGGGATCCGCGAGAGCGGCATCGCTTTCGACCGGGAGGAGCACGAGCCAGGCATCCGCTGCGTCGCCGCCCCGGTTATCGACGGGGGACGCGGGCTGGTGGCCGGCGTTTCCGTCACCGGACCGGCCTACAGGGTCGGGCAGGCGCAGCTCGAAGCATGGGCGCCGTCGGTGCGCCATGCGGCGCGCGCGATCATGGAGGAACTTGCCGCAAGGCTCGGCCCGCAACGATAAGTGGATTATGCGGCGTGCAGCCTATGGCTAAGTTGTTTTGCCTCCCGATTTTACGGTAAATTAGAAAATCGCGCTGGACGTGGATTGGGGTCGCCATTAGCTTTCCCCTTGACCGGCTTGTTCGAGCCGCGTCGCTTGCCGCGGACTTGAGGCGCGGTTCTCGAACATACTTGCATTGGGACACGGGGGTTCCTGAGGCAAGCAGGTGCATTGTGCGGATAGAGCTGTTCTGCCGCGCGAGCGCGTGCATTGCTGAAGGAAAAAGGGATATGGCGGATCGAATCCATACGACATCTGCACAGTTCCAGAACCGATGGGGTACGAACCTGTCGGCCCTGGCCGCGGAGGAGGACGTCGCCGAAAGGCTGGAGGGCATCGCGAGGCACTTCGGGTTCCGCGGCTATCTCCTGATCACCGTCCCGTCCGAAACCTCCACGGATTTCTCCTCCAGCGTTCTCCTGACCTCCTGGCCGGACGAGATGCTGAGGACCTACGACCATGCGGGCCTGATTTTCGGCAGTCCCGTCGTCGAGCGCCTGCGCCAGAGCACCAATCCCTTCGTCTATGACGCGGACGGCACCAACCGCCGGCGCATCGACGGCAAGGCCGCGATCGCCGCCGACCTCTTCGAGCGGCACGGCCTGTCGCGCGGGGCCTATTTTCCGGCGCACAATTCGGCGGGCCTGCGCGGCGCGCTCGCCTTCGGTGGGACGCGCGAGCTCCTGCAGCCGCGCGAGATGGCCGAGCTCAACGCGCTGGCGAACCAGATCTTCACGGAAGTCGTCGAGCGTCGCTCCGGCCGCGGGCCGAACGTGTCGCTGTCGCGCCGGGAGATCGAGTGCCTGTCCTGGGCGTCCGCCGGCAAGACCAGCGTGGAAATGTCGGAAATCCTCGGTCTCTCGGAGTATACTGTCAATCATTACCTGAACCGCGCAACGCGCAAGCTCGACGCGGTCAACCGGGTTCAAGCGGTCGCCAAGGCGATCCGCGCCGGGCTTTTGAACTGATGCATAAAAAACCTTGTGACTTTCTGGAAAGCGTGCGGTCCCGCTCCAACTGCCCAAGGGGAGGACTATTCTTTGCGGGGCACCATGACGGATGACGAGACCAGAAACGGCGAAAAGCAGGTGCAGGACGAAGGCGCCGAGATCGCAGCTCTCGAGACGCAGTTCGACATCGTGCGCTACATGCGCCGCAAGTGCGAGGAATACGGCCTCAGGTATTTCATCGTCTTCACGCTGCCGGGTTTCGAGGCGGAAAAGCTCTCGGCCTATTCCATCGTCAGCAACTGGCCGCAGGAGGTCCTCGCCAAGTACGACGCCATGCGCATGGTCCGCCAGAGCGCCGGCATCCGTAAGCTGCGGCTGACCACGGTTCCCTTCACCTACGACATGCGCGAATGGATCGGCGAATCCTCCGAACATGCCGATTTCAGCGAACTGCTTGATATGATGACCGGCCATGGCATGCTGGTCGGGCATTTCTTCCCCGTGCATGACGCGCTCGGCAATCGCGGCGCGGTGGTCTGGGGCGGCGAGAGCGCGACGCTCGGCCGCGACGACCGCCTGATGCTGCAGATGATCTCCGTGCATCTCTTCAACCGGTTGGCCGAGATCGGCTCGGCCTGGAAGTCGGGCCAGGTCATGCTGACCGACCGCGAGATCCAGTGCCTGAGCTGGACGGCGGCGGGCAAGACGAGCCTGGAGATCGCCGAGATCCTCGGCCTCTCCGAGCACACGGTGAACCACTACCTCAACCAGGTCACGCGCAAGCTGGAGGCGGTCAACCGCACTCAGGCCGTCGTCAAGGCCATCCGCCGCGGGCTGATCGCCTGAGGCAACCTGCCGCAAAGCCGCAGGTGCCCGTCGCCGGCAAATTCGTTTGGCGGCGGCCTTCGCGTGCACTATCTACGGGATAAAGGCAGCGGCCTGGCCGCGAGGGTATTCATCGAGGGTCTCATGACGGATGTAAGCAAGGAACAGGTGCTGGAACGGCTGCGCACGGTGCGCGGTCCGGACATGGACGGCAACATCGTCGACCTCGGCCTCGTCTCGGACGTGTTCATCTCCGACGGCAAGGCCTATTTTTCCATCACCGTCCCGGCGGAGCGCGCCCGCGAGCTCGATCCGCTGCGCGCCGCCGCCGAGCGCGTCGTCAAGGAAATCCCCGGCATCAAGGCCGCCATGGTGGCGCTGACGGCCGACAAGCGCGCCGCTTCCGGCCCGGCCGCCGCCCGCGCGCCGGCCCCCCCGCCGCCCGGCGGCGGCGCGGCCCACGGCCATGCCGGCCACAGCCATGCCGCGCCCGGCCAGCCGCCGCAGCGTGCGAAGGCCGGCATTCCCGGCGTCGGCGCCATCATCGCCGTCGCGTCCGGCAAGGGCGGCGTCGGCAAGTCGACCACCTCGGTCAACCTCGCGCTGGCGTTGAAGGCCAACGGCCTTCGCGTCGGTATCCTCGATGCCGACATCTACGGCCCCTCCATGCCGCGCCTCCTGAAGATTTCCGGCCGTCCGCAGCAGATCGAGGGCCGCATCATCAAGCCGATGGAGAATTACGGCATCAAGGTCATGTCCATGGGCTTCCTCGTCGACGAGGAGGTGGCGATGATCTGGCGCGGGCCGATGATCCAGTCGGCGCTGATGCAGATGCTGCGCGAGGTCGCCTGGGGCGAACTCGACGTGCTCGTCGTCGACATGCCGCCCGGCACGGGCGACGCCCAGCTCACCATGGCCCAGCAGGTGCCGCTCGCCGGCGCGGTCATCGTCTCCACCCCGCAGGACCTCGCCCTCATCGATGCGCGCAAGGGCCTCAACATGTTCAGCAAGGTCGAGGTGCCGGTGCTCGGCATCGTCGAGAACATGAGCTATTTCATCGCTCCCGACACCGGCAATCGCTACGACATCTTCGGCCATGGCGGCGCGCGCAAGGAGGCCGAGCGCATCGGCGTGCCCTTCCTCGGCGAGGTGCCGCTGACCATGGACATCCGCGAGACCTCCGACGCCGGCACCCCCGTCGTCGTCTCCAACCCGGACGGGGCGGCGGCCAAGACCTACCGCGAGATCGCGACCCGCGTCTGGCAGGAGCTGGAGGCGCTGAAGGACAAGGGCGCCCGCGGCGCGCCTTCCATCGTCTTCGAGTGAACGAAGGGCAGGCCGCCGGCGTTGTTCCTCTGGTCGGGGTTGCCCCTCACCCTAACCCTCTCCCCGCAAGCGGGGAGAGGGGGCTTGCCCCACGCATCGTTGGGGGTTGAGGAAAACGGCGCGGCATATCCCCCTTCTCCCCGCTTGCGGGGAGAAGGGGGCCGGCAGGCCGGATGAGGGGCCTGGCATCAGGCACGACCTTGATTTTTGTGCGGCGCCGAGCAATATGCGCGGCCGGCCGCTGAACGGCGGCGTCCAACCAGGAGTGTGAGCGATGGTCCGTTCCGGAGCCATTCGCCGGTGATCACGGTTTTCCGTTCCAACGGCGAGGCACGCGCCCTGCCCACAGAAACAGATTCTGCGGCCGCCGACGCACTTGCCGGGGCCGTGTGGGTCGACATGGTGGAGCCCGGCCGCGAGGAGGAAGCGCTGATCGAGCGCGTTCTTTCCATCGAGGTACCGACCCGCGACGAACTCAAGGACATCGAGCCCTCGAGCCGCCTCTACACGGACGGCAACGCGGCCTACATGACCGCCTCGCTGATGGTGAAGGCGGAGAGCGACCTGCCGCACCTGACCGACGTCGCCTTCATCCTGACGGCCGGCAGGCTACTGACGGTGCGCTATGCCGAGCCGCGCTCCTTCGCGCTCTTCAAGAGCGGCATGCACCGCATTCCCGGCGGCTGTTCCTCGCCGACCGTGATGATCACGCGCCTGCTGGAGACCGTCGTCGACCGCACCGCGGAAATCCTCGAAATCGCCGTCTCGCGCGCCGACAGGCTGTCCATCGAGGTGTTCGGCGACCAGCGGCATCTCAACCGCCGCCCGCCGCGCTATCTGGAAGACCGCGTCGTGCAGGTCTCGGCCTTGCACCGCCTTGTCGCCAAGACGCGTGACAGCCTGATGTCGCTGTCGCGCGTGCTGACCTTCCTGCATGCGCTGCCGGCCCTGCAGTCGGACCGCGAGAGCCTCGAGCTCTGCCGCACGATCACGCGGGACGTGCAGTCGCTTTCCGAACATGCCGGCTTCGTGGCGGGCAACATCACCTTCCTGCTCGATGCCTCGCTCGGCCTCATCAATCTCGAGCAGAACGCCATCATCAAGATCTTCTCGATCGCCTCCGTCGTGCTGCTTCCGCCGACCCTGATCGCCTCGGTCTACGGCATGAACTTCGAGTTCATGCCCGAACTGCACGTTGCCTCCGCCTATCCGCTGACGCTGGTCGCGATGGTCCTGTCGGCAATCCTCCCCTTCTTCTTCTTCCGCTGGAAAGGCTGGCTCTAGAGCCCGATCGCCCCATGCAACATCACGCCGGTAGCGCACCGCAATCCCAGAGCAGGGCGCGCACGCTGTTTCTCCTTTCCCTCGGCTCCATCGGCGTCGTCTATGGCGACATCGGCACGAGCCCGCTCTATGCCTTCCGCGAGGCGCTGCGTCCCGTCGCCCAGGACGGCATCACGCGCACCGAGGTGATCGGCCTCATCTCGCTGATCATCTGGACGCTGACGATCATCGTCACGCTCAAATACGTGCTCTTCCTGCTGCGGGCCGACAACCACGGCGAGGGCGGCACGCTTTCGCTGCTCGCGCTCCTGATGAAGACCGCCGGCCGGCGCGCCACGGTGCTGTTCTTCATGGGAGCGGTGGGCGCCGCGCTCTTCATCGGCGATGCCATGATCACGCCCGCCCTTTCGGTGCTGTCCGCCGTCGAGGGCCTGAAGCTGGTGACGCCGACGCTCGGGGACTATGTCGTACCCATCTCGGTCGTCATCCTCGTCATGCTCTTTGCCGTGCAGTCGCTCGGCACGGCCGCCGTGTCGAAGTTCTTCGGCCCGATCACCGCCATCTGGTTCATCGTCATGGGCCTTGGCGGCATCCGCCATATCAGCGACGACCTCGGCATCCTCGCCGCCTTCAATCCCTATTACGCCGTGGTCTTCATGATGAACGAGGGCTATGTCGGCCTCGTCGTGCTCGGCGCCGTCTTCCTGACGGTCACCGGGGCCGAGGCGCTCTACGCCGATCTCGGCCATTTCGGCCGCCGGCCGATCCAGTGGGCCTGGTTCTGCCTCGTCTTCCCGGCGCTGACGCTGAACTATCTCGGCCAGGGTGCGCTGATCCTCGCCCATCCCGAGGCCTTCGAGAATCCGTTCTTCCTGATGTTCCCCAACTGGGCGCTGCTGCCGATCGTCATCCTCGCGACGGCCGCCACCATCATCGCCAGCCAGGCGGTCATCACCGGCGCCTTCTCGCTGACCCGCCAGGCGATCCATCTCGGCTTCCTGCCGCGCATGGAGATCTTCCACACGTCCGAAACCCAGACCGGTCAGATCTATCTGCCGGGCGTCAACACGGTGCTGCTCTTCGGCGTGATGCTGCTCGTCTTCATCTTCGGCTCGTCCGAGAAGCTGGCGACGGCCTACGGCATCTCCGTCACCGGCGCGATGGTGGTGACGACCGTCATGGCCTTCGAGTTCCTGCGCGCCCGCTGGCGCTGGAAGCCGCTTGCCGCCATCGGCGCGCTGACGCCGCTCCTCCTCCTGGAGCTCACCTTCCTCGGCGCGAACCTTCTGAAGGTGCATGACGGCGGCTACGTGCCCGTCACCATCGCCGCCGCCGTGGTCCTCCTGATGTGGACCTGGACACGCGGCACGCGCATCCTGCGCGACAAGACCCGCCGCATCGAGGTGCCGCTGCCGGCCTTCGTCAAGTCTGTGGAAAAGCAGAGCGCCCATGCGCCCGTGCAGGTCGCCGGCACGGCGATCTTCCTGACGAGCGATCCCGATTTCGCACCCGCCGCGCTGCTGCACAACATCAAGCACAACCACGTCCTGCACGAGCGGAACTTCATCCTGACGATCAGGACCGCCAACACGCCGCGCGTCGTGCCTGCCGAACGCTTCTCGGTGGAGCGTATCTCCGACCGCTTCTCGCGCATCGAAATGCGCTTCGGCTTCATGGAGACGCAGAACGTCTCGCAGGCGCTGGGGCTGATGCGCAAGGCGGGGCACAAGTTCGACATCATGTCGACCTCCTTCTATCTCGGCCGCCGCAAGCTGGTGCCCGATGCGCAGTCCGGCATGCCCATGTGGCAGGACCGCCTGTTCATCGCGCTCGCCAACCTCGCCACCGACCCCTCCGACTACTTCCGCCTGCCGACCAACCGCGTGGTGGAACTGGGGTCTCACGTCGTCATCTGACGAAAGCATGCAGGGAGAGGCCGCGGCATTTTTAGCTTTTGCTAAGCGGATTATGAAATAGGCTGAGACGTCCGTCCTGCATCGCATGGCGGACGAGCACGCTGCCGGGTCCTATCCATGACCGACTTTTCCGCCATCATCGACCAGATCTACGAAGCGGCTTTTCTTCCCGAGAACTGGTATCCCGTTCTCGATCACATGGCTGCGAAGACTCGCGCGCAGGGCACCTCCCTCGTCAGCACGAGTGCGCCGCAGACGAAATGGATCGCCTCGGCGGCGCTCGAGGACATGAAGGTCAAGATGATCGACGAGGGCTGGTACCGCCACAACACGCGGACCGACAAGCTCCTTTCCATCGTGCATCATGGTTTCGTGAACGAGGCCGATTTCTTCACCGAGCACGACTACAACACCATGCCGATCTTCACCGGCATGATGCAGCCCCTGGGCTACGGTTTCGGCACCTCGACCTTCATCAGCACGCCGAGCGGCGAGAAGATCATTGTCGCGGTGGAGAAGAAGAAGGCGACCGGGCCGGTGAAACGCTCCGCCATCGCCTATCTCGACCAGCTCCGGCCGCATCTCGCCCGCGCGGCGATGATGTCGAGCCGCCTGGAGTTCGAGCGCATCAACGCGGCGGTCGAGGCGCTGCAGATGACGGGCCTGCCTTCGGCGGTGCTGCGTCACGACGGACGGGTAATCGCCGGAAACAGGCTGCTCGAGGAGTTCGCGCCGCAGGTGATCATCGCGGCGCACGACCTGGTACGCTTCCAGCATGCCCCCGCCAACACGCTGATGGCCGAGGCGCTCGAAGCGGCCCGCGCCGGAAGCAGCCTCGCCAGCCGGTCGTTTCCGCTGCCGCGCAACGAAACCGCTCCACCCGCTGTCGTCCATCTGGTGCCGGTGCGTGGCAATGCGCGCGATATCTTCCTGAGCGCGGCCTACTTCCTGATCGTGACTCCCGTCGACCGGTCGCGCGTACCCACCGCGGAGACCATCCAGGGCCTGTTCGACCTGACGCCGGCCGAAGCGCGCGTCGCCCGCGCGCTGGCCGCCGGAAGCGACGTCGCGGCCACGGCCGAGCAATTGTCGGTCGGTGTCGAGACCGTTCGCAGCCATGTGAAGGCCATCCTCTCCAAGTCCGGCATGCCGCGCCAGACGGATCTCGTTGCCGCAATCGCGAGCGTTCGCCCGATCGAATAGGTGTTCATAGCCGGGTCGCGGCCAGCATTTGTTCCGGCTCGCGCAAGCTCGTCGGGCTATTTCAGGGTCAACTTGTATATTCCGGAGGATTCTTGAGCCGCGCCCGTTCGATTGTCGATGAAATCTATGAGGCGGCGGTCCTGCCGGAATTCTGGCCGGGCGTGCTCGAACGAGTGTCCGAAGCGGCGGGATGCTTTGGTGGCGCGCTCTTTACCTTGGGGCGGCACGGTTCGGCATCCTGCGCGACACCAAGCTGCCAGCCGCATCTGGCCGCGATGATGCAGGACGGGTGGGTCGACCGCAATATCCGTGCAAAACGGGTGCTGGAGCTCGCGCGGCAGGAGTTCGTGACCGATCATGACGTCTGCACGGACGAGGAGATCGAGAACCATCCGATCTACACGCAGTTCCTGCGTCCCCGGGGAATCGGCTGGAGCGCCGCCACGCATATCGATGGAATCGATGAAGACATCGTCATCTTCTCGATCGACCAGCTTCACGAGCGCGGTCCGTTAGGAGAGGACACGAAGGCGTTTCTGAACGAGCTGCGTCCCCACATCGCCCGAGCTTCGATGCTCGCCGCCCGCTTCAGGATGGAGCGGGTGAGCGGCACGCTCGAAAGCCTCTCGCATCTGGGCGTGCCCGCTGCCGCCTGCGATCGCCGGGGGCGGGTCCGTCTGCATAACCGGCAGTTCGAACAGGCGGCGGAGAACCTGAGGATCGTGGCCTTCGACATGCTGCATGTGGCGGACCGGCGGGCGGATGCGATGTTCAAGGAGGCGCTCGCCACGCTTCACGATCCGGATACGACCAAATCGATCCCGTTCCTCGCGAACGGCGGCAGCCCCATGGTGCTGCACGTCATCCCGGTTGCGCTGAATGCGCGGGACATCCTGCCGGGCATGGACGCCATCGTCGCGCTGGTGCCCATCAATTTTCCGGGCCTTCCCTTCAAGCCGCTGCTCCGTGGTCTCTACGATGTCACCCAGGCGGAGGCGAAGGTCGCCGAGGGACTGCTGCAAGGTCTGTCGCCCAGGAATATCGCGGCAAGCGGTGGCGTAAGCGTCGAGACCGTGCGAACGCACCTCAAGAACCTGCTTTCGAAAACCGGCTCCAGCCGGCAGGCCGAACTCATCGCACGCCTCTCGTCGTTCCAGATCTAAGTCACGAAACGGATTGGACTGGGGGCTTGCACCGGACAGGCTACAAATCGGCACGGCATCACCCGTTTGGGTGATGTCCCATATCTGGCCGCGCATGATCCTTGGCTGCTCTGCAACCCAAGGGGAGGAAATCATGCGTATTTCGAAAATTCTGGCGCTCGCCATGGCGGCCTGTTCGATGCTGCTCATCCAGCCGAGCGAAAGCCTCGCCAAGTCGAAGAAGGCGGCGGCCCAGACCGTCTCCTGGGACGGCACGTGGTCGGGGAAGTTCAACGGCAGGTCCGCCGGCAGGATCATCATCCGGAACAACCGGGTGATCTCCTACTCCTTCCGGGGACGTCCGCAGACTGTCGGCAGCACCAGGATGTCCGGCCGGACCATTCGCTTCGGGTCGGGATACAGCATTACGATGACGATGACCGGCGCCAATTCGGCCAGCGCGGTGTGGCGGGGTGACGGCACGGCCCAGGCCGACATGACCCGTTAGTCCGATTTGCGCACGAAGGAG
Source organism: Shinella sp. R2-11 (assembly GCF_055330205.1). NCBI lineage: Bacteria > Pseudomonadati > Pseudomonadota > Alphaproteobacteria > Hyphomicrobiales > Rhizobiaceae > Shinella > Shinella sp. R2-11. Next base: position 129,405 of record NZ_JBVAPC010000001.1, on the reverse strand, counting down.
CCGTTCCGTCCTGACGGGACGGCTCCTTCGTGTTGTCGGGAGGGCCGATACCTTCGCGGCCGGAAGTCCCGCCCGGGCGACCATATCCCGGAAACGTCATTTCGTATTTTCCCATTAAACCGGCATTAACCATGCGGCTCTTATGGTTAATGCATACGGGGCCGATGCTTCATCTGCCCCGACAACGAGCCGCATTCGGCCCGTGCCTCGGCGCGGCAGGCTCCTATCGAACAGTTCCGGGCAGGAGGACACGCCGGTTGACCGTCGGCGCGGGGCCTGCATATGCGTGCGGAGTAGACAGTTGCGTAAGCGTAGCATTCGTCATGCCAAGGCAGGCCGCTTCTTTGCGTATCTGAAGCGGGAATGGAAAGTCCCCCTGGCGCTCGGGCTCGGCCTTGCCGCCATCGTTCCCACCGAATCGGCCAGGACCGACCTTGCCACCTATCTTGCCGGCCTCAACCGCAAGGGCGGCAACCAGACCATGGTGCTGACGCGCTCGCCGGCCGGTTCCGTGCACGAGATCGAGATCGATTTCGCCGACGCCATGACCACCGGCGGCATCGAGAGCGGGGCCGGCGTGGACCTGCCCGGCGGCGTCAAGGCGGCGGTGCTCAGCGAAGACAAGGGCAAGGGCGGAATTCCCGACGAGGAACGCGTCAACCGCCGCGACAAGAAGGGTCGCATCATCGCCGTCCTGCCCGTCCTGCCGCCGAAGGGCTTTGCCGCCGGCTCGATCCTGGAGCGCACCAGCTCGCTGCTCTCGCCGGTCTTCGACGCCGAGGAGCGCATGGCCTTCGCCAAGCCGCAGATCAAGGGCAAGGAGATCGCCATCGCCACCGCCTTCTACAAGAAGAAGGCCGCCCACAAGGATCCGGGCATCTCGCCCATGCTCGCAAGCCTCGTCACCAACGACAAGGCCGACGTGCTCGCCACCGCCTATGCTCCCGTCGGGCCGGACTACGCCCGGGAATCGCCCTTCGATTCGATCCTGAAGCCGAAGGAGGAACTCGGCCGCTTCATTCCCGACATCTCTCCCGACGACCACGCGTGGGCGGCCACGGCCCTGCCGGCGGAGGTCTTCAGTGCCAAGGAACAGAAATGCCTTGCCGAAGGCATCTATTTCGAGGCGCGCGGCGAGGAGGTGAAGGGCCAGGCCGCCGTCGCTCAGGTCATCCTCAACCGCGTGCGCAATCCCGCCTATCCGAAAACCATCTGCGGCGTCGTCTACCAGAACGAGAACTGGCGCGGCCGCTGCCAGTTCTCCTTCGCCTGCGACCGCATTCCCGACCTGATCCTCTCGCCCTGGAACTGGAAGACGGCGAAGGAAGTCGCCATGGCCGTCACCGCCGGCAAGATCTGGCTCGACGAGGTCGGCTCGGCCACCCATTACCACGCGACCTATGTGAACCCGCCCTGGGGCCGGACCATGAAGCGCGTGGCCAAGATCGGCAAGCACATCTTCTACCGCACCTATGGCGGCGGTTGGAGCTGAGGCGTCTGCCGGCGCCCCGGCCGGTGTGGTGAGTCCGTGCCACACTGCGCGCGATTCCCGGGGCGGAGAGTCGCGGCCTCCACATGAATCCCGCTAATTTACTGATATTATTCGATATTTTTGGTGCTGCGCAAAGCTTCGCCATGCCTTGACTATACCGGCACCTAAAACTATGTTGCGGCCGACTTCAAAAGGGGTCGGATATGGCTTGCAGCCTAGCCTTTAATATGTCCGCATTGGGGCGAACGCACCGGCGGAGAAGGACGAGGAGGGCGCCATGACCGATCAGCAAAAGGAAAGTCTGGAAGACCGGCTGAAGCGCCTCGACGCGGAACTCGCGGAGCGGCGCAAGACAGACGGGGCGGATGAAGCCGCCGAGGCAAGGGCCGCCGCGAGCCGAACGGGCTATGCGGTCGCTATGAAGCTCTCGAGCGAGTTCGTCGCGGCCGTCATCGTCGGGGCGCTTCTGGGCTATCTTTTGGACCATTTTGCGGGTACAGGGCCTTGGGGGATGATCATTTTCCTGCTCCTCGGCTTCAGTGCCGGCGTTCTGAACGTCATGCGCGCGGCTGGCATGGTGGCATCGCCCCACCCGGTCGACAGGCTGGCGGGGCGCGAGCCCGGCAAGGCCGGCGGCGGGCGGGACGAAACCGAGACGAAGGACGGCGCCTGACGGCGTGGTCCCGATAGTGGGTGACTTCCGCCGCAAGGCGGGCAAGCGAGAGAGATAAGCGGTGTCCAACGATCCGACCCATCAGTTCCTGGTCAACAAGATTGTTCCGATCGAAATCGGCGGCATCGATTTCTCGTTCACCAATTCCTCGCTGTTCATGGTCGCCACCGTCGCGGTCGCCGCGGGCTTCCTCTACTTCACCACGGGCCAGCGCGGCCTCGTGCCGAGCCGCATGCAGTCGGTCTCGGAAATGTCCTACGAGTTCATCGCCTCGATGCTGAGGGAAGGGGCGGGCAGCCACGGGATGAAGTTCTTCCCGTTCGTCTTCTCGCTCTTCATGTTCGTGCTGACGGCGAACCTCATCGGCATGATGCCCTATTTCTTCACGGTCACCAGCCAGATCATCGTCACCTTCGCCCTGGCGATCCTCGTCATCGGCACGGTCGTCGTCTACGGTTTCTACAAGCACGGCTTCGGCTTCCTCAAGCTCTTCGTGCCCTCCGGCGTGCCCGGCGCGCTTCTTCCGCTGGTCGTCTCGATCGAGATCATCTCGTTCCTCTCGCGCCCGATCAGCCTCTCGATCCGTCTCTTCGCCAACATGCTGGCGGGTCACATCACGCTGAAGGTCTTCGCCGGCTTCGTCACCTCGCTGAGCGCGCTTGGCGCCGTGGGTGTCGCAGGCGCCGTCCTGCCCCTTCTCATGACCGTCGCCCTGACCGGTCTCGAATTCCTCGTGTCGTTCCTGCAGGCCTATGTCTTCGCAGTTCTGACATGCATGTACCTCAACGATGCCGTGCATCCGGGTGGTCACTAAGGAAACAGTCGTCGGCGCCCTCGGGCGTCGCTCATAAGCCGCAACAACCCATTCAAGGAGTTCAACATGGAAGCGGAAGCAGCAAAGTTCATCGGCGCAGGTCTTGCCACGTTCGGTCTTGCCGGCACGGCTCTCGGCCTCGGCAACATCTTCGGCAACTACCTCTCCGGCGCTCTGCGCAACCCGTCTGCTGCTGACAGCCAGTTCGGCCGTCTCGTATTCGGCTTCGCCGTTACGGAAGCTCTGGGCATCTTCTCGCTGCTCATCGCTCTCCTTCTCCTCTTCGCCGTCTGATATCGGCCGAGGACCGGACCATGGCCCCTTGGGCCGTGGTCCACCGTACGCTTGAGTACATGATTGAGAATGCCCCCTGGAGGTGAGCATGTCCGTGACCCCGGCGTCGGCCGAGTCCACCCCTTTCGAAATCGCCCAGGCCGAGACTCCTGCCGTTACCACGTATGAGGCCCAGCCGGCAGGCGAAGTGCACACCGAAACGGGTGTCGCACATGGTGAAGAGCACGCCACCGGCGTCTTCCCGCCTTTCGACCAGACCACGTTCGCATCGCAGCTCCTGTGGCTGGCGATCACCTTCGGTCTTTTCTACCTTCTCATGTCGAAGGTCGTCATTCCGCGCATCGGCGGCATCCTGGAGACGCGTCACGACCGCATCGCGCAGGATCTCGACGAAGCCGCCCGCCTGAAGGCGGAAGCGGATGCCGCGATCGCGTCCTACGAGCAGGACCTCGCGAGCGCCCGCGCCAAGGGCAACGCCATCGCCTCGACCGCCCGCGACGAAGCCAAGGCCAAGGCCGATGCCGAGCGCGCCAAGATCGAAGCCTCGCTGCAGGACAAGATCGCCGGTGCCGAGAACCGCATCGCCGAGATCAAGGCCAAGGCGCTTGCCGATGTCGGCTCGATCGCCGAGGAAACCACGGCGGCCGTCGTCGAGCAGCTCATCGGCGCCAAGGCCACCAAGGCCGAAATCGCTTCCGCCGTGAAGACGGCCGCAGGCGAATAAGGGAGGTTTCGATGGAATTCGACGCAACATTCTACGCCTTTGTCGGCCTCCTCCTGTTCCTGGCCCTCGTCGCCTATCTCAAGGTTCCGGGCATGATGGCCAAGGGCCTCGACGCCCGCGCCGAGAAGATCCAGAACGAGCTGGCGGAAGCCAAGCGTCTTCGCGAGGAAGCCCAGCACCTGCTCGCCGAGTACCAGCGCAAGCGCAAGGATGCCGAGGCGGAAGCCGCCAGCATCGTCGCCGCCGCTGAACGCGAGGCAAGCGCGCTGACCGCCGAAGCCAAGCAGAAGACGGAAGAGTACGTCACCCGCCGCACGGCGCTTTCCGAGCAGAAGATCAAGCAGGCGGAAGCCGACGCAATCAACGCCGTGCGCGCCGCCGCCGTCGACCTCGCCGTTGCCGCCGCCGAAAAGGTCATCGCCGCCAAGGCGGACGCCGCGACCGGCAAGGCGCTCTTCGACAACGCCGTCAAGGAAGTGAAGGCCCGCCTCAACTGAGGTGTCCTCATCGGGAAAATCTGAAAAGGCCGGAGCGATCCGGCCTTTTTCTTTATTTCAACGCCCATGCATCAGCCCTCTGGCAAAAACATCTCGCCGCCATCCCGCTCGGTGAGGATATGGTCGATCAAGCCCCATTCCAGCGCTTCCTCGGCCGTCATGAAGCGGTCGCGATCCATCGCACGCTCGAATTCTTCGTAGCTGCGTCCGCAATGCTCCGCATAAAGCCGCGTCATGCGCTGCTTGGTCTTCAGAATCTCCTCGGCATGGATGAGCATGTCCGATGCCTGCCCCTGGAAGCCACCGAGCGGCTGGTGGATGAGGATGCTCGCATTGGGCAGGGTTGCCCGCTGGCCGGGCTCGCCGGCCATCAGCAGGAACGAGCCCATCGAGCGCGCCGTGCCCATGCAGAGGGTGTGCACGGGCGCGCGGATGAAGCGCATCGTGTCGTACATCGCAAAGCCGCTCGTCACCACGCCGCCGGGCGAGTTGACATAAAGCTGGATCGGCTTTTTCGGATTTTCCGCCTCCAGGAACAGAAGTTGCGCGCAGACGAGCGCCGACACCGTGTCGTTGACCTCGCCATTGAGGAAGATGATCCGCTCGCGCAGCAGGCGGGAATAGATATCGAAGGAGCGTTCGCCCCGGCTGGATTGCTCGACGACCATAGGGACGAGCTGCATCATTTCGCGCATGGGCGAACTCCTGTCCGTTGAAGATGATGGGGTGGTGTCAGGCCGCGCGCATCTGCGTGCAGCCATTGTCGTTCAAGGCCCACGGCTCCGGCTGGGTGAGCCGGGCATCGTCGAGGCGATGGACGATCCGAAGCGTGGTGCCGCCCGCGTCATTGGGGCTGAGCCGGAATGTCACGACACTTTCGAGATGGGGCGGTTCGTCGTCCCTGATCCTGTAACGGACCTCCTCGCCGGGGATTGCCGAGACCGGGGCGGTATCGGCAAGCTTGTCCGCCGGCAGCCACCGCTCGCGAAATGCAGGCATGTTGATCGCCCGCCACACCTTTTCGGTCGGCGCGTCGAGTTCGTATTCGAGATCGACGCCCGCGGCCTGTCGGTCGGATATCCTGTCGTTCATTGGTCCATGTCCTTCAGCAAGTCCTTCAGAGCGTCGATCCGCGCCGGCCAGTAGGAGCGGTATTTCGCAAGCCAGCCGGCAATGAGCGCGAGCCCGTCCGGATCGACCTCGTAATTCACGAAGCGCCCCTGCCGCTCCTCCCGCACCAGCCCGGCGCCCCGCAGCACGGCGAGGTGCTGCGACATGGCCGGCTGGCTGATCTCCATGCCGTCACGCAACGTACTCGCATTCATCGCACCATCCGCGAGCTTCTCGAAGATGCTGCGCCGGGTGGGGTCGGCCAGGGCCTTGAATATCTCGTTCTCGATCATGGCAATCAGATAAGCATACACTTATCTGATTTGCAACGACCATGCGGGAGGAGATGAAGAGATCGCGCGTAGCGACCATTTCTTTGCAGCCTCTTCGATCTGCGGCAGGCGTCGCCTGCAAGAAGAGCCCGCCTTCGCCTCAAGGGCAGCATAGGGCGAGGTATTGGAATGAGAGTTCGAGCGAGGCCATGGATGTCCTGCCCGCGGTATCTCTCATCCGCCGATCGGATAGGGAAAGGCCAGTGCATAGAGCCGATCGCCCATCCTGGAGGACGCCGCAATCGACAGATCGGAGAAGGGTGCTGCACAGCGCTGCGCACCATGATTGCCGCCAGACGGTTCGGATACGCCGATCAGTCCTGCCGCAGCGGGCGGAAACTCATGCGGTGGAGGCGGCAGGGGCCGATGGCTTGGATGGCCCTGCGGTGGACTTCCGTGGCGTAGCCGGCATGGATGGCGAAGCCGTAGCCGGGGAAAGTGGTCTCGGCGCGGGCCATCATGCGGTCGCGCATGACCTTGGCGACGATCGAGGCGGCGGCGATGGAGACGGAGAGGGCATCGCCCTTGACGACGGCGCGGCCTTCGCAGGCGAGCCCTGGCGGCACGTCGCGGCCGTCCGTCAGGACCAGTTTCGGCGTGACCTCGAGGCCGGCGACGGCCCGGCGCATGGCGTCGAGGCTGGCCTTGCGGATATCGATGACGTCGATGCGGCGCGACGAACTGGAGGCGACCGAGACGAAGGCGCTCTGCATGATGAGCGTGAACAGTGCCTCGCGCCTTGCCGCGCTCAGCTGCTTGGAATCGTGGAGACCGGGCGGGATATTGTCCGGGTCGAGCACCACGGCGGCGGCGACGACGGGGCCGGCGAGCGGGCCGCGCCCGGCCTCGTCCGTGCCGGCGACCGGCCACAGGCCCCGCTCGCGGGCCGCGATCTCCATCGAGAAATCGGGCCCTTCGGGCATGTCGAAAAGGAGGCGGGAATCGGAGGATATGCTCTTGGCCATGGCGGAGACCATGCACATCCGTCCGATTCCCTGCAAGTCCTCCGGCGGATGCGGCGCGCCGGAGGAGCTTCCGTAGCGCCCAGGGGATGGCGCGGGCCGGAAAGCGGTTCTGCCGAGGCCGGCCCGCTATCGGGCCGGAGGGCATATTCAAATCGACGCCGTTAGCTGTGTGGCTCCCTCATCCGGTCCTTCGGGCCGCCTTCTTCCCAAGGGGAGAAGGAAGAATGGCGAGGTCCAATTCCATAGCGATAGGCTTGCCGAAGAGAGATGTGTGGCGACGAGCTTACAGCAGCGAAAGCTGCACGCCGCTGCCCGAGGGCGGGATGAACTGGTCGATGGCGAGGTTGCGGCGGGTGCGGGTCAGCTCCAGCCGCTTGGCGGTCATTTCGAAGCGGCGGGCGATCTGCCAGGCATAGGGGCCGGCGCCCTTCATGCGCTTGCCGAACTCGGCGTCGTAATCCTTGCCGCCGCGCATGGAACGCACCAGCGACATGACATGGCGGTAGCGGTCCGGGTAGTTGCGCAGCAGCCAGTCGCGGAAGAGCGGGCTCACCTCCAGCGGCAGGCGGAGCAGCACGTAGCTCGCCTCGAGTGCGCCCGCCGCCTTGCCCGAATCGAGCACCCGCTCGATCTCGTGGTCGTTGAGGCCGGGGATGATCGGCGCCATCATGATCGCCGTCGGGATGCCAGCTTCCGACAGCGCGCGGATCGCCTCCAACCGGCGCGGCGGGGTTGCGGCGCGCGGCTCCATGCTGCGGGCGAGCTTGCGGTCGAGCGTGGTGACGGACATGCCGACCCAGGCGAGCCCGCGCGCCGCCATACGGGAGAGGATGTCGATGTCGCGCATGACGAGCGCCGACTTGGTGACGATGGAGACCGGGTGGTTCGCCTTGTCCAGCACGTCGAGGATCTGCCGCATGATGCGCCATTCCTTCTCGATCGGCTGATAGGGATCCGTATTGGTGCCGATGGCGATGACGCGTGGCTTGTAGCCGGGCCTGGAAAGCTCCCGCTCCAAAAGCTTCGGCGCATCGGGCTTGGCAAAGAGCTTCGCCTCGAAGTCGAGGCCGGCGGAAAGGCCCATGAAGGCATGGGTCGGCCGGGCGAAGCAGTAGATACAGCCGTGCTCGCAGCCGCGATAGGGATTGATCGAACGGTCGAAGGGAATGTCCGGCGATTCGTTGCGGGTGATGATCGTGCGGGGCTTCTCGACCTGCACCTCCGTGCGGAAGGGGGGAAGTTCCTCCAGCGTCTGCCAGCCGTCGTCGAATGTCTCGCGCGTCACCGGCTCGAAGCGGCCGGTGAAATTGAGGCCCGCGGCGCGGCCGCGCCGCCGGTCGCCGTCGACCCGCATGCCCGTCTGCGCCATCAGCGCATCGGCAACGTCCTTCGTGTGGCCGGGCGCCAATGCGCCCTGCCTGAGGCTCACAAGATCGTTCATGGCTGTCTCCGGGCGGGGCCGTTTCGCCCCGATTCAATGACTATATTCCTATCGCCGAAATGAGAACATTGCAAGAACAAATTTCTGGCGTTGGGGAACGATGGCAATCGATGCTGCAATGCGGTATGGGAAGGAATGCTGACGATCATCATGGAATGCCGCAACGACGAGGCGGAACTGGCGCAGACGCTCTCGGCGCTCGTGGCGGGCGCCGTCGAAGGCGTGGTGCGCGACGTGATCGTGCTCGACCGCGGTTCGTCCGACGGCTCGGCGCGGGTGGCGGACGCTGCCGGCTGCCGTTTCCTCGCGGATTGGGACCTGAAGGACGTGGTGCAGTCGGCGCGTGGCGACTGGCTGCTGCTGCTGGAACCCGGCGCCCGGCCGCTTGCGGGCTGGGTGGACGCCGTCGCCGACCATGTCGCGATCGATCCCAAGCCCGCGCGCTTTGCCGCCTCCCGCAACCATCGCCGGTCCTTCCTCCAGCGGCTCGGCCGCAGGCCGCCGCTCGAACGGGGCTATCTCGTCAGCAAGCGTGCGGCGGCGGCGGCCGTGCGCCCGGGCATGGCGCTGGCGGAGATCGCAAACGGCCGGGCGGCGCGCGAGCTCCTCGCCGAGATCGTGCCGGCCTGGGCAGTGAAGGCGATGCGCGCCGGCTAGAGCAATTCCAGCAAAAGTGCGAAGCGGTTTTGCGTCTGGAATTGCGTTAAAACAAAGAGTTAGAGAGTGAGTCAGCCGGGCGAGCGCTTCAGGTGCTCGTCGAGGCGTGGCATGATTTCCACGAAATTGCAGGGCATGTGGCGATAGTCGAGCTGCGCCTTGAGGATGCCGTCCCAAGCGTCCTTGCAGGCGCCGGGCGAGCCCGGCAGCACGAAGACGAAGGTGGCGTTGAGGACGCCGCCGGTCGCGCGCGACTGGATCGTCGAGGTGCCGATCTTGTCGTAGGAGATGCGGTGGAAGACCTCGGAAAAGCCGTCCATGCGCTTTTCGAAGATCGGCTCCAGTGCCTCGGGCGTTACGTCGCGGCCGGTAAAGCCCGTGCCGCCGGTGGTGATGACGACATCGATGGCTTCGTCGCGCGTCCATGCCTCCACCCGGGCGCGGATCGCGCCGACATCGTCCGGCGCGATGGCGCGGGCGACGAGGCGGTGGCCGGCATCGGCGATGCGCGCGGCGAGCGTGTCGCCGGAGCGGTCGGTCTCGGGCGTTCGCGTATCGGAGACGGTGAGCACGGCGATGCCGACGGGAATGAAGGGTCTCGTTTCGTCAAGCTTCGCCATCGTCGCCTCCGATTGTCCGGGTGGCGCTGATGAACCAGCGGGGATGGCGTTGCGCCAGCATCGCCGCCGCCGCTTCCGCCGCCGCCTCGCTCGTATATAGCGCGAAGCAGGTGGCGCCGGAACCGGACATGCGCACCACGCGCGCATCCGTCGCGGCAAGGTTTTCCGCGACCACGGAGATTTCCGGGCAGAGGGCGCGGGCGGGAGGCTCCAGGTCGTTGCGCAGGTGGCCGATGGCATCGAGCCAGTCGGCGGGCGCGTCGCTCATGACGAGCGGCGGATTGTGCCGGGAGGCGAGCGCCTTGAAGACCGCGGGGGTGGAAACGCCGACCAGCGGATTGACCAGCACCATCGCCAGCGCCGGCAGGGCGACGGGCGTGATATCCTCGCCGATGCTGCGGGCGATCAGCGGGCGGCCGGCAAGGCACATCGGCACGTCCGCGCCGAGCCCGAGGGCAAGCGCCTCGCGCTCCCCGTGCGGCAGGCGGGCCTGCCAGAGCGCCTCAAGACCGCGCAGCGTCGCCGCCGCATCCGCCGAGCCGCCGCCGATGCCGGAGGCGACGGGCAGGTTCTTTTCGAGATGGATATGGACGGGCGGGGCGGCTTTGCCATGCCGCGCGAGCGCGGCGCGCAGGCGATCCCGGGCGCGGATGACGAGGTTGTCGGCATCCGCCGCAAGGGTGTCGGAAAAGCGGCCGGAAAGCGTGAAGCGGTCTTCCGCCGCGGGCGACAGGCCGATGCGGTCGCCGAAGGCGGTGAAGGTCACGAGGCTGTCGAGGAGGTGGTAGCCGTCCTCGCGCCGGCCGACGACGGCGAGCGCGAGGTTGATCTTGGCCGGCGCCGGTTCGACAACGGCAAAGCCCGAAAGGCTTTCGGCGGGCATCGCGTCAGGACTTGCGGTCTGCTGCCGCCTTACCTTCCGGCGAGGTGTTCTGCGCGGGCTTGTCGTCCTTGGCTTCCGCGGAGGCCGGGGTGGTCTTCGCCAGGTCCGGCAGGCCGTTCTCGACCTTCAGCTTGATCTTGGGGATCTCCGCCTCTTCCGGCTTCAGGCCGAGCGCGCGGTTCCACTGGAAGGTGGCTTCCAGCTTGCGGCCGACGCGCCAATAGGCATCGCCCAGGTGATCGTTGATGGTCGGGTCGCCGGCCTTGAGCTCGGCCGCCCGCTCCAGCTCCGCCACCGCGTCGTCGAAGCGGCCCATGCGATAATAGGCCCAGCCGAGCGAATCGACGATATAGCCGTCGTCTGGCTTGAGGCTCACCGCCTTGCGGATCATGTCCAGGCCCTCGTCGAGGTTCAGGTTCATGTCCACCCAGGAATAGCCGAGATAGTTCAGCACCTGCGGCTGGTCGGGGTTGAGTTCCAGCGCCTTGCGGAAGTTCGGCTCGGCCTTCTCCCATTCCTTCAGGCGCTCATAGGCGATGCCGCGCTGGAAGAAGATGCTCCAGTGGGTGCGCTGCGGCACGGGGCCGATGACGTCGACGGCCTTGTCGTAGAGCGCGCCCATCGCCTTGTAGTCCTTGGCGTCGGAAAGCACGCTGCCGAGCGCCAGATAGGAGCGCAGGTCGGAGGGATCGGCGTCGATCAGTTCCTGGAGATGCTTCTTGGCGTCCTCGACCTTGCCGGTGTCGTTGAGGTTGAGGCCGAGCTGCAGCTCGGAAATGCGCCGCATCGGCGACTTTTCCGGCACGGCACGGTAATATTCGATCGCCTTTTCCGGCTTCTTCTGGCTCTCGGCAAGGCCGCCGAGAAGCACCAGCACGTCGTCGCTGTCGGGATCGAGCGCGCGGGCGGCCTGGAGATAGAGCGAGACGATGTCTTCCGCGCCCTCGCGGTTCAGCGCCCCGCCGATCGAGAAGAGCACGGCGGCGGCACCCTGCGCGGCGGTGCGAACCTGCTGCTCCTGCTTGTCGCCGGCCTCGATGCTCTGGCGAAGCGCCTTCAGCGGCGCATAGCTGGTGATGAAGTTGTCGCCGACGGAAACCGCGTCGAGCGCCTTCTGCCGGTTGCCCTCGCGCGCTTCCAGGCGCGCCAGCGCCATCACGGCGCGCAGGAACGTGTCGGGCGCGGCGCTCGCGCCGTTACGGTCGAGGATCGCCTCGTTGAGCCTTGCGCGGGCCGTCGCCTTGTCGCCGGCGGCAGCCGCGAGCGCCCCTGCATGGTAGTTCTTGAAGATGGCGAGCCATTCCGGCCCTTGCATGCCGCTGATGAGCTTCAGCGCTTCCTTCGGCTTGCCGTCGCCGAACTTGGCCCAGGCGAGCAGCAGGTCGTTCATCATGCGGTCGAGATCGTTCGGGCCCTTGTAGGCGAGGATCTTTTCCGCGGTCTTGTATTCGCGCTTGCGGATCGCCTCCATGGCGCGCACGACCGATGTTATGCGCTCGACGGCCGGGTCGTTCTTCAGCGTGTCGGCGAGCTTCACGCCTTCGGAGAAGTCGCCGTTCATGAGCTGCGTCACCATCAGGCGCTGCTTGACGTCCGAATTGGTCGGGTCGAACTGGAGGGCGATCTTGTAGAGCGAGACGGCGGTCTCGTAGTCCTTGTCGAAATCTGCGGTGCGGGCGGCGAGGAACGCGCCCGAGAAGGTGTTGACGCTGAGCGGGTCGAACGGCGTTTCCTCCGCGGCGGCGGTGGCCGCTGCTGCGGGCTTGTCCTCCGCGAATGCCGCCAGAGGACCGGTGAGCGCGATGCTGGCCGCAATCGCCACGCCGGAAAGAAGCCGAAGGAGAAGGGAATGCCGCATCAAAATGCCTTTCGCCGGAAGGTATGAAGTTCGCCCCGAGCCGCGCATGGCACATCGTGCCACGATGGCGCCCAAATCAGTCACGGACTCATGACGGCAGAGAATGGCTTTTTTGGCGCGGTGCGGCAAGAAAATCCTGCCGCCCGCGTTTTCGCGAACCGGGTCAGCTGACGCGGGCGATCGAGAAGTCGATGACCTCGAGCAGCGCGTCCTTCCAAGGCGATGCCGGCAGGGGGGCGAGCGCGTCGCGGGCGATCATGCCGTAGTGCTGGGCCCGGGCGATGGTGTCGGCAAGGCCGCCGTAACGGGTGATGAGGCCGAGCGCGCGCTCCAGGTTGGCGTCGTCGCTGTTGCCGCCCTCGATGGCCTCGCGCCAGAAGGCGCGGTCTTCCGCCGTGCCGCGCCGCCAGGCGAGGATGACCGGCAGCGTGATCTTGCCTTCGCGGAAGTCGTCGCCGGTGTTCTTGCCGAGATCGGCGGCCTTGCCGCCATAGTCCAGCGCATCGTCGACGAGCTGGAAGGCAAGGCCGAGATTCATGCCGTAGGACTTCAGCGCGTTGCGTTCGGCCCGGCTGGTATTGGCGATGATCGGGCCGACTTCGGCGGCGGCGGCGAAAAGCGCGGCCGTCTTGGCGCGGATGACTTCGAGATAGTCGTCCTCGGTCGTTTCCATGTTCTTGGCGACAGAGAGCTGCAGAACCTCGCCTTCCGCGATCACGGTGGCGGCGGTCGAGAGCACGTCGAGCGCTTCGAGCGAGCCGACCTCGACCATCATCTTGAAGGCCTGGCCGAGCAGGAAATCGCCGACGAGCACGCTCGCCTGGTTGCCCCAGATCATGCGGGCGGTGGACTTGCCTCGGCGCATGTCGCTCTCGTCCACCACGTCGTCATGCAGGAGCGTCGCCGTGTGCATGAACTCGACGCTGGTGGCGAGCTTGATGTGGTGGTCGCCGTCATAGCCGAACATCGAGGCGGCCGCGAGCGTCAGCATGGGACGCAGACGCTTGCCGCCGGAGGAGATCAGATGGTTGGCGACCTCCGGGATCATCTGCACGTCCGAACCGGCCTTCGACAGGATAAGCTGGTTCACCCGCTCCATGTCGGCTTTCGTAAGGTCGACGAGCGGCTTCACCGATGCCTGTTTGTTTTTGCCTTCTTCAAGCGGTATCACGACGCCCAAATGCCCGGACTCCTGTTCATTTTTGTTGAAAGACAATAGAAAGCGGGGCCTTCTGCGGCAAGAGGCGAATTGTCCCGCCCTCGGAATTAAGGCTGGAAAAAGACCGGAATGATCGAACTGATCCGCACCAACGACGCCGTCCTGCTCTCCTTCGCGGAAAGCCTGATGAAGGAGGTGGGAATCCACTGCCTTATCGCCGACGAGGGCATGAGCATCCTCGAAGGCTCCCTCGGCATGCTGCCGCGCCGCTTCCTCGTGGAGGCGGACCGGGAGGACGAGGCGCGGCGCATCCTCACGGATGCGGGGCTTGGGGCGGAGTTGCGGCCGTGAGGGGCATGGCTCGCATCTGGGCCAACCCCCCTCTGCCCTGCCGGGCATCTCCCCCACAAGGGGGGAGATTGGCTGGGGGCGAGGCGGTGCCACGATTCGATCTCCCCCCCTGTGGGGGAGATGCCCGGCAGGGCAGAGGGGGGTATCCCGCGCGTTCCGCCGCCGAGGCCTCCCACCCATGACCGTCCGCGAAACCGTCGACGCCTTCCACTACGGCCGCTTCCACCTCGTTCAGCCGAAGGGCATCGGCCATCGCTCCGGCATGGATGCGATGCTGCTCGCCGCGCTGGTCGCGGGCGAGGGGCCGATGCGGGTCGCCGATCTCGGGGCCGGGGCGGGCGCGGCCGGCCTTGCCGTCGCCTCGCGCATCGGGACAGCGGAGGTGACGCTCGTCGAGCGCTCGCCGCTGATGGCCGGCTTCGCCCGCAAGACGCTGGCGCTTACCGCGAATGCCGCCTTTGCCGGCCGCGTCTCGGTGCTGGAGGCGGATGTCTCCCTTTCCGGCAAGGCGCGCATCGCGGCCGGCCTTCTCGATGACGTCTACGACCACGTCATCATGAACCCGCCCTTCAACGACCGCACCGACAGCCGCACGCCCGATGCCCTGAAGGCGGAGGCACATGCGATGGAGCACGACCTCTTCGAGCGCTGGATCAAGACGGCCGGCGCCATCATGAAGCCGGGCGGCCAGCTCTCCCTGATCGCCCGCCCGCAATCCATCGCCGAGATCATCGCCGCCTGCGGCCGCCGCTTCGGCGGCATCGAGATCACCGCCCTCCACGCCCGCGCCGGAGAAGTGGCGCTGCGCATTCTCGTCACGGCCATCAAGGGCTCGCGCAGCAAGCTCTCGCTGCGCATGCCGCTCGTCATGCACGAGCCCGGCCAGCACGACTTCACCCCCTTCGTCGACGACCTCAACAACGGCCTTGCCGCCTATCCGCGCCTGCCGAGGGCCTGATTTTTCAGGCGCGGCATTGCGTTTTCGCCGGCCATGCATACATCTGCCGGGCAACCGAACAGGAGACAGGGTCGCGCGATGGCCGGATTTTTGAAGAGACTGGTGCCGAAAAAGTTCCGCAAGGAAGGGGTCGTCATCCCGGTCGTCCGGCTGCAGGGCGCGATCATGGCGGGCGGCCGCCAGTTCCGGCCGGCGCTGAACCTTGCCGGCGTCGCCACGGCGCTGGACAAGGCCTTCGCCTACAAGGATGCGCCGGCGGTCGCCGTCTCCATCAATTCGCCCGGCGGCTCGCCGGTGCAGTCGCGGCTGATCTTCCAGCGCATCCGCGATCTTGCGGCCGAGAAGGGCAAGCAGGTGCTCGTCTTCGTCGAGGATGTCGCGGCTTCCGGCGGCTACATGATCGCGCTTGCGGGCGACGAGATCTTCGCCGATCCCACCTCCATCGTCGGCTCGATCGGCGTCGTCTCGGGCGGCTTCGGCTTTCCGGAAATGCTGAAGAAGATCGGCGTCGAGCGCCGCGTCTACACGGCCGGCACCAACAAGGCGATCCTCGATCCGTTCCAGCCTGAGCGGGAGAACGAGATCGAATACCTGAAATCTCTCCAGCTCGAGATCCACCAGGTCTTCATCGACATGGTGAAGGCGCGGCGCGGGGCAAGGCTTGCCGATGACCCGGACCTGTTCTCCGGCCTGTTCTGGACGGGAACCCGCGGCCGTGCGCTCGGCCTCGTCGACGGTCTCTCCGACATGCGCTCGGAACTGAAGCGGCGCTACGGGCCGAAGACGCGGCTGGAGCTCGTCTCGGCGCCGAAGGGGCTCTTCGGCCGCAAGACCCCGGGCGTCGGGGGGCTTTCCGGCGACATGGCGGAGCGTATAGGCTCTGCGGGCGTGGCGGCGGTGGCCGACCTCGCGGAGGAAAAGGCGCTGTGGGGCCGCTTCGGCCTTTCCGGATAAGGCGCCGACAAAACGATAAGGGGAGGGGCGATGGCCCAGATCATCTTTCTGCTTCTGGTCGTCGGGCTCGCCTGGTACGGCTATCGCAAGTTCGTGACCGATGCCGAGCGGCTGAGCAAGCAGCGCCGCCGCACCGAGGAGGAGCGCCGCACCGGGGCGACGGGCACGCTCGTCAAGGACCCGGAGACCGGCGAATATCGCCTGCGCCGCGACGACGAGTAGCGTTGCGGCACGCCTTCGCCCTGTGGCGGGATCGGCGGAACGAGGGTTCTCGTGCCGTTCCGGCACATTAACCATGCCCCGTAAGGTTAACGCCGTATTTATCCGTTTGCGGGCGAGCCTCGCCGTTGCGCCCGCGCGCAGGCGGGACGATCTGTGGGCCAGGGTTGCATCATGCGGCCCGTGACGTTTCCGCATGAACGGAGTTAACCATGGCCTCGCTCGATCTCGGCCGG
Organism: Shinella sp. R2-11; assembly: GCF_055330205.1. Taxonomy (NCBI): domain Bacteria; kingdom Pseudomonadati; phylum Pseudomonadota; class Alphaproteobacteria; order Hyphomicrobiales; family Rhizobiaceae; genus Shinella; species Shinella sp. R2-11. The sequence continues at coordinate 113,168 of NZ_JBVAPC010000001.1, read as the reverse complement.
ATCAACACCATCGTCGTGACCGGCGGCGCGGGCTTTGTCGGCTCGCATATCGTCGACGATCTCCTGGTGCATTGCCCGCAGGCGCGCATCCGCGTGCTCGACGCCTTCACCTATGCCGCCGACATGTCGCATCTCGACGCCGCCTTCCGTACCGGCCGGGTGACGATCCAGCAGGGCGATGTCGGCAATCTCGATCTCGTGACGGAAATGCTGAAGGATGCCGACCTCGTCGTCCATGCGGCCGGCGAAAGCCATGTCGAGCGCGCCTTCGCCGTGCCGGAACGCTTCACGGTCGCCAATGCGCTCGGCACGCAGGTGCTGGTCGAGGCGATGGGCCGCCGCCGCGTGCCGCTGATGATCCATGTCGGCACCGCCGAGGTCTATGGCGCCGGCACGGGCGCGCCGATCGGCGAGAGCGCGCCGCTCTTGCCGGACAATCCCTACGGTGCCTCCAAGGCCGCCGCCGAAATGCTGATCGCCGGCCTTCGCCGCTCCTTCGATCTCGATATCCGTGTGCTGCGCCCGGTCAATATCGTCGGCACGCGGCAGAACACGGAAAAGCTTTTGCCGCGCTTCCTCGAAATGGCGGCCGTCGGCCAGCCGCTGCCGGTGCATGGCGAGGGGCGCCAGACGCGCGCCTTCGTCACGATCGCCGATTTCTGTGCGGCGCTGAGGACCGTCGTCACCCGCGGAGCGGAAAACGCCACCTACAACGTGGCGGGCGACGACCTCCACGACATCCTCTCCATCGCCCGCATGGTGCTCGAGGCCGTTCAGGACCCGGTCGCGGGCGTCGCCTTCACCGAGGGCCGGCCGGGCGATGCCGGCCGTTCGCCGCTCGACACAGGCGCGCTGAAGGCACTCGGCTGGCGGGCAACGGGCACGCTGCGCCGCGAGCTGCCGATGCTGGCCGCCTGGTACGGCGCCCGCGTGCCCGGCGGCGCGCGCCGCCGCATCCGCGGGGTGCCCGGCCTTGCGCCGCAGCGGGTGCAGGCCGTCACGCAGGCCGCCGGTTCCGGCCTCTTCCGTTCGCTGGAGCGCCATTGAGGCGGCGCCCGCGCCCGGCCGAAACCCTTGACCCATCAGGCGCATCGTGGCACCAGTCCGCAAGCTCTTCCAGAATGCCCGGACACGAAACCGATGACTTCCACCGCCCTGCCTGACCACATGAATCCGACCCGCTCCTTCCAGGGGCTGATCCTGACGCTGCACAACTACTGGGCGGACAAGGGCTGCGCGGTGCTCCAGCCCTACGACATGGAGGTGGGCGCGGGCACGTTCCACCCCGCGACGACCCTGCGCGCACTCGGCCCGAAGCCCTGGCGGGCGGCCTATGTGCAGCCCTCGCGCCGCCCCTCGGATGGCCGCTACGGCGAGAACCCGAACCGCCTCCAGCACTATTACCAGTACCAGGTCATCCTGAAGCCCAACCCGTCGAACCTCCAGGAGCTCTATCTCGGTTCGCTCGCCGCCATCGGCCTCGATCCGCTGCTGCATGACGTGCGCTTCGTCGAGGACGACTGGGAAAGCCCGACGCTCGGCGCCTGGGGCCTCGGCTGGGAATGCTGGTGCGACGGCATGGAGGTCTCGCAGTTCACCTATTTCCAGCAGGTCTGCGGCATCGAATGCGCGCCCGTCGCGGGCGAGCTGACCTATGGCCTGGAACGCCTCGCCATGTATGTGCAGGGCGTCGACAACGTCTACGATCTCAACTTCAACGGCCGCGAGGGCGACGAGAAGATCACTTATGGCGATGTCTTCCTGCAGGCCGAGCAGGAATATTCCCGCCATAACTTCGAATATGCCGACACGGCCATGCTGCACCGGCACTTCATCGACGCGGAGAAAGAGTGCCAGGCGCTTCTCGCGGCAGGCGCACCGGGCGATACCAACGCGCTGCACAAATGCGTGCTGCCCGCCTACGACCAGTGCATCAAGGCCTCCCACGTCTTCAACCTGCTCGATGCGCGCGGCGTAATTTCCGTCACCGAGCGCCAGAGCTACATCCTGCGCGTGCGCACGCTGGCCAAAGCCTGCGGCGAGGCCTTCCTGCTGACGGATGCGGGCGGCGCGAACTGGACGAAGGACGCGGCCTGACGAGGAGCGCCCCTCATCCGGCTGCCGCCACCTTCTCCCCGCAAGCGGGAGAAGGGGAGGATGCGAGCTTTTCCCAAAGCTCAGATGGGTAGGAAGCCGTTCCTCGATCCCCTTCTCCCCGCTTGCGGGGAGAAGGTCCCGGCAGGGGGATGAGGGGCGATCGTCCTTCTTCAAGCATTCGCCGAAACCGTCACCCCCAGCTCCCAAACCGGCTTGAGCGTCGGATAGGCGCCGGTCGGGAGCTGGCCGGCATAGGTCTGGAGAGCCCGGCGCACGCCCGAGGGCCGCTCGACCGAAGCGCCTGCCGCATAGGCGAGGAAGAGGGCGGCAAAGCCGAGGACGTTGATGGAGAGGGCGAGGGTTTTCATGGCGGTTGCTTCGGGTTCGGGTGGTCGATGAAGCAACTATCGGGCAGGGCGACCGGCGGCGCGGTTCCCGCGGTTACAAGAAAGCGGCATCCGGGGCTTTCCAGCGGCGTTTCGGATGCTAATCTCCCGGAAAACGCGAACAGGGAGCTTTGAAGCGCATGATTGGTCTGGCAATCGCGGCGGTGGTCGTCATCTATGCCATCGTCATCTACAACGGCCTCGTGCGGGCGCGGCAGATGAAGGAGGAGGCCTGGTCCGGCATCGACGTGCAGTTGAAGCGCCGCGCCGACCTCATCCCCAACCTCCTCGAAACCGTGAAGGGCTATGCCGCGCACGAGAAGGAGACGCTGGAAAAGGTCGTTGAGCTGCGCAACCGGGCGCAGGCCGTTCCCGCCGGCGATGTCGCCGGCCGCGCTGAGGCCGAGGGCATGCTGAGCCAGGCGCTCGGCCGCATCTTCGCCCTTGCCGAGGCCTATCCGGACCTCAAGGCAAACCAGAACTTCGCCGAGCTGCAGCAGACGCTGGAGACCATCGAGGGCGAGATCCAGATGTCGCGGCGCTATTACAACGGCGCGGCCCGCGATCTCAACGTGAAGGTCGAGAGCTTCCCGTCGAACCTCCTTGCCAGCCTCTTCAAGTTCGCCAAGGCGCCCTATTTCGAGATCGACAACCCGGCCGACCGCGCCGTGCCGACGGTGAAGTTCTGAACCCGGAGCGCCCGATGACGCGGATCGCCGCCTTCCTTGCCCTGTGGTTCTGCCTCCTTGCGGGCGGCGTGGCGCGCGCGGAGGAATATTTCGACCGCTACAATTCCGATATCGTCGTGGCGAAGAACGGCGCGCTCACCGTCACCGAGACGATGCGCGTCCATGCCGAGGGCAACCGGATCCGCCGCGGCATCTACCGCGACTTTCCGCTGACCTTCACCGATGCGGACGGCCGCGAGAAGGAGGTCGGCTTCAAGATCCTTGGCGTCGAGCGGGACGGGCGCCCCGAGCCCTATCACACGGAGAGCATCCGCCACGGTATCCGCATCTTCTTCGGCTCGTCCGACACGCAGCTCGCCCCCGGCTTCCACGACTATCGCCTGACCTACGAGACGAGCCGGCAGATCCGCTTCTTCGACACGCATGACGAGCTCTTCTGGAACGTCACCGGCACGGAATGGGCCTTCCCCATCCACCGGGCGAGCGCCACGGTGACGTTGCCGGCGGGTGTCAGCGCGCAGGAACTCACCTACTTCACCGGCCCCTATGGCGCGACGGAGAGGAACGCCCGCGCCGAGAACCGCGGCAACCAGTCGCTCTTCGAGACGACGCGCGCGCTCGGTCCGCAGGAGGGCCTGACCATCGGCGTGAAGATGCCCGCCGGCAGCATCGACAAGCCGACGGCCGCCGAGGAGCGCGCACTGTTCTTCAAGGACAACCGCAATCTCTTGCTCGCCTTCGGCGGCTTCGCGCTCGTCCTCGGCTACTATCTCTGGGCCTGGCTTGCCGTCGGCCGCGATCCGCCGCGCGGCGTGGTCGTGCCGCGCTGGGATGCGCCGGAGGGCATTTCCCCGGGGCTGGTCAACTATATCGACGAGAAGGGTTTCGGCGGCCACGGCTGGACGGCGATCTCGGCGGCCTTCCTCAACCTCGCCGTCAAGGGACTGGTGGAGCTCAGCGACCTCAAGAATTCCATCACCGTGACGCGCACGGACAAGCCGGTGCAAGGCCCGCTGCCGACCGGCGAAGCGACGCTGCTGGCCGCCCTGCCGGCGGCGGGCAGCCATTTCTCCATCCAGAAGTCGAACGGCAGAAGCGTCCAGAAGCTCGGCCGGGACTTTCGCGACGCGATGGAGAAGGAGCACCGGCAGAAATACTACCACGCCAACTGGCCGCAGGCGATCGGCGGCATCGTCCTGACGCTCGCCTGCCTTGCGGCGCTGCTGATCTTCGGCTCGCTGCCGGAGGAGGGCATCGCGCTCGTCGTCATGCCCGTCTTCGCCTCGATCTTCATCTCCGTCTTCGCGGCCGGGCTCGGGCAGAACCTGCGGCAGGCCAAGACGCTCGGCGCGCGCATCTTCGCCGTCGCGCTCATCGCCTTCGTGGGCTTCATCCTCCTGACCGTCTTCGGCGGAATTGCGCTGGCGACCTTCGTTTCGGTGGAGGCGGCAGGGCAATTGCCGCTCTTTGCCGCCATCGGCGGCATCGTCGTCACCAATCTGGTCTTCTTCTTCCTGATGGGCGCGCCGACGCCGGTGGGGCGCAGGATGATGGACGGCATCGAGGGGCTGCGCCAGTACCTGACGCTTGCCGAGAAGGACCGCATGAACATGGCCGGCGCGCCGGAAATGTCGCCGCGTCATTACGAGACATTGCTGCCCTATGCGGTGGCGCTCGGCGTCGAGAAGCCTTGGTCGCAAACCTTCGACCGCTGGCTGCTGACGGCCGCGGCCGCCGGGGCTGCTGCCGCCTACCAGCCCGCCTGGTATCACGGCGACGGTTTCTCCTCGGGTGCCTTCTCCGACCGGATGGGCGGCTTTGCCGGCTCCATGGCGGGCACGATGCGCTCCTCGCTGCCCGATCCGCCGAAAAGCTCGTCCTCCGGCTTCTCATCCGGCGGCGGCTCGTCCGGTGGGGGCGGAGGCGGCGGTGGCGGCGGGGGCTGGTAGTCAGAAGTCCTGGTAGTTGAGCGGCGTCACCTCGACGAGGCTGCGGCCGGGCGTGACCGTCGCCGCGCCCGTCGCGGCAAGGCCGGCGGTGGCATCGGCCGAAACGCTGACGGAGAAGGTGGCGGCGGTGCCGGAGGCGAGGGTGATCGCGCCCGTCGTCTGCGCCGCCGCGCCGGTGGCGGCCGAGGCCTCGACGGAGGCCTTCAGCGCGCCCGTCGCCGGAATGGAGGCGGTGAGGATATCGTCCACCGGCTCGAACGGCTTTTCGGGCAGGAGGCTGCCGAAGGCCCAGACCTGCCGCAGCGCCGCCTTGTCCATCGGTGCCACATTGACGTCGATATCGCTTTCCGTGCCCTTGACGCGGTAGGGGCAGCGGCGCTTCGTGCAATTGGCAGCGGCGGAGAACTGCCAGAGCGCGTAATTCTCCCAATTCCCCATCGGGAAGCTGCTTGCGATAGCCGGCTTGTAGCGGGCATACCAGAGCGGCAGGCGCGAAAGGATGCGGTACCTGTCGCGGTTGGCGGCGATGTACCGGGCGGTGGCATGGTTGGTGTAGAGCACCGGATAGCGGCCGGTGCGCGTCTTGACATGGCCGGCGAAGACCTGCGCATCCTCGAGCGACATGTAATTGTCCGCATCGATGCCCTCGATGTCGAGCACCATCATCTCGTCGTCCCGCGGATTGGCATAGTCGAGGAAATGGTTGGCCTGCTCGATCGGGTTGCCCGGCCGCGCCAGGTGATAGGCGCCCCAGAGCAGCCCCTTCGAGCGGGCGAGCAGCCGGCGCGTCTCGTAGAGCTCGCGGCTCACCGCATATTTGCGCCACATCGTCTTGCAATGCGCGACCGTGTCGCCATTGTGGTCGCCCTTGCAGCTATAGCTTTCCGGCAATCCGTCCGAGGCCTTGGAGATGAAGCCGGCGATGCGCTTGTCGGCGAGCATCTCGGACCAGTCGATCTCGTTCAACTCGTAGGCGTCGATGACGATGGCATTTTCCTGCTTCTTCCACGGCTCGACATCCGCGGCCTCTGCCGCAAGGGCAAGGGCCGACGGGAGGAGGAGGGCGGCAAGGCCGGAAAGCTGCGGATTCATGGACGCTCCTTGCGAATCTCAGGTCCTTCGCAAGCGCACATGGTGCGGCCATCATGGTTAACGAAGCGCTAAGCGACCCCTCCCGCTTCCGTCCGGCGGAACCATCCCGGCCGTTTTGCGTTTCCGCATCAAAGCCTTGCGCTTTGCGCGCGGCAATCGATCCGGGAGAAATGCCATGAGACTCACAAGCAAATGCCTCGTCGTCGCCATTTCCGCCCTCTTCGCGGCAACGCCTGTCGTGCCGGCCGGCGCCATGCCGCTGCCGGTTGTGAAGGTGCAGCCGGCCGATGGCGGCGCGACCGTGGTGCAACGCGTCGCCGACCGGCGCTACTGGCGCAAGTTGCGTCATTCGCGCGGGCATAACTGGAACCGCCACGACCGCCGCTGGTACGGCCAGCGCCATGGCCGCTATGACGGGTGGCGCTCGTATCGCCATGGGCCGCGCTACCGCTACTACCGCCATCGCCATCACAGCGGTGCTTGGGTTCCCTTCGCTATCATGGGCATGGGCGCCATGGTCGGCGGCGCGATGGCGAACGACCGCGGCTACTATCGCGGCGGCAGTTCGCATGTGCGCTGGTGCGCCAACCGCTACCGTTCGTATCGGGCCTATGACAACACGTTCCAGCCCTATAACGGGCCGCGCCGCCAGTGCATCTCGCCCTATCGCTGAGTTTCCGCCTTCAAGGTGCCCGATGATCCTGCGGCACGCAAACGGGTCGACCGGTTCCCTCGCCGGCCGGCCCGTTTCTCTTTGGGCCTATTCTCCCGGGGAATGCGCTCGCGAAGATTGACGTTTACGTAAAAATCAATAATCTTCCGGCCAATAAGCCATGCCCATGGTCAGGGCGCGATGGAGGAGGATAGAGATGTACAAGGCGCCGGTCGAGGAGATTGCGTTCACGCTGAAGCATGTGGCGGGGCTCACCCCGGCGCTCGAAGGCGGCCATCTCGGCGACCTCACGGACGACCTCGTCGACGCCATTCTCTCGGAAGCCGGCCGCTTCGCCACCGAGGAAGTGGCACCGCTTGCCGAGATCGGCGACAGGCAGGGCGCCCGCCTCGTCGACGGCGCGGTGAAGATGCCCGAGGGCTGGCCTGCGCTCTACCGGGCCTGGGCGGAAGGCGGCTGGAATTCGCTGACGGCCTCGCCCGATTTCGGCGGGCAGGGGCTTCCCCACATGCTGCATGTCGCCGCGCTGGAAATGTGGAACGGCGGCTCCATGGCCTTCGCCATCGGCCCGACGCTGACCATCGGCGCCGTCGAGGCGCTGGCGGCGCACGGCTCCGACCATCTCAGGCGCACCTATCTGCCGAAGATGATCTCGGGCGAGTGGATGGGCTCGATGAACCTCACCGAGCCGCATGCCGGCTCCGATCTCGGCGTCATGAAGACCCGCGCCGAGCGCCGCGCCAACGGCACCTACCGCCTCTTCGGCCAGAAGATCTTCATCACCTATGGCGAGCATGACTTCACCGACAATATCGTGCATCTCGTCCTCGCCCGCCTGCCGGATGCGCCGGCCGGCACGCGTGGCATCTCGCTCTTCCTCGTGCCGAAATTCCTCGTCAACGAGGATGGATCGCTCGGCGCGCGCAACGACGCCTATTGCCATTCCATCGAGCACAAGCTCGGCATCCACGGCTCGCCGACCTGCACCATGATCTACGGTGACGGCCGCTTCGGCGACGAGCCGGGGGCCATCGGCTGGCTCATCGGCGAGGAGAACCGCGGCCTTGCCTGCATGTTCACCATGATGAACAACGCCCGCCTCGCCGTCGGCATGCAGGGCGTGGCGATCGCCGAGGCCGCGGCGCAGAAGGCCATCGCCTATGCGAAGGAGCGCACGCAGGGCAAGGCGCCCGGCTGGCAGGGTTCTGGCATGAGTCCGATCATCGAACATCCGGATGTCGCCCGCATGCTCTTGGCCATGAAGGTGCTGACCCAGGGCGCCCGCGCCATCACCTATGCCTGCGCCCATGCCGTCGACATGGCGCATGGCGAGGAGGCGCGGCACTGGGCGGAGCGTGCGAGCCTCCTCACCCCCATCGCCAAGAGTTTTGCCACCGATGCCGGCGTCGATGTCGCCTCGCTCGGCGTGCAGGTGCATGGCGGCATGGGCTTCATCGAGGAGACGGGCGCGGCGCGCCTCTACCGCGATGCCCGTATCGCGCCGATCTACGAGGGCACCAATGGCATCCAGGCCATCGACCTCGTGACGCGCAAGCTGCCGCTTTCAGACGGCAGCCACGTGCGCGGCTTCATCGCCGAGCTGCATGCGATCGCGGCAAAGGCGAGCGCCGCGAATGCACCGGAACTCGGCGAGACGGGTGCGCGCCTCGAAGCCGCCATCGCCGATCTCGAAGCCGCCACGGAATGGCTGCTCGCGACGTTTGCCGAGGGCCGGCAGGCCGAGGCGCTCGCCGGCGCCACGCCATACCAGCGCCTCTTCGGCCTCGTGCTCACCGGCGCCTACCTTGCCAAGGGGGCGCTTGCCGACGGCGGCGACGGCCGCAACGCCGAGCGCGCCGCGCTCTGCCGCTTCGCCGCGGAGAATGTCATCGGCGAGACGGCGGTGCTGAGGGACCGGGTGATGTCCGGTGCCGCGAGCCTGGAAGCGGCGCGGGTGGTTCTGGAATAAGGCCCCTCCCCAACCCCTCCCCACAAGGGGAGGGGCTTAATGTGCCGCCCCGGTGGCAATCATTTTGGAACGGTGAGCAAGTCTCTATCTTTCTTCCCCCTTGTGGGGGCGATGCCGGCAGGCAGAGGGGTCTTGCAACAGGACAAAGGAATTCCACGTCGATGACCGACCACATCCTGATCGAGCGCCCGCAAAGCGCCCCCGGCGTGCAGGTGATCCGCCTCAACCGCGCGGAAAAGAAGAACGCCATCACCCGCGCCATGTACCAGGCAATGACCGACGCGCTGAAGGCGGGCGATACGGACGACGACGTGCGCGCGACCCTGTTCCTCGGCTCCGAGGGCTGCTTTTCCGCCGGCAACGACCTCAACGACTTCATGGCCTTCGCCATGGGCGGCACGATGGGCCGCGAGGTGATCGATTTCCTCCACGCGCTCGCCGCGCACGGCAAGCCGCTGGTCTCCGGCGTCGACGGTCTTGCCATCGGCATCGGCACGACCATCCATCTCCACTGCGACCTCACCTATGCCTCCAGCCGCACGGAATTCAGGACGCCCTTCGTGGACCTCGCCCTCGTGCCGGAAGCCGCCTCCAGCCTCCTTGCTCCGCGCCTGATGGGTCACCAGCGCGCCTTCGCATTGCTGGCCGCCGGCGAGGGCTTTTCGGCAACCGCCGCTAGGGATGCCGGCCTCGTTTACGCAGTCGTGGAGCCGGCCGCCGTGGAGAGCGAGGCGCTTGCCGCCGCAACGCGCCTTGCCGCCAAGCCGCCGAAGGCTCTCGCCATTGCCCGCAATCTCATCCGCGGTGACCGGGCGGATGTCGCCGCGCGGATCGACGAGGAGGCAGGCCATTTCGCTGCGCAATTGAAGAGCCCCGAGGCGCGCGCCGCCTTCGAGGCCTTCATGGCGCGGGGCAGGAGGTAGGCGCGTCCCCCATTTGTGGTCCGTCAATTTTAAGAGGACCTTAAACACGTTTTCCTATGGTGCGGCATTCTCCCGGCGATCCAGCCGGCTGCCGCATGATGCGGTCGACCTTGCCTCCGGCATGCCGTTCAGCATCGCGCCGGCGCCCTTGCGCCGGTGATCGGAAGGAATATTGCCACCGTGTCCAGACGCTCCAATCTCATGACGCGCATCCTCGTCGTCGCGTCCCTCGTCGTCGTTGCCGCCTTCACCGGCTTTTCGCTCTATATCGACAGCCTGCAGCGCTCCGTGCTGACGAAATCCGTCGAGGAGAGCATAGACAGTTCCGGCAAGCAGGCTGCCCAGAGCATCGCCAACTGGCTGAACGGCCGCGTGGCGCTGACCGAAATGGCCGCCAATGCCGCCGCCAGATCCGCCGACCGGGCCGGCACCGAAGCCGTGCTGGACAACGAGGTTCTTATCAGCCAGTTCATCTCCACCTATGTCGGCGACGAGGCGGGCGTCTTCACGCAATGGCCGAAGTCGGACATGCCGGAAGGTTACGACCCGCGCCAGCGCCCCTGGTACCAGGACGCCGTCAAGGCGAATGGCGGCGTGCTGACCGAGCCCTATGTCGATGCCTCGACCAGCGACCTCGTCATCACCGCGGCGGTCCCCGTCAAGCGCGACGGCAAGCTCGTCGGCGTCGCCGGCAGCGACTTCTCGCTGAAGTCCCTCGTCGACATGGTCAATTCGGTCGATCTCGGCGGCGCGGGCTTTGCCTTCCTCGTCAGCAGGGACGGCCAGATCCTCGTTCACAAGAACCAGGCGCTCGTCACCAGGACGCTCGCCGATGCTTTCCCCGAAGCGACGCCCGCCATCGGCGGCGGCATCGCGCACACGACCTATGACGGCAAGCCGGTGCTCGTCTCCTTCGTGCCGGTCACGGGCCTGCCGTCGGTGGAATGGTATCTCGGCTTCACCATCGACAGCGGCATGGCCTTCTCGGCCATCGACCAGTTCCGCATCGCCGCGACGATCGCCACCGTGCTCGCCGTCATCGTCATGATGGGCTTCCTCGCCACCGTGCTGTCGCGCCTCGTCGTGCGCCCGGTCAAGGACATGACCGTCGCCATGGACAGGCTTGCCGCCGGTGATGTCGGCACCGAAATCCCCGGCGAGGAGCGCCGCGACGAGATCGGCCGCATGGCCGCCGCCGTCGCCGTCTTCCGCGACAACGCCATCGAGCGCACGCGTCTGGAAAACGCCGCCGAGGAGGGCCGCGTGCTCTCGGAAAGCGAGCGCCGCGAGCGCGAGGCGATGAAGGCCCATGAAGCCGCCGAGATCCAGCACGCCGTAGAGGCGCTGGCCGACGGCCTCGGCCGCCTTGCCGAGGGTGATCTCGCCCACCGCATCGAGGAGCCTTTCGCCGGCCACCTCGACCGCCTGCGCACGGACTTCAACCACTCGCTGACCAAGCTGCACACGGCGATGACGACCGTCGGCCAGAACGCCCGCGCCATCGATGCCGGCGCCACGGAAATCCGCTCGGCCGCCGACGATCTCGCCCGCCGCACCGAGCAGCAGGCGGCCTCCGTCGAGGAAACCGCCGCCGCGCTGGAGGAGATCACCACGACCGTCAAGGATTCCACCCGCCGGGCGGAAGAAGTGGGCTCGCTCGTCTCGCGCACCCGCACCGGCGCCGAAAAGTCCGGCGAAGTGGTCCGCCGCGCGGTCAACGCCATGCAGGGCATCGAAAAGTCCTCGCATGAGATCTCCAACATCATCGGCGTGATCGACGACATCGCCTTCCAGACCAACCTCCTCGCGCTGAATGCCGGCGTCGAGGCGGCGCGGGCCGGGGAAGCCGGCAAGGGTTTTGCGGTCGTCGCGCAGGAAGTGCGCGAGCTCGCGCAGCGCTCGGCCAATGCCGCCAAGGAGATCAAGGCGCTGATCACCACCTCCGGCGAGCAGGTCCGCTCCGGCGTGGCGCTGGTCGACGAGACGGGTGCGGCGCTGGAAGCCATCGTGCGCGAGGTGCAGGAGATCAATGGCCACGTGAACGCCATCGTCACCGCCGCCCGCGAGCAGTCGACCGGCCTCCAGGAAATCAACACCGCCGTCAACACGATGGACCAGGGAACGCAGCAGAACGCCGCCATGGTGGAGGAACAGACCGCCGCCAGCCACGGCCTGGCCGCCGAAGCCGCAGCCCTCAACACGCTGCTGGCGCAGTTCAGGCTAGGCGCGGTAGCCGCCTCCCACGCTGCCCCGGCGCGCCGCGCGGCGTGATCCGTAAGTTCGTAAAAAAGAAAGGCCCGGAGTGATCCGGGCCTTTTGCTATGCGGCCTTTTCCAGCACCGCCACGGCCTCCACATGCGCCGACCAGAGGAACTGGTCGATGGGCGTGACGAGGCGGATGCGGTAGCCGGCGGCGGTGAGGATGGAAAGGTCGCGGGCGAGGCTCACCGGGTTGCAGGAGACCGCGACGATGGTCTTGACGCCGGAGCGGGCGAGTTCCTTGCACTGGTCCTCCGCGCCGGCGCGCGGCGGGTCGAAGACGACGGCGTCATAGACCTTCAGTTCGGAGGTCATCAGCGGGCGGCGGAAGAGGTCGCGCCGCTCCACTGTCACAGGCTTGAGCCCTTGCGTGTTGCGCGCGGCATGGTCCAGCGCCTTGATCGCCTTCTCGTCGCCTTCCACCGCATGGACCTTCGCCTTGCGCGCGATACGCAGTGCGAAGGTGCCGGAGCCGGCGAAGAGGTCGGCGACGCGCCTGGCCTTGCCGAGCGCCTCCAGCACCAGTTCGGCCATGGCCTCTTCCGCCGGCTTCGTCGCCTGCGTGAAGCCGCCGGCCGGCGGGAAGACGCGCACGCCGGCAAAGTCGATTTCCGGCTTCACCGGCTCGATGAGGATCTCGCCGTCGTTGGAAACGCGGGCGATGCCGCGCAGCGCGAGGGTGCATTCGGTGACGGCCCGGCGCTCCCTGTCGCCAACCTTCTTCACGCCCTCGAAGGCGAGGTCTAGGCCGGTCGTGGTTTCCAGCACCGTCAGGCGGAAGGGCTCGCTCGACGTCGCGATGGCCGCGGCCACCTGGCGGATGTCCTCCAGCCGGGAGACGATGCCGTCGCTGGCGATGGGACAGTGCTCGATGGAGACGATGTGGTGGCTGCCGGCCTGGTTGAAGCCGAGCAGCATGTCCTTTTCCGTCTTGCGTGCGGTGAAGGCGACGCGGCGGCGCTCGCCCGGCCGGGCGATGACCAGCGGGGCGACATCCGGCGTCAGCCCCTTGGCTTTCAGGGCGTTGACGACGAGGCCGCGCTTGAAGTCGTGGTAGAGGGCGTCGCTCGCATGCTGCAGTGTGCAGCCGCCGCAGGTGCCGTTCCTGCCATCGGGGCCGAAATGCACGCAGGGCGGCTCCACCCGCTCGGGCGAGACGACCGACATGGACATGACGGTGCCGTGGTTCTTCACCCGCGCCACGGCGACCGTCTCGCCCGGCAGCGTGAAGGGCACGTAGACCGGGCCGCCCGGCGCGTCGGCGATGCCGTCGCCGCCGCTGCCGAGCCGCGCGATGGTGAGGGTTTCCGTCGTCATGGCTTTCGCCCTCCAAGAAGAAATTCGTGATTGCCGTCGCCACCGGTGATGGGCGAGGGCACGAGGCCGAGGCTCTGCCAGCCCATCTCCTCGACGAGCCAGCGCTCCAGCTCCGCTGCCACGGCAGGGGCGCTTTCCGGGTCTTTCAGGAGCCCCGCCTTGCTGATCGCCTCGCGGCCCGCCTCGAATTGCGGCTTGACGAGAAGGGCGCAGAAGGCGCCGGGTACGGCCAGGGTCAGGGCCGGCGGCAGGGCGAGCTTCAGCGAGATGAAGGAGACGTCGGAGACGACCGCGCCGATGGCGCGCCCGCCGAGATCGGCCCGGCTCATTGCCCGCGCATTCAGTCCTTCGAGATTGGTCACGCGTGGATCGGCGCGAAGGCGGGGATGCATCTGGTCATGGCCGACATCGACGGCGACGACATGCGTCGCGCCGCGCTCCAGCAGGACTTGCGTGAAACCGCCGGTGGAGGCGCCGATATCGAGACAGTCGAGGCCTTTGGGGTCGAGCCCGAAACGGTCGAGCGCCGCCGTCAGCTTCAGCGCCGCGCGCGAGACATAGGCCTGCGCCGGATCGTCGATGGTAATGATGGCCGAGGCCGGAAAGCTCGCGCTCGGCTTGGTGACGACACGGCCGTTCACCGTGACGGTGCCGCGCGTGATCGCATCGCGCGCCCGCGAGCGGCTGGCGACGAGGCCGGCATTCAGCAGGAGCTGGTCGAGGCGGATGGTTTCGCTGGTGTGGGACATGCGCCTCTCATGACGCTTCGGGGGCAAAGAGGCAAGCCCCGGTGGTGCTCCTTGCCTTTTCTCCGAGGGGGAGGAGGTGGCCCGGAGGGTCGGATGGGAGGAGATGGATTGAAAGCTGGGTTGGGTCAGAGAAGCCCCTCATCCCCCTGCCGGGACCTTCTCCCCGCAGGCGGGGAGAAGGGGGAGGATGCGCGGCTTTCCTCAAAAAACAGCTTGTTTGCGGGAAAACATATGCCCCAAGTCCCTTCGCCCCGCTTGCGGGGAGAAGGTGCCGGCAGGCGGATGAGGGGCGGCCGCAGGCAGGAAGCAAAGATTTTCGCTCGGAATACCCCTTTTTTCCGAGGGAAGACGGCGGATAAAGAGCAAGCCCTGCAGGCCGTTCAGCCCGCCGCGCCCACATCCGCGACGGCCTTCTGGCCGAGCGCCTGGAAGACGGTGGAGACGATGCCGGCGCGGTCGAGGCCGGCCTTGGCGTACATGGCTTCGGGCTTGGCCTGTTCCATCCATGCGTCCGGCAGCACCATGGGACGCACCTTGAGGCCTTGGTCGAGCAGGCCTTCCAGCGCGAGGAATTGCAGGACGTGGCTGGCGAAGCCGCCGACGGCGCCTTCCTCGATGGTGATGAGGACCTCGTGGTTGCGGGCGAGCTGGCGGATGAGATCGTGGTCGAGCGGCTTGGCGAAGCGCGCGTCGGCGACCGTGGTGGAGAGGCCGGCGGCGTCGAGGTCTTCGGCGGCAAGCAGACAGTCGGCAAGGCGGGTGCCGAAGGAGAGGAGGGCGACCTTCGTGCCTTCCTTGACCACGCGGCCCTTGCCGATCTCCAGGATTTCGCCGCGGGCCGGTAGGTCGACGCCGACGCCCTCGCCGCGCGGGTAGCGGAAGGAGATGGGGCCGGCATCATAAGCGGCGGCGGTGCGCACCATATGCTTCAGTTCCGCCTCGTCGGCGGCGGCCATCACCACGAAGCCGGGCAGTGTCGCAAGATAGGTCGTGTCGAAGGAGCCGGCATGGGTCGGCCCGTCGGCACCGACGAAGCCGGCGCGGTCGATGGGGAAGCGCACCGGCAGGCCCTGGATGGCGACGTCGTGCACCACCTGGTCGTAGCCGCGTTGCAGGAAGGTGGAATAGAGCGCGCAGAACGGCTTGTAGCCCTCGGCGGCGAGGCCGGCGGCGAAGGTCACGGCATGCTGCTCGGCGATGCCGACATCGAAGGTGCGGGCCGGATAGATGCTGGCCAGCTTGTCGAGGCCGGTGCCGGCGGGCATGGCGGCGGTGACGCCGACGATCTTCTCGTCGAAGCCGGCCTCCTGCACCAGCGCATCGGCGAAGACGGACGTATAGGCGGGCGCGTTCGGCTTGGCCTTCGCCTGCGCGCCGGTGATGACGTCGAACTTGTTGACGCCGTGATACTTGTCGGCGGCGGCCTCGGCCGGGGGATAGCCCTTGCCCTTCTGCGTGACGACGTGGATCAGCACCGGGCCCCTGGAATTGTCGCGCACATTGCGCAGCACGGGCAGCAGATGCTCGAAGGAATGGCCGTCGATCGGGCCGATATGATAGAAGCCCATCTCCTCGAAGAGCGTTCCGCCGGTGACATAGCCGCGCGCATGCTCGACGGCGCGGGTGATGGCGCGGTCGACCTTCTTGCCGAGATAGGCGGTCAGCTTCTTGCCGAGGTCGCGGAAGCCCATATAGGTGCGGCCGGAGGCGAGGCGCGCGAGATAGGCGCTCATCGCGCCGGTCGGCGGGGCGATGGACATGTCGTTGTCGTTGAGGATGACGATGAGGCGCGCATCGAGCGCGCCGGCATTGTTCAGCGCCTCATAGGCCATGCCGGCCGACATCGCGCCGTCGCCGATGACGGCGATGACGTTGCGGTGCTCGCCCGAAAGGTCGGCGGCGACCGCCATGCCGAGGCCGGCGGAGATCGATGTCGAGGAATGGGCGGCGCCGAAGGGGTCGTATTCGCTCTCGGCCCGGCGGGTGAAGCCGGAAAGGCCGTCTTCCTGGCGGAGCGTGCGGATGCGGTCGCGCCGGCCGGTGAGGATCTTGTGCGGATAGCACTGGTGGCCGACATCGAAGATCAGCCGGTCCTTCGGCGTATCGAAGACCTTGTGGATGGCGATGGTCAGCTCCACCACGCCGAGGCCCGCCCCGAGATGCCCGCCGGTGCGCGAGACGGCGTCGACCATTTCCGCGCGCAGTTCCGCCGCCAGTTGCGGCAGGTCGCGGTCGTCGACGGCCTTCAGGTCCGCCGGGATGCGGACCTTGTCGAGCAGGGGCGTGGCTGGCGTTTGTGTCACTCTCATGCCTCGTTGTCGGGCCCGAAGGCGATGGCTCCTCGCGGAGGCGCGCCCGGGCATTCGGTACATGTACCGCGCTAACCTGTCACATGCAGAATGCGGCGCGCGATTTCAACCGTTTCGGCAAGTCTAGAGCGTATTTCGCCGGATTGATACCTCGCAAACCGACGCATGCACCGAGTCTTGTTGGGCAAATGGGGCATTTTGCGGACGCCCGGCCTTGCCGGGCGGGCGGGGGAAAGGTGTCCTCTAGTTTTTCTTCTTCGCCCGCGAGGTTTGGTTGAGCGCGACCGCCGCGCGGATCAGCGCCTTCAACGCCTCTTCCTCGATGGTCTCGCCCTCGCGAAAGTCGATGGCGCGGCGCGTGTTGCCTTCGAGGCTGGAATTGAAGAGCCCGGCCGGGTCCTCCAGCGACGCGCCCCTGGCGAAGGTCATCTTCACCACGGCCTTGTAGGTCTCGCCGGTGCACAGGATGCCGTCATGCTCCCAGACGGGAACGCCCCGCCATTTCCATTCCTCGACGACCTCGGGATCGGCCTGCCTGATCAGGGCGCGCAGGCGCGCCAGCATCTCGCCGCGCCAGTCGGCAAGTTCGGCGATGCGTCCGTCGATCAGCTCGGAGGGAGATTGTCTGTCGGTCATGGTCCTGCCTTTCGCCGCTTACATGCGCTCGCCGGGAAGGCGGCTTGCCTGCCGGATCCAGCCGGCCAGCAGGTCTTCATCCAGCGCCTCGCCTTCGTGGATGTGGAGATAGCGCGTTTCCGCCGTACTGGAAGCGACCGGGGGCACGGGATCGAGCGAGGTGCCGCGGAAGAAGGAGAGCTTTATGTATTTCGCGAAGCAATGGTAGCTGAGGAACCAGCCGTCCCCCTCGATGCCGTAGAGGGGTGAATTCCACTTCACCGCCTTGTGGACATCGGGCACGATCTCTTCGATCAGCGCGTCCAGCCGCCGGCCGACATCGCTCTTCCAGCCCGGCATCGCCGCGATATAGGCCTTGACCGGGCCATCGCCGTAGCCTTTCGCGATCTGCGGGTTGCCGCCCGAAAGCAGGACGGGCTTGTCGCTGTTCTTTCCGGTCATGACGCCTCCGGGCCGCGCCGCCTCGTATAGGGTAGGACGAAGAGATAGAGCCCGCTCGCCAGCAGCAGGATAAGGGGCAAGAGGGCGAGGAGGCCGACCCAGACGGGAGGCTGCCCCCGTGTCATCGCCGCGATATTGACGAGCACGGCAAGCGTGAAGGCAATCGACAGCCAGCGGTGGATCTGCCGGATCTTCGTGGTCCAGTTCATGGCCCGCTCCTTCCTAGTCCAGTCCCGCCAGGACGTTTTCGAGGTTCGTGAAATGCTGTTCCCAGCCATGGCGCGCGCCGCCGAAGGCCTGCTTCTGCTCCGGCCGGAAACCGGTCTGCTCCATGCGCAGCAGCGTGCCGGCGCCCGTCGGCGTCAGGGTGAAGCTCACCACGCTCCTCAGGTCGAAAGCCGGGTCGGCGTGCGCGTGATTCCAGGTGTAGGTCAGGGTTTTTCCGGGCTCGACCGTCAGGACATCGCATTCGACGCTGCCCCAGTCGCCGCTCAGCGTGAACCTGTGGCCGACGACCGGCGTGAAATCGTTGCGCATCAGCCATTCGGCGATGAGATGCGGCTGCGTCAGCGCTCGCCAGAGCTTTTCCGGCGGATGGGCGATCTCGCGCTCAACGACGACGGTGCGTGTCTCCGTGTTCATTGGTCCATTCTCCTGAGCAGATTTTCGAGGTCGTCGAAGCGCGCCTCCCAGAACCGGGCCATCTGGCCGGTCCAGTCGACCAGCGGCGCGAGCGCGCCGAGCTGCGCGCTGTAATGGGTCTGCCTGCCTTCGTGGCGGTCGCGCACGAGGCCGGCCTGCTTGAGGAGGCTCAGATGCTTGGAGACGACCGGCTGCGAAACGCCCGCCTGCGCCGTCAGCGCCCCCACGGTCTTCTCGCCCTCGCGGCACAGCCGCTCGAAAAGCGCCCGCCGCGTCGGGTCGGCCAATGTGCGGAAGAGGATGTCATGCGGCTCGGTCAAAATCCATACCTCTGTGGCTATGGATTTTTATATAGCTGAATGGCTATGGATTCGTCAATGGCCTTCTTCGCAAGATGCGCTCCCTCTCCACCGTCATCCTCGGGTCGAGTCCGAGCATGACGGAGCGGTTGGGGGAATGTCTTCTTCCAAAGGCTGCAAGCCATGTGCTCGATGCTCAGTATATATATGCTTTCATAGCTATTCATCACCCCGCCGGCAGCGGCACGAACTCTTCCTCGTCGCCGGGCACGATGTCGAAGCGGCCGGTGCGCCACTCTTCCTTGGCCTGCTCGATCCGCTCCTTGGACGAGGAGACGAAGTTCCACCAGATATACCGCTTCGAGCCGAGCGCCGCGCCGCCGAAGAGCATGATGTGACAGCCCTCCGGTCCCGCCTTGAGGGTGATGGGATCGCCCGGGCGGAAGACGAGCAGCCGGTCCGCCTCGAAGACGTCGCCGGCGACATCCAGTGTGCCGGAAAGCACATAGACCGCGCGCTCCTCCCAGTCCGCCGCCAGCGGCGCGGTAGCGCCGGGGGCGAGCATCAGGTCGGTATAAAGCGTATCGGTCGGCACGCTGACCGGCGAGGCATGGCCCTCATATGTGCCGATGATCGTGCGCCCGGTGATGCCGTCGACGGAGAAGGCGGGAAGCTCGGATTCCGTCGTGTGGGAGAAGACGGGCGCCGATTCTTCAAGATGGTCGGGCAGGGCGAGCCAGGTCTGGAGGCCGGAGATGGATTGCGGCCTGCCGCGCAGGTTCTCCGGCGAGCGCTCGGAATGCACGATGCCGCGCCCGGCCGTCATCAGGTTCACGTCACCGGGGGCGATCACCATTTCGGTGCCGAGGCTGTCGCGGTGCTTGATCTCGCCATCGAAGAGATAGGTGACGGTGGAAAGCCCGATATGCGGATGCGGCTTGACGTCGATCGCTTCGCCTGCCCTCAGCAGCGCCGGCCCCATGCGGTCGAAGAAGATGAAGGGCCCGACCAGCCGGCGCTTGGCCGTCGGCAGCGCCCGCCGCACCTCCAGTCCGCCGATATCGCTGGTGCGCGGAATGATCAGGTTTTCCAGCGCATCGCACGCCGCCGCATCTCCCGCCTCGGGATCCTTGCCCGGAAAGAAGCTCATCACGCCCTCCTGTATCTGGTTGATGCCCGCATGCTAGCGGGCGGGGAGAGGCGTGGATAGGGCAGTGGCTGTTGACGGTGTGGTCACCGAACGGAACTTACGCCCCGTCGAGCGGCTCGGTACCCTGCGGCTTGCCGGCGCGGTCGAGGCGGATCTTCTCGATGCGGTTCTCGGCGGCCGAAAGCAGGGTCTCGCAGTGCTTCTTCAGCGCTTCGCCGCGTTCGTAGATCTCGATGGAACGGTCGAGCGGCACGTCGCCGCGTTCGAGGGCAGCGACGATCTTTTCCAGTTCTTCCACCGCCTGTTCGAAGGAGAGGGCGGAAACGTCGGGCGCGGTCGTGGTCATGGGTCAGCCTCTCATCAGGCGGTAGATATGGGTGGCGGCGGATTCGGCGAGGCCTTGCAGGTCGTAGCCGCCTTCCAGCAGGCTGACCACCCGGTTGTTCGCCGATTTTTCGGAAAGGTCCATCAGCTTGCCCGTCGCCCAGTCGAAATCGTCGGCGATGAGGTTGATCTGGGCGAGCGGGTCGCGGTGATGCGCATCGAAGCCGGCGGAGATGATGATGATGTCGGGCCGGAAATCGGCGACGCGCGGCAGGACGCGCGTCTTGAAGGCCTCGCGGAAATGGTCGCTGCCGTCATTGGCCGAAAGCGGCGCGTTGACGATGTTGCCCGCGCCCGTCTCGTCCTTTGCGCCGGTGCCGGGGTAGAGCGGCATCTGGTGCGTCGAGCAGAACAGCACGGAGGGATCGTCGAAGAAGATGTCCTGCGTGCCGTTGCCGTGATGCACGTCCCAGTCGACGATGGCGACGCGCTCGGCGCCATGGGCCTGCTGCGCATGGCGGGCGGCGATGGCGGCATTGTTGAAGAAGCAGAAGCCCATCGCCTTCTCGCGCTCGGCGTGATGGCCGGGCGGGCGGGCGGCGACGAAGGCATTGTCGGCCTTGCCGGAAAAGACGGCATCGACCGCCGCGATGGCGCCGCCGATGCCGGTCAGCGCCGCCTGAAGGCTGGCGGGGCTCGCATAGGTATCGGCCTCGACCTGGTTGATACCTTCTTCCGGAATTTCCGACATCACGGCCCGCAGGTGGCTTTCCGGATGGGCGAGCAGGACGAAATCCTCGTTGGCCTGCGGGGCCTTCTCACGCACCAGCGGGGAGAAGCGCTCGTGCTCCAGCGCAAGGTTCAGCGCCCGGATGCGGTCGGAGCGCTCCGGATGGCCCTCGGGCGCGGTGTGCTCAAGGAAGATCGGGTTCTCGAAGAGAAACGTCGTCATGGCCGGAAGCTACCCATTGCGGTTGGCGAGGTCCACGGGAAATGGGCCGGTGTCCACGCCTTTTCAACCATCAGGGCATAAGGAGTACCTTGCCGGCGCGGGCCGGATCGTCCTGTCGGGCGAGGGCGGCCGGAAGGTCCGGCAGCGAAAAGACGCTGTCGACCGCCGAGCCGAGAATGCCGGCGCGGATGCCGGAGAAGCTCCCGGCGAAGGCGGCCTCGATGGCGGCGCGCGGGATGGAATGCACCCAGTTGCGCAGCCAGAGGAAGGAGAAGGCGACCTCTTCACGCCGGGCCGTCACCAGGGCCGGATCGAGCTGCGCACCGGAAAGCGCGCCATACTGGATGAAGGCGCCGCCGGCGCGGATCTGCTGGAACAGCGCATCGCCCGCCGCGCCCCCGACCGCATCGAGCACGCCGTCGAGCGGCGGTGCGGGTCGAACGGCGATCTCGCCGCCGAAGGTTTCGCCGAGTCGCGCTGCCGTCGCGGCGCTGCGCACCAGCGCGACGGGCTGGAAGCCCGCCTCGCCCAGCAGAGAAAGCAGCATCCGGCCTATGGCGGAGGCCGCGGCGGTGACGCCGATCCGTTGGCCGTTCGTCGTGCCGAAATGCGCCTTGATCGCGTCGATCAGCCGGAAGGCCGTCAGCGGGTTCACATAGGCCATGGCGGCCTGATCCTCGGAAAGATCGTCCGGGACCGCAAAGCACCAGTCCGCCGGGCGGACGAGGTATTCCTGCCAGAGCCCGCTCGCGCCGATCGGCAGCACGCGCCGGCCGGCCGCAAGCCCCGTCACGCCCTCGCCGAGGCGGGTGACTTCGCCCACGCCCTCGAAGCCGGGCACGAAGGGCAAGGTGGTGCGGCTGCGATAGGCCCCGGTGACGGGGATGAGGTCGGAAGGGTTGATGGCGGCGCGGCGGATACGGATTTCCACCGCGCCGGGGCCTGGTGCCGTGCGTTCCACTTCTTCGAGGCCGATCACCTTTCGGGGATCGCCGAAGGCATGGACGACGGCACGCAGCATGGGCTCAGGCGCGCTGCGGCAGCAGCGGGTAGCCGGCGAGCACGGCGCGGCCGGCAAGGGCTGCGATGCCCACCTTGATCAGGTCGCCCGGCAGGAAGGCCGCGGAGGCAACGACGGCCGGCAGGAAGGCATTGCCGGTCGCGTAGCTCAGCCAGACGAGGCCGAAGAGATAGACGACGACGACACCGCCGACGAAGGCGGCCACGACGAAGGCGGCGATCTGGGCGATCTCGTTCTGCCCCTCGCGTACGAGGCGCTGGGCGATCAGACCGCAGACGAGGGCGCCGAAGGCCCAGCCGACGATATAGCCGCCCGTCGGGCCGGCGAGCACGGCAAAGCCGCCGCGTCCGCCGGACAGGACCGGCAGGCCGATGGCGACGAGCAGCAGGAAGAGCAGCATGGAGAGGAAGCCGCGCCGCGCGCCGAGTATGCAGCCGGCGAGCATCGGGCCGAGCGACTGCGCGGTGATCGGCACCGGAATGAAGCCGAGCGTGATCGGCGGCAGAAGGCCGAGAACGACCATGATGGCGGCAAAAAGGGCGACAAGCACGAGATCTCTGGTGGTCACTTCATGTCCTCGTTCGAAAAGGCTAGTGGTTCGAAAGGCCGGGGCACTTTAGTGACGCCGAAAGCCGCGGGCGTCAATCGCCATGGCGATCGTATCCGCATCCTTCAGCGTCAGGATGATCAGCGGCACAAGCGCGGTGAGCGGGCGCAGCGGCAGGCCGCGCGCCCTGTGCGCATCCGCGATGTCATGGTAGCGCGCCAGAATCTCCGGCACGAAGCGGATGACGAGGCCGACCGCAAGGCTTACATCCGCCGCCCGCACGAGGCCGAGGCGTTCCAGCGGCGCGGCAAGCCGGGCGATCTCGTCCATGAAGGCCGAAATGCCGGTCGCCGCGGTAATGGCGGCGGCAAGCAGCACGAGGATGGAAAGCCGGCAGAAGACGACGACCGCCTCGTGCGGCGATACGAAGACATAGTTCGCGGCCGCCACGAGCAGCACCGTGAAGAGCACGAAGCGCGTGCGGCGGAACGCTTCCGCAATGTTTATACCTGTCGAAAGGAAGAGCGCGGCCGCAAGGCCGAGCGCCGGCACGAGAAGGCGAAGGTCCGAAAGGAAGAACAGCCCGATCGCCGCCGTGAAGAGCACGATCAGCTTGCCGCGCACCGGCATGCGGTGGAGCGGCGAGTTGCCCTCGATGTCGAGCCCGTTCAGCATGCCGCGATCTCCCGGTAGGCGCAGATCGCCTCGTTCGGCGGCGCATCGGCGGCAAGCCGGCCCTCGTTGAAGACGAGCACGCGGTCGAAGCCCTCGAGCAGCGCGAGGTCGTGGGTGATGACGAGGACTTGTTCGGGAAGGCCGGCGATGGTGCGCTCGATCAACGCGCGGTTCTTCAGGTCGAGCTGGTTGGTCGGCTCGTCGAGGATGAGCAGGTCCGGCCCGGTGACGAGCACGCTGGCGATGGCGCCGAGCTGCGTCTCTCCGCCGGAAAGCTCGTGCACGCGCCGCCGCGCGAGGTGCGATATGCCGAAGCGGGCGAGAACGGCATCCGTCCTCTCGGCGATCTCGGCCTTGGCGAGGCCGCGGTTCTTGAGGCCGAAGGCGATGTCCTCGGCAAGGACCGGCAGGATCATCTGGTGCTGCGGATTCTGGAAGATGAAGCCGGTCCGCCCGCGCGCGGCCGCCTCGTCCTTCACGGTGTCGAGCCCCCCGACCGTCACCGTGCCTTCGGTCGGCTTGACGAGGCCGTTGATGAGCCGGGCCATGGTGGTCTTGCCGGAGCCGTTGAGGCCGACCACGCCGATGCGCCGCTCCGTGAGCGAAAGGTCGAGCGGATGGAGGGCGATGCGCCCGCCGTAGCGCACCGTGGCGGCGGAAAAGACGATGTCCAAGAGCGGGGTCCCGGTTCGCGGAAATTGGTGGGGAGCTATAGCATGGTGCGGCGCAAAGGGAACCCGGGCGGTGGTCGTTGGGGAGACCCCTCCCCAACCCCTCCCCACAAGGGGAGGGGCTTACCGCGCCGCTCCGTTGGCATTCATTATCGAACGGTGAGCAAGGCTTTCTCCCCCCTTGTGGGGGAGATGCCGGCAGGCAGAGGGGGTGGACTGGATGCGACGCTTCGAAAGAAGTGGAACAAACCAAGAATATATGCCTATCATCCAGCCATGACGATTCTTCTCCCCAATGCCGAAGCCCGGCGCATCTTCCTCGCCCGCCAGGGCCTTTGCGCTTCTCCCGGCCGCCTGCTCGGCAAGGAGGGGCTGCTCCAGCTCATCCACGATATCGGCTTCGTGCAGGTGGACAGCATCGCCACCGTCGAGCGGGCGCATCACCAGATCCTCTTCTCGCGCAACCAGACCTACCGGCGCGAGCATCTGGCCGAGCTTCTGGAAAAGGACGGCGAGCTTTTCGAGAACTGGACGCATGATGCCTCGATCATCCCGAGCGCCTTCTTCCGCTACTGGAAGCACCGCTTCCGCCGTGAGGACGCCACCATCATCGAACGCTGGCGCAAATGGCGCGAGCCGGGCTTCGAGGAGGCCTTCGACGAGACCTATGCGCGCATCGTCTCGGGCGGCGCGGTGCTTTCGCGCGATCTGAAGGCCGACGATCACAAGTCCGGCGGCTGGTGGAACTGGCACCCGAACAAGACGGCGCTGGAATATCTCTGGCGCACCGGCAAGGTCGCCATCGCCCGGCGGGAGAATTTCCAGAAGGTCTACGATCTCGTCGAGCGCGTCGTCCCGACGCATCATCACGAGCCGGACGTGGAGCACGACGCCTTCGTCGACTGGGCCTGCCGCAGCGCGCTGGAACGGCTCGGCTTTGCCACCCACGGTGAGATCGCCGCCTTCTGGGACCTCATCTCGCCGGACGAGGCGAAGGCCTGGGTGGAGGCCCACCGCGACGAGCTCCGCCCCGTCCTGATCGAGCCGGCCGACGGCGGCAAGCCGCGCGCCTCCCATGCCTTCGCCGATTTTCCCGAACGTCTCGGCGACATCCCCGAGCCGCCGAACCGGCTGCGCGTGCTTTCGCCCTTCGATCCGCTGATCCGCGACCGCAACCGGACGGAACGGCTCTTCGGCTATTTCTACCGCATCGAGGTCTTCGTGCCGGAGCCGAAGCGGCAATACGGCTACTACGTCTTCCCGCTGCTGGAAGGCGACCGCCTCGTCGGCCGCATCGACATGAAGGCCGACCGCAGGGCCGGCACGCTGGATGTCAAGCGCCTCTGGTGGGAGCCGAAGGTGCGCGCCTCGGCGGGGCGGATGGAGAGGCTGGAGGCGGAGCTGGGGCGGCTGGCGAAGTTCTCCGGCGTGGAGGAGGTGCGGTATCTCGATGGGTGGCGAGGCGGGTAACTCGGCCCCTCATCCCGCTGCCGCGACCTTCTCCCCGCAAGCGGGGAGAAGGGGTATGCCGGACCGGCGGGGGGTGAGGCAGCGCCACAACGCCCTTCTCCCCGCTTGCGGGGAGAAGGTGCCGGCAGGCGGATGAGAGGCAACTATGCCGCTACTGGCCGCCCGCCGAACGCCCCCCGCGCATTCTCCGCAAGCGCCCGAAACTTCTCCGAAGCCCCCACCAGCTTGGCGTCCCATTCCGGGTCCGGCGCCTGTCCGCGGATCGTGTCGAAATAGACGGCCATCAGCGCGGTGATGGCGAAGGGCTCCAGCACGGCGGCCTTGAAGGCCCAGGCGAAGACGATGGCGACGACGAAGCTGAGGCCGGCGATCTCGCCGGGGAAGGCGTAGAGGATCGCCGCGGCCGGCGCGAGCGCCAGCACGAAGACGAGGATGGAGAGCATCCACAGGAAGACGGAGAGCCAGACGGCATTCTTCACCATCTTCAGCCCGTTCTGCGCATAGAGCACGAGGCCGTGGCGCGAACTTTCCCAGGCGTTGTCGCTGTTCGTGCGGATGTTGTAGCCGAGGATGATCTCGTCGACATAGGTCAGCGACAGGCGGATGACGGTGTTGGCGAAGCGCGCGATGCCGTCGAGGCCGGGGATCGGCAGGAAGGCGGCGATGCCGCCGATGAGGCCGGTGATCGCCGCGATCACGCCCTTTATGAGCTGGTCGAGCGCGAAGAGCACGTTCGCCTCGCCGAAGCGGGCGGTGACGATCTCGCGGCCATAGGCGACCTGTCCCCTGCCGTCCGGCAGCGCCTCGCCATCGATCAGCTTGACGATGACGGCGATATGGGCGGCCTTGACCATGTAGAGCAGCCATTCGCGCGCCCAGTAGACGGCAACGCCCACGAAGCCCATGCCGAAGATGCCGCCCCATATGGCGAAGGATTCCGGGCTGTCGCTGAGCGAGCCCACCCCGTAGCCGATGCCCGCGCCGGTGCCGGACGCCAGGATGAAGGCCAGCGTGATGACGAAATAGATCACCATGCGCATGAGGATGAACGGCATCGTCCGCGCGAGGATGCCGATGGTCTTGCCGATGCTGAAATCCCACATGCCGTCCGCCCCCAAGGAAAATCCCGCAACCGCGAGACGTTTCACGGATGCGGGATATTCGGCGGGGCTGAAATTCAGCAGAGGTCTGTGGCGCTGATCTTGATGCCGAAGCCCTCGAGGCCGACATAGTGGCGCTCGCGCGAGGCCATCAGGCGGATCGAGGTGATGCCGAGATCCTTCAGGATCTGCGCGCCGAGGCCGATTTCCAGCCATTCGCTCTCGCGTGCCTGCGCCTCGTCATGGCCCTCGCGGTCATGCATGCCCTTGCGCGCCGTGGACGACTGGCCGACGCCGACCGAGCCTTCGCGCAGATACACGACGACGCCGCGGCCCTGTTCCGCGATGCGCTTCATGATGCCGTCGATCTGGCGATCCGCGCCGAAGACGTCGCCGCCGACATTTTCGAGATGCAGGCGCACCGGAATGTCGACGCCGTCGCGGATGTCGCCGAAGACGACGGCGAGGTGCTGCATCGGGTCCCAGGGCAGCGTGTAGGTTACGGCCCTGGCCCTGCCGTAGGGCGTCTCGATATCGAAGCTGCCGACCTGCTCGATCAGCGTTTCCTTGCGCTGGCGATAGGCGATGAGGTCGGCGACGGAGACCTGCTTGAGGCCGTTCTTTTCCGCGAAGGCCGCGACCTGCGGGCCGCGCATGACGGTGCCGTCGTCGTTGACGAGCTCGCTGATCACGCCGATGGGCGGCAGGCTGGCGAGCTTGCAGAGGTCGACGGCCGCTTCCGTATGGCCGGAGCGCATCAAGACGCCGCCCTCGCGGGCGACAAGCGGGAAGATGTGGCCGGGGCGCACGAAGTCGCTCGGGCCGATATTCGGATTGGCGAGGTTGCGCACGGTCAGCGTGCGGTCGTCGGCGGAAATGCCGGTCGTCGTGCCGTGCTTGAAGTCGACGGAGACGGTGAAGGCGGTGGTGTGGGCCGAATCGTTCTCCGCCACCATGGCGTTGAGGTTGAGGCGCTTGGCCTCCTCGCGCGGCATGGGCGTGCAGACGATGCCGGAGGTGTGGCGCACGATGAAGGCCATCTTTTCCGGGGTGCAATGCACGGCGGCGACGATCAGGTCGCCCTCGTTCTCGCGGCCGTCGTCATCCATGACGACGACGATCTCGCCGGCCTCGAAGGCGCGGATGGCGTCGACGACACGCTTCTGGTCGTAGCTCATGGCAGGCTCCTATTTCAGACGGCCGGTCTGGCCGCGGTCGCGCAGGTAATGGTCGGCAATGGCGCAGGCGACCATCGCCTCGCCGATCGGCACGGCGCGGATACCGACGCAGGGATCGTGCCGCCCCTTGGTGCGCACGTCGACATTGTTGCCGTCGGCATCGATGGAGCGGCGCTCGGTGAGGATCGAGGAGGTCGGCTTGATGGCGAAGCGCGCGACGACCGGCTGGCCGGTCGAGATGCCGCCGAGGATGCCGCCGGCATGGTTCGACAGGAAGATCGGGTTGCCGTCGTTGCCCATGCGCATCTCGTCGGCGTTCTCCTCGCCGGTGAGTTCGGCGGAGGAAAAGCCCTCGCCGATCTCCACGCCCTTGACGGCATTGATCGACATGAGCAGCGAGGCGATGTCCTGGTCGAGCTTGCCGTAGATCGGCGCGCCGATGCCGGCCGGAACGCCCTCGGCAACGACTTCCACGACCGCGCCGACGGAGGAGCCGGCCTTGCGGATGCTGTCGAGATACTCTTCCCAGACAGGCACGATGGCGGGGTCGGAGGCGAAGAACGGGTTGTTATTGACCTCGTTCCAGTCCCAGTTGTTGCGGTCGATCCTGTGCTTGCCGATCTGCACCAGCGCGGCGCGCACTGTCAGGCCCGGCACGACCTTGCGGGCAAGGCCGCCGGCGGCGACGCGCGCTGCGGTCTCGCGGGCGGAGGAGCGTCCACCACCGCGATAGTCGCGGATGCCGTATTTGACGTCATAGGTGTAGTCGGCATGGCCCGGGCGGTAGCGGCGGGCGATCTCGCCATAGTCCTTGGAGCGCTGGTCGGTGTTCTCGATCAGCATGGAGACCGGCGTGCCGGTGGTGATCATCGTCTCGCCGTCCTCGTCCAGCATCACGCCGGAGAGCACTTTCACGAGGTCGTCCTCGCGGCGCTGCGTCACGAAGCGCGACTGGCCGGGCTTTCGCTTGTCGAGCCAGGCCTGGATTTCGGCGAGCGTGAAGCGGATGCCGGGCGGGCAGCCGTCCACCACGCAGCCGAGCGCCGGCCCATGGCTTTCGCCCCAGGTGGTGACGCGGAAAAGGTGACCGAAAGTGTTGTGCGACATGAGCGGAACCGGACCTGAAAGATATGCGCCCTCTCTTAGTGGAAAAAGGCGGGGAGGGACAAGAGTTTCGCGCTTCTGGCGGCGCGATGTTGCGATTGCCCCTCATCCGGCTGCCGCCACCTTCTCCCCGCAGGCGGGGCGAAGGGACATCTGGCCCGGCTTTCCTTCCGGCGGAACGCTTGCGATTGAGGGAAACGATGCATCCTCCCCTTCGCCCCGCCTGCGGGGAGAAGGTCCCGGCAGGGGGATGAGGGGCAGCCTCGTAGCTAAGACGCGACCTTCCACCGCATCTCGGTGCCGAAGGCGAGGAACGCCTCGCGCGAGAGCGGCCTGGCGAAGGCGAAGCCCTGCAAAAGGTCGCAGCCGAGCCGGTTCAGCATCTCGGCGTGCTCCATCGTCTCGACGCCCTCCGCGACGATCTCGATGCCGAGCGAGCGGCCGATCTCGATGATCGAGCGCACCAGCGCCTGCTCGTTGTGCGAGGAGAGGATCGGCGCGACGAGCTGGCGGTCGATCTTCAGCCGCTTCGGCTTCAGCTTCAGGAGGCTGACGATGGAGGTGTGGCCGGTGCCGAAATCGTCGATCTCGATATCGATGCCGAGCGCCTTGATGCGCTCCAGATTGGCGAGAACGACGTCGTCGCTCTCATCGAGGAAGATCGATTCCACCAGTTCGAAGGAGATCTGGCCGGGCTGGATGGAAAGGCCGGTGAGACTGTCGATCAGGCTCTCGTCGCGCAGGCGCCGGGCTGAGACATTGACCGAGATCTTCGGCATGATGAGGCCCTGCGCCGCCCAACGGGCGCAGTCGATGAGCGCCTTTTCGAGCACGATGCGGTCGAGCGTCGCCATGACGTTGAGATCTTCGGCGATCTTGAGGAAGCGGTCGGGTGTCAGCAGGCCGTCGCGCGGGTGATTCCAGCGGATCAGCGCCTCGGCGCCGGCGAGCTTCATCGTGCCGGCATCGATCTGCGGCTGGTAATAGGGCACGAATTCGTTGTTCTCGATGCCCGAGAGGATGTCGTCGGCGATCCGCTTGTTCGAGATGATCTCGGCCTGCAGCACCTCGGTGAAGAATTCGTGGCGGTTCCGTCCCATCGCCTTGGCGCGGTAGAGCGCGATGTCGGCATTGACGAGCAGCTTCGCCGTGTCGATGGCGCGGCCCTCGGCGAGCGCAATGCCGATGCTGACGCCGAAGCGGCACAGATGCCCCTCGTATTCGACGGGCTGCTGCATGAGGCCGATGATGCGGCGGGCGAGCGTGCTGAGATAGGTCTCGTCCGTCGTGCCGCCGGCGACCACGAGGAATTCGTCGCCGCCGATGCGCGCGACGAGATCGCCCGGCCGCACGCAGGAGCGCAGCACCTGCGAGGCGTGGACAAGGAGGGCGTCGCCGGCCGCATGGCCGAGCGTGTCGTTGATCTGCTTGAAGCGGTCGAGGTCGATATGCAGGATGCCGACGCGCTCGTCGGCGGTCCCGCTGCGCGCGGCGATCGCCGTCAGCTCGTCGTCGAGCCTGCGGCGGTTGGCAAGGCCGGTCAGCGGATCGTGCAGCGCATTGTGCTCGATGCGGTCCTTGGCCTGCTCCAGCTCGACATTCTTGGCGTCCGCCTGTTCCTTCGCCGCCTTGAGGCTCTGCTTGAGGATCACGTCCTCGGTAACGTCGAAGGCGAGGCCGATGAGCTTGCGCCCGCCGTCCGGCGCGTGATGGATCTTGCCGACGGAGCGCACGTGGCGGACCGCGCCTCCGGCCAGCAGGATGCGCGATTCGTGCACGTAGGGAAGGTCGTGCTCGATGCAGTGGCCGACATTGTCGATGATCGCCTGCCGGTCCGCTTCGTGGATCGCGCCGAGCCACATCTCGCGCGTCACGATGCCGTCCGTGTAGGCCAGGCCGTAGAGCTGGTGCATGCGCTCGTCCCAGAGCGTCACGTTGCTGTCGAGGTCGGCTTCCCAGAGGCCGCACTGGTAGGAATCGAGCGCAAGGTCGAGGCGCCGCGTCAGCTTGGCGAGCTCGGCGTTCTGCACCTCGGCATGTTCCTTGGCATTCTGGAGCGCCTGATTGAGCAGGACGTCCTCGGTGACGTCCCAGCTGATGCCGGTCAGCTTCTCCAGGCCGTTCGGGCCGACGAGGCGCGAGCCGACATTGCGGATATGGTGCCAGCTGCCGTCCGGCATGAGGATGCGGTATTGCGACTTGTACTCGCTGCCGCCGGCGCGGATGAAGTCCATCTCCGCCCTGGTGGTGGCGACGTCGTCGGGATGCAGCACCGAGCGCCATTCCTCGTCGTTCGGCGTCTCGTTTTCGGGAAAGCCGTGCAGGCGGTGCATCTGGCTGTCCCAGCTGCGCGTGCCCGCGGGCAATTCGATTTCCCAGATGCCGATCTTGGAGGCGTCGAGCGCGATGTCGAGGCGCTGCGACAGGGACTGCACCTGCCGCTCGCGCGCCCTCAGCCGCGCCATGTTGCGCTGCCGCTCGCTGACGAGGCCGCCAGTGAGGAAGATCGGCACGATGATGATGAGCGCGGCGGCGGTGGCGGCCAGCCGGATCTGCGCGAGGTTGGCGGGCGGATGGTGCCAGCCGTCGGACGGAACCGCGCCAAGCTCCCAGCGCCCGCCGGGAAAATCGAGCACCTGCACGACCGGGTCATTGTCGAACACGTCGGCGCTTCCGAAGAACGGATCGACGATATTGTCCGGCACGCTCACGTCGCGGATGGCCAGCTCGATATCGGTGGTATGCTGCGGCGCGCCCTGGCGCATGCGATGGCCGGTCTGGAGGAGGCCGGCGTCGATGAGCAGCCTGCGCTCGTCGATCAGCCCGTCGATATAGCCCCAGAAATCGCTTCGCGCGCCCATACGGGTGAAGACCGGCATGAAGAGGTGGAAGCCGCGCCCGCCGCTGGCGAATTCGACCGGGCCGAGCATCAGCGAGCGCCCGCGCGCCCGCGCGCTCTCCGCCGCGGTGCGGAAGGAGGGGAAGCGGTTGAAGTCCGTGCCGATATAGTGCTCCGCGCCCTGCCGCGGAAACGCCTGCGAGACCCTGCCGCCGGGCGCAACGCCGATCCGGCGGAAGTGGTTGTTCTGCACCATCAGCTTGTGGGCGAAGGCGTCGAACTGCGCCATGCCGTTGTCGGGAGCGACGGAGAACAGGTTGGAGATGCTGCGCAGGGCGGCGATATTGCCCCGCACCTCGCTTTGCAGGCGTGCGGTCGCCAGCGTCAGGTCGGCCGACACGTGGTTCTGCAATTCGCTGCGGTAGATGTTCTCGTTCTGCCGCTCGTAGAGCACGTCGCCGGTCAGGATCACGCAGCCGGCGATCACCGCGGGAACGAGCGACGGCCGCGCCCACTCTGCGATGGACGCCAGATGACGGCGAAGGACGGAGGACAAAGGCAAAAGGGGTTCCCCGGTTGTGGCGAAACCCTACGGGAGGCTTCCTTAAAATTGCATTTATAAGCAACTGAAATACTTGCGCTTCCTCCCGAACGGGGCACCGGCGGCGGCCTGTCCGTTGGACAATGCGGGGGATGACGCGCGGCGCCGCCTTGATTCGCGCACCCTTTCCCGTCATCCATTCCATCCGGGACGGGCAACGGGCGAATTTCGCCATATTTGGGGGGCATCTGACGTGACCGGCAAAAAGACTGATTCATTCCCAGGGGGTCGCAAGATGCGGTTGCTCATCGCTACACTGATGGCCATGGCCGTTTTCCTTTCACCGCTTGCCGCTTCCGCGGAAAGCGCCGATGTCGAGGCGGTGATCACCAAGGTGGACACGGCCAATCTCAGCCTGTCGCTGGACGACGGCAAGAAGTACCAGGCACCGGAGGAGTTCAACTTCGAGGGCCTTGAGCCGGGCGTGAAGGTGGTGGTGTTCTACACCGAGGTCGACGGCAAGCGCGTCATCAACGATCTGGAGATCGTGCAGTAAAGGGCCGCGCTGCCCTAAAGCCAGTGCATCCCCGTTCCGTCGAGCCTGAGAATGCGGTCCTGATGGATCGGCGTGTTGGCCGCCTCTTCCTCATCCATGCCATTCAGCCGGAAGGCGGCGCGGAAGACGCCGCCGTGGCTGACGCAGACCGTCGGGCGCGTCACGTCGCCGAGGAAGGAGCCGATGCGCCAGCAGAGGATCTCGTAGCTTTCGGCGTCTTCCCCCGGGGGAATGAAGTTCCATTTGGCGTGGGCGCGCTCTTCCACCCGCTCCGGGGCGCTCGCCTTCAGCTCGGCGAGCGTATGACCCTCCCAGTCTCCGAAGGAGAGTTCGACGAGGCGTGGATCGGTGCGATAGGCGAGCGGGTCGAGGCCCATGGAGCGGCGCAGGAGCTCCATCGTCTCGCGCGTGCGCCCGAGGGGGCTCGCCACGAAATCGAAATCGGAAACGGTGTCGCCGAGAATGCCCTTGAGGGCATGGCCGTTGCCGGCCGCCTGGCGGCGGCCGGTATCGTTGAGCGGGATGTCCTTCTGGCCTTGCAGCCTGCCCTCTGCATTCCACGCGGTCTGGCCGTGTCGGATCATGTAGATGAGCAAGGCGGATCCCTGAAGTGCGTCAGTCCTTGATGACGGAAATGTCCGGCGCGTCGACGGCCTTCATGCCGATGACATGATAGCCGCTGTCGGCATGATGTGTCTCGCCCGTGACGGAGCGCGACAGGTCCGACAGGAGGTAGAGGCCGACATCGCCCACTTCCTCGATGGTGACGGTACGGCGCAGCGGCGCATTGTACTCGTTCCACTTGAGGATATAGCGGAAGTCGCCGATGCCGGAGGCCGCGAGCGTCTTGATCGGGCCGGCCGAGACGGCGTTGACGCGGATGTTCTTCGGGCCGAGGTCGACGGCGAGATATTTCACGCTCGCCTCGAGCGCGGCCTTGGCGACGCCCATGACGTTGTAGTTCGGCATGACCTTCTCGGCGCCGTAATAGGTCAGCGTCAGCATGGAGCCGCCGTCGGTCATCAGCTTTTCCGCACGGCGGGCGACCGACGTGAAGGAATAGACCGAGATCTGCATCGTCTTGGCGAAGTTGCCGGGCGTCGTGTCGACATAGCGGCCCGTCAGCTCTTCCTTGTCGGAAAAGCCGATGGCGTGCACGATGAAGTCGATCTTGCCCCACATCTTCTCGATATTGTCGAAGACTGCGTCGATGGACGCCTCGTCGGAAACATCGCAGTCGCCGGCCAGCACCGCGCCGATTTCGGCGGCCAGCGGCTCGACGCGCTTCTTCAGGGCATCGCCCTGGTAGGTAAAGGCGATTTCGCCGCCCTGTGCATGGATAGCCTTGGCTATGCCCCAGGCGATGGAACGGTTGTTGGCGACGCCCATGATGACGCCGCGCTTGCCCTTCATCAGACCAGATGCCTGAACCATGGTTTGCCCCCTGATATCAAAGTCGAAATTGCCTATGGCATAGGCGGCAATGCGGTTCAAGCGCGCGGGGGTTCAGGAACTGTTAGCATCCGTAACATTGGGTGCATGTTTCACAGAAGAGTCATAAATCGATTAAAGGTAGAGACCTTCGCGCAGCGACCGCATGAGATCGATCATCTTGGCATCCGGCTTCTCCCACAGGAGAAGGCGGATTTCGGCAATGAGATCACCACGTTCGCCGTTGTCTCTCGTCAGTCCCTCGCCCTCGATGCGGATCGCCTGGTCCGATCCCGACCAGGCCGGAACCGTCACGGGGATCGGGCCGAGCGGGCCGTCGATCGTCGTCTCGCAGCCGAGGACGGCGTTCTCGATGGTGATTGGCAGGTCGATCCTGAGATCGAAGCCGTCGGTGCGGAAGCGGCCGGGCGCGACTCGCACGGTGACGACGGCGTCGCCCCGCCGCAGATTCTCGATGCGGTATCCGGCCTCCCTGAGGCGGATCACCTGCCCGTCCGTCGTGCCCGCGCCGATCGGCACACGGATGGTCTGGCCTTCCGGCGTCTCGATGGTCGGACGCACCTTGTTGAGGATGTCCTCCACCGTCACGGTGACGTCGGCGACGAGATCCGGCGCCTTGTCGATCCTCGACCGGCTGCCGCGGATGCGGCGGATGATGGCGGAGATGATGGCGCCGCCCGGGGCGCTGCCGCGCGCCGGCATCGTCTCGTCGGTGGCGGCCTCGTCCGACGGCTTGCGCGCGTCCTGCTGCGGCTGGGCCGGCGAGGCGGATTGCGCCTGTGGCTGGGGACGGGCCTGCGGCCTCGGCTCGGCCTGCTGGCCGCGGGAATCGACGCCGAAGATGCGGGCGATCATGTCCTCCGCGTCTTCCGACATGCGCGGGGCCTCGGTCCTGCCCTTGCGCTCGGCCTCGCGGCGGCGCATCTGCTCCATGCGGCGAAGCTCGGCTTCGCGCTGCTGGCGGTCGTAGCGGCTGCGCTTTTCCGGGTCGCGCAAAAGATCGTAGGCGCGGCCGGCCTCGGTGAAGCGGACGGTCGCGAGCGGATCGTCGTGATTCTGGTCGGGATGCACGGCCTTCGCCAGCGAGCGCCAGGCGGCCTTGATTTCCTCCTGCCCGGCATTTTTCTTCACGCCGAGGACCGAATAGGGATCACGCATTACTTCCACCCGTTTCCGTTTACAGTCCAAGATAGCGAGGAACGTCCTAATCGGCTGTTACGGATCAGGGTTGAGAAAGTGCAAACATGCCTCGAACAGGGTCAACCTTGGCGGTCGAAGGCGAGCAGCAGCCATTCGCCGGTATTGCCCATGCAGGTGCGTCCGGTGAAGCTTGCGATGCCCTGGTAGGAGTGCTTGGTCGTCACGAAGTCGCGGCAGGTGCGGCCCGCCCTGTCCTGGTTTTCCGCGATGCTGCTGATGACGCCCGCGCTGCCCGAGGCGGAGTTCGCCCATGGAATGGGGTTGCCGCCGGTGCGCAGGAGGTCGGCCGAGGACACGGCGTTGCGCACGGTGATCTCGTCGGTCAGCCGTTCCGCGTTGCCGTTGGGCACAGTGTTGGTGCGCACCGTCTTGTCGACGTTGCTGTCCGAGGAGAACAGGTCAAGACCGCTCATGCAGCCCGAAAGCGCCACGCCGGACATCATGACGGCGGCGAGCCCGAGGCTGCGCGTCCAGTTTGGCTTTGTCTCCGGTCGCGTCTTTGTTATGTCTTTCACTCCAGACTGCCTCATACAGCTAGATAGATCGGCATTGATTCAAATATGAGCGATAATGCGTTAACAAGCGGTGACTTCACCGAGCAAAACGAACCCTATGCCCTGTTCGGCGCATGGCTGGCGGAAGCCGGTAAGACCGAGCCGAACGATGCCAACGCGCTGGCGCTCGCCACCGTCGACGAGACGGGCCTGCCCAATGTCCGAATGGTGCTGCTCAAGGGCTTCGACGAGCGGGGCTTCGTCTTCTACACGAATTTCGAGAGCCGCAAGGGCGTGGAGATCCTCGGCGCCCGCAAGGCGGCTATGTGCTTCCACTGGAAATCGCTGCGCCGCCAGGTGCGCGTGCGCGGCGACATCGAGATCGTGACGGATGCCGAGGCCGACGAATACTATGCCTCGCGCCCGCGCGGCAGCCGCATCGGCGCATGGGCCTCCAAGCAGTCGCGCCCGCTCGAAAGCCGCTTCGCGCTGGAAAAGGCCGTTGCCGAATATACCGCGCGCTACGCCATCGGCGACATTCCCCGCCCGCCCCACTGGTCCGGCTTCCGCCTGAAACCCGTCTCCATCGAGTTCTGGCACGACCGCCCCTTCCGCCTGCACGACCGCGTGGAATTCCGCCACACGGAGGATGGCAAGGGCTGGACGAAGGTGCGGATGTATCCGTGATGTTTGCGATGGGTCGGAGCGCTTGCCTCTCATCCCCCTGCCGGGATCTTCTCCCCGCAAGCGGGAAGAAGGGGCAGAACGGTGCGCCCATCGCTCCTCGCCCCGCTTGCGGGGAGAGGATGCCGGCAGGCAGGTGAGGGGCAATTGCTCGAAGCCTACCGCCGCATCAGCCGGAACGGGATGCCCGAGGCGAGCGCGCCGACATATTTCGGCTTCTGGTAAAGCCCGTTCAGCGAGATGCGGGGAAGGGCGGTCGGCATGTCGAAGGAGCGCGCGGAAAGCGTGCCGGGCTCGGTCGTCACGGCGGCGCGGAAGCCGAGGTCCCTGGCGAGGCGGTATTCGCGCGGCGATGCGGCGGCGCGGTCGCCATAGGGATAGGCGAAGGTTTCCGGGCGCTGGCCGGTGATCGCGGCGATGCGCTCGGCCGACTGGTCCATCTCGCGGTGGGCCTCCTCCTCGCCAAGGCGCGACAGCGCGCGGTGGCTGACGGTGTGCGCGCCGATCGAGGCGAGGGGGTTGAGCACGAGGCTCTTCAGTTCCGGCTCGCGCATGACAAGCCGTTCCGTGATCATCAGCGGATCGATGCCATGGGCCTTCGCCACGGTGTCGAGCCGCTCGATGGCCTCGGCCTCGTCGGATCCGCCATGGACGAACCTTGCGAAGCGGGCATAGGCCGCCTGCTTCTGGAAGGGCGTGGCGAGCGGCATGGTGACGGGGCCGGAGCCGAAGTCGAATTCCAGATGCGGTACGGCGCGCAGCAGCTCCGTCACCGTCTCCCACCAGATGCCATGCGTCTTGCAGGAAAGGCCGGGCGCGACGAAGACGGTGAAAGGCACCTTGTGCCGCGTGAACACCGGCTGGGCATGGACCGCATTGTTGCGGTAGCCATCATCGAGCGTGAAGGCGGCGAAGCGCTCGCCGGCACGCGCGATGGCAAGGCGCGCGGCCATGTCTGCAAGCGCGACGAACTGGTAGCCCTCGTCCCGAAGGTGCTCGATGGCGGCCTCCAGGAATTCCGGCGTGATCTCCAGATGCGCATTGGGATCGAAGGTCTGTGGTGCCTTCGGCCGCACATGATGCAGAGTGAAGATCGCGCCCATGCCGCGGGCGGAGGCCATCAGCCCGACGCGCTCCGCCAGATGCGCGAACTCCAGCCCGCCGGTGATCACGGCGCGCTTCAGTCCCTGTCGCATGACGCTGCGGATCGGCATGTCGTCTTCGTCTTCCCTTGCTGTTTTCCGCCGCGGTTATCGCATCCGGTCGGTATCCGAGTGGTTAACAACGGCTTTCCTGTGACGGGGCGGCGCGGGGCGGCCGGACTGGAAGGTGAGGATGCGGATCACCTCCAGGAAGATGGTCGTGAGATCGGCGAGCATGTTTCGGTCCTCCATGCCTGTTTTCCGCATGGATTGTCCGCCCGCTTGCCTCCCGTCCTCAAACGAGTTTATCGTCGACTTCAGATGACTTGAGGTTATGCGATGAAACGTGGACGGCTGCCGCTGACGGCGCTGAGGAGCTTCGAGGCGGCGGGCCGGCTCGGCAGCTTCACGCTTGCCGCCGACGATCTCGCGGTCTCGCAGGCCGCCGTCAGCCGGCAGGTCAAGGAACTGGAGGCCGATCTCGGCAGGCCGCTCTTCGAGCGCCGCCACCGCGCCGTGCGCCTGACGCCGGCGGGGCAGGCGCTGCTTGCCGTCCTGTCGCGCTCCTTCGATGCCATCGACGCCAGCCTGTCGGAGGTCCGTGGCCGGCGCGGCGGCGGGCTGGTGGAAATCAGCGCCGAGCCGTCCTTCGCCGCCTGCTGGCTGGTGCCGCATCTCGACGATTTCCGCGCGGGCCATCCGGAGATCGACGTCGCGGTCGATTCCGACATGCGGCTCATCGATTTCCGCACCCACGAGGCGGAGATCGCCGTGCGGCATGGACTGGATGCGAAGGCCTGGCCGCGCACCGAGGTCGACCACCTGGTCGACGTGGAACTCGTGCCGGTGATCGCGCCGGGCCTTCTTGCCAGCGGTCCCGCGATAAGGACACCGGCCGACCTTCTCGCCCATACCCTGCTGCACGAGGAGAACCGCAGCGTCTGGGAGCGCTGGTTCGCCGCCGCCGGCCTGCCGGACGTGACGCTCGGTCGCGCGCAGATCTTCGCGGAGGGCAATCTGGTGTTGCAGGCGGTGCTGCGCGGCCACGGCGTCGCGCTGGTCGACAGTTTTCTGGCAGCCGAGGACATCGCCGCCGGCCGCCTCGTCCAGCCCTTCGACCTGTCGATCCGCCACGGCGCCTACTGGCTGGTGGCGCGCAGCTTCAAGCGCCTCTCGCCGGAGGCCCGCGCCTTCCGCGACTGGCTGCTGCGGCGCATCGAAGCCTGAAGATCAGGCCTTCGTGCCGCCGACGGTGATCTGGTCCATTCGGAGATGCGGCTGGCCGACGCCGACCGGCACCCACTGGCCAGCCTTGCCGCAATTGCCGATGCCGGTATCGAGCTTCGTGTCGTTGCCGATCATCGAGACGCGGCGCATGGCGTCCGGCCCGTTGCCGATCAGCATGGCGCCCTTGACCGGCGCCGTCACCTTGCCGTCCTCGATGAGATAGGCCTCGGTGCAGCCGAAGACGAACTTGCCCGAGGTGATGTCCACCTGCCCGCCGCCGAAGGAGACGGCATAGATGCCGTTCTTCACCGAGGCGATGATCTCCTCCGGCGTCCTGTCGCCGGAGAGCATGTAGGTGTTCGTCATGCGCGGCATCGGGCGGTAGGCATAGCCCTGGCGGCGGCCGTTGCCGGTCGCCTTCATGCCCATCAGGCGGGCGTTCTGCCGGTCCTGCATGTAGCCGACCAGCCTGCCGTCCTCGATCAGTACGTTGTAGGCTGAGGGCGTGCCCTCGTCGTCGACGGTGATCGAGCCGCGGCGGTTGTCGATAGTGCCGTCGTCGACGACGGTGACGCCCTTTGCGGCGACCTGCTCGCCCATCAGCCCGGCGAAGGCCGAGGTCTTCTTGCGGTTGAAGTCGCCTTCGAGCCCGTGGCCGACAGCCTCGTGCAGCATCACGCCCGGCCAGCCGTTGGAGAGCACCACGTCCATCGTGCCCGCCGGCGCCTCGACGGCTTCGAGATTGACGAGCGCCTGGCGCAGTGCCTCGTCGGCGCCCGCACGCCAGCTTTCGCCGGTGAGGAAGGCGTCGAAGGTCGTGCGCCCGCCGATGCCGTAGCTGCCGGTCTCCTGCCGCTCGCCCTCGCCGACGACGACGGAAATGTTGACGCGGGTCATCGGGCGGACGTCCGTGACGCGGTGGCCGTCGGCGCGCAGGATATTGACGACCTGCCAGCTCGCGGCGATGGAGGCGGTCACCTGCCGCACCTTCGGGTCCTTGCCGCGCAGATAGGCGTCGATCTCGGTCAGGAGCGCCACCTTCTGCTCGAAGGTCGGCGAGCCGATCGGATTGTCCTGCGTATAGAGCTGTCGATTGGTGCCGACGGGCGCGTCGGCATAGTCGCCGGAATAGCCGCGCGTCACCGCGCCGGCCGCATCCGCCGCGCGCTTCAGCGCCGAAAGCGTCATCTCGCCGGAATGGGCATAGCCGACCGCCTCGCCCGCGACGGCGCGCAGGCCGAAACCCTGGTCTGTATTGAAGCTGCCGCCCTTGAGGCGGCCGTTGTCGAAGGAAAGCGACTCGGCCTGCGCATGTTCGAGGAACAGTTCGCCGTCGTCCGCCCCCTTCAGCGTTTCCCGCAGCACCGCCTGAACGGACGCCTCGTCGGCATCGAAGAGGGAAAGAAGGTCGGTGTTCATGGGCGGCTCCGCAGGCTCTTGAATACGGGGCTCATGTAAGTTCCCCGGCGGCGGGCGGCAAGCCCGCCGGTGTGCCTCTTACGGCAGCGCGTCGTAGCCTTCGCCGAAGCCCTTGAGGTCGACGGGGATGCCGATGCCCTCTTCCGGCGACTGGAAGACGATGAAGGTGGCCGTCGCGCCGGAGCGGAAGGTCTTCAGGAGCTCGTCCTCCAGCACGACTTCGGCATAGCAGCCGTCGGAGAAGCAGCGCACGAAATAGGCGCGGCCGATATCCTTGCCGTCGACATTGAGGCCGAGGCCGTTCGGCAGGAGAACGCCGAGGGGGGCGAGCACGCGCAGGATCTTCGCCTTGCGGTCGGCGGTCTTGAGCACGACGACCGACAGGCCGAGCTCGGGCCGGTCCTCGGCTAGCACGTTCTGCATCAGGGCGCACTGTTCGCCGGAGGCGCCGGCCGGCTGATCGCAGACGATCGACCAGGCGCCATGGTTCGATTTCACCGTGCCGGGCTGCTGTGCCGCCGCAAGGGACGGGAGCGCTGCGGCGCCGAGCCCCAGAACGGCAGCTCCAAGTGCCGCCCGGGACAGCCGGGAAAGGGAAGCAAAACCCATGAAAACCTCGGAATCTCGAATCAATCGCGGTATCTTTGAATAGGCGGCGGGGAAATGAAAAGCCCCGGCCGCTCATTTCCGATTGATTGAAGGCGGAAATTGGACGGCGGACGGGCCGGACGACGATACTTTATATAATAAGCCGCACGTGCTGCATTGCCCCGCCCTGCGGGCGCATGCCGCGCCGAGGACGGGCAGGGCGCTTCGGCTCGCCGCGGCCAAACCTTTCATGCTATAGGGAATTATGAAGAAACTGTGGGGAGTCGCCCCGGGCTTTTGCTTTTGCGCAAAAATGCCGCACGGGGTGTCCCCCATGGCTGTTGCGGCGAGCATGAAACTATGATTTTAAGCACTCAGTATAGCAGG
The DNA here is from genome assembly GCF_055330205.1 of Shinella sp. R2-11. Classification (NCBI taxonomy): domain Bacteria; kingdom Pseudomonadati; phylum Pseudomonadota; class Alphaproteobacteria; order Hyphomicrobiales; family Rhizobiaceae; genus Shinella; species Shinella sp. R2-11. Next base: position 72,017 of record NZ_JBVAPC010000001.1, on the reverse strand, counting down.
GATTCTGCGCGCCTGTTTGATCCCAATCAAACGCCTTGGGGAGATACGTTGTGAAAAACAAAGCTTTTGCAGTTCTGGCCGCGATCGGCTGTCTGCTCTTTGCTTCGACCGCCTTCGCTGACCAGCCGATGCCGTGGCAGAAGGGCCTGCAGCCCGCCGCGACCTCGATCATGGAAGAGGTCCGCTGGTTCGAGCAGTACACACTCTGGTTCATCGTCCCGATCACCCTTTTCGTCCTGCTTCTCCTGATCCTCGTCGTCGTGAAGTTCCGCGAAAGCGCGAACCCCGTCCCGTCCAAGACCAGCCACAACACGCTGATCGAAATCGTCTGGACGCTCGGTCCGGTCATCGTACTCCTCTTCCTCGCCGTTCCTTCCTTCCAGCTTCTGACCAAGCAGCTCGCTCCGACGGAAGAGCCGGAAATGACGATCAAGGCCACCGGCTACCAGTGGTACTGGGGCTACGAGTACCAGACGGGCGACAATCCGCTTTCCTTCGACAGCCTGCTGATGGCCGACGCCGACCGCGCTGCCGCCGGCAAGGAAGACAAGGCGGTCTATCCGCGCCTCTTGACCGTCGACAACGAGCTCGTCGTGCCCATCGGCAAGCATGTCCGCCTTCTCGTCACCGCCGCCGACGTGATCCACGCCTTCGCCATGCCGTCCTTCGGCATCAAGATCGACGCCGTGCCGGGCCGTCTCAACGAGACCTGGTTCAAGGCCGATCGTGAAGGCCTGTTCTACGGCCAGTGTTCCGAGCTCTGCGGCAAGGACCACGCGTTCATGCCGATCGCCATCCGCGTCGTCTCGCAGGAAAAGTTCGATACCTGGCTTGCCGCCGCCGCGACGAATGTCGGCGATGCAAACAAGGCCCTGATGGCGTCTGTCGATGGTGCGGCCAAGTCCGTCGCCGTCGCCGAAAACGCCGCGCAGTAATACTAGGGAGTTGAGACCATGGCCGGAACATCCGCTGCCCACGGCGATCACCACGATCACCACGAACACAAGCCGCTTAGCTTCTTTCAGCGTTGGTTCCTGTCGACCAACCACAAGGATATCGGCACCCTCTACCTGATCTTCGCGATCATTGCCGGCCTTATCGGCGGCACGCTGTCGATCTTCATGCGCATGGAGCTGCAGGAACCGGGCATCCAGATCTTCCACGGTCTGGCGCAGATGGTCTACGGCTTCGAGGGCGATGCCGCCATCGACGGCGGCAAGCACATGTTCAACGTCTTCACGACCGCGCACGCGCTCATCATGATCTTCTTCATGGTCATGCCGGCGCTGATCGGCGGCTTCGCCAACTGGATGGTTCCGATCATGATCGGCGCGCCGGACATGGCGTTCCCGCGCATGAACAACATCTCCTTCTGGCTGATCGTCCCGGCCTTCCTGCTGGTGCTGCTTTCGATGTTCGTCGAAGGCCCGGCGGGCGCCTACGGGTCGGGCGGCGGCTGGACGGTCTATCCGCCATTCTCGACGACGGGCCAGCCCGGGCCGGCCATGGACTTCGTGATCCTCGGCCTGCACATCGCCGGCGCGTCCTCGATCCTCGGCGCGATCAACTTCATCACGACGATCCTCAACATGCGCGCTCCGGGCATGACGCTGCACAAGATGCCGCTCTTTGCCTGGTCGGTGCTGATCACCGCCTTCCTTCTTCTGCTCTCGCTGCCGGTCCTGGCAGGCGGCATCACCATGCTGCTGACGGACCGCAACTTCGGCACGGCCTTCTTCGCGCCGGAAAACGGCGGTGACCCGATCCTCTTCCAGCACCTGTTCTGGTTCTTCGGCCACCCGGAAGTGTACATCCTGATCCTGCCCGGCTTCGGCATCATCAGCCACATCGTCTCCACCTTCTCGCGCAAGCCGATCTTCGGCTACCTCGGCATGGCCTATGCCATGGTCGCCATCGGCGCCGTCGGCTTCATCGTGTGGGCGCACCACATGTATACGGTCGGCATGTCGCTCGACACGCAGCGCTACTTCGTCTTCGCCACGATGGTCATCGCGGTTCCGACGGGCGTGAAGATCTTCTCGTGGATCGCGACGATGTGGGGCGGCTCGATCCGCTTCACGACCCCGATGGTCTGGGCGATCGGCTTCATCTTCCTGTTCACCGTCGGCGGCGTCACGGGCGTCCAGCTCGCAAACGCCGGCCTCGACCGCGCCCTGCACGACACCTACTACGTTGTGGCCCACTTCCACTACGTCCTGTCGCTCGGCGCCGTCTTCGCCATCTTCGCGGCCTGGTACTACTGGTTCCCGAAGATGACCGGCTACATGTATTCCGAGTTCATCGGCAAGCTGCACTTCTGGGTCATGTTCATCGGCGTGAACCTGATCTTCTTCCCGCAGCACTTCCTCGGCCTTGCCGGCATGCCGCGCCGCTACATCGACTACCCGGATGCCTTCGCCGGCTGGAACGCGGTGTCGTCCTACGGCTCGTATATCGCAGGCGTCGGCGTCCTGATCTTCCTCTTCGGCGTCTTCGAAGCCTTCGCCAAGAAGCGCGTCGCCGGCGACAATCCGTGGGGCGAGGGTGCGAACACCCTGGAATGGCAGCTCTCCTCGCCGCCGCCGTTCCACCAGTGGGAACAGCTCCCGAAGATCAAGTAAGGTCTTGCAAGATCGGGGCCGCCGGCGACGGCGGCCTCAAGACTGGCAGAACGTTGACAATGCCGACGGGGGCCGGCGGTCGCTGGGTGGCAAACCCGCACCCCACCCTCCGTCATCCTCGGGTCAAGCCCGAGGATGACGACGGAGAGGGAAGGCCGCAAGGCCGACCCTCTTGCGGACAACGGAACGAAACGGAAAGAACATGGCGGTCATCGAGCATCACGAAACGATCCCGGGCGGCGGCGAGGTCTACCTCTCCGAAGCGTCCCCGCGCGATTTCTTCGAACTGCTGAAGCCGCGCGTCATGTCGCTGGTCGTCTTCACGGCCTTTGCCGGCCTCGTGGTCGCGCCCGGCACGATCAACCCGTTCATCGGCGCGATAGCGATCCTCTGTATCGCCGTGGGCGCCGGTGCATCCGGTGCCCTCAACATGTGGTACGACGCGGATATCGATGCGGTCATGACCCGCACCGCCAAGCGTCCCATTCCCTCGGGCCGCATCCGCCCGGAAGAGGCGCTCGCCTTCGGCCTGACGCTCTCGGCCTTCTCGGTCGCCATCCTCGGCCTCGTGGTCAACTGGCTTTCGGCGGGCCTGCTCGCCTTCACCATCTTCTTCTATGCCGTCATCTATACGATTTGGCTGAAGCGCTCGACGCCGCAGAACATCGTGATCGGTGGCGCGGCCGGCGCCTTCCCGCCGATGATCGGCTGGGCCTGTGTCACCGGCGGCGTCTCCATCGAGAGCGTCGTCCTCTTCCTCATCACCTTCCTGTGGACCCCGGCGCATTTCTGGGCGCTCGCGCTGTTCAAGATGCGCGACTACGACGCCGTCGGCGTGCCGATGCTGCCGAATGTCGCCGGCGAGGCCACCACGAAGATCCAGATCCTCGTCTATGCGGTGCTGACCGCCGCCATCGCGGTCGTGCCGAGCGTCCTCGGTTTCGCGAGCCTCGGCTACGGTCTCTTTGCCGCAGCCCTCGGCCTCGGCTTCGTGTGGTATTCTGTCGGCGTGTTGCGCATGCCGGAGGGTGATCGCGCGATGGTCCCGGCCAAGAAGCTCTTCGCCTTCTCCATCGTCTACCTGTTTGCGGTCTTCTCCGGGCTCATGCTCGACCACCTGATCGCCTCGTTCGGATGGGTGCTGTAATGGAAACGATAAATCTCACGGAAAGCCAGAAGAAGGCCCGTCGCGGCCGCAACATCGCGCTCGGCGCGGTGCTCCTGGGCCTCGTCGTGCTGTTCTACATCGTCACGCTGGTGAAATTCGGCGGCGGGATGGTGGGCTGAGCATGAGCGAGACGAAAACGACCGAAAAGAGCAGGCTCGGCAATGGCGCCATCGTCGCCATCTGCTGTTCCTTCGTCATCGGCATGGTCGGCGCGGCCTATGCCGCCGTGCCGCTCTACGAGATGTTCTGCAAGGTGACGGGCTACGGCGGCACGACGCAGCGCGTCGAGCAGGCATCCGACGTCATTCTCGACAAGAAGATCAAGGTACGCTTCGACGCCAATGTCGGCCCGGGCCTGCCCTGGACCTTCGAGCCGGTGCAGCGCGAGGTCGAGATCAGGATCGGCGAGACCGTGCAGGTCCTCTACAAGGCCCGCAACCACAGCTCCAAGGCGACGACCGGCCAGGCGACGTTCAACGTCACGCCCGAGGCGACCGGCGCCTATTTCAACAAGGTCCAGTGCTTCTGCTTCACCGAGACGACGCTGAAGCCCGGAGAGGAACTGGAAATGCCCGTCGTCTTCTTCGTCGATCCCGAGATCGTCGATCCGGTCGAGACGAAGGGCGTCCACACGATCACGCTGTCCTATACCTTCTATCCGCGAGAGGCGTCGAAGCCGGTGGTTTCGGCTGTGGACGTGAAGGCGGACGACGCGAACAAGCTTTGAAATATATGCGTTTCCGGCTATGCCGGGAACGGAACGCGATACATTCGGGGATAAGTCACATGGCCGATGCGCATCAGAAGAAACACGACTACCACATCATCGACCCGAGCCCGTGGCCGCTGCTTGCCTCCATCGGCGCCTTCGTCATGGCCTTCGGCGGCATCGCCTATATGCGTTATCTGTCGGGCGGCGCCTTCCACATGTTCGGCATGGACCTCGCCACGCCGTGGGTCTTCTTCATCGGCCTGCTGATCACGCTCTACACCATGTACGGTTGGTGGGCGGACACGGTGAAGGAAGCGCATGAGGGCCACCATACCCGCGTCGTCTCGCTGCACCTGCGCTACGGCATGATCATGTTCATCGCCTCGGAAGTGATGTTCTTCGTCGCCTGGTTCTGGGTCTTCTTCGATGCCAGCCTCTTCCCCGGCGAGCCGATCCAGGCCGCCCGCACCGCCTATACCGGCGGCGTCTGGCCGCCGAAGGGCATCGAGGTGCTCGATCCCTGGCACCTGCCGCTCTACAACACCGTCATCCTGCTGCTGTCGGGTACCTGCGTGACCTGGGCGCACCATGCGCTGCTGCACAACGACCGCAAGGGCCTCGTCAACGGCCTTGCGCTGACGGTCGCCCTCGGCGTGCTGTTCTCGACCGTGCAGGCCTACGAATATGCCCACGCGCCCTTCGCCTTCAAGGATTCGATCTACGGCGCGACCTTCTTCATGGCGACCGGCTTCCACGGCTTCCACGTCCTGGTCGGCACGATCTTCCTGATCGTCTGCCTCATCCGCGCCATGCGCGGCGACTTCACGCCGAAGCAGCATTTCGGCTTCGAGGCGGCCGCCTGGTACTGGCACTTCGTCGACGTCGTCTGGCTCTTCCTGTTCTTCTCCATCTACATCTGGGGTGGCTGGGGCGCTCCGCTCGCCCACGGCTGAGCGGACGGAACGGAACGACACGAACGGCCGCAGCGATGCGGCCGTTTCCCTTTGAGGCGCCTTTGTCGCGGGCTTTCGATTGGACGGGGCGCCGGCATGACGATATAGGATGGGGCAGGATTTTTGCCCCTCATCCCCCTGCCGGGACCTTCTCCCCGCAGGCGGGGAGAAGGGGAAAGCCGAGCCGTTTCCATCCTCTCCTCACCTCGCGGCAGGACGGAAAGCGGCGAGCCCATCGCTCCTCGCCCCACTTGCGGGGAGAGGATGCCGGCAGGCAGGTGAGGGGCAATCCGCTGAAAAACAATCGCCGCCGCTCGATTGCCGCGGCCGCACGAAACGGAATCAGCATCATGGACGAAGACAAGGCACTCTATCCGCCCGTCGACCCCTTCAGCGCCGGGGCGCGCGGCCGCTGCCCGCGCTGCGGCGAGGGCAAGCTCTTCGACGGGCTGCTGAAGGTCCGGCCGGCCTGCACCAATTGCGGGCTCGACTATTCCTTCGCCGATTCGGGTGACGGGCCGGTCGTCTTCGTGCTGCTCATCGTCGGCTTCGTCGTGGTGGGCGCGGCGCTCTGGATGGAGGTCAACTACAACCCGCCGCTCTGGGTGCATTTCATGCTCTGGATCCCGCTCGTCATCGGCCTCGGCCTCTGGCTGACGCGCATCCTCAAGGGCCTGCTGATCACCCTGCAATACCGCAACAATGCGCGGCCGGGCGAGATCGACCGTGGCTGAGGTGCCGGCAGGCCGCGCGCCGCGCATGGGCAGGGCCAAGATGGTCGTGACGTGGATCGCCTTCTTTGTCGCGCTCGCCATCCTGCTTTCGCTCGGCACCTGGCAGGTCCAGCGGCTCTACTGGAAGGAAGCGCTGCTCGCCGATATCGCCGAGCGCCGCGTCGCCGCCCCCGTGCCGCTTGCCGATATCGAGGCGATGGCGGCAAGGGGCGAGGATATCGAATACCGCCCGGTCACCGTCTCCGGCGTCTTCGCCAACAACCGTGAGCGCCATTTCTTCGCCACCTGGCATGGCCAGACCGGCTATTATATCTATACGCCGCTGCAGCTTGCCGACGGCCGCTTCCTCTTCGTCAACCGCGGCTTCGTGCCCTTCGAGGCGAAGGAGCCGGAAATGCGCAAGCAGGGCCAGCTCACCGGCGAGCAGACCGTTACCGGCCTTGCCCGCGCGCGCCTTGCCGAAAAGCCGTCCTCCATCGTGCCGGACAACGATCTTGCCAAGAACATCTTCTACTGGAAGGACCTCGACGCCATGGCGTCGAGCACCGGCATTGCCGCGGACAGGCTGGTGCCCTTCTTCGTCGATGCCGGCGATGCACCGAACCCGAAGGGCCTGCCGATCGGCGCCGTCACCCAGTTCGACCTGCCGAACAACCACCTGCAATATGTCGTCACCTGGTATGGTCTGGCAGCGGCGCTGGTGGGCGTGGCGCTCTACGCCCTGTTCCGCCGGAAGGGCGATCCGGCGCCCTGAAAGTGCCGGATGGAGCTGTTTTCCCTTGGCGCGGCGGCCCGTGCCGGCCTATATGGGCGCAAGGCCCCGTCCCATTGCCGGATAACCGATGAGCATGATTGAGAACCGACCGGACTTGACCATCAGGCTGTGCGGCCCGCGCGGCTTCTGCGCGGGGGTCGACCGCGCCATCCAGATCGTCGTGCTGGCGCTGAAGGCCTATGGCGCGCCGGTCTATGTGCGCCACGAGATCGTGCACAACCGCTATGTCGTGGAGGGGCTGGAAGCCAAGGGCGCGATCTTCGTCGAGGAACTCGACGAGATTCCGGAAGAGCACCGCCAGCAGCCCGTCGTCTTTTCCGCCCATGGCGTGCCGAAGTCGGTGCCTGCCGATGCCGAGGCGCGCAACCTCTTCTATCTCGACGCGACCTGCCCGCTCGTCTCCAAGGTCCACAAGCAGGCGATGCGTCACCAGCGCCTCGGCCGCCATGTCGTGCTGATCGGCCATGCCGGTCACCCCGAGGTCATCGGCACGATGGGGCAATTGCCCGAAGGCTCCGTCTCGCTGGTCGAGACGGTCGAGGATGCCGACAGATACGTGCCGCCGGACCCCGACAATCTCGGTTTCGTCACCCAGACGACGCTCTCGGTGGATGACACGGCCGGCGTCATCAAGCGCCTGCACGAGCGCTTCCCGAACCTCACGGCCCCCGCCGCCGATTCCATCTGCTATGCCACCACCAACCGGCAGGAGGCCGTCAAGCAGGCGGCGCCCGGCTGCGACCTCTTCCTCATCGTCGGCGCGCCAAATTCTTCCAATTCCAAGCGCCTCGTCGAGGTGGCGCTGAGAGCCGGGGCGGCGAAATCCGTGCTCGTCCAGCGCGCTTCCGAGATCGACTGGGAGACCATCGGCGACATCCGCACCGTCGGCCTCTCTGCCGGCGCCTCCGCCCCGGAGGTCATCGTCAACGAGATCATCGAGGCTTTTCGCGCGCGCTACAACGCGGTCGTGGAGCTTGCCGACACGGTCGAGGAGAACGAGCACTTCCTCGTCAACCGCGAACTGCGGAGCATTGAGCTCACCTCGGCCGACATGGCGTTTGTCAATGGTGAGTGAAGTGAGCTGCGTGTTCTCCGGCGTTGCCCCTCATCCCCCTGCCGGGACCTTCTCCCCGCAGGCGGGGAGAAGGGGAAATCCGGGCCGTTTTCCGTTCCCTTCTTTCTACTTTGAGGTTGGAAGGAAGCCCGTGAGACCATCGCTCCTCGCCCCGCTTGCGGGGAGAGGATGCCGGCAGGCAGGTGAGGGGCAGCGCGCCGCACCGACCCATCCGATCGATCCTATCCCCCAAGCCTGAGACCCGCCCGTGGCCGTCTATACCGATATCACCGAAGACGATCTCTCCCGTTTCCTCACCGCCTATGATGCGGGCACGCTGCTCTCCTACAAGGGCATCGCGGAGGGCGTGGAGAATTCCAACTTCCTGCTGCACACCACGAAGGGCGCCCTCATCCTGACGCTCTACGAGAAGCGCGTCGACCCGAACGACCTGCCGTTCTTCCTCGGCCTGATGCACCATCTGGCGGAAAAGGGCCTGTCCTGCCCGCTGCCCCTGCCGCGCAGCGACGGCGCGTTGCTCGGCGAGCTCTCCGGCCGCCCGGCCGCCGTCATCTCCTTCCTCGAAGGCATGTGGCTGCGCAAGCCGGCGGCCAAGCATTGCCGGGAGGTCGGCCGCGCGCTGGCGCAGATGCACCTTGCCGGCGAGGGCTTCGAGCTCACCCGCCGGAACGCGCTTTCCGTCGATGGCTGGCGGCCGCTCTGGGACAAGTCCGCCGATCGCGCGGACGAGGTGGAGAAGGGGCTGCGGGACGAGATTCCCGGTGAACTCGATCTCCTGGAAGCACGCTGGCCGAAGGACCTGCCGACGGGCGTCATCCATGCCGACCTCTTCCAGGACAACGTCTTCTTCATCGGCGACGAACTGTCGGGCCTGATCGACTTCTACTTCGCCTGCAACGACATCCTCGCCTATGACGTCGCCACCTGCCTCAATGCCTGGTGCTTCGAGAAGGACGGCGCGTTCAACCTCACCAAGGGCATGGCGCTGCTGGAGGGCTACGAGAGCGTGCGCCCGCTGTCCGACGCGGAGGTGGCCGCGCTGCCGCTGCTGGCCCGCGGCTCGGCCATCCGCTTCTTCCTGACGCGGCTCTACGACTGGCTGATGACGCCGCCCGGCGCGCTGGTCGTCAAGAAGGATCCGCTCGAATACCTGCGCCGGCTGCGTTTCCACCGCCAGGTGCGCGACGCCCGCGAATACGGACTTTCCCGATGAAGCATGTCGATATCTTCACCGACGGCGCCTGCTCGGGCAATCCCGGCCCCGGCGGCTGGGGCGCGGTGCTGCGTTACGGCGAGGTCGAGAAGGAACTTTCCGGCGGCGAGGCGGCGACGACCAACAACCGCATGGAGCTGATGGCGGCGATGAGCGCGCTCACCGCGCTGAAGAGCCCTTGCGAGGTCGATCTCTACACGGACTCGAAATACGTCATGGACGGCATTTCGAAGTGGATCTTCGGCTGGAAGAAGAACGGCTGGAAGACCGCCGACAAGAAGCCCGTGAAGAACGGCGACCTCTGGCAGGCGCTCGACGAGGCGCGCCTTCGCCACAAGGTCGAATGGCACTGGGTCAAGGGCCATGCCGGCCACCCGGAGAACGAACGCGCCGATGAGCTCGCGCGCAAGGGCATGGCGCCGTTCAAGAGGGGGTGAGCGGGTTGCCGCTGCCCCTCACCTGCCTGCCGGCATCCTCTCCCCGCAAGCGGGGCGAGGAGCGATGGGCTTGCCGTTTTCCCTCCCTCGAAACGTATCGGTAAGGGCGGGGAGGCCTCTACCTCCTCCTTCTCCCCGCTTGCGGGGAGAAGGTCCCGGCAGGGGGATGAGGGGCGATCCCTCATCCAAAACACGGCCTCAAAGCTGCTCGATCATCGCCGCCGCGCCGGAAACCGTCGCCTGGCCGGGGCTTTCCTCGACATTGAGCGACTTCACCACACCGTCCTCGACGAGCATGGAATAGCGCTTGGAGCGCACGCCCAGCGTGCCGGCGGAAAGGTCGATGTCCATGCCGAGCGCCTTGGTGAAGGCGGCGTCCCAGTCGGCGAGGAAGCGCAGCTTGCCCGCGCCGCCCGTCGAGGTCGCCCAGGCGCCCATGACGTGGTGGTCGTTGACGGCGACGACGGCGATGTCGTCCACGCCCTTGGAAAGGATCGCGTCGCGGTTTTCCAGGTAGCCCGGCAGGTGGTTCAGCGAGCAGGTGGGCGTGAAGGCGCCGGGTACGGCGAAGAGCACGACGCGCCTGCCCTTGAACAGCTCGTCCGTCGAGATGTCGGCGGGGCCGTCTGGCGTGCGTTCCTTCAGCTTGAGGTCGGGCAGCTTGTCTCCAACGGCAATGGTCACGGCGTCTCTCCTGTCTGGTGGCAAAATGGCTTGCGGCGGAACTATAGGGGAGCGCTAGTCGATGGCAAGCGGGCTTTCCATCGTCTTCTCGCCGGCGCGCACCGTCAGGCGGATCGGGTCCTTCGCAAGATCGAAGACCTTGGGCTTGTGCAGCACCGGCACCTCGGCGACATAGGCATCGCCCTCAAGCCGCGCGGGGCTCGCCGCGCCGAATTCGAAGCTCGATGAGCCCGAGAGGAAGACGTCGGGAAGAGGGCCGTCCGCCGGCGCCTCGAAGCGCACCGTCACGCTCTTGCCGTCCGCCGCCCACGCGCCGGAGAGCGGCTTGAAGCCGTTGCCCGCGCCATGCGGGAGCGTCGCCTCGGCGTCGGCGACGGCGGCTTCCTCGAGCGGGTTGGCGAAGCTCTCGTCGCTCGCATCCACCGTCAGTTCCGCCTGCACGGGAATGCAGATCTCCTTGCACATGCCGATGAAGACGGTGGCGGTGATCGGCCCTCCCGCCTTGTCGAGCGTCAGGGGCAGGCGCACCGGCCTGTCGTAGCCGATGTAATGGGTCTCGGCATCGCCGAGCCGCTTCGGCGCGGGAAAGCCGACCGATGTCAGCGTCGCCCCGGTGACTGCCACCGAGGGGGGAATGCCGCTGCCGCCGGGATCGCGCCAATAGGTCTTCCAGCCGTCATGCAGGCGGATGTCGAGAACGGCGCGCATCGTGCCGTCGGCGGAAGCCGGAAGGGCGACGAGGCGCACATCCCCGCCCGGCGTCTCGACCCAGGAAGAGGACGCGGCGGCGGCGGAAGAGGCGGCGAAAAGCAGCGGGATGGCGGCGATCAGCAGGCGTTTCATGACCTCATATCTAGCGCCGGCTCTTGCCGCTTGCCAGCAACAAAACCTCGCGCGGCCATCATAAAAGCTTGATCGCGCGCCGGCTGAGCATGCGTTTCATGTAAGGCCGGATGGGCGGGCCGGCGAAAAGAACGCTTTTCATTTGGCCGCGAATTGATAGGCTGTCTGCACTATGGCTATGTCGGTTCTGAAAAAGACACGAGAACGCGGCTTCCTTGACGGTCAGTTCCTGATCGCCATGCCGGGGATGGCCGACGACAATTTTGCCCGCACCGTGGTCTATATCTGCGCCCATTCGGAAGACGGCGCCATGGGCTTCGTCATCAACCGGCCGCAACCGCTCAGCTTCTCCGACGTGCTCCTGCATCTCGACCTCCTCGGCGAGGAGGAAGTGATCCGCCTGCCGGGCGCGACGCTCGATTTTCCCATCCGCTGCGGCGGGCCGGTGGAAAGCGGGCGCGGCTTCGTGCTGCATTCGGACGACTACATGTCCGAATCCAGCATTCCGGTCAGTGACGAGATCTGCCTGACCGCGACGCTCGACATCGTGCGCGCCATTTCCCGTGGTCGCGGCCCGCAGCGCGGCATGATGATGCTCGGCTATGCCGGCTGGGGCGCGGGGCAGATCGAGAACGAGATCGGTGCCAACGGCTGGCTGAGCTGCCCGGCGCAGGAAGAGCTGATCTTCGACACCAATCTCGACAGCAAGTACGAGCGCGCGCTCGGCCTGATGGGGATCACGCCCGCCATGCTCTCCACGGAAGCGGGCCACGCCTGAGCCGCGCCCTTCCGATTTTTTTCACCCTCATGGAACCTGTTGCGATGCACACCGTTCTCCCGGCGCGCCGATGGTGGCGCTTGCAACCGGACACAGGGAGCATGACGATGGGCAGCACGAGCGACAAGATCAAGGGCACGGCGAACGAACTGGCCGGCAAGGCCAAGCAGGCCGCCGGCAAGGCGACCGACAGCCCGAAGATGCGCGCCGAAGGCGCCGCACAGGAAGCCAAGGGCAAGACCCAGAAGGCCGTCGGCAAGGCCAAGGACGCCGTCAAGGGCGCCGTCGACCGGCTCTGATCCTGTCCGGATGGCCAAGGTCATCCAGTCCTTTTCGAACAGGGATACCCGCACCGGCAATGGCCGGTGCGGGTATCCTGCCGAATGCACCGAACGATCCGGGATGCCATGAAACTCTTCACCTGCGGGACCTGCGGCCAGACGATCCATTTCGACAACCGCTTCTGCATGCGCTGCGGCGCGCCCCTCGGCTTCCTTGCCGCGGACGTGACGCTGCATGCCCTGGTGCCGGAAGGCGAGGGTGTCTGGAAGATCGCGTCGGGCGGCCTCTATCGCTACTGCGCGAATGCCGTCCACGACGTCTGCAACTGGATCGTATCGGCCGACAGTCCGCATGCCTTCTGCGAGGCCTGCCGGCACAATCGCATCGTGCCCACTACCGATCCCGTCGGGCTGGAGCGCTGGCGGCGCATCGGCGCGGCGCAGCGGCATCTGTTCTATTCGATCCTGCGCTGGAAGCTGCCGCATCCGACCCGCGAGGAGGACCCCGCCGGCGGACTCGTCTTCGATTTCCTCGCCGACGAACTGGATGCGAACGGCTATGTCGTATCGCCCGCCATGACCGGCCACGAGGACGGCCTGATCAGCCTGCGCGCCGCCGAGGCGGACGATGCGGTGCGCGAGAGCGTGCGCGTCGCCATGGGCGAGCCCTATCGCTCGCTGCTCGGCCATTTCCGCCATGAGGTCGGGCATTTCTACTGGACGCAGCTCGTCCGCGACGAGGCGACACTGGAGGAGGCGCGCAATCTCTTCGGCGACGAGCGCGAAGATTACGCCGCCGCCCTCCAGCGCAACTACGACGAGGGGCCGCCTGCGGACTGGCAGGAGCGGTTCATCAGCACCTATGCGAGCTGCCACCCGGCCGAGGATTTCGCCGAATGCTGGGCGCATTTCTTCCATATCGTCGATACGCTGGAAACCGCCCGCGCCTTCGGCCTCAACACCGATCCGAAGGGGCATGAGGAACTGGAAGCGGAAGTCACCTTCGATCCCTATCGGGCGCCGAATGCCGGCCGGCTCGTCGAATCCTGGGTTCCGCTCAGCGTCGCGATGAACGCCATCCAGCGCTCCATGGGCCAGCCCGACAGCTACCCCTTCGTGCTCTCCCCGCCGGTGGTGGAGAAGCTGGATTTCATCAATAGGCTGGTGCGCCGCGCGGCGGCCTAGCGGGCGTTATCACGCCCGCTTCATCAGCGGAAAGCGTTCCTTCAGGAGGCGCAGCACCGAATCGTAGCCGATCGGCGGGCCGAAGATGTAGCTCTGGCCGAACTCGCAGCCCATGTTGCCGAGCTCGATGGCGTCCTCTTCCGACTCGATTCCTTCCGCGACAACCTGCATTTCCAGTTCCCGCGCCATCGAGATGACGGAGCGCAGCAGCACGGTGCGCTTGTCGGAACCGTCGCGCACCAGCGCCTTGTCGATCTTGATCGTGTCGAAGGGGAAGCGGGTGAGATAGGAGAGCGAGGAATGGCCCGTGCCGAAATCGTCGAGCGCAAGGCCGAGCCCGACATCGCGCAGCTTGTTGAGGATCAGGCGGGCCTGTTCCGGATTTTCCATCACGACGGATTCGGTGAGCTCCAGCTTGATCTTCTGCGGCTCGCAGCGGGTGCGGGCGAGCGCCGCGCGCACGTCGTTGTAAAGCTCGTTGTTGAGAAGCTGCGCGCTCGACAGGTTGACCGAGACGAAGACCGGAAGCTCGCCGGTCTGGAGCTGCCAGTCCATCAGGTCGCTCGCGGCCTTGTCGAAGGCGAAGAGGCCGAGCTGGTTGATGAGGTCGGACGCCTCCGCGATGGGGATGAACTCGGCCGGCGAGATATTGCCGCGCTTGGGATGGTCCCAGCGCATCAGCGCCTCGAAGCCGGCGATTTCCGCATCCTTGAGCCGGACGATCGGCTGGTAGACGAGGGAAAGCTCCTTGCGCTCGATGGCGCGGCGCAGGTCCGTCTCGATCTGCAGCCGGTCTGCGCCGAAGGTGCGGAAGGCGGGGCGGAAGGGCTCGACGCGGTTGCCGCCGGCCTTCTTGGCCCGGTACATGGCAAGCTCGGCATCGTTGAGCAGGCCGGCCGCATCCTCCTGCTGGTCGACCCAGGAGACGAGGCCGATGGAGGCCGTCAGGATGATCTCGCGGCCGCCGAAATTGATCGGCACCATGATCGCCTTGCTGACCGCATCGGCGAAATCCGCCACCTTGGCGGGATCCCGCTCCGACATGAGAATCAAGCCGAACTGGTCGCCGGCAAGCCGGGCCAGCGTATCCTGCGGCTTGAGGAGCCGGCGCAGGCGCCGGGTCAGCGCGATGAGGATATTGTCGCCGGCGGCGATGCCGAGCGCGTCGTTGACCTGCTTGTAGCGGTCGATGTCGATGGTCAGCACCGTCGGGCGCACGGTCTCGGAGCTGGCGGTTAGTGACAGGATCGATTGCAGGCGGTCGAGGAAGACCTGGCGGTTCGGCAGGCCCGTCAGGTTGTCGTGCAGGGCGTCCTGCAAGAGCCGGTCGATCGAGTTGCGCTGTTCGGTGATGTCGATGATCGTGCCGACGCAGCGGATGATCTCGCCATTGGCGCCGAGCACGGGGCGGGCGCGGATCGAGAGCCAGTGATAGTGGCCATCCTCGGCGCGCACGCGAAACTGATGATTGAGCCGGCCCTTGCGATGCTCCAGCAGCACGTCGAGCGTGGCGCGGAAACGGTCGCGGTCGTCGGGATGGAGGCGCGGCAGCCAGTTGCGCGCCGGGCCGTGCATGACGCCCGGCGCAAGGCCGAGCTGGATGGAGATATCGGGAATGGTGAC
The DNA here is from genome assembly GCF_055330205.1 of Shinella sp. R2-11. Lineage (NCBI taxonomy): Bacteria > Pseudomonadati > Pseudomonadota > Alphaproteobacteria > Hyphomicrobiales > Rhizobiaceae > Shinella > Shinella sp. R2-11. The sequence goes on along the minus strand of NZ_JBVAPC010000001.1, from coordinate 56,935 downwards.
GACGCGGTCGCGCGCCACGTCCCAGTCCCAGACAGTGTCGCCCGAGCCCGTCAGAGCCAGCGACTGGCGCTCGAGATCGGAGAATAGGCCCTGGCTGTAGGCGCCGCCGGCAAAGGCATGCTGCATCACCGTGAAGCCGATGAGCAGTACGATGAGGACGAGGCCGCCGCCGAGCGCCGGCTGGATGATGTCGTTGTTGAGCTGGCCCGTCACCGTTAGCCAGGCGCCGAACAGCCAGACGAGGATCAAAGCCCAGGCGGGCACGAGCAGGATCGCCCGGTCATAGCGGTTGAAGCCGAGATAGGCGATGAGCACGATGCCGACCGTCGCTGTCAGCGCGAAGGAGAGGCGGGCGATGCCCGAGGCGATCGGCGGATCGTAGATCGCGACGCCGAAGAGCAGGCCGAGGCCGAGGATCCAGGCGAGAGTCGCATAGGCGAGATGCGCATGCCATCGGTTGAGGTTGAGATAGGTGAAGAGGAAGACGACAAGGCCCGCCGCGAGGAACACCTCCGTTCCCGCGCGCCATATCCGCTCGTCGCCCGCCGTGATCGAGATGAGCTTGGAGAGGAAGCCGAAATCGACGCAGATATAGCCGAGCACCGCCCAGGCGAGCGCCGCTGTCGCCGGCAGCATGGAGGTGCCCTTCACCACGAAGAGGATGGTGAGGAAAACGGCGAGCAGGCCGGCGATGCCGAGCACGATGCCGCGATAGAGCGTGAAGGCGTTGACCGTGTCCTTGTAGGCGTCCGGCTCCCAGAGATAGATCTGCGGCAGGTCGGGCGTCGCCAGCTCGGCGACGAAGGTGACGACTGTGCCGGGGTTGAGCGTGATGGAGAAGACGTCCGCCTCCTCGCTCGGCTCGCGGTCGAGCGCGAAGCCTTCGCTCGGCGTGATCGAGATGATGCGCTTGGAGCCGAGGTCCGGCCAGAACAATTTTGACTGCACGAGGCGGAAATGCGGGGCGACGATCACGCGGTCGATCTGCTCGTCGGAAACGTTGGCGAGTGCGAAGACCGCCCAGTCGCCCTGGTGCTCGTCGGAGGTGGCCCGCACCTCGATGCGCCGCACGATGCCATCGGTGCCGGGCGCGGTGGAAACCTGGAAGGCCTCGCCCCGGCCGGTATAGATCTCGGTGGTGGCGGTGAGGTCGAGCGCGGTGTCGTCACGGGAAATCTTCACCGGCTCGACGGCATAGGCGCGTCCCGGCAGCATCCCCGCAAGGAGGATCGGCACCAGAAGGATGAAAGCGAGCAACCGGCTGGCACGCAGCGCTTGCGGCACGAAGGAAGACGTCATTGAAAGTGCATTGTCCTTAGGTACTGCCCAGTCCTGCCGCGCCCGGTGCCGCCTGGGGCCGCCTGTCGGCGGCCAGAAGCGAGAACATCACGTGGTCGCGCCACTCCCCGTTTATCTTCAGATACTCCCGAAGGTAGCCTTCCCGCTGAAAGCCGGCCTTTTCAAGGAGACGTATGCTTCTTGTATTGTCTGGAATACAGGCTGCCTCGATACGGTGCAACTGAAGGCTCGAAAAGATATAGGGTATGGCGAGGTTGAGTGCGCCGAACATGTGGCCCTGGCCGGCATGGCGCTCGCCCATCCAGTAGCCGATCATGCAGCATTGCGCCGCCCCGCGCCGGATATAGCCGACGGTGAGGCCGCCGAGCAGTGTCTTCTCCTCGCGCGTGAAGACGAAGAGCGGCACGGCCTGGCCCGACGAAAATTCCTGTTCATTACGAAGGACGCGGGTGCGGAAGGCGCCTTCCGTCAGGTCGTCGCTCCGCCATGTCGGCTCCCAGGGTTCGAGGAAGCGCCGGCTTTCCGAGCGCAGCATCTGCCATTGGCGGTAATCCTGGAAACGGGGGAGGCGAAGCAGGTGCCGTTCGCCGGCAAGTTCCACGGTGTCGGGCTGGCGCGACAGAAACCGAAAAACCGACCGTGCCATTCAGTCCTCCGCGCGCCGTCCTCGTGGCGGCCCCTTTCCTGCAAAGACTATGCCGAGAGCCTCGCCGGCGTCAAATGAAACGGGGCAGTCCTATGGCGCCGGCGACCTCCCTTTTTCATTCGCGTCGCCGGGCCGATTCGGGCCTGCCTCGTTGCTATGCAAAAGCCGCATGTCAGCGGTGTGAGCATATGCATTTTCTTTAGGCAGGAGGTCGCTTATCTATTGATCAACGCAAGGGAAACACAAAGGAATTGAACGATGAACATCTTCGCAAAGCTCAAGAAGAATGCCGCTGACCGCCGCGCCGTCCGTGAACTCGGCGCCCTCGACGACCGCGCCCTGCAGGACCTCGGCATCTCCCGCTCGAACATCCAGGCTGCCGTCAAGGGCATGGTCGTTTTCGGCTGATACGGCCTGGGGCGAACGCCCCGCGCCATGAGGGATGACATCGGCGCGCCAGATCCGGCTGCGCCAGCCTGGTCATCCCGCCCCATTCATCGGGACCTCTCTCCTCCCAGGGTCCCGATCAGGCAACCCGCCGCAAGGCGGGTTTTATTTTGCCCGCTTGCGGGTCCCCAGGATATCGGAAAAGGCGCGGCTTCAGCTCGCCGCGCGGTCGATGGTCCCGCGTGATAGCGAGCGCGTGATGTCGCCGGCCGGGACGAGGTGTTCCAGCGGGCCGATGGCCGAGATGGTCGGCACCGTGTCGAAGAACAGGCGTCCGGCAAGGTCCGTCAGGCGCTCGATGGTGATGCCGGCGAGGCGCTCCATCAGCTCCTCGTTGGGGATCGGGCGGCCGTAGAGCATCATCTGGCGGGCGATCTGGCCGGCGCGGGCGGCCGGGCTTTCCTGGCCCATCAGGAGCTGGGCGCGGATCTGCGCGCGGGCGCGCTCGATTTCCTGCTGGTCGATCGTCTCGGACGACTTCTTCAATTCGTCGAAGATGACGGGCATCAGCTCGGGCAGGTTCTCGCCGCCTGTCGCGGCATGGATGCCGAAGATGCCGGTATCGGAAAAGCCCCAGTGGAAGGCGTAGATCGAGTAGCAGAGGCCCCGGTGCTCGCGCACCTCCTGGAAGAGGCGGGAGGACATACCGCCGCCGAGGATGTTGGCGAGAATCTGCGAACAGTAGAAATCGCGGGCATGGTAGGCCTTGCCCTCGAAGCCGAGGAGGACCTGCGCGTCCATCAGGTCGCGCGTCTCGCGGATGTCGCCGCCCGTATAGCGGGCCGGCTCGAAGACCGGGGAGATTTTTGGCGCGGTCGGCAGCGAGGAGAAGCGATCCTCGACCTGGCGCACGAATTCGTCATGGTTCACCGCGCCGGCCGCCACCACGAACATGCGGTCCGTCGTGTAGTTGCGGTCGAGATAGCTGCGGATCTCGCCGGGCGAGAAGGACAGCACCGTGTCCGGCGTGCCGAGGATGGCGCGGCCGATGATCTGGTCGCGATAGGCGATCTCGGAGAACTTGTCGAAGACCACGTCGTCGGGCGTGTCGTTTGCCGCGCCGATCTCCTGCAGAATGACGTGCTTCTCGCGGCGCAGCTCCTCCTCGTCGAAGACCGATTCCGTCAGGATGTCGGCGAGGATGTCGACCGCGAGCGGGACATGGTCCTTGAGCACGCGGGCGTAGTAGGAGGTGGTTTCCGTCGAGGTGGCGGCGTTGACCTCGCCGCCGACATTCTCGATTTCCTCGGCGATCTGGCGGGCGGAGCGGCGCTCCGTGCCCTTGAAGGCCATGTGTTCCAGAAGGTGGGCGATGCCGTGCTCGTCCGTGGTTTCGTTGCGTGACCCCGACTTGATCCACACGCCGAGAGCGACGCTCTCTAGATGCGGCATGTTCTCGGTCACCACGGTCAACCCGGATGCGAGCCGGGTGCACTCAACTTTCATCATACGCACTTTCTGCGATTCTATCCCCGAACCCGCGTATGCTTCCCGATGAAGGTTTCCACCGCATCGAGTTCCGCTTCGAGGACGTCGAACCGCTCCTCCCTTTGCATGAGGTCAGCAAGCCACGTCGGAAGCGCCGGGTCAATACCGCACGCCGATTTTACTGCGGCGGGGAATTTCGCCGGGTGGGCGGTGGCGAGCGTCACCATCGGCGCGTTCGGCTTCTCGTGCTTTGCGGCGACGAAGACGCCGATGGCCGAATGCGGGTCGAGCAGGTAGCCGGTCTTGGCCAGCGTGTCCTTGATCGTCTGTGCCACCTGTTTTTCAGACGCGCGGCCGGCGCGGAACTTCTTGCGGATCGTCTTCAGCGCGCCGTCGCCGATCTCGAAGGCGCCCGACTGTTTCAGGCTCGCCATGGCGCGGCGCACGGCGCCGGCATCGCGGTCATGGGCTTCGAAAAGCAGCCGCTCGAAGTTGGACGAGATCTGGATGTCCATCGACGGCGAGGTGGTGGCCTTGACGTCCTTCATCTCGTAGCGGCCGGTCTTCAGCGTGCGGGCGAGGATGTCGTTCTCGTTCGTCGCGATCACCAGCTTGTCGATGGGAAGGCCCATGCGCCTGGCGGCGTAGCCGGCGAAGATGTCGCCGAAATTGCCGGTCGGCACGGTGAAGGAGATCTTCCGGTCCGGCCCGCCGAGCGCGACGGCCGTCGTGAAGTAGTAGACGATCTGGGCCATGATGCGCGCCCAGTTGATCGAGTTGACGCCCGAGAGCTTCACGCCGTCGCGGAACTTCGTGTCGTTGAACATCGCTTTCACGAGGTTCTGGCAGTCGTCGAAATTGCCCTTGACGGCGAGCGCGTGGACGTTCTTTTCCTTCGAGGTGGTCATCTGGCGCTGCTGCACCGGGGAGACCTTGCCTTCCGGGAAGAGGATGAAGATGTCCGTGCGCTCGCGGCCGGCAAAGGCGTCGATGGCCGCGCCCCCGGTGTCGCCCGAGGTGGCGCCGACGATGGTGGCGCGCTCGCCGCGGGCGGCCAGCGCATGGTCCATCAGGCGGGCGAGAAGCTGCATCGCCACGTCCTTGAAGGCGAGCGTCGTGCCGTGGAAGAGTTCCATGACGAAGGAAAACGGCCCGGTCTGGACGAGCGGCACGACCGCCGGATGGCGGAAGGTGGCATAGGCCTCGTCGATCATCGCCCGGAACTTTTCGGCCGGAATGTCGCCCTCGACGAAGGGAAGGAGCACCGTGAAGGCGATCTCCTGATAGGACTTGCCGCGCAGCGCCCGGATCTCCTTCTTGGAGAAGGCCGGCCACGTGCGCGGCACGTAGAGGCCGCCGTCACGGGCAAGGCCCGCCAGGAGCGCATCGGAGAAACCGAGGGAAGGGGCCTCGCCCCGCGTCGAAACATAATCCACAGTCACACGTCCTTGGAATTGCAAATGCCGTTGCGTCCTGCCCGTTCGCGCAAAGCGTGCCGGGCTTCTCCGAAATTCTGCGGGCGGTTTCATTCGACAATCGATTTTTCGCCGCGCCGCTGCTATAGACCATCGCCTAGGGTCGTGAAAAGGCCCGTGAAACGAGTTCCGAAGGGCTTGCACGCCGGGGGCGGGGCCTGATCGCAGGGGTAGAACGCAACGTGTTTGGAATGACTGTCCGCCGTTTTCTCGGCATTTCCCTTCTCGCCGTCGTCGCCGGCTGCAACCAGACCGACAAGCCCGCCGATCTCGGCGTGACGAGCGATCCATCGGGCGTTCAGGCTGCCGCGCAGCAGCAGACGCAGGTCGCGGTGATCCAGGGCTCCTGCCCGCAGGTCTTCCTGCGCGACGGCACCTCGGTGCTCCAGCGCTACGGCAAGGGCGCCAAGGACGATCCGCAGAACCTCGCCTACCAGGTGACGCTCGCCGACACCACGCGCCAGTGCGTGCTCAACGAAAGCCAGCTCGTCATGACCGTGATGGTGCAGGGCCGCGTCGTCATCGGTCCGGCCGGCGCGCCCGGCACCACCGTGAACGTGCCGATCCGCGTCGCGGTGCTCGACGGCACCAACTCGCTCTATTCGCAGCTCGTCCAGTTCCCGGTCACGATCCCGGCCGATGGCAGCGCGGGCCAGTTCATCTTCACGCAGGGCAATGTCGCGGTCCCCGGCGGTTCCGGCAGCTTCACCAAGGTCTATGTCGGCTTCGAGGAAGGCTCGGCGAAGAAGAAAAAGTAAGGACATAAATCCCTTACGCAAAAGGCCGCGGAAGGGCATTCCGCGGCCTTTGCTTTTGTAGCGGGTAGAAGCGTCAGATCGCTTCCTGCCATTCCGCCAGCGCGGCGATGACGTCCGGCAGCTCGCCCATGCGGGAGATGACCGTTTCGGCGCCGGCTTCCGTCAGGCGGTCGGCATGGGACGGATAGGTGTGGGAGGCGCCGGTGAAGCCGACCACGCGCATGCCGGCGGCGCGGGCGCCCGCGATACCGTGCACCGAATCCTCGATGACCAGCGTGCGCGCCGGATTGGCGCCGAACTGCTTTGCGCCATGCAGAAAGATATCCGGCTTCGGCTTCACACGGTCGGGGCCGAGGTCCTTGGCCGAATAGACATAGGGGCCGAAGACCTCCCGGAGCCCGACCCTAGAAAGCATCATGTCGAGACGATGCGAGGCCGAATTCGAACAGATGCAATAGGGCCTGGGGATGCGCGAGAGCATCGGCTTGACGCCGTCGATGGCCTTCACCTCCTGCGCGAGGCGCAGGTCAAGCAGCTTTTCCGACTTGTCGAGCAGGGTGGCCGAGAGCGGAATGGAGGCTTCGCGCTCGACGGTGAGCAGGATGTTGTGCCAGGTCATGCCGGCGAAGCGCTCGCCCATTTCCTCGATGCCGATCGGATAGCCCGCATCCGTCAGCAGCGCCGATTCCACTTCCGCCGCGATGATTTCCGAATCGACCAGAACGCCGTCGCAGTCGAAGATGATGAGATCGAAACCGTTCATGAGCTGCTGTCTTTCATAGGAGCAAGTCCGGGAAGGCTGCATCCGGAGTTGCGGAAGAACGATGGGGCGCGAGGCACCCGTTAGACCGCGGTTTCCCTACACGAAAGGCGCGCGCCGGACAATTGCCGATTCGGGAGGGAGCCATGCGTGGCGGCGGGGAGCGGCTGCCCCTCATCCCGCTGCCGCGACCTTCTCCCCGCAAGCGGGGAGAAGGGCATTGCCGCACCGCTTTCCCTCTTTGGGCAGAACGTTGCCACGACTTCCTTCTCCCCGCTTGCGGGGAGAAGGTGCCGGCAGGCGGATGAGGGGCATTCGCCATCCCTCAAGGAAACAGTGCCATGAACTTCCGCTCGCCCTCCGCCGTGAAGCGGATGGCGCGGCTGTCCTTCTCCCGCTTGGCCCAGCCATCCGCGATGAAGCGGGCGAGCAGCGCCTCGCCGAGGGAGCCGGCGAGATGCGAGCGGCGCTCGCTCCAGTCGAGGCAGGTGCGACACACCGGGCGGCGCTGCGCCCTGAGGGCGGGGACGTCGATGCCGAGCGCCGCCACGCGCGCCTCGCCGGAAGGCGTCAGGGCCGCGTCGTCGCCGTCTAGCGTGACGTCGCCGTCGGCCACCATCCGGTCCAGCATGCGCACGCCGAAATCGCCGGCAAGGTGGTTGTAGCAGACCCGCGCCTTGCGCAGCGCCGGGTCCTTCGGGCCGGGGCGGGTGCGCAGCAGGCCGCGATTGGCCGCAAAGCCCATGATGCTTTCGAGCAGCAGCCCCACCTCGTCGTCGGTAAGCGCGAAATAGCGGTGCCGTCCCTGCTTGCGCTGCACGACGAGCCCGCCGCCCTCCAGTCTGGAAAGGTGCGAGCTGGCCGTCTGCAGGGTGACGCCGGCCGCTCCGGCAAGCTCGGTTGCCGTCAGCGCCTGCCCGCCCATCAGCGCGGTCAGCATGTTGGCGCGGGCGGGATCGCCGATCAGCGCGCCGATCCGGGAAATGTCGGGACCTTCCTTCATACTTCGATGATAACCGAAGCATCGACGTCCGGCAATGTGGGAAAAGGGATCATCGCTCAACAGGAGACGACGATGATCACCTGCTTCATCCGCTACGAGATCGACCCTTTCCGCAAGGACGCCTTCGCCGCCTATGCCCGCAACTGGGGCGAGGCGATCCCGCGCTGCGGGGCCGATCTCATCGGCTATTTCGCCCCGCACGAGGGTTCCGCCACCATTGCCTACGGCGTCTACAATATCGAGAGCCTTGCTGCCTACGAGGCCTATCGCGCCCGGCTCGCCGCCGATCCGCTCGGCAAGGAGAACTACGAATTCTCCCGCAGGGAGCGCTTCATCCTGAAGGAGGACCGCGTCTTCCTGAAGAACGTCTCGCTGCCCCATGCGCAGAGGGTAGCGTCATGATCGCGGTCATCTTCGAGGTCGTGCCCGCGCCCGGCCGCATGGATCTCTATCTCGACACGGCGCGCGACCTCCGCCCGCTGCTCGACGGCATCGAGGGCTTCATTTCCATCGAGCGCTTCCGCAGCCTCACCGATCCGACACGGCTGCTTTCACTCTCCTTCTGGCGCGACGAGGCGGCGGTGAAGGCATGGCGCACCACCGAGGAGCATCGCACTGCCCAGTCGCTCGGCCGGGGCGGTGTCTTCGACGCCTATCGGCTGCGCATCGCCAGCGTCGTGCGCGACTACGGCCTCGACGACCGGAACGAGGCGCCGGAGGACAGCCGCGCCTTCCACGCGGCATGATGACGACGCGGCCCGCATATGGCGGGCCGCGTCGTCTTTCGGATCACTGCACCGTCACCTCGGCCCGCTCGCCGGCCTTGACTGTCGCCTTCGCCTCCTTGGGCGCGACGTCGCCCTCGTATTTCACCGCAATGATGTAATCCCCGGGCGGCACCGTGTCCTGCCATTCCGCGCCGTAATTGATCGACACGGACTTGCGGTTGCCCTGGATATCCTTCGCGGCGCTGAGGATTTCGATGGAATTGGCCCCCGGCGCGGTGATCGCCAGAACCCCGGCATTGATGTTGACGACGACTTCCTTCATCTCGCCGGCCTTGACGGTGAAGGGAATTTCCCCCGTCGCCGAGCCGAGCTTGGCCGTCAGCACATGGTCGCCGGCCGGAATGTCGAGCTTCGTGCCGGTCCCGTAGCCGTAGGCGACGCTCTTGCGGCTGCCGTCGATCGCCTTTTCCGGCGCCACGACCTCGAAGAAGACGTTGCCGGAATCGACCTCCGGCCCACCTTCCGCGTAGACCGCCTTGTTGAGGACGATGCCGGCGCCGATGACGAGGTCGCGCGCGATCTCCTCGCCAGCCTTCACCGCGACGGTTTCCTCCACCTTCGACGGGCCGATGGAGCCTTCCAGCTTCACCTCGCCGGCCGGAGCGTAGAACTTCGTCGTGCCGTAATAGGTGCTGGAATGGTTGCCGAAGGTAACCTGGATCGCGCCGTTCGAGTCGGGCTCGGCGTCGGTCGGCGTGCGCCGGGCGGTAACGGTCACATGGCCGGAATCGAAGTTCACGAAGGGCTTTGCCACTTCACCGGCCTTCACCTCGAAGGGCACCTGCCGTTCGATCGCGCTCTGCAACGTCACGACGGCGATGTATTTGCCGGGCGGATAGCTGCCGGAATAGGCGCCCTTGTACTGGCTGTCGATATAGTCGCCGGCCGGCTTGCCATCGGCACCGGCATTGTAGATCAGCCAGTGGACGTCGTCATTGTCGTCGAGCGAGGGCCCGCCTTCCGAAAGCACGCTGTCGGCCGCGGTGTTGAATTCCACGTCCGGCTCAGGCGTCGTCTCGACCGCTTCCGGCTTCGACATCGGCGCTTCCGCCACCGTCTCCGTCAGCGCGGCGACGAGCTGCGTGGCGTCGGACGCCTGGAAATATTTGCCGCCGGTATTTTCCGCAAGGCAGGCGACCTGCTTGCCTTCCTCCTCCGTCAGGCCGAAGCCCACGACATGGGTGGTGAAGTCGACGCCTTTGCTTTCGAGCGCGGAGGCGAGGGCGCAGGGATCGGCCTCGCAGGTCTCCAGACCGTCGGTGACGAGCACGACCGTCGCTTTGTCCTCGGTATATTTCAGCGCCTCGGCCGCTTCCTCGACGGAGCGGGTGAGGGGCGTCTTGCCCTTCGGGTTGAGGCCGGCGACGAAGGAGTTGATCGCGCTTTCGGTGCCCGCGCCCGGCGGCACGGCAAGCTCGATATCGCTGCAAGAACCCTTTTCCCGGTGGCCGTAGACCATCAGGCCGAGCTCGGTGCCGGCGGGCACGGATTTCAGCACGGTTCCCAGCGTATCGCGCGCGATCTCGATCTTGCTGCGGCCGTTGATCTGGCCCCACATCGAGCCCGATGCGTCGAGCACGATCATCGTCTTGTCGGCGGCGATCGCCTGGGTGGCGGCAAGAAGCCCCGCCAGAAGCATGCATATGGCCTTCACGCGCACGGTTGCCCTCCTCGTTTCCGGAAATCCCGGCCGGCCCCCGGCCGGGCATGCGACATCCCTCGGGAAACGTGTGGGGAGCGGCGTCTATTCGGTTCCCCTTGAATTCGGCGCTCCGGTCCCTTCCCGAAACGGATTTGGCTTTTTCTCCAAACCCTTCAGCCTTTGGTAACCATCTTCGGTAACCATAAGCATCATCAAGTTCCGTTCCGAGTAAGCGTATCAGCGAGTAAAAAATGCCATCTGTTCTTTCGCTTGCAGACGTCTCCCGTTCGCCCCGCAAGAGCGGCTGGCTCGACACGATCATCAAGGGCGACTGCGTCGCCGCGCTCGAGGCGCTGCCGGACCAGTCCGTCGACGTCATCTTCGCCGATCCGCCGTACAACCTCCAGCTCGGCGGTGCCCTCCACCGGCCGGACCAGAGCCTCGTCGATGCCTGCGACGACGAGTGGGACCAGTTCGCTTCCTTCGAGGCCTATGATGCCTTCACCCGCGCCTGGCTGCTCGCCTGCCGCCGCGTGCTGAAGCCCTCCGGCACGATCTGGGTTATCGGCTCCTACCACAACATCTTCCGCGTCGGTGCGACCTTGCAGGATCTCAACTTCTGGATCCTCAACGACATCGTCTGGCGCAAGACCAATCCGATGCCGAACTTCAAGGGCCGCCGCTTCCAGAACGCGCACGAGACGATGATCTGGGCGACTCGCGACCCGAAGGCCAAGGGCTATACCTTCAACTACGACGCCATGAAGGCCGCCAACGACGACGTGCAGATGCGCTCGGACTGGCTCTTCCCGATCTGCAACGGCGGCGAGCGGCTGAAGGACGCTGACGGCAAGAAGGTGCATCCGACGCAGAAGCCGGAAGCGCTGCTCGCCCGCATCCTCATGGCCTCCTCCAGGCCCGGTGACGTGGTGCTCGATCCCTTCTTCGGCTCCGGCACGACCGGCGCCGTCGCCAAGCGCCTCGGCCGTCACTTCGTCGGCATCGAGCGCGAGCAGGGCTATATCGACGCCGCCCGCGCACGCATCGATGCGGTCGAGCCGCTCGGCTCCGGCACGCTGTCCGTGATGAGCGGCAAGAAGGCCGAGCCGCGCGTCGCCTTCAACACGCTGATCGAGAGCGGCCTCATCGCGCCCGGCACGGTGCTGACGGATGCCCGCCGCCGCCACAGCGCCATCGTGCGCGCCGACGGTACGCTCGCCTCGGGCAGCGATGTGGGCTCCATCCACCGCGTCGGCGCCAAGGTGCAGGGGCTCGATGCCTGCAACGGCTGGACCTTCTGGCACTATGCCGAAGGCGCGGAGCTGAAGCCGATCGACGCGCTGCGCGCCGTCGTGCGCTCCGGCATGGCCGGCCTCGAATAGGCCACCTGACGACCTTTACTCTTTTACTCTTTCTCCAGCTGCGGCCTCCGGTGTTCCCTGCACCGGGGGCTGTGGCTTTTGTGGCCGGCCGGCAGCCCCGCATCCGGCCTGCCGGCCATCTTCTCCCCGCAAGTGGCGAGAAGGAATCGCGTGGCAACGCCTGCTTCCGCATTATCGATTCTGTTCTCGGGAAGCCGGTCCCGCACGGGCCCTTCTCCCCGCTTGCGGGGAGAAGGTGGCGGCAGCCGGATGAGGGGCTGCCAAAAAGCGTTGCGCTCCCCTCCTGCCCACACATTTGCGATGCCGCGTTCAAACGATGTTAACCATCACCCGCTTACTGTGATCCGGCAAACACATCAGGCCAAGCAACGGAAATCGTTGTGAAAGCCGAGGCCGAACAACCGGCCGGATATCGCTTTTCCGGTTTTTGTACCTTCAGTCCCGGAAATGCGAAAACGCCCGGAGCCTTGCGGCTCCGGGCGTTTCGGTTTTGGGCCACATATAGCCGGTATCAGAGCGCGATGCCGTGCGCGGCAAGGTCGTCCTTCAGCTTTTCCGGGCCGGTGAACAGCACGGCGTTCCAGCCCGCCATGCGTGCGCCTTCGACATTGGCCGGGGCGTCGTCGATGAAGAGCGTATGGGCGGGCGAAAGGCCGAAGTCGCGGCCGTGCGTCTCGTAGATCGCAAGGTCCGGCTTGATCAGCCCGATCTCGCCCGAGACGGTGACGCCGCGCGGCTTGTCGAGGAAGGGATACATCCTGCGCGCTTCCTTGAAGGTGTCGGCCGCGAAGTTGGTCAGCATGGTGACGTCACGTCCCTGCAAGATCAGCGTCTCCAGGATCGCGACACTTCCCGCATAGGCATGCGGGACCATCTCGGGCCAATATTTGCGGAAGGCGCAGATATGCTCGACGCGGTCGGGATGCGCCTCGATCAGCAGTGCCTCGGCATCCTCCCACTTGCGCCCGCGGTCCTGCTCCAGGTTCCAGTCGTGCGTGCAGACATTGGCGAAGAACCAGTTGCGCTCCGCATCGTCGGGGATCAGCCGCGCGAAGGGGATATGTGGATCGTAGTGGATCAGCACCCGGCCGATGTCGAAGACGATGTGGCGGATCTCGATGCTGCTCATGCTTTCCTCTTTTTTTGAAATGCGTCCGGTATGGCTTGCGTGATGGCCTTCTTCATGACGGTCGGCAGCGCCTCGCCGTCGAGCGTTTCCTTCGGCTGCCACCATCCCGCGCCCGCCTGCGCATCCCGCGGAACCACGGAGCGGTAGACGCTGAGGCGCAGCTCGAAATGCGTGAAGACGTGGACGACGGTGCCGCAGGCCTGCCAGTCCGCCGAAAAGGGCGCGGCGGTGATATCGGTCTCCCCGTCGATCCGCGCCGTCCAGGCGCTGCCCGGCACTTCCGTCATGCCGCCGAGGAGGCCGCTTTCCGCCCGCTTGCGCAGGAAGACGGCGCCGATCTCGTCCTCGGCGACGAAGGCCGCGCCGAGCCGGACGGGCTTTTCCTTCTTCGCCGCCTTGCGCGGAAAGAGTTCGGGGTCATCGCGCCCCAGCACCCGGCAGTCCGCGTTGAACGGACAGAGCGCGCAGGCAGGGCGGCGCGGCGTGCAGATCGTCGCGCCGAGGTCCATCATCGCCTGGGCGAAGTCGCCCGGCCGGTCCTCCGGCGTCATTTCGGCCACCAGCGCGCGCATTTCCGGCTTTGCCGCGGGAAGCGGCGTCTCGATGGCGTGAAGGCGCGAGACGACGCGCTCGACATTGCCGTCGAGCACCGCACTCTTCCGGTTGAAGGCGATGGCGGCGATGGCCGCCGCCGTATAGTCGCCGATGCCGGGCAGGGCCTTCAATCCCTCTTCTGTGTCGGGAAAGACCCCGCCATGCTCGAAGGCGACGGCTTCGGCGCATTTCTTGAGGTTGCGGGCGCGGGCGTAATAGCCGAGGCCCGCCCAGGACTTCATCACGTCCTCGTTGTCGGCATTTGCGAGGTCCGTCACGGTCGGCCAGCGCGCGGTGAAGAGCGCGAAATAGGATTTGACCGCCTGCACGGTCGTCTGCTGCAGCATGACCTCGGAAAGCCAGATACGGTAGGGATCGGGCGCAATCCCCCGCGCCGCCATCGGCGGGCTGACGCGCCACGGCAGGTCGCGGTGGTGCCGGTCGTACCAGGCGAGAAGCAGGTCGGCGGGCGCCGCGGTCCGGTGGGATTGGGTCATGGTCTGCCTGAAACGGGATCGGGGGCTTCTATAGCCTGACAGGGCGGCGCGCGCAAAACCGCTGCACATTTCTGCTGGAATTGCTCTATAACTGGCCGAACGGTCCGCGATGTTCAAGGCATCCTGCGGGCGAGAACAGGAATATTTTCCCTTGAAGGGTAGGCCGTGAACGCGAAAATGCCCGCACGCCAGTCGAGACGCGGTGTCGTCCAGATCAGCGAGGTCGCCAACGACCTCATCGATCCCGTGCTGGCAAAGCGCGCCGGTATCAACACGATGCTGCTCGGCTCGTGGGAGGAGATCGCCGGCGCCGAGTTCGCCGAATGCACGCGGCCGGAGCGCATCGCCTGGCCGCGCCGCGCCTCGGAGATGGCGGGCGAGGGCGGCGGCCACCAGCCGGGCGTGCTGACCATCGCCTGCGAGGGGGCGCGCGCGCTCTTCCTCAGCCACCAGCAGGGCGAGATCATCCAGCGCATCAACGGCTTCTTCGGTTTTCCCGCCGTCAGCCAGGTGAGGATCGTGCAGAAGCCGGTGGCGCTGCATCCGCGCCATCGTCCCCGGCCGCGTCCGCTGACCGGGGCTGCGGCCCGCCATCTCGACGAACTCGTCGAGGGCATCGAGGGCGAGGCGCTGAAAGCGGCGCTGAAGCGCCTCGGCACGGCCGTGCTCGGCCGCCGCCGCTGATCATCGAACGGTCACAATTCTTTGAAGTTACTGGCCTTCACACCGCTTGTTCGCGCCCGAAAGCAGGTATAACGGGAAAGCGAAAGAATTTTACATCCCTTCGACAGGAGAGACCATGTCCCTTTCCGAAATGAGCCTGATGAAGCGCCTTCTGACCGGCGCCGCCGTTGCGGCGCTCGCCGTGACGCTGGCCGCCTGCTCCGACGAGAAGAAGGAGACCGCCAAGGCTCCCGAGACCAGCCAGACGACGGGCGAGACCGCAAGCTCGACGCCGGCGACCGCCTCGGGCACGTCGAGCGAGACCACGGCGGCAACGACCGAAACGGCGGCGGCGCCCGCCGCGGCCGTCGACATTCCCTCTTCCGAAGGCAGCGTGGACATGGCCGAGGTGCTGAAGCCCGGCGCCCTGCCGGACATGGCGCTCGGCGAGGCGAACGCGCCCGTCACCATCGTCGAATATATGTCGACGACATGCCCGCACTGCGCGCAGTTCCACAACAACACCTTCGACGCGATCAAGGCCAAGTATGTCGACAGCGGCAAGGTGCGCTTCATCGTGCGCGAATTCCCGTTCGACCCGCGCGCCGCGGCCGCCTTCATGCTGGCGCGCTGCAACCCGCAGGATACGACGAAGCTCACCGAGGCGGCGCAGTATTTCCCGATGATCTCCATGCTGATGAAGCAGCAGGAAACCTGGGCCGCCGCGCAGGATGGCCGCGAAGCGCTGCTGCAAATGTCCAAGCTCGCCGGTTTTACACAGGAGAGCTTCCAGGCCTGCTTGACGAACCAGAAACTTCTGGATGATGTGAACGCGGTACGGGAACGTGCCGCCAAGGAATTCGGGGTCGCCGCGACGCCGACGTTCCTGATCAACGGCAAGCGCTACGCGGGGGACATGTCGGTTGACACCATGTCGGCCCTCATCGACAGCATGCTCTGATCCTTCGACCGGATTTTCGGCGGGCGACGGCGGGAGCCGTGCGCCCGCTTTTTATTGGGCGGTGGCGCTGCCCCTCATCCCCCTGCCGGGACCTTCTCCCCGCAGGCGGGGAGAAGGAGGAAAACGGCGCGCCCATCGTTCCTCTCCCCGTTTACGGGGAGAGGATGCCGGCAGGCAGGTGAGGGGCACTCTTCGCCATGCGAAGGAAGGGTATCCCACCCTCAAGGCCCCGGCATGAAATTCACCAAGCTCCGCCTCCTCGGCTTCAAGTCCTTCGTCGAGCCCACCGAATTCGTCATCGAGCGGGGCCTGACCGGCGTCGTGGGGCCGAACGGCTGCGGCAAGTCGAACCTCGTCGAGGCGCTGCGCTGGGTGATGGGGGAAAACTCCTACAAGAACATGCGCGCGTCCGGCATGGACGACGTCATCTTCTCCGGCTCCGGTAACCGCCCGGCGCGGAACACCGCCGAAGTCGGCCTTTATCTCGACAATTCCGACCGCACCGCGCCCGCCGCCTTCAACAACGAGGACGAGATCCAGGTGACGCGCCGCATCGAGCGCGAGAACGGCTCGGTCTACCGCATCAACGGCAAGGAGGCGCGCGCCAAGGATGTGCAGCTTCTCTTCGCCGACGCCTCCACCGGCGCCCGCTCGCCCTCCATGGTGGGGCAGGGCCGCATCGGCGAGCTTATCCAGGCCAAGCCCCAGGCCCGCCGCCAGCTTCTCGAAGAGGCGGCCGGCATTTCCGGCCTCCATTCGCGCCGTCACGAGGCGGAGCTGCGCCTGCGTGCCGCCGAGACCAATCTGGAGCGGCTCGACGACGTCACCTCGCAGCTCGAAAGCCAGATCGAGAGCCTGAAGCGCCAGTCGCGGCAGGCGAGCCGCTTCAAGGCGCTCTCCGCCGACATCCGCCGCCACGAGGCGATGCTGCTGCATATCCGCTGGGCGCAGGCCAAGGAGGCCGAGGGCGAGGCGGAAAGCCAGCTCAACCAGGCGACCTCGCTCGTCGCCGAGCGCGCCAATGCGCAGATGCAGGCGGCCAAGGACCAGGCCGTCGCCAGCCTGAAGCTGCCGGAACTGCGCGAGAACGAGGCCAAGCTCGCCGCCGTCCTCCAGCGCCTCCAGATCGCCCGCGCGCAGCTTGATGAGGATTCCGCACGGCTGCTGCGCCGCCGCGACGAACTCACCCGCCGCCTCGCCCAACTCGCCGAGGATATTTCCCGCGAGGAGCGCATGGTGGCCGACAATGCCGCTGTGCTGGAACGGCTGACGGCGGAGGAGGAGGAGATCGGCGAAATCCTCGCCGAGGCCGACGAACGCGCGGAGACCGCCCGCGAGACGATGGACGAGGCCGCCGCGAAGCTTGCCGAAAGCGAAGCCGCCCTTGCCGCCGTCACCGCCGAGCGCGCGGAGGCGCAGGCGGTGCGCAACCAGCTCGAAAAGGCGATCCGCGACCTTTCCGAACGCCATCTCCGGCTCGGCCAGCAGTTGGACGCGCAGGCGCGCGAACTGGAGGAGATGGACGCCCGCATCGCGGGGCTTCCCGATCCGGAAGAGCGCCGCGTCGCCGTGCAGTCCGCCGAAGAGGCGCTGGAGGCGGCCGGTGACATGCTCGTTGCGGTCGAAGAGGCTTTGGAAGAAGCCCGCTTCAACGAATCCGCCCTGCGCGGTCCGGTCGATACAGCTCGCGCCCGGCTTGCCGGGATCGAGACGGAAGCCCGCACCATCCGCCGCATGCTGGAAGCCGGTGCCGCCGGCGGTTCCTTCGCGCCGGTCGTGGAGGAGGTCGATGTCGACCGCGGCTATGAGACCGCGCTCGGTGCCGCCCTCGGCGACGATCTCGATTCGCCCGCGGATGTGGATGCGCCCGTTCACTGGCGGCTGTCGGGAGACCCCGTCGGCGATCCGGCCCTGCCAGATGGTGTGACCGCGCTAATTACCCATGTTCGTGCGCCAAAAGTCCTGCATCGCCGTCTCGCCCAGATCGGCCTTGCCGCCAGCGTGGAGCAGGCGCTCTCCCTGCTGCCGAGGCTGATGCCAGGCCAGCGGCTCGTCACGCGCGACGGCGCGGTCTTCCGCTGGGATGGCCATGTCACCGGCGCCGATGCGCCGAGCGCCGCCGCCCTTCGCCTCGAACAGAAGAACCGCCTTTCCGAACTCGAAACCGAGGCGGAAGACGCCCGCGCGGCGCTCGCCGAAGCGGAAGCCGATCTTGCCCGCGCTACTGAAGCGATCCGCGCCGAGACGCAGCGCCAGCAGGCGGCGCGCGAGGCGCAGCGGGGCGCTGCCCGCATGCTGGCCGAGGCCCGCGAGGCGCTGGAAGCGGCCGAGCGCGCCTCCGGCGACCTCATCCGCCGCCGCGCCGTGCTCTCGGAAACGCGCGCCCAGATCGAGGCGCAGGTGGAGGAAGCCGCCGAAAGCCTGGAGGATGCCCGCGCCGCGCTGGAAGACGCACCGGACCTCGCCGGTCTCGACCTGCGCCTGCGCACCCATACGATGGATGTCGCGACCGACCGGGCGACGCTGGCCGAAGCCCGCGCCGCCCATGACGGCCTCGCCCGCGAGATGGCCGACCGCCGCCGCCGCCTCATGGCCATCTCGGCCGAGCGCGAGACGTGGCGGAGCCGCGCCGCCAATGCGGAAAATCATATCGCCACCCTGCGCGAGCGCGAAGGCGAGGCGCGCGAGGAGATGGAAGAGCTCATCGAGGCCCCCGACGAGATCGAGGAAAAGCGCCGCGAGCTGCTGACCGGCCTCACAAATGCCGAGGCCGCGCGCCGCGAAGCCGCCGACGCCCTCCAGGAGGCCGAGAACCACCAGCGCGAGGCCGACCGCGTCGCCGCAACGGCCCTTTCGCAGCTTGCCGAAGCCCGCGAGACGCGCGGCCGCGCGGAAGAACGCCTCGTCTCCGCCCGCGAGCGCCGCGTCGAGGGCGAGGCGCGTATCCGCGAGGCGCTGTCCTGCGCGCCGCACGAGGCGCTGCGCCTCACCGGTCATCCGGCCGATGCCCCGCTGCCCGATCCGCGCGAGCGCGAGCGGGAGCTGGACCGGCTGAAGATGGAGCGCGAGCGTCTCGGCGCGGTGAACCTGCGCGCCGAGGAAGAGCAGAAGGACCTCACCGAAAAGCTCGATGCGCTCGTTGCCGAGCGCGAGGATATCATCGAGGCGGTGCGAAAGCTGCGCTCGGCGATCCAGAGCCTCAACCGCGAAGGCCGCGAGCGCCTGCTCGCCGCCTTCGATGTCGTGAACGTCCAGTTCCAGCGCCTCTTCACCCACCTCTTCGGCGGCGGCACGGCGGAATTACAACTGATCGAGAGCGACGACCCGCTCGATGCCGGCCTCGAAATCCTCGCCCGCCCGCCGGGCAAGAAGCCGCAGACCATGACGCTTCTTTCCGGCGGCGAGCAGGCGCTGACGGCCATGGCGCTGATCTTCGCCGTCTTCCTCACCAATCCCGCGCCGATCTGCGTGCTGGACGAGGTGGACGCCCCGCTCGACGACCACAATGTCGAGCGCTACTGCAACCTGATGGACGAGATGGCGGCCTCCACCGAGACCCGCTTCGTCATCATCACCCACAACCCCATCACCATGGCCCGCATGAACCGCCTCTTCGGCGTCACCATGGCCGAGCAGGGCGTGTCGCAACTGGTCTCTGTGGACCTGCAGACGGCCGAGCAGCTTCGCGAAGCCTCCTGATCGCCTGGAACAAAAGCCTTTCCAATGCGTTGACCGCCGCCCCGCACGTTGCGGCGGGGATCATGCAATTGGGGATCACACGTGAGCAGAAACGCACTTTACATGATCATCGGCGCCCTCATCGTCGTGGTGGCCGGGTTTTCCTATTATGCCTGGCAGCAGGAAAAGAAGCCGGACGGCGTGGAGATCCGGCTGGACGACAAGGGGCTTTCCATCGAGGGGAACTGAGCCGCCGATTGCCGCCGTGCCCGACGGGCACGGCCATAACCTCCTCTCGTGATGTTGCATTGCCGTTGCAAAATTGATGCAATGCAGCAAATTTCCCATCCCACCGCGTTTTCAAAGGGATGCAGTTCCTGTAGATTGCGGGAACGCATTTGGGAGGCGTCGATGGAGAAGTGGGTCTATACCTTCGGGGGAGGCCGTGCCGAAGGCAGCGCGGGCGACCGCAATCTGCTGGGCGGCAAGGGCGCGAACCTTGCTGAAATGTGCAATCTCGGCCTGCCGGTGCCGCCGGGGCTCACCATCGTCACCGCCGCCTGCAATCAATATTACGAGAACGGCCGCTCGCTGCCCGCCAGCCTGAAGGATCAGGTCCGCGAGGGGCTTCGCCAGATGGAGGCGATCACCGGCCGCGCCTTCGGCGACACGGCGAAGCCGCTGCTGCTTTCCGTGCGCTCCGGCGCCCGCGCCTCCATGCCGGGCATGATGGACACGGTGCTCAATCTCGGCCTCAACGACCGCACGGTCGAGGCGCTCGGCCACGATGCGGGCGACGCGCGCTTTGCCTGGGACAGCTACCGCCGCTTCATCCAGATGTATGGCGATGTCGTCATGGGCCTCGACCACGAGGTCTTCGAGGAGATCCTGGAGGACGAGAAGGGCCGGCTCGGCCACGAGCAGGATACGGAGCTCTCCGCCGTCGAGTGGCAGCACGTCATTGCCCGCTACAAGGAGATCATCGCGGAAGAACTCGGCGAGGAATTCCCGCAGGACCCGGAAGTCCAGCTCTGGGGAGCCATCGGCGCCGTTTTCGCAAGCTGGATGAACGCCCGCGCCGTCACCTACCGCACGCTGCACAACATCCCCGCCGTCTGGGGCACCGCCGTCAACGTCCAGGCCATGGTCTTCGGCAATCTCGGCAATTCCTCGGCCACCGGCGTTGCCTTCACGCGCAACCCCTCGACGGGCGAGAACAAGCTCTACGGCGAATTCCTCGTCAACGCGCAGGGCGAGGATGTCGTCGCCGGCATCCGCACGCCGCAGAACATCACCGAGGAGGCGCGCCTTGCCTCCGGCTCCGACCGGCCCTCGCTCGAAAAGCTGATGCCGGAGGCTTTCGCCGAATTCCGCGGCATCTGCGAGCGGCTGGAGCGGCATTACCGCGACATGCAGGACCTCGAATTCACCATCGAGCGGGGAAAACTCTGGATGCTCCAGACCCGCTCGGGCAAGCGCACGGCCAAGGCCGCGCTGAAGATCGCCGTCGACATGGCGACGGAAGGGCTGATCAGCGAGGGCGAGGCCGTCTCGCGTATCGACCCCGCCTCGCTCGACCAGCTCCTGCACCCGACCATCGATCCGCGCGCGAGGCGCGACGTCATCGGCTCCGGCCTGCCGGCCTCGCCGGGCGCGGCGACGGGCGAGATCGTCTTCACCTCCGAAGAGGCCGTGAAGGCGGATGACGAGGGCCGCAAGGTCATCCTCGTGCGCATCGAGACCAGCCCGGAAGACATTCACGGTATGCATGCCGCCGAAGGTATTCTCACCACGCGCGGCGGCATGACCAGCCATGCGGCGGTGGTGGCCCGCGGCATGGGAACGCCCTGTGTTTCCGGCGCGGGCACGCTGCGCGTCGACCTGCGCAACGAATTGCTGATCGCCCAGGGCGTGACGCTTCGGAAGGGCGACATCATCACCATCGACGGCTCCTCCGGCCAGATCCTGAAGGGCGAGATACCGATGCTGCAGCCGGAGCTTTCCGGCGATTTCGGCCGCATCATGGAATGGGCGGACCGCACGCGCCGCATGAAGGTGCGCACCAATGCCGAGACGCCGGCGGATGCCCGCGCGGCCCGCTCCTTCGGCGCCGAGGGCATCGGCCTTTGCCGCACCGAGCACATGTTCTTCGAGGGAAGCCGCATCAATGTGATGCGCGAGATGATCCTTGCCGAGGACGAGGCCGGCCGCAGGGCCGCGCTGGCCAAGCTCCTGCCCATGCAGCGCTCGGACTTCGCCGAGCTCTTCGAGATCATGCACGGCCTGCCGGTGACGATCCGCCTGCTCGATCCGCCGCTGCACGAATTCCTGCCGAAGAGCGACGAGGAAATCGCCGAGGTCGCTGCCGCACTCGCCATCGACGAGGCCGTGCTGCGCCGACGCGTCGATACGCTGCACGAATTCAACCCCATGCTCGGCCATCGCGGCTGCCGTCTGGCGATCTCCTATCCGGAAATCGCCGAGATGCAGGCCCGCGCCATCTTCGAGGCCGCTGCGGAAGCGGCGAAGAAGACGGGCGCTGCCGTCGAGCCGGAGATCATGGTGCCGCTCGTCGGCCTCAAGGCGGAGCTGGACTATGTGAAGGCCCGCATCGAGGCGGTGGCGAAGGCGGTGATCACTGAGAGCGGCGTGCCGATCACCTATCTCACCGGCACGATGATCGAGCTGCCGCGCGCGGCTCTTCGCGCCCATGTCATCGCCGAATCGGCCGAATTCTTCTCCTTCGGCACCAACGACCTGACGCAGACGACCTTCGGCATCTCGCGCGACGACGCCTCGGCGTTCCTGTCGACCTATATCCAGAAGGGTATCGTCGAGCAGGACCCGTTCGTCCAGCTCGATTTCGACGGCGTGGGGGAACTCATCCGCATCGCCGCCGAGCGCGGCCGGCGCACGCGGAACGACCTCAAGCTCGGCATCTGCGGCGAGCATGGCGGCGACCCGGCCTCGATCCATTTCTGCGAGGATGCGGGGCTGGATTACGTCTCCTGCTCGCCCTTCCGCGTGCCGATCGCGCGGCTCGCGGCGGCGCAGGCAGCGTTCAAGGGCACCAAGGCCTGAACGGCGGGAAGCGCGAAGGCGCTCGCCTTAGCGGTGCCGGTGGTCGCGCACGATGATGACCGGCGGCGGCATGTAGAGCGCGTCGCGGCTCGCCTGCCGCAGCGCATAGCGCCGGTCGAGGTCGATGCGCTGCAGGCATTCCGCGAAGGCATCCGTGCGGGGGCGGAAGCCGTAGGAGACGCAGCGGTCCTCATCGGCCGCGCGCATTTCCTCCGCCGTCTGGCAGCCGGCGATGACGACGGCGATGGCCGCAAGGGCGGCGAGCTTTGGAAACATCGTGGACATGCGGCCTCCGGCGGTCTGTTGACCCCATGGAGATAGGCTTGCTCCGGCCTTGCGGCAAGGCCTCAGATGCGTTCGAGCACGTCGATGAAGGCGTCGGCGAAGCGCTTGAGGTCCTTCGTCGAATCGTCGGGACTTTCGACCCGGATCGCGGCGCCTTCCGCATCGAGCAGGGCGAACACCACTTCGAGCGATCCGGCGTCTCCCTTCGGCACGCGCAGCGCCGCAATCCGCAGGCAATCCTCCGCAAGGCCGGAGGCGGGCAGCTCGAAGAGGAAATCCCCGCCCACCTGGCTGGCGGCACTACGTACGGCCTCGGTGAAGGTTTCCGCATCTCCGGTGAAGCCGTCGAGCGAAAGCTCCAGTTCCAGAAGCTCCAGGGGGAGGGCGGGCTCGCCAGCATTGGTGGCAACAGGTGTGTCGGCGGCTGTCTGCGTCGGCAACATCGTCAGGCTCCTAGCGCAATCCCAGCGAAGCGGCCCTGCCGCCGGAACTGCATCGAATGAAATTCCCCCGTTCGTGAAAACTCGTTAACGAGCGTGGCAAATTTGCGGCACGCAAGGATATTTGCCGTGCGAGGCCGGAAAGTCACAGCCACGATGCCGCAGCGGAGCGGTGGAAAATCCCGCCCTGTTGCGCTAGGAAAAGAGCGCGGCAGCGGCGCCGCGAGCATCCGGTGAGGCCATGGCGATCACGATCCAGTATGAACGGCCCGTTTCCCACGCGGCGCACTGGGCCCGGCGTCTGGCGCTGTTTTCCTGCACGCTCTTCATCGCCGTCGTGTTGTCGCATCGCTTCGGCCCGCTCACCACGCCGCATTTCCTGGCGCTCGCCGGCTTTGCCTCGGCCATGGCGGCGGTCGCCGTGCTGCTGGCCGCATTCGGCCTTGCGCGCCTCTGGCAGGTCGGCGCGCGTGGCGGCAAGGCATCGCTCGTCGCGCTGCTTTTTTCGCTGCTGCCGCTCGGCGTCGCGGGCGCCGCCGGCTATTCCTATTTCTACAAGCCGGCGCTCTTCGACGTGACGACCGACACCGCCGCGCCCCCGCCATGGCTCGCGGTGCCGTCCGCCGAACAGGACTGGCTGCCGCGTGCCGGCGCCGTGACGCCGCGCGACCGCGAGATCCAGCTCGAAGCCTATCCCGCTCTTTCTGGCCGGCGCTACGAAGGCGCGCTCGACCGCGTCTATCAGGGCGTGCGCAAGGTCGCAGCCGCCTATGGCATCACTATTACCGCGGAGGACGGGCTGGACAATATCCTCGCCGATCTCGAGGACCTTGTTGTCGATCCGAACAAGGCAGCGCAGAGCCCGGACGCCCTCGGGGAAGTGCCCATTCCCGAGGCCCGCCCCTTGGAAACGCCCATCACGCCGCATATCGGCGGCCCCGGCGACGTGCTCCTGCAGGGAGAATGGCGCTCGCCCGTCTTCGGCTTCCGCTTCGACGTGGTGATCCGCCTGCGCGAGGAGGCGGAAACGACGCTGGTCGACATGCGCGCCGCCTCCCGCTACGGCCCGCACGACCTTGGCATCGGGGCGGATCTGGTGGAAGGCTACCTCAAGGCGCTCGATGCCGAATTGCTGGGCATCGCCGGCGACTAGCGCCCGTCTTGTGAAGCATGCTCAAAGGCCGGGAGCGGGGAAATAGAGCCCCTTCAGCGAAGGCGGCCCCTCCGTCACCACCTCGCCGCGCGCGACGAGATCCTCCAGATGCGCCAGCACCGAAAGCGCCGCCGCCCCGTGCAGCCGCGGATCGGTCTCGCGGTAGATGACCTTCACCATGTCGGCGATCAGCCGGTCGCCCGCGCGGATGCGCTCGCGCACCGCCCGCTCGCGCATGCGCCGGTGGGTGCGCAGTCCGCGAAGAAAGGAGGCCGGCTCCGTCACCGGCCCGCCATGGCCGGGAAAATAGATGCGGTCATCCCGCTCCAGCAGCCGTTCCAGGGAGGCCATGTAGTCCGCCATCGCGCCGTCCGGCGGGGCGACGATGGTCGTCGCCCAGGCCATGACATGGTCGGCGGAAAAGACGATGCCGTCCGGCCCGTCGAGTGCGAAGGCGGCGTGATTGGCCGTGTGGCCGGGGGTCAGCAGCGCCGTCAGCGCCCAGCCGTCGCCCTCGACGGTCTCGCCGTGGCCGAGCGCGATATCGGGCGAAAAATCCGTGTCCGCGCTTTCGGCGAAGGGATTGCGCTCGCCGGCATGGAGCGGCCGGGCGGCGCGGTGTGGCCCTTCGGCGACGATGAGCGCCCCCGTCTCCGCCTTCAGCCGCCGGGCGAGGGGGGAGTGGTCGCGGTGCGTGTGGCTGACGGCGATATGCGTCACCTCGCGGCCGGCCAGCGCCTGCATCAGCGCGCGGAAATGCGCCTCGTCCTCCGGTCCGGGATCGATCACCGCAACCGAGCGGTCGCCGACGATATAGCTATTGGTGCCATGGAAGGTGAAAGGGCTGGGATTGTTGACGGTGAGGCGCTGCACACGCGGCGC
This sequence comes from Shinella sp. R2-11, assembly GCF_055330205.1. Lineage (NCBI taxonomy): Bacteria > Pseudomonadati > Pseudomonadota > Alphaproteobacteria > Hyphomicrobiales > Rhizobiaceae > Shinella > Shinella sp. R2-11. The sequence goes on along the minus strand of NZ_JBVAPC010000001.1, from coordinate 31,944 downwards.
GACCGGCACCGCCTCGCCATAGGCCGGCTTGAAGGCGAGGTCGAAATGCGGCGCTTCGTCCTTCCCGCCGCTCGCTTTACCCGTCACTTGTATTCGATCTCGATGAAGCTCATCGGCTTGTCGCCGCCATTGACGACATTGTGCGCCACGCCCGCCTCGCGGCGATAGACGGCGCCGGTCTTGGTGTGGACGCGCCGCTCGCCGGTCTCCTCCTCGATGAGGAAATCGCAATCCGTCATCGGTACCACGACATAGCCGAGCCCGTGCACATGGTGGCCGGTATCGGCGCCTGGCTCGAAATCCCAGCGCGTGACGCGCACGACAGCGTCGTCGAGAAGGACGGTGGGCACGGCCGGCGGGCGGGCGCGGAACTGGGACATGGCGTCTCCTCGGAAAGACGGCGGCAGCAGAGTTCGGCTGCAGCCGGAAGGATGATCTCACCGCCGGAGCCTATCGCCGCAGCACCGGCCTGCCAAGCGGCAAGCCCGCCGAAATCGCCGCCCGCCCCTTCAGAATAATCGCGTAAAATCGCAACTTAAGCATTGTCCGCGCCGCCCCGCTTTGCTATCAGGCTCCCGCCGTGTTGGGGCGTCGCCAAGCGGTAAGGCAGCGGTTTTTGGTACCGCCATTCCCAGGTTCGAATCCTGGCGCCCCAGCCAGCGCTCCCTTCTTCAAGTCAGAATCGCGGTTTTCCAGCACTTCCGAGTTAGCTGGGGATCGAATTCGGGGCACTGTCGTACAGGATTGCCTTACACGACTGTCTTACGGTAAGGCGAACAAGGCCCTGCTCACCCTTTCAGAAAGGGTTCAGCATGATGGCAATTCAGTACGTTCTAAAACGCGGTTCGGTCTACTGGCGGCGGCGTCTACCGAATGGAACCGGAAGAGCGCTCGTTGCACGCGGCCGGTCTCGACGACAGCATGATCGACGAGATCAGGAATAGCCTTGAATTCCACAGGATATCCGGCTTTGCCCGCCCTGGCAGACAGAAACTCGAAGGCATCCTGAAGCAGTATGACATCCCACTTGTCGACGGTCATTTCCGGGAGGCAGAATCGATCTACATGCGCGGTATGGCGGCAGCGTTCCTCAACACGGAGCGGCGTTGGTCCGGCGTGCGTGAAGACGATCTTGCACTTGTGCAGGCCGCGCTGTCCGCTCAGGTCGTGCTACCGACCGCAATAGCCGCGGCGGCGCCCTCTGCACGGCCGGTCCCCGAGCAATTTCCGCTGGCTGCGCAGACTCCGGCCCAACCATGGGAAGTCGCGATTGATGCATCCAAGCCTCTTAACGCCCTCGTCCAGACTATCGCCGACACCGCGGCAAGCATCATCGAGTCCGCCCTAGAGACACACTGATGAATGCTTATCCGAGTTGGGCAAGTTTAAGCGTCGGGCATTCATCGGCGATACGTCCGGTTATCGTTTGAAACCCCACAATAGCGGCCGCTCCTACTGGCCCATACCGGCACAGAGAGCAAGTAATTACATGGATTGAAAAGTTATATGAAAATGCTGCCACTGAACGATGGGGTCGATTGGCCGAGCCCCTTCAAAGGCCCTGCAGTGGGTGTCCGATGTTCCTCGCCTCCTCTCCTCTACGGCCAGCCGAACTCCTTTATCGACCAAGCGTTTGCCAGGATACTGACGGCAAGGACAAGGAGATAGAATATCATTTCGCATCTCGTTGATACCGGCGTGCGAAGATATCGGACCAGCCGCCGGTAACCCTCGAGGGGCTTCTCTTCACCGCCGCCGCGGCTCATCGATCTCACCTGGCTCTTGTAGTGCATCGCAATCCGAATTGAGAATGTGCCACCCGATTGATGGCCTTATGTGGCGACAAGTTCTTGATGCGACATTGGCTGATCGAAAGTGTCCCTGTGAACGATGGGGACACGCTTCTGGCATCGTGGGGCGCATCCGCGCGGTGAAGTCCATCGCCAATGTGCGCGCTACATCATTCGACAATATGAGCTTCGGTTGCGCGCCGAAACGCCGCTTCGGTGACGCCTTCGGCCAGTTCGACGATCTTGAGCCCGCCGGGAACCACGTCCAGAACACCGAGATTGGTGATGATGCGGTCGACCACGCGCCTGCCGGTGAGGGGCAGGGTGCATGACTTCAGCACCTTCGACTCGCCCGCCTTGTTGGTATGGTCCATGACCACCAAAACGCGGCCCACGCCCGCGACCAGATCCATCGCCCCGCCCATGCCCTTGACGAGCTTGCCCGGGATCATCCAGTTCGCGAGATCGCCTTCCTCGGACACTTCCATCGCGCCGAGAATGGCCATGGCGACCTTGCCGCCGCGGATCATCGCGAAGCTGGTCGCGCTGTCGAAATAGGCCGTTTGCGGCAGTTCGGTGATCGTCTGCTTGCCGGCGTTGATGAGGTCGGGGTCTTCCTCGCCTTCATAGGGGAACGGTCCCATGCCCAGCATCCCGTTCTCGGACTGAAGCGTCACCTCGATTCCCTCGGGAATGTAGTTCGACACCAGCGTCGGGATGCCGATGCCGAGATTGACATACCAGCCGTCCTGCAATTCCAGCGCCGCCCGTGCGGCCATCCGGTTTCGGTCCCAGCTCATCTGCATTCTCCCATCTTCCGGAGTGCGTAACAAAAGCCTCGCACGGCGTTCAGCATGATGGCTCCTTTCTCAGGCGGCTTTGCGCGTCGTGCGCTGTTCGATGCGCTTCTCGTGCTCGCCCTGGACGATGCGGTGCACGTAGATGCCGGGAAGATGGATATGGTCGGGGTCGAGGCTGCCCAAGGGCACGATCTCCTCGACCTCGGCCACGCAGACCTTGCCGCAGGTCGCCGCCGGCGGGTTGAAGTTGCGCGCGGTCTTGCGGAAGATCAGATTGCCCGACGTGTCCGCCTTCCAGGCCTTGACGATCGACAGATCCGCGACGAACCCGGTTTCGAGGATATATTCCTCGCCGTCGAAGACCTTCACGTCCTTGCCTGTCGCGATGACCGTGCCGACCCCCGTGCGGGTATAGAACCCTCCGATCCCGGCGCCGCCCGCGCGCATGCGCTCGGCCAGCGTTCCCTGTGGGGTGAATTCGAGCTCCAGCTCTCCCGACAGGTATTGGCGCATGAATTCCGCGTTCTCGCCGACATAGGAGGAGATCATCTTGCGGATCTGCCGGGTTTCCAGTAGTTGGCCGAGGCCGAAACCGTCGATGCCGGCATTGTTCGAGGCCACCGTCAGGTTTCCGGTCCCCGCATCGCGGATCGCGGCGATCAGCAGTTCGGGGATGCCGCAAAGTCCGAAGCCCCCTGCCGCAATGACCATCCCGTCGAAAAGCAGGCCGTCGAGCGCCGCGGACGCGCTCGCATATATCTTGTTCATTTCGTCCTCCGGTATCGTGTCGGGCGGAGAGGGTCAGAACGCGGTGCGATCCGCGCCTTTCAGGCCGAGTATCTCGCGCGCCTCGTCGGGGGTGGCGACCTCGCAGCCCAGATCCTCGACGATCCGGCGGATCTTGCCGACCTGTTCGGCATTCGACCGGGCCAGCTTGCCGCGGGAAATGAACAGGCTGTCCTCCAGCCCGACGCGGACATTGCCGCCCATCTGGCTGGCGGTGGTGGCAAGGCTCATCTGCGCCCCGCCGGCCCCCAGCACCGACCAGCGGTAATCGTCGCCGAACAGCCGGTCGGCGGTGCGCTTCATGAAGATCAGGTTGTCGACCTCCGGGCCGATACCGCCGAGGATGCCGAAGATGAACTGGATGAAGACCGGCGCCTTGAACAGCCCGATATCCATGCAAAAGCGCAGATTGTAGAGGTGGCCGACATCGTAGCATTCGTGTTCGAACTTGATGCCGTGCGCCGAAAGCTGCGTGGCCGCATTCTCTATGTCCGCGAAGGTGTTGCGGAAAATGTAGGTGTCGGACTTGGCGACATAGTCCTTCTCCCAGTCGAACTTCCAGGTGTCGTAGCGCTTGGCCAGCGGATGAAAGCTGAAATTCATCGAACCCATGTTCATGGAGCACATTTCCGGCGAGAAGCGCAAAGCGGGGGCGATGCGCTCCTCGATGGTGTTGTTCAGGCTGCCGCCGGTCGAGATGTTGATGACGGCATCGGCCGATTGCTTGATGCGCGGCAGGAAGGCGGCGAAGGCCTCGGGATCGATCGTCACGCCGCCGTCGTGCGGGCGGCGGGCATGCAGGTGCAGGATCGATGCGCCGGCCTCGGCGGCGGCGATGGCCTGCGCGGCGATGTCGTCCGCCGTATAGGGCAGGGCGTCCGACATGGTGGGCGTATGGATCGCGCCGGTCACGGCGCAGGTGATGATGGTCTTGGGGCGTTTGGCCATGGCAGGTCTCACTTCTTGGGGGGAATGTTCAGGACGCGGCGCGACAGCGGGAAGAGTTCGGCGCCGGTCCGCGACCGGATCAAACCCCACAGCCCGCGCGGCGCCTTCAGCATCACGAGGATCGCGACGAGGCCCAGCGCGATCAGGTAGATCGTGCCGAGATCGGCCATGGTTTCGCGCAGCGCGAAAAAGATCAGCGTGCCGATGATCGGGCCTTCGAGCGTGCCGATCCCGCCGATGACGACGATGAAGATGACGAAGGCCGTCCAGTCGTTGACGGAAAAGGCCGCTTCCGGGGAGATGCGCAGCTTCTGCAGGAAGATCAGCGCGCCGACCAGAGTCGTCAGCCCGGCGACAATGACATAGACCGCGAATTTCGTGCGCCAGATATCGACGCCGAGGCTGCGCGATGCCAGCTCGTTGTCGCGGATGGCGGTCAGGGCAAGGCCGTGGCGGGAGCGCAGGATGAGAAAGGCCGCGCCGATCACCGCGGCCATCACGCCGAGGGCCAGCCAGTAGGCGATGGCGTCGCGCATGTCGCGTCCCTCCGCCAGCGATTTGACGATACTGGCGGGCAGCGAGGCGCCCGATCCGCCGCCGAGGGCGGAGATCTGCGCGGCGCTCAGCCGGAACACCTCGGCGATGACCCAGGTGCCGATGGCGAAATAGGCGCCGCGAAGGCGGAAGATCAGTGCGGCGACCGGCATGGCGATTACCGCCCCCGCCACGGCGGCGAGTGGCAGCGCGAGGAGGATCGGAAGACCCGCCAGCATGGCCAGTGCGAACAGGAGATAGCCGCCGAGGCCGACATAGGCCTGCTGTCCGACAGAGACGAGACCGGCATAGCCGGCCAGCAGGTTCCACAGCGAGGCGAGCGCCATGTAGAGGAAGATTTCCCCCATCAGGCGCATCTCGGCCCGGCCCGCCCACCAGGGGGCGAAGGCGAGAATGATCAGGATCAGCGCGGCCAGGATCATGGCAGCCTGCGCGGTGGTCGAGGTGCGGGTGACGCGCATCGGCTCAGCCCTCCATTTTCGGGAACAGGCCGCGCGGGCGCAGCGCGAGAACGACGAGGAACACGATATGTCCGGGAAGGATCTGGAAGCCGGGGTTGATCTGGCCGCCGAGCGCCTGCGCCACGCCGAGGATCACGCCTCCCGCCAGCGTGCCCCACAGATTGCCGAGGCCGCCGATGATGACCGCCTCGAAGCCGAAGATCAGGCGGCTGCCGCCGATGGCGGGGTCGAACGACGTGCGGATGCCGAGGAACACCCCCGCCACGGTGGTCACCGCCAGCGACAGCGCCATGGCAAGGCCGAAGACATGTGCCCGGTTCAGCCCCATCAGCTGCGCGACGTCCTGCCGGTCCGACGTGGCCCGGAAGGCGCGGCCGAGCGCGGTGCGGTAGAACATCCATTGCAGTGCGCCGATGATGATGACGGCAGTGGCGAAAACGATGAGCGGCAGCACCCCGACGGTCAGGCCGCCAAGCGGCAGGCTCGCCGTTTCCAGCGCGCCGGCCTGCAGTTTCTGCGGGTCGGCGGTATAGGCCATCAGCAGGGTATTCTGCAGAATGACGGACAGGCCGAAGGTGACGAGAAGCGGCGGCAGGATATCCTCGCCCATGGTCCGGTTCAGGATACCGCGCTGCAGGATATAGCCGAACCCCGCCATGACCGGCACCACGACGATCAGCGCGAGGAGGGGCGACAGGCCCAGCAGCGTCATGGCGGTCAGCGCCAGGTAGGCCGCCAGCACGATCAGATCGCCATGGGCGATATTGACCAGCCGCATGACCCCGAAGATCAGGCTCAGCCCCGCTGCGAACAGGGCATAAAGCCCGCCCAGCAAGGTTCCCTGCACCACCGCGTTCAGCCAATCCATCCCTCACACCCCGAAATAGGCGCGGGCAATGGCCTCGCGCGTGACCTGCGACGAGGCGCCTTCCAATGACACCCGGCCTTCCTGCAGGCAGTAAAGGCGGCTCGTCACCGACAGCGCCTTGGCGATATCCTGCTCGACGATGACAGCCGCCATGCCCTGCGCGACGATGCCGGGCAGGGCCTCGTAGATCTGCTTGATGATCACGGGAGCGAGGCCGAGCGAAATCTCGTCCATCAGGATCAGGTCGGGATTGGCCATCAGCGCCCGGCCGATGGCCACCATCTGCTGCTGTCCGCCCGAAAGCGACGTGGACTGCTGGTTGCGCCGCTCCTGAAGGATCGGGAACAGCCGATAGACCGCCGCAAGGTTCCACGGGCCTTTCCGCCCGGTCTGTCCGCCGATCACAAGGTTTTCCTCGACGCTCAGCGAGGGGAACAGCAGTCGCCCCTCGGGAACCAACGCGATGCCGAGGGCCGCCACCTGATCGGCCCGCAGCGCGCCGATAGGCCGGTCTTTCCAGCGTATCTGCTCCGGCGCATTGCGGATCAACCCGGCGATGGAGCGCATCAGGGTGGTCTTTCCCGCCCCGTTCGCCCCGATGATCGCCAGGACCTCGCCCTCGGCGACACGGGCGTTCACGGCGCGCAGGGCTTGGAAATCGCCATAGAAGGCATCGAGGTTTTCGATTGTCAGCAGGTCAGGCATCGGCTTCGATCCCCAGATAGATTTCCCGGACCTCGCGGCTCGCCATGATGGCTTGCGGCTCGCCTTCGGCGATCTTGCGGCCGAAATCGATCACCATCAGCCGGTCCACCACCGCCAGCAGGGCATGCACCACATGTTCGATCCAGACGATCGAGACGCCTGTGGAGCGGATGTCCCTGATGGTCTGCACGAGGGTTTCGCATTCGCTTTCGGTCAGCCCGCCCGCGATCTCGTCCAGAAGCAGCAGCTTCGGTTTCGCGCAGAGCGCCCGCGCCAGTTCCAGACGCTTGCGTTCCAGCAGCGGCAACCCGCCGGCCATGGTATTGGCACGGCGCAGCAGGCCGGTGCGGTCCAGCACATCGAGCGCTGTGTCCTCGGCCTCGGCGCTCGCAAGGCCCGCGCCCTGCATCGCGCCGACAAGGCAGTTCTCGAACACCGTCATCGCGCCGAAGGGCTGCGGCACCTGGAAGCTGCGGGCTATCCCGGCGCGGCAGCGGCGCGCGGCGGGCCAGCGCGTCACGTCCTGCCCCGCGAAACGGACCGTGCCCCGGTCCGCCATGATGGCGCCGGTGATGAGATTGAACATCGAGGTCTTGCCGGCCCCGTTCGGCCCGATCACGCCCAGCGCCTCGCCCTCCGCCAGGCTCCAGCTCTGGCCGTCGGCCACCGTCACGGCGCCATAGGCTTTCGTCACGCCATCGAGACTAAGGATGCTGGCCATCGCGGCCTCCGTCTTGCGGCTCAAAACGCCGTGTCCCCCGTCACCTGCCGGTAGAGCACCGGCAGGATGTCGGACAGGTAGCCCATCTCCTCGGTCGCGTGCTGATGCAGCCTGCGGGCGAGCTCCTCCGTCACCAGCGCCTGCCGCAGGCCTTCCGCCTCGCCGTCGCCGATCTGGGGCGCCCCGTCGCGGGATTCGACGAAGCCGAGGAAGAAGCGGGACCGCATCTCGCAGCCCCATGGCGTGTTCCGGACGAAATGCACCATCCGGCCGAGATTCAGCGGCTTTTCCAGCGATCCGATCCGGGCGGCGACGGCGATCCCGTCGAACTGGTCGAATTCGGGGCTGCCCAGGAATTGCCCGGGCAGCTGGAACTGGATCTTCAGCTTGAACACCGGGCCGTCGGCCCCGCCGAGATATTCGTGCACCAGATGGCTGGCGCCGACATAGACGCCGTTCTCGCGGCCCTCCCAATCGCTGAACAGGTGATCCGTGGGGTGCCACAGCTTGTATTGCTCGGTGCCGCCCAGCCAACCGAACCACCAATGCACCATCTTGGCGCGGCAGTTCGGCATGCGGGTCAGGGCCGCCACGGTTCGGAAACCGTCGGGATAGGTCATCGTGCCGGATTCGAACGGGAGATAGCCAGGCAGCAACAGGTCGGAGACGTTTTCAAAGCGCATGTCGTGAAACCTCAAAGTGCCGGCAGCGGCTCGACGGGCCGGGTAACGGGAATATCGATCGATGTGGGATTGGCGGCGATTTCCAGCGTGAAACCTTCCGGGGACTGCCACCACTGCCCGCCGAGCATCACCGATTTGGCGACGTTCGCGATGGGCGAAGCACCGAAGTTCGCCCGGCCCATCGTGGTCTCCACATCCAGCTTGCGGATGGCGGCGATGATGCTGTCCGCATCGGTCGGATCGCTCGCGCCGCGCAGGGCGGCCAGCCCGATATCGAGGAGGCCGTGTTTCAGGCCGAGCGTCTGGATCCAGGGCTTGCCGGTTTCCGCCGTCCAGGCCTTGGCGATGTCGCGCCCGCTTTCGCCGGTCGCGGCCGAGACGAAGGGAAGGTCGGGATGCCAGGCAAGCTCGGTCGTCAGGCCGCTGGCGGCCGTGCCGATGCCCTGCAGCACATTGGGCAGCAGCAGCGACTTGCCGATGGTGGCGACCTTGGGGCGCAGGCGCTGCTGGGCGGCCTGTGTCCAGAAGGTGGTGAAGTCCGGGGGGATCATCGACCCCATCACGATATCGACGCCTGCATTCTGGAAGGCTGCGATCTGGGCGCTGAAATCGTCCGACATCGGCTGGTAGCGACCGGGGTCGATCACCTCGTAGCCCGCAGCTGCAAGGGCCGGCGGGAAGCCGAACTTCGCATCGCCCCAGGCGTTTCCGTCCGCATCGTTGGGCAGGAGCAGGCCGACCTTGCGGTTGGTCGGCACGTTTTCCCAGAGCTTCAGATAGGCAGCGATCACGTCCTCGAGGCCGAAGGCGAACAGGAAGGTGCTGTTGAACCCGGTCTCGGGCGTGCTCCCCCGCCCCATGACGAAGGGCTGCCAGGGGCAGGACGTCGCAAGGCTGGGCGTTCCGTTGATTTCCGCCTGGTCGGCGACCGGCAGAACGGTATCCGGTCCCCCGGCCGCCAGCAGCAGCACCACCTCGTCCTGAAGGATCAGTTGCGAGGCGACCTCGGCCGCGCGATTCGCGTTCGATTGGCTGTCCTTGACGAGAATCTCGACCGGCCGCCCGCCCGCGCCCTTGGAAAGTGCGGCCTCGAAACGTTTGAGAACGAAAGCGTCCGGCTCGGCAAAGGATGCGAGCGGCCCGGTGCTCGGGGTCACGAGCCCCACCCGCAGCGCATCGCCGGCGGCTTTCGCGCGGCCGGCGCGAAGGATCATGGGCGCTGCCAGAAGCGCCCCGGAGGCCACAAGTAGGTTTCGGCGTGATATCATGGGCTTCATCCGTGTTCTCCCGGTGATGTTGACCCGCCCGGCCCTGCGGATGGCGCGGCCGGACGGTTTGGCGCGGGGCGGGCCTTCCCGTCAGAGCAATGTCAGCTCACCGCTCAAGGGAATCTCCGGCGCCTGGGCATTGGCGACGATCTTCAGATTCAGCGCGCCGCCGTCCTTTTCCCACTGGCCGGCGACCAGCGGCGTCTTGGTGACGTTCTTCACCGGCCCGACCGCCCAGTTCACCGGCCCGACGACGGTCTTGAGATTGGTCGCCGCGATTGCCGCCACGATGGCCGCGGGATCGTCCAGGTCGTCGGCCCGCGCCACCACATCGGCCACCACCTCGAAAAGCGCGTGCTTGAAGCCGATCGGCTGCGTCCAGGGCCGTCCCGAGGCTGCCGTGTAGCCGTTCGCCAGCTCGGCGGAGGAAACGCCGGTCAGCGACGAAGCGAATGGGTGGCCGGGCGACCACCAGACTTCCGACGATAGGCCGATGCCACGCTCGCCCAGACCCTCGATCGCGCTGGGGAAAAGCAGGGCCTTGCCGATGGTCACGATGCGCGGCCTGAAACCCTGCTGGGCGGCCTGCGACCAGAAGGTGCCGAAATCCGGCGGGATCATGTTGCCGGTGACGATCTCGCATCCCGCCTGCTTGAAGGCGTTGATCTGCGCGCTGAAATCGTCGCTCAGCGGCTGGTAGCGGCCGGGGTCGGTCAAGTTGTAGCCTGCGGCGGCCAGCGGCTTGGGCAGGCCGCGTTCCGCATCGCCCCACGCATTGCCGTCGGCATCGTTGGGGAACAGGCCGCCCACCGTTTTCGCCACATCCGCCTTGCTCCACAGGTCGAGGAAGGCGCCGATAACGTCCTCCAGCCCCCAGAAGAAGTGGTAGGTACTCTCGAAGCCGCTCTCCGGCTTGCCGCCGCGGCCGAAGAAATAGGGCTGCCAGGGGCAATCCGTGGTGATGCAGGGCGTGCCGTTGATCTCGGCCTGATCCGAAACCGGGTTCACGGTATCCGGCGTCGAGGCCGCGACGATGATGTCGACCTCGTCCCTGAGGATGAGTTCGCTCGCCACTTCGGCGGCGCGGTTCGGGTTCGACTGGCTGTCCTTCGAGATGATCTCGATGTGCCAGCCCTTGCCGTTGTTCTCGATCCCCGCCGCGAATTTCTCGGCGACGGCCCTCAGGATATAGTCGTCCGCCTCCGCGAATCCGGCCAGCGGGCCGGTGCGGGGGCTGACATGGCCCACCTTCAGCGTCGGCATCTGCGCATAGGCGCGCGTGGCCCGCAGGATCGCGGGGGCCGCCAGCAGGGCAGAAGCCCCGGCCAGGAAACGGCGGCGGTTCATCAGCGGTGTCATTTCATCCTCCCAGTGAAATGTGGGGCGTCTGCCGCCCGCTTCCATTCAGTCTTCGAGTATTCCCTCCAGCGCGCGCAGATGGCGCACGACCTTTTCGCGCACTGCCTTCGCCTCCTCCGGCGTCCAGCGGCGGAACCCTTCGCCCGACTTCATCCCCAGCCGCCCCTCGGCCACGAGCTGTCGCAGGAGAGGGGACGGTCCCGGCCGATGCTCCAGATCCGCAAGAACGGTGTCATGGATGTCCAGCGTCAGGTCGGTGCCGACCAGATCGGCGTTCTCCAGCGGCCCCAGCATCGCGAGGCGGCGGCCGAAGCTGGCCTTGATGACGGTATCCACCGCCTCGGCGTCACAGATACCGCGTTCCACGAGCGAGATGGCCTCCCGCCACAGCGCATGCTGCAAGCGATTGCCGATGAAACCCGGCACGTCCTTCTCCACCCTGACAGGCGTTTTCCCGGCATCGGCGAGCAGCGCCATCATCGCGGATATCGCCGGCTCGCAGGTGTCGGCCGTGCGGATCACCTCGACCAGCGGGATCAGATGCGGCGGGTTCCACCAATGGGTGCCCAGGGCGCGGCTCTTGTCCTGCAGCCCTTTCATGATCTCGGTGATCGGCATGACCGACGTGTTCGAGGTGAGGATCGCTCCGGCCGGAGCGTATGCCTCGATCTCGGCGAACAGCGCCTGCTTGAGCTCGATCTTCTCAGGCGCCGCCTCGAAGACGAACGCCGCCTTCGCGACGGCCGCGGGAACGGTCTCGACGATCTCGATCCTTTCCAGAATGCCGGTTATGCCGGCATCGTCCTCGCCCATGAGACGCAGGCTTTCGGCGATCCGCCCGGAAAGCGAGGCGCGCGCCTCGGCCATTGGGTCGGTGATCGCCACATGCTGGCCGGCGCGCGCCAAAATCAGCGCGATGCCGTGCCCCATCAATCCCGCGCCGATCACCGCCGTCTGTATGTTCTCGCGCATCGATCAGCCCGCCGTGTAGCCGCCGTCGGCATAAAGGATATGCCCGGTGTAGAAATCCGATGCCTTCGAGGCGAGGAACAGGAGCGGCCCCGCCAGATCCTCCGGCTCCCCGAGACGTCCTTTGGGAACGCGCGTGAGAAAACCGTTGCGCACCGCCTGCGCGTTCTCCGTCTCCTCGAACATCCAGGCTGTCAGCGGACTGCGGAACACGGTGGGCGCAATCGCATTCACGGTGATGCCGGTCGGTCCCAGCTCGCAGCCGAGCGCCTTGGTGATCCCGTCCACGGCGGCCTTGCTGGCGCAATAGGCGGTGTAGCCGGCCGGGTGCCCGAGCAGCCCGCGCGCCGAGGAGACGAGCACGATCTTGCCGCCGTCTCCCTGCGCCTTCATCTGGCGGGTCGCCGCGCGTGCCAGCAGCCAGCTTTGCGTGACATTGGCATCGATCACCGACAGGAAGGCCTCGGGCGCCATGTCCTCGATCTTCGCCACCTTGTTCATGCCGGAGGCGACGACGAGGATGTCGAGCCGTCCGAAATTCTCGACGGCGGCCCGCACCAGCGCGGCGCAATTGTCCTCGCTGTCGGGGCGGGCGTTCACCTCGACGACCGCCGCGCCGTCCTCGCGGCATTGCTGCGCGATGGCGGCAAGCTCGGCGGCCTTGCCCGCGGCCAGTACCAGCGAGCACCCGGCGCCGGCCAGCACCCGCGCGGCGACCATTCCGAAGGCGCCCGATGCGCCGGTGATCAGCGCGACCTTGCCCTTCACGTCGAACATCGAAAGCGGATCGTGCAGGCTCATTGCGGCACCTTCGCAGGATAGGGGACGACGACGACCATCTTGCAGACATCGTTCGTTCTGTTGACGATCTCGCGCACTTCGCCGGGGGCGATCGTGCAACTGTCCAGCGCTCGCAAAACGGTTTCCTGCCCGCCCACGATCACCGTCATCTGGCCTTCGAGCACGAGATAGACCTTTTCGAACGGTGTGGAATCCGGCCCCGCTCCGCCGCCCGGCAGGAACTGCGAGTAGCCCATCCACTGATTGGCCGGCCCGCCATCCTCGAAACCCTGAAGGCGTAGCCCGACCACCCCGCGGTGGTTCGGCGCTTCATAGGGTTTTGCGTCCTGAAATCGTTTCACCAGCATCCGGCAGTCCTCCCAAACCACCAATTCCCGTTCATTCCGGCTCATGCCCCTTCAAGGGAGGCGGGGAAGCGGATCCCCGCCTTCATCATCAGAAATCTTCGCCGCGCTCGATGCGGTAGTCGCCGGTCTTGTCGATCATCGCGACGAGACGGATGATGCAGCCGTCGCCGCGGTCCCAGTTCCAGGGGAAGAAGGCGAAGGTGCAGCGCTTGCCGGTGACGGCATCGAGGTCGCCGCCGACATTCTCGATGCCGAGAATGCCGTTCTTGAAGAGGATCTGGTGGACGGGCTCCCATTCGGGGAAGTCCTTCTTCCAGTCGCCCCCGTTTGTATGCTCGCGCCATTCGGCCTCGAGGTGCGGAAGCAGCGGGCCGTTGCGCTGCGGGCCGATGGCGGTGGCGAGCGGGTGGTCGTTCGCCTGCGTGTCGTGGCCGACGACCTTGATGCCCTTCTCGACCATCCATTCCCCGGCGGATTTCACGAAGCCGGGGCAATAGGCGAAGTAGTCGCCATCCTCGTAGTCCTTGTGCCAGCCGGTATTGATGATCAGCACGTCACCCTTGCGGATCGATTTGCCGCAGGCAGCTTCGAGGTCGTCGCCGGTGATGAACTCCCACTTCTTCTTGGGCATGCCGACGACGATGCCGGTGCCGAAGAAATGCGGCAGCGGCACCTCGTCGATGAAGGGCGTACCCTGCACCACATGGGCGGGGGCGTCGATATGCGTCGTCGCGTGCATCGTCGTGGTGATCCGCTGCGACAGCACGCCCGACTTGGCCATGTAGTGGATGCGCTCGATCTTGGTGTCCTGGAAATAGGGCCAGTTCGGGTTCTGGAAACCGAAGCGATGGCTCAGATTGTAGAACTCCAGCCCCATGCTGTTGTCGAGGTTGCCCTCGAATTCGATGCCGCGAATCTTGACCATCAGACACTCTCCTCCGTGCGCCGCGATGCGGCGGTAAGCGATTGGGGGACCAGAAAGGCTCCTCCCGATCTGTCCCGCATATTGATGCATGCGAACCGCATCGTGGTCAATAAGAATCTTGCAATGCAGTTCTTCTGTATCGTATTGTGGTTTTCATCACTCGGCGGTGCTCTCGGGTGGGCGCATGAAGGGCATCGTTTCCATTTCTTCAGAAGGACCACGAATGACCGTTGAAGATGCGGACATCGACAAGGTAGCGGCTCGTCAGGGCGTACAGGTAATCGCCCGCGCCGCTGCGGTGCTGAGGACACTCAAGGAAGCGCCGGGCGGAATGAGCCTTGGCCAGATCGCCGAGCGGGTTGAGCTGCCACGCTCGACGGTTCAGCGCATCGTCCAGGCCCTTCAGGAAGAGCGCCTGGTGATTACCTCCGGTACGGCCGGGGGTGTGCGTCTCGGACCTGAACTGCATGCTCTCGCCAGAGCCGCGCGATACAACATCGTCGATCAGTTGCGGCCGCTTCTGCAGGAATTGATGGAGGAGACGGGCGAGACGGTCGATCTGTCGGTGCTGCGCGGCGGGCGAATGATCTTCCTGGATCAGGTCCAGGGGACGCACCGGCTGCGCGCCGTATCGTCCGTGGGAGAGGTGTTCCCGGTTACCTCGACCGCCAACGGCCGCTCGTGCCTGGCGCTTATGTCGGATGCGGAAGCGCGCAAGATGGCCGAGAACGAATGGGAGCGGCTCGGTCAGCAGCCCGACTGGCTGAGACTTTCAAAAGCGCTGAACATCGCGCGCGCCTCCGGCTTGGCAGAGGACCATGATGACCATACTGATGGTATAAGCGCCCTCGGTTTCGCTTTCACCGATGTCGTCGGTGACCTGCATTCCGTGTCCGTGCCGATACCCAGCCCGCGCTTCGAACAGCAGAAGGCTGCTGTAATGGCCGCACTGCAGCGGCTGCGCACGGACCTGCTTCGGGTGCTTGGAAGTTGATCCATCGCGGATATCGCTTACGGTTGCTCCCGCAAGCATGGAAGGTGGGATTTTGTCACGCGCAGGGTCGTTCAGGCCAAACGTGTCGATGGTCACAGGCCCCAGTTGTCCAACGGTTCGAATCCCATCAAGAGCCGAACGTGGCTCTCTACGGATAGACGCAACAACAAGCCGCGTGGGTAGAAGCATAGTTCATGCCGCCGTTGCCACTCTCTCGACACGCCGCTGGACGTGCCTCGCTCGCCGCGTGCGCGGGCTTCAGCGAATGCACTTTCCATCGCCGGTTCGTGGCAGCGACCGGCGAGACGCCGGCCCGCTTCGTCGAGACGCCCGCCTCGACGCCGCGCGCATGCTTCTCTCGCGCGGGCCGTCGCTGAAATCGGTCGCGGCCGAGGTCGGCCTCTTCCCGCCCGCGCGCCTCGCGGAGGCATTCGAGCGCCGCTTCGGCGTCGCGCCGAGGCTCTTCCGCGACATGCATGCCGAACTGTAATTGCCGACAATAGGAAATCCGCGGCTCACGCCAAACACCTCGACAATTTCTGGGTGATCACCCAAGGAAAGGCGAGTTTCGCCGAAGTTTTTCTTTCCAACATTGCTGCCATAGCCTCTCTCAACAGGTGCGCAAAAGTCTGGAAACCTGCGGCACGATTTGTCCGGCGGACTAATGTCAGGTTTTTGGCGCTGCGATCAGGCCAATGAATGGCCGACATGCAGTCGGTTCCGGCCGGCCCGTAACGCGCGCCCATTCCGGTCGTTCACCCAGCTTCGATGATTCAGGAAAGCGGACGATCCGCTTCGTGACTCCGCAAAGCGCCAATAGCGGTCTTGGGGCTGAAACGCCGATGCACCCTCGCTAAGTGCTCCAAGCTCTCTGATCCAGTTTCAGGACGAGAGGCGTGTTACTCCCTGAACCGGATCGTCTCGACGAACAGGCGGAAAGCGGTGGATGCATGCCGGCGATGCGGATAGTAGAGGTGATATCCTGGCAGGTCAGGAGTGAGCCTGCCGAGCACCCGCGTCAGCCGTCCGGTGTCGAGATAGGGCTGAACCTGATCGAGCGGCAAATAGGCAAGGCCATGGCCGTCAAGTGCTGCGTCCAGGATCAGGTCGATGGTGTTGAGGACGAGCGGCCCGTCGATCCGCACCCGCGTTTCACGCCCGCCGCGCATCAACCGCCAGCCGTTCAAGGTGCCGGAAGTCGGCAGCCGCAGGTTGATGGCGCGATGATCGATGAGCTGCGTTGGCGACGTGGGAGCCGGATGCCGGCGGAAATAGCCGGGTGAGCCGACGATCGCCATCGGGGTGTCCGGGCCGATGCGCACGGCGATCATGTCCTTGGCGATGTCTCCTCCCAGCCTGACGCCCGCGTCGAACCGGTCGGCGACGACATCGGCCATACCGTAGTCGATGGTGATCTCCACCTTGATATCGGGGTTGTCGGGAAGGAGCCGCTTCATGGCCGGAACGATGATCGTCTTGGCCGCGTGCTCCACCGTGGTGATACGGATCGTTCCGGATGGACGGTCGCGCAATTCGCCGAGCGAGGCGACTGCGGTGTCGAGATCGTGCAGCATGGGACCGAGGGTCGCAATCAACCGTTCGCCCGCCTCGGTTGGCGCCACGCTACGCGTCGTGCGCGACAGCAGCCGCATGCCCAAGCGCTCCTCGATACGGCGCACGATCTGGCTGAGCGCGGACTGCGTCATGCCAAGACGCTGTGCCGCCTTGGTGAAGCTGCGTTCCTCGGCGACCACGACGAAGGCTGCCAGGTCGGCGATCTCATCCCGTCGCATTCATCACCTCAATGATAGGCCCAATAAGAATTAGCCGTCTAATCCACTCAATCGTTTTGGCCTAGATTACGTCCATCGGCAAGGGCGACCATCTCATGGATCATCGCACCGGCCTACAAGGCTTCAACCGAAGGAGACTGCAAATGGGCAAGATCAGCTTCGCCAATTCCAACAACAAGACAATCACCATGTCGGCGGTGATCAACTTTCCCGAAGGCTTCGACGAGACGAAGCGCTATCCGGCGATCGTCGTGTCGCATCCGGGCGGTGGCGTGAAGGAGCAGACTGCCGGCACCTATGCCAGGAAGCTCGCCGAACAGGGCTTTGTCACCATCGCCTATGACGCTTCCTATCAGGGTGAAAGCGGCGGCGAGCCACGTCAGCTCGAAAACCCCTATATCCGTACCGAAGACGTCAGCGCCGTCATCGACCATCTCATCACGCTGCCTTATGTAGACAAGGAGCGGGTCGGCGCGATGGGCATCTGCGCCGGCGCGGGCTACACGGCCAATGCCGCGATCCAGGATCGCCGCATCAAGGCGATCGGCACGGTCAGCGCGGTCAACATCGGCTCGATGTTCCGAAATGGCTGGGAGAACAACGTCAAGTCGATCGATGCGCTGCCCTATATCGAAGCCGGATCGAACGCCCGCACGTCGGACGCCGAGGGCAACGGATACGCCACGATGCCGCTGGCACCGCTGACGGAGAAGGACGCGCCGAACGAGGAATTGCGCCAGGCCTGGGAGTATTATCATACGCCCCGCGCCGAATGTGCCACCGCACCGGGCTTCGCGACGCTACGCAGCCTGAACCAGATCATCACATACGATGCCTATCACATGGCCGATGTCTACCTGACGCAGCCGATCCAGATCGTCGCCGGCAACGTCGCGGGCAGCAAGTGGATGAGCGACGATCTGTTCGACCGTGCCGCCAGCACCGATAAATCCTTCCATATCGTCGAAGGGGCCAACCATATGGACCTCTATGACGGCCAGAAATTTGTCGACGAGGCCGTTTCGGTCCTGGCGCCCTTCTTCCGGACGAAGCTCTCGGCCGACGTCACCACGAAACAAGCCGCCGAGTAACAGAGATACGGACGCAATGAGCGCGCAGCGCTCCACTTGCCACAGGAGAGACACATGGAAACCGTCAGCATTCGCAATCCCGGCATGTATTGGGATATCGCCGCCAACATTCACTTCCCGCCCGACTTCGATGCCGGGAAGCGCTATCCGGCGGTGGTTTCGAACCATCCCATCGGCAGCTGCAAGGAGCAGACGGCTGGCAACGTTTATGGCGCGGCACTGGCCAATGCCGGCTTTGTGGTCATCGTGCCGGACGCCAGCTTCCAGGGTGGCAGCGGCGGTGAGCCGCGTTGGATCGAAGATCCCGAACAGCGGGTGAAGGACTATCGCGACGTCATCGACTACGCTCAGTCCCTGCCTTATGTCGACCCTGCCCGGATTGGCATCCTCGGCATCTGCGGCGGTGGCGGCTACTCGATCAAGGCCACGATCATCGACAAGCGGATCAAGGCACTCGTCAGCATCACCGGGGTGAACTTCGGGCGGCTGATGCGCGAAGGCTTCAGCAATTTCGATCCCGTCGGCGCGCTCGAAGGCATGGCAGCACAGCGCACCGCCGAGAATGCCGGGGCTGATGGGCGGGTCAACATCTTCCTGCCCGCGAGCGTCGAAGAGGGCAAGGCCGCCGGCATCACCGACATCGATGTGCTGGAGGCGACCGACTATTATCGCAACCGTTGCCCGGCCGAGGGATCGGGCACGCGGATGCTGGTCTCGCATGCCGCGTCGGCAGTCGCGTGGGATGCCTTCGCCTTCGCCGAAACGCTGCTGACGCAGCCGATGATGGTGGTGTTCGGTGACAAGCCCGGCGGCTTTGGCGCCTATCGCGACGGCATGGAAATCTACGGCCGCGCCGCCTCGAAGAACAAGGAAATGGTCGTGGTCGAAGGCTGGTCGCATTATGATCTCTATGACAATCCGGTCCCGACCGGGATTGCGCTGGACCGCGTTATTCCCTTCTTCACCCGGCATCTTGGCGAAACCAACGTTTCCCGCATGGCGGAAGCCGCGGAATAAGGCGACCGGGCACAGCCGCCGCGATGGAGGCTGTGCCGCCCACGCCCGCCTTCCCCAAAGGAAAATCCAATGACCAAAGTTCTTTTGCTGGGCGCGGGCGGTCAGATTGCGCACCACATGATCGATGCTCTCGCCAATGACGGCGAGATCGAGATGACGCCTTCATGTCGGTCGTTCAAGCCGACCTGCGGAATTCTTGAAGGCTGCCGATCCGCTTAGGTTACTGCGATGTCCGTGACGGGGTGGTTTCCCGCCCTTCCGCTTCTGGACGGTGAAGTGGGGAAGCGGTCCTTCGATGGGGAAGCGGACCGGGACAATCGGATGAAATCCCGTCTGTCCCGCAACCCGATTTAAACTTTTCAGGGTAACATTCTACTATTGCCGGAGCCGATTGAGGTTTCCAGGATTAGCCATGGCCCAGCCCGACACGAATGAAAGAAGCAGTTTTCCCGAGCTGGCCCGGATCGCGCCTCCCGTATTCGAGATGCTGTTTGCCGGGCGCCGGCCGGAGCGGTATGGCGCCGGCCAGTATCTTTTCCTGCAGGACGATGCCGCCGACCGAATCTACGGGGTCGTCAAAGGCACTGTCGAAATATCTCACTATTCGTCCGACGGCCAGAAGCTGGTAGCGAACATCGAGCTTTCGCAAAGTGTGGTGGGCGAGATCGCGGCGCTGGACGGTTATCCGCGCACCGCCACCGCCGTCTGCCTCACCGACTGCGAGCTTGTCTCCGTGAGCCGCGCCCAGCTGTTCGAGCGCATCGAACGGAACCCGGTCCTGGCAAGGGCGATGATCGAGCTGCTGTGCGCGCGGTTGCGCTGGGTCAGCAGCGAACTGGAGGGCAAGGCCTTTTTCGACATCGAGGCAAGGCTGGCGAAGCGGTTGAACTTTCTGGCCGGGTTCATGACGGATACAGACGGATGGATCACCGTCTCCCAATCGGAACTGGCGGAATTTCTCGGCGCCACCCGCGAATCCATCAACAAAACACTTGGCGACTGGCGCGACCGCTCGCTCATAAGCCTGAAACGCGGCGGCCTGCGGATCGTCAACGGCGCGGCGCTGCGACGGATAGCCAAAGCGCAGGAAGATTGATCCGGAGCAATTCCAGCAAAAGTGCGGAGCGGTTTCGCGCCCGGGATCGTGCCAATCGAGCAGTCGGAGCATGTCTTCGAAAAGCGTGAGCCGTTTTTGGGGCGAAGACATCCGTGAAAACGGGAACCTGAAGCGCGGGACGCGGATCTGGAGGATCGCGACGCGTTTTGTCGCGGTCAAAGCCGCGAAAGCAGGAAGCGCAACGCCGACCGGCTCGGCATGAAGAAATAACCGCCGCCGCGCGTCGTGACGAATTGCGGCATATCCTTCAGCACGACGGGACCGTCCCAGGATGGAATGGTGAAACGGCCGTCGGCGCCGCGTGAACCGATCGTCGGATCGTTCTCACCCGCAAGCCCCTGGAAGGAGCCCGCGGATACCCAGGTTTGCTGGATGAATTCGTACTGGCGCTCAATGTCGGCGTTGAGACACATGAACAGCAGGCCTTTCTCCAGCTGGCTACTCCGGTTGCCCGGCGTTTCATAGGTGCGGCCGACACGCAGTATGCGGTGACGCTTGCCGATCCTGATCTGTGTCTCACGGTCTTCCCCCAGCGAATCCCGCGGGTTCGACCGGCGTATGTGCGCACCGAGCGGACATCTGTGGCCCTGCGGATCTTCGCGGCCGAAGGAGAAATCGTTGTCCGCCAACCGTCCGGGCCTGCCTTCGGGATTGCGCACCAGCGAACTGCCGTCCGGCCATCGCCCGAGCATCTTGGCCGCTATCCAGCCGGGGGTTATCGCCGCGTTGCCGGCGCCGGCGGCTGCCTGTTGCGCCGCGCGGCTGCAATAGTCCTCGAAGTCCTCGACATGCTGCTCCATCTGCCGGACGACCATGAAAGATCCGTTGCGGCCGAATTCGTGCGCGGCAGGCTTTTGCCGGACATCGCCGGAGGAATGGCATTGGTCCGGCAGGATTCCGTTCCGGTCCAGCGTCGCGGGAACGACAGGACAGGGCGGATAGAACCCGCTTTCGTCGCGATAGCCTAAAAGAAACTCACCCGGTGCTACCAGATGCATCGGCGGCACAGCACCATTCGCCCGCGCCGAGCCTTTAACGATCGGCTGCGACACGCCGTCGGCGAAGCCGAAATGCTCGACCGCGCGCTTGCCGACGCGCTTGACGACCAGGGATAATTCGGTGACGAGCTGCATTCCCGTGCGCCTGACCGCCCTTTTTACCTCTCCGATTTCACGATCGAGGTCTTTCGCTTCGGCCGCGTAGCACAGAATGACCATGTCCACGCGCTTGTCGGGAGAACCCCATCGCCAGTGCTCGGGCGCGTTCCGGCCGGTATCGTTCAGGATGCGGCTTCGTTGCGGATCGCCCATGCCATGGCGGAAGGCGGACGGAAACGTGGCGAGCGGATCGTCTTCCGGGCTGCCGCTCAGCCCAAGCCGCGCCAGCCCCTCGCAGCCGATGCCGACGATCGTCGCGCGCCGGCGCGGGATCGTGTCGCCGAAGCACGTTCGGGCCGTCACGAAGTCCAGCCACTCCCTGCGTCTAGCTTTCGAAATTCCGTCAGGAATGCGGATCGCCAGCATGTGGCCGAAGGGAAGCGCACCAAAGGCGCTGAAAAAGATCGACTGTATCTCGCCTGTGTCGAGCGGCTCGACCACCGGCGTGGCAACGGACGCAACGGCTTCCGCCGTCGATATGGTGGCCGGTCGCGGCAGCGAGCCGAAAAGGCTCAGCCAGTCGCGCGCTCCGTACTCGGTCGCCGTCGCGAAGCCGCGCCTGATCGCCGAGTTGACGCGGATGTCAACCGTATCGAGCCCCGGATAGGCGCTGTACCAGAACAGCGTCGGTATCTGCTGTCGGCGCGCCCAGCGCTTGAAGCGGTCTCCGTCGCGGGCCCCGTCCAGCGCAAGCCAGCGCGTGCGCGGAAAACCCAGCGCGTTGCTCCATATGCCCGTCAGGCCGGAAGCGGCCTTGGCGATGAAATCCTCGAGATAGCTTTCCCAGCTGCCACCATAGTTGGAAAAGAAGACCAGCTTGCCGGTCCCGGGCAGGACGACCCAGCGGGCGAAGTGGATCGTGTTGATATTGATGAGAAAGCCGGGCCGGAAGACTTCCTTCGAGGCGATCGATACGACATAGAAGGCCAGTCTCAGCGCCATGCGCCTCAGCAGGCCGGGCTTGAGGGTGGAGACGGCGATGAGGTTGTTCTGCGCCGCGTGGTTTTCGTTGGCGAGAATCCGATCCAGCAGATCGAGGTCGACGGCGCTGTCGTCCGGCTGGTCGGACTTCTCCAGCCGGCGCAATGCCAGCAGGTAGACGCCGACGAACAGGATCGCCAGCAGCGAAACGCCCATCAGCGTGAGAACGAGGGCCGTTCCGGCGATCAGCAGGTTGCGCGCAATGCCGCTCACCGGGTCGAACACTAGGGAAAAGGTCGTCCACCAGCAGCAAAGAAGCAGGAGCGCGACAGAGATCGTCACAGGGGGCGCGGCGAGTGTGCGGCTGGCGGCCCGCCACCAGTTTCCCTTCGGCTTCTCCAGCAGGCTCTCTGCCGGCTCCAGCGCCCAGCCAAATCCTTCCCGTGCCTCGATGTGCCGGCGAACTTCGGCGAGGACGTCGGCTGCTCCAATGGCGGCGCTTCGCGGCCGTTCCACGAATTCGCGCGCGACCGCGGCGAGCTCGGCCTCGGCGCGGATGCGTTGGACCGAATGGCCTGGCGTACCGCAGAAGACAAGCCCGGCATTGCTGCCGAATGTCTGAGAAATATCTATGCGGTGGCGGTTGAGGAAATCCTGCACAGCCATGTCGGCGGGAAGTCCGCAGGCTTCCGCCAGTATCGGCCGCAACGGCTTTTCCGTCGCGGCCGCGAATGCCGCCAGCACCTCCTGCGCATCGCCATCCCCTGACAGTTCCAGAACGAACGTGCCTTTTTCCTGCGGATCGGCGTCGTCGTTGACGGGAATGACCGCCAGGCTGGCGAAATGGATGACGCCGGAAGCGTCAAGAGGGTCGCGCACAAGGTCATGCGCCGGATTCCCCAGGGCCGCGATCTTCTCGCGGACGGCGGAGAGAGATATTTCCGGCGTCACCGGGATAACCACCGTTGTCATGGACTGAGCGGTCGTGCGGCAAAGCCGGCTCCGCTCGAAATCCACCTTCAGGCTCGCCGGATAGGCGCCGATGCGTGTCAGCCGCCCCGCCTTCCCCCCGGCGCGTCGCAACCCTTCCTTCCGAAACAGGGCGCGCAGGCTTTCGCCGATCTGCACCCGAGCGACCTCGGCACCGATGCACAGGTGGATGCCCCTGCCATAGACGAGATAGTCGTGCTGCGGGCGGTTCGGGTCGAAGGTTCCGGTATCCGGCACCGCATCGGGATCGAACATGGCCGACAGTGTCGAAGGCATGATCGTGGTGCCGGCCTTCACCAGCCGCTCCCGGTTCGTCCCGCGCGCGATCACGGCGTCGCTGGGCACATAGCGCCATGGTCCGATCCAGATCGGCTTGAAGCGCATCGCTTCGAGGATGATCCTGTCCAGCCTGCCATTGTCGCCCTCGGCCAGTGCCGCCCGGAGCGCCTCCTGCGCCTCGGGCTTCGATAGGATCACGTCTAGGCAGTTGCCGGCGGCCAGCAGGTTGGTCGGCGCGAAGCCGGAGATCATGCCCATCATCACCGAGTGGATCTCGGCCTGCGAGACATTGCCCGCATCCATCTGCGCGACCAGCCTGCCGAGCGGAGTATCCGGGCTTCCGCCCCGCTCGCGGATCGTCTGGATGGACCGGTCGACGAGTTTCGTCACTCGGTCGCCGGCGACGACGGCAAGCTCGCGCGTGACCGGGCTTGCGAAGGGATCGGAGAAGAACAGGGCGCTGAGGGCGATCGACCAGTCGGCGAATGCGCTCTCGTCGTCGATCTCCAGGCCGAAATAATCGCGGCAGATCCGGACCGGCACGACCTTGAGGAGCCCTGACACCGCGTCGAAGCCAGGTTCGGCAAGCCGCATGATAGCAGTGGAATGACGCGCCGCGATAGGCCTCACCACCGCCTCCACTTCTGACGGCGGGAAGGCGCTCAATATGGCGGACTTCATCCGGCGATAGTCGGCCCCATCGGCCATGCCCAGTATGAAGTTCTTCCCGTTCGCGAGCTCCGTCATCTCGGCGCCATAGGGCGTGGCGAACTCGTCACCGCGCTCCAGTATGTCGCGCACGTCCTCGTTGCGGGTCACCAGCAGGAAATTGCCAAAGCCGACGTTCGGCCGAAAACGCCTGAGAAGGGCCAGCCACCAGCGCGGGTTTTCGAGGAAGAAGGCGGTTATGCGGGCCGTGAGGCCGGTGGCCCGCAGCCGGTCCAGATCGAAAGCCGGCAATTCCGGGACAGGGCGCTGCTCTTGCTGGGCTTTTCGTATTCCGTCGAAATATTTGGTCCTGATCATCGCCGCCCCGTGCCCCTCTGCCTTCACATCGCTTCGGCGACAGGTTCCGCGGTCCGCCGCGCCGCGTATGTGAAATGCTTCACACCCTTCGGATTCGTCGCTTTCAATCCGGGCACCTCTCGGCCAGCTCGAAATTGGCGATAAAGGCGTCGGTGATGCCTCTATCCGCGAAAGGTATCCAGCGGATGCGCTGGTAGGAAAAATCGGGGTGGCGCGTGCGGAAGATCGCCAGCTCGCGCCGCGCTTCTTCATGCCGGCACTGTTTCATCAACGCTCCGACCTTGAGGAAGCGTGAATAGAAATAGCCGGGCGAAAGGTTGAGCGAGCGGTCGGCGGCGGCAATGGCGGCCGGCCAGTCCTGCTCGAGGCTGTGGGCGGCAGCCAGTTCCCCCAGATTGTGGAACCCGTAAAGGTCGAAGGGGCTGAGGCGGTCTGCCTCCATCAGGAAGGGAATGGCGCGGCGCGCGTCCCCCAGCAGAAGGTGGGCGCTGCCCATGGCCGAGTTCGCGAAGGCGAAGCTCGGATTGATATGCAGGGCCTCGCCCAGATGCCGGATGGCGTCTTGAGGAAGACCGCGCATGATGCAGGCGACGCCGAGATGGGCGTGGGGGCGCGCGTCAAGGCTGTCCATCAGGAGCGCCTTGCGGGCGAACTCCTCGACCTTGCCCAGGTCGTCGCTGTCGCCGAGCCGCAGCCATGCGCGCCAGAAGTACCACCAGGCAAGCTCGTTCAGCACCGCGCTCGCATTCGGGTCCGCTTTGTAGGCCGCCATGAAGAAATCGAACGCGGCTTGCGTGTCCGCGCGGGTACGCTTGCTCATGTGCCAGCGACCGCGGCGCACCATCTGCCATGTTGCAAGGCTTTCCCACGGCACCTGGAAGGTGCGCACCTGCTCGGCGCGGTCCACCTCCTTTTCCAGCGCCGATACGATCTCGCCGCCGATCTGGTCGCGCAGCGTGAAGACATCTGCCATGTCCCGCTCGAAATGCCGGGACCACATCCGCCGGCCCGTCGACGTGTCGGTCAGCGAGGCCGCCACCCGGATGCGGTCGGCATGATGCAGCATCGAGCCGCCGACCAGATAGCGCGCGCCGAGCGTGTTGCCGATCAGGCGCGTATCCAGGGTCTCGTCCCGGAACTGGAAACTCGAACCGTTGGCGATGACCGACAGCCAGCGGATGTTGCAGAGGCCGTGGATGATATCCTCGGCCATGCCTTCGGCTATGTAGCCGATATCCTGCCCCGCGTTCTCGCTGCGGAACGGCAAAACGGCGATCGTCGGCGGCCCGTCGCCGGAGGGCCTTGGCCGGATCGGCGGCGAAACGGTCCCCGCATCCGCCCGCCGGTCATGTCCCGCCAGGAAGACACGCACCGGCAAGGCGATGTTCTTCAAGGTGAGTTCGCCCATGTCGGCGAACTCGGTGGAGGTCTTGTCCCTGACATGGTGCCAAGTGGTTCCCGAAACGGCGAGCCCGCCGGCGGGGGCGAATTCCTGAAGCCTCGCCGCGATATTTATGTCGTCGCCATAGAGGCGGTCGTCGCGGACGATCACATCCCCGGTGTTGATCCCGGTGCGGAAACGCATCCTCATATCGGCGGATGCTGAAGCGTTGAGGGTAGCGATCCGCTTCTGGAAATCGAGGGTTGCGTTCAGTGCGTCCACCGGACTGCCGAACTCGGCCATGATGCTGTCGCCGGCGTCGCCGAAGGTCCGGCCGCCGAAAGCTGCGCAGCTTTCGAAGATCGTATCCCTGCGTTCCTCGAACGTGGCGACAGCGGTCTCCGCGTCGATGCCCATGAGGCGTGAAAACCCCACGGCGTCGATCGAGACGATCGTTGCAAGGTGACGGGTATATGGCCGTCCCGCCATTGTTTATCCCAGTTTTCAAGGTCTGGACCGAAACCGCCGCCGCGGTTCGGCGATACAGGCCGCCGCTTTCCGAATGGCCTGCCGCCCGCGGGCGGCTTCGGCTCTGACCGATTTCTAGAGTCTATCCGGCCATCTGCCAAGGTTTATCGGAGGTCCGGCGTGCGCCGGAAGCAAAGCCGCCATCCTGTGTGAGCCGTTTCACATACGCCTCCCGGCCCGCCCGCTATGAGACGTGGTGTCGTGGATGCCGCGGCATCAAGCACACCAGCCACAGGAGGCGGAAATGGCAAATGAACCGGGTGCAGCAGTACTCACGATATTCGAAACGCTGGTCGATCGCATAAAGCAGATGTCGCCGGCCCGGACCGACGACAAGCCTTTGGGGTCCATGGTCTATTCCCAGCTTCTTTTGGGCATGCCTATCTGGAAGGACGACTACTATAAGCCTTGGACTCCCGCCGGCGGCACCAGCCTGAGGGAGGCCGTCAAGGCCGACGGCACGGCCGCGCCCGAGGGTGCTGCGCCCGGCTCGGTTCCGGCGCCCGACGACCGTTACCTCCGCGCCATGCAGGCGGCGTGGAAGACCTCGCTGCTGTGCCGGACCATGCTGGAAGTCACCAGTGACGGCACCTACCGCGAATATCCCACCGGCCGGCATCTCGACTTCGCCTATGAAAGCATCCTGAAAGGCATGCAGCCCGGACAGGAGCCAGAAATGGCCCCCGAGGTCAAGCAGCGGATCGCGGATGCCGAAAAGGTCCTGTTCGAGCTGGACGAGGACGGCTCCATCATCGGCAAGAAGCAGATCTACAAGAACTACATCACCAACGCCCAGGCGCTGGCCAAGGCCAAGGCCGACTACGCGGTCGCTAACGCGGCGGCGATGGCGGATCCGCAGAAGGCGGCCGCGTGGCCGGTGACATCGGCGACCTACCAGCAGATCGTCGACGCCGCCCGCGACGCCCTCGCCTCTGAAGGCGGACCCAAAGTGGAGCGTGCGCTGGACACGATCGCCTCGGTGGGCGTGCCCATGCAGGCGCACATGATCTCCAAGGCACGCGACATGTTCGACAACTGGAGTCTCGGACTTTCCGGCGTCGTGCCCGGCGCCATGCCTTACTCCATGGTCATGCCGACGAACTGGTGCGACTACGAGGACAGCCAGGGCTTCGAGCGCCTGACGATAACCAACAGCGAATACCGCTCCCATGTCGGCCAGCAGAGCTCGTCCGCCAGCCAGCAGTCGTGGAGCAAACATGCCTCCAAGACATCCGGCGGCGGCGGCGTCTCGTTCGGCTTCATAAACTTTGCCGGCAAAGGAAGTTCTTCCAGCCGGGATTCCTCGTGGCAGAACTCGTCGGAAGCGCACTTCTCCAGCAATTTCCAGAATTCCGCCAAGAACCTGACCATCGACCTGGAATACGGCCTGTGCACCATCGTCAGGCCATGGCTGATCAGCGATCTCTTCTACCTGAAGAACTGGTATCTGGTCGGCACCAAGAAGAACTCGATCAGCGACGGCACCATCGACGGCCAGAAGGACAGCCAGGAAAAACTGCTGCCGATGATCCCGCAGCAATTCCTGGTCGTCCGCAACGTGAAGATCACTTCGACCGACTGGGGCGCGGACAGCACCACGCTGTCCAACATGTATTCCGGCGCGCAGGGCTCGACCCATTCCGGCTCGTCCGGCGGCGGCGGAGGCGGCGGCGTTGCGCTGGGCTTCATCAACTTCGGCGGCGCAGCCTCGCACGCCTCCTCCAACGCCAGTGGCCAATCGTCGGCGTGGCAGGCGCGGGACTCCGACTCCTACTGCGGCACGACCTTCGACGGCCAGACGCTGGAGATCAAGGGAACGCAGATCGTCGGCTTCCTGAGCGACATCGTTCCCGCCGGTCCCGAACTGGACGACCCCGGCCAGCAATGAGCAGGCCGGAATCTTCGTTCAACTCGAACGCAGCGGGAGGGCGCCATGCCCGGAATCCAGGACGTATTCACTACCCTGCATAATGTCGTTCTCAATCATATGCGCGCTGGCGGCCTTGACGCCGGCGGCGGCCTGATCGCATTCGAGTTCGGCACGCCAATACCCGACGATACTTTCCAGCTGTCGGACGCGGACGCCACCGTCTCGCCGACGCTCGCCGTCGAGTTCATGTCCGCCCACGCGGACACGCTTCCCGAGATCACGGAATCGATGTTCCGCAGGCGCAGTCTTTCGGTCGACGACCAGTACATGCTGCTTCTGTCGGGTTCGACGGCGTCGAAGGCCGAGACCGTCGACATGTTCGGCCTCGTCAAGCGCCAGGCGCTCGCCGATTTCGAGCCGACCCTCGGCGCGCTGAACGGCATGTACCGGTTTAGGCCCGTCTACGCCTCGCCGATCAACTGGTACGACCTTGCCGAAACCTCGAACTGGACCTCGATCAGCATAGGCGGAAGCGACAACCCGCCGCCTCGGTCCGGCACGCTGCCGAAGATCGATCCGGAGCTGATGAAATGGCAGGTGGTCCCGCAAAGATACAAGCCTTGGCTAGACAGGCGTCCGACGAAGAAATCGTTGCGTACCATGAGCCCGCGGCAATCCTTCGATACGATGGAGGTGGTCCCGGACTTGCGCCGCAGCGGTGACGCCGAATTTCGTTCGCATGCCATCACCGCGTTGAAGCCATCAGTTCTTTCCCGGTTCAAGGCGGAAAAGGTCGTGCGGACCGTCGGCCTGCCCGCCGCCGCCACGGAAATCCTGCCGATGGTCAGGAAAACCGTCCCGTTCACCCGGAAGTTCGACACGCTGAAGGTGAGCGATGCGCCGCTATCCTATGTCGCGACCAACCTGAACCAAACGATATTACAGGAAGCGACGGCCAGGCCGATATCGGGCGACAGGTTCTCGATCAGCTTCGGGCTTTGCTTCGTCAAGCTCTCGCGGCCCTGGCTGTCCAACGTCCTGCTGAACTTGCCGGGTTGGTACGTGCCGAACTATGGGCGTGCCTCCTTCTGCGACGCGGCGGCGGCCAGCGGGCCGATGGCCTATCTGCCGACCGGCTGCATCCTGATCCGCGACCTGAAGATCGGCGGGCAATGGTCGGACAGCGACCGTTCCGCCATCGAGGGCTCGTCCATATTCGGCGGTTTCAGCCTGCTCGGCCGCAGTTACGATCGTGAGACGGCGACCATCAGCGTTCCGGGAATGCAGTCGATCGGCTGGCTCTGCGAGCCGATGCCCAACCTTCCCCCCGACGACCAGCCAACCGCTTGAAGGAGTTCTCCGATGGATGCCGCAGTCGCATGGCCGAACAGCAAGCTCTATCTGTTTTCCGGTTCCACCTATTCCCGCTACGACGTGCCTTCCGGCGCGTTCGAAGCCGACGGCCAGTCGATAGAACAGTTCTGGAGTGGCCTGTGGCCGGACGGGATCGACGCCGCCGTCTATTGGGGCTTCGGGAAAGCCTTCTTCTTCCGCGGCGACGAATATGCGCGCTACGACGAGGATAGCGATAGCGTCGAATATGTCCGCAAGATAAACGCAAGCTGGCCGGGATTGTGGGAATTCGGCATCGACGCCGCGATCAACTGGACGAACGGCAAGATCTACCTGTTCCGCGGCCCTGAATATGTCCGCTGGGACATCGCCCATGACCGAATGGACGAAGGATATCCCAGACCCATAGCCGGTAACTGGCAGGGCATATGGGAGGACGGCGTGGACGCCGCGGTCTATCCGGGCGGCGACGAGGTCTATTTCTTCAAGGGCGACGTCTACCGTGTCTTCAACGTCGGCGCGGACCGCTCGGACGGCACCGACCTGTCCATATCCTCCTTCGCGCCGGCGCCTCTGCCGGCCGGATTGATGACGGCCGCGCGAGACCTGACACCAGCCGAGGCGGCGGGCATAGCCATCTGGCAGTCGAACCGGGGCGACTATGCTTTCAAGGACAGCTGGACGAGCCTGCGGCGCGATGCGGACGGCGCGATCGCGTCGCTGGATCCGAAGAAGCGCGTCGCCGTCTCGCCCTCCACCATCGGCAAGGTCGAGTACCGCAACATCGCGAACCCCTTGTCCGGCCTGGTCGACAATCTGGACCTGCGCATGCTGATCGCGCTGGAGCGCCTTGGCCGCTGGCTGAACGGCGACAAGGCGGATGTCGATGCTGTGGTGCATCTCGGCATAGGCCATGGCAAGGGGCCGGCGAACGATTGCCACAACGAGGGCCGCGCGCTCGACCTCGCCGGAATCGCCGGGAACATGGGCGGCGCCGAATTCTCGATCTCGGTGCTGGATGACTGGGGGAGCCGGCCTGAGACCGACAAGGGCACCTACAGGCTGGACCCCTCGACCTCGCCGGTGGCTTTCGACCTGTTCAAGCGCGCCTATGCCTTCGGCACCTACGAATGCGAATGCAAACCGTCCAACGCATGGCCCCCGACCGAGATCGGCGAGGGCGGCATGGTGATCTGCCCCGACTATTGGGGGCAGGACGCGGCCAACCGTGAGAAATACCGCAGCGACCACAACAACCACATCCATATGCAGATCGGACCGACGCGGTCCTGACCCCTAACCCGGAGTTACAAGCCATGACCGACGCAGCAAACCTGAAGGATTGTTTCAATGTCGATGCGCCCTGCCTGTCCGAGGACGGAGCAAGCTGC
Source organism: Shinella sp. R2-11 (assembly GCF_055330205.1). Classification (NCBI taxonomy): domain Bacteria; kingdom Pseudomonadati; phylum Pseudomonadota; class Alphaproteobacteria; order Hyphomicrobiales; family Rhizobiaceae; genus Shinella; species Shinella sp. R2-11. Next base: position 1,050 of record NZ_JBVAPC010000001.1, on the reverse strand, counting down.
ATCATGCCGCACCACGTGTCGAGCCTCACCCATGTCATCACGACCGTCTACTACGGCTGCTCGTTCGAGGACGTGGAGATCGTCGTTGAGTTCACGATCAAGGCCGATGGCTTCTATACGACGGAAGACGAGTTCGCGACCGTCAGCCTGTATTCGGAAGCCTATGCCATCCGGCCCGGCGAACAGGTGACGCTGGGCGCCGAGATCGGCGGCGTTCTCGTGCCGGACACGCATGTCGACATCACATGCCAGATATGGGTGAACGGAGACGCCGTCGACGGGGCCTCCAACATCCATGCCAACATGGAAATCGAGGAATAAGCACCGCCTTCCACCCACGGGCGGAAGGCTCGCCCACGCCAGATTGGTCTGTCCGACGGAAATCATTCAGCGCGGCTATCGACGGCAGCCTCAAGCTATGAGCAGATCATCCTGCTGCTCGATCTGGAACCGGCGCAGGTCGTCGGCAGTAGCCGTGTCAGGTGAACGACCGAGGAAAGTCGCCAGGCGTCCGATGTCGCGGAGGTAGTTGCGCTGCGTCTCGCGTGAGAAATGACGCATGTTCATATCGTCGATCAGTCGCTGGCGCAGCGGGCTGACGGGTGTGTCGAGATTGAGGTGCTGCATGGTCAGGCTCCTTGTTGAAGAAGCCCGTCATGCTCTGCGCCGATGGACGATGCTCAACGCGAGCGCGGCACCCGGCCGGCACCCTCTACCTCAACCGCAGCCGCCCTGCCGCGTGGCGGTGGCGAGCGGCATGACCCGCGTGGGCGGGTGGCTCTCAAGCGGCTCGACCCCATAGCTGGCATACCATCGCGCCGCCCGCGCGCCCTTGGCGTCGGACTGATGATCGTGCGATTTCGCGATGGCCTCCTCTCTCCAGGAGAGCAGTGTCATAGGATGTCGGGAAACGCCGCAATTGCCGCCCGCAGCTTTGCGTTGGGCTTGAGCGGATTTTCCAGCAGCTCAAGCACGCGCGCATGGTCGCGGGACGAAAGCCGAACAACCTCGGGGCGAGAACCGGGAGCATCGCCTCCGCCTTCAGCCGCA